>CAWEDE010000006.1:0-165508 GCA_963807665.1 uncultured Alphaproteobacteria bacterium | reverse complement strand
ACTATACCTTTTTTTTTTTTTTCATCTACTGGCTCAGCGTATTGCTAAAAGATCTAGGAAACCAGCACCTGCCGGTCAACACGGTAAAACTCCAAAGAAGTTGTCTCAATACGGCATTAGATTACAAGAGAAACAGAAATTACGTTTCAATTATGGGGTAACAGAATCGCAGCTTATCCGTTATGTGAAGGAATCACGGAAGGCAAAAGGTTCTACTGGTGGGCTTGCTTCTTCAATTGTTGATGCGGTTAGATAATGTCGTGTACGTTTCAAGATGGACCACAATCCTATGCTCGCCAATTGATTCTTCATGGCCATATTTTGGTAAACAATCAAAAAACGACTATACCAAGTTATCAATGTAAGCCAAAAGACTCTATCTCCGTGTCACAACGTAAACAATCGAGACAATTGACCAGTACCCTTATAGCGATAAAAAATGTAATGACTGTTCCTTCTCACTTGTTGTTAAACAAAGAAGCTTGATAGGATCGGTGTTAGGAAATGTAGATCGTCGCTCAATAGGATTACAATTAAACGAGTTATTAGTTGTTTGGTTTACTCGCGAAAAGTTTAAGATTGTAATGACATTATGTTTATAGGCATCAGAGATGGTGTTATCCATGCCATTAGAGATGCCATCTTTTATAAACCATTTTGTAGTGTCATTGTACTAACGTACAATCCTAATTAGCATCTTCTTACATCCATTTGCTACCGCAAATGGATGTATCAACAGCGAAGAAAGATGCAACCCACAAAATCATCAAGATTCATTGACAATGGTATTGGAGGGGGCCTTTCTCATTGCTTTAATTTCGTAAGCTTCTTACTTTCAACAAATTCTGGGAATAGCCTTGACTTAATCAGCTTAAAAAGATTGTCAGTCATACAAAGCATTTAGCAATTGAAAAGGAAAAAATAGAACACCCCTTCGTTCATCCGTTTTTATAAAAAACGGAAAAGAGGTACACAAAACCTCAGTTTTGTTCAAAAAGCCCCAAAGTCCAAACTAGAAAAAAAGTTATAGATTTTAAGTTTTTAACAAAAATAATAATTACAAAGGTACGATTTAATTGATCTTTCCATTGTGCTGCAGTACTACTGTTATAATGAGTGTATTAACAGCATTAAAAAATAAAACTTATAGAGAACACGACTCGGGTAGATTGTATGATCGTCAAAAATTTAAACTGATGTGTGACAAATGGCTCCACAAACTGAAACTAAAACAGGTGCTGGATTTAAAGCAGGTGTTAAAGATTACCGATTAACTTACTACACTCCAGATTATCAAGTAAAAGATACCGACATTTTAGCAGCTTTCCGTATGACTCCTCAACCAGGTGTTCCACCAGAAGAGGCTGGTGCAGCAGTTGCTGCGGAATCTTCAACTGGTACTTGGACTACCGTTTGGACTGATGGATTAACTAGTCTTGATCGATATAAAGGTCGTTGCTATGACATCGAGCCTGTTGCGGGAGAAGAGAATCAATACATTGCATATGTAGCATATCCTTTAGACCTTTTTGAAGAAGGTTCGGTAACCAACCTATTTACTTCTATTGTAGGTAATGTTTTTGGTTTTAAAGCTCTTCGTGCTTTGCGTCTTGAAGATCTTCGTATTCCACCATGCTTACGTAAAAACTTTCCAAGGACCACCTCATGGTATCCAAGTAGAACGTGACAAACTAAACAAATATGGTCGTGGCCTTCTTAGGTTGTACTATTAAACCAAAACTAGGTCTTTCTGCTAAAAACTATGGTCGTGCTGTATATGAATGTTTCGTGGTGGTCTTAGACTTTACGAAAGATGATGAAAACGTAAACTCTCAACCTTTCATGCGTTGGAGAGACCGTTTTCTTTTGTGGCGGAAGCTATCTATAAATCTCAGGCTGAAACGGGTGAAATTAAAGGTCATTACCTAAATGCAACTGCTGGTACCTGTGAAGAAATGATGAAGCGTGCGGAATGTGCAAAAGACTTAGGTGTACCTATCGTTATGCATGACTACTTAACAGGTGGTTTCACTGCAAACACAACTTTAGCTCACTATTGCCGTGACAACGGTCTTCTTCTTCACATTCACCGTGCGATGCACGCAGTTATTGACCGTCAAAGAAACCATGGTATGCACTTCCGTGTATTAGCTAAAGCTCTTCGTATGTCTGGTGGTGACCACCTTCACTCAGGTACAGTTGTAGGTAAACTAGAAGGGGAACGTGAAGTAACTCTTGGATTTGTTGACTTGATGCGTGATGACTACATTGAGAAAGACAGAAGCCGTGGTATTTACTTCACCCAAGACTGGGTTTCTCTTCCTGGTGTTATGCCTGTAGCTTCTGGTGGTATTCACGTATGGCACATGCCTGCTTAGTAGAAATCTTTGGGGATGACGCTTGCCTTCAGTTTGGTGGTGGTACTCTAGGTCACCCTTGGGGGAACGCACCTGGTGCTGCAGCAAACCGTGTTGCTCTTGAAGCTTGTACAAGCCCGTAATGAAGGTCGTGACCTTGCTCGTGAAGGTGGTGATGTTATTCGTGCAGCTTGCAAATGGAGCCCAGAACTAGCGGCAGCTTGTGAAGTTTGGAAAGAAATTAAATTTGAATTTGACACTATTGACAAACTTTTAAACAATATTTTCAGGTTTATCAGCAACCATCGCAGCCGCATGAAAGGCATCCCCGGTGTCGAAAAAGCCGCGCTCACTGACGCTCTGCCGCTCAATGGACGCTACGACGACTATATTCGACGCGGAAAACCATCCGCGCGGCGCGCAATCGAGCGCAATGTTACCACCAGCCGCAATGTAACTACCGAATACTTCAGCCTGCTCGACCTCAAACTCATGCACGGCCGCCTCCTCGACGCGCAGGATTCATCCGGCGGCTTTGGCACCCTGATTCCGGATGCAGCCGCGACGATCAGTGCTACCAGAGACGCGCTGGAAGCTGGATTTCGACACTTCGATTGTGCGGAACGATACCGCAATGAGCGTGAGGTGGGCGAGGCATTGCAGGCAGGACTCGCCGCCGGAGGGATTGCGCGTGAAGACATCTTTGTTACCACAAAGTTGTGGAACACCAATCATCGGCCTGAGCGCGTCGAACCGGCTTTCGAGGCGAGTCTGGACAGGCTTGGGCTCAACTATCTGGATCTCTATCTCATTCACACTCCATTTGCGTTTCAACCGGGGGACGAGCAGGATCCGCGGGATCAAAACGGCAATATCCTTTACGACCGCGGCGTGACTTTGCTCGAGACCTGGCGGGCGATGGAGAGTCTCGTGGACAGTGGCAGATGCCGGGCCATCGGACTGTCTGATATCGGCTCAGCGTATTGCTCGTCGAACCCTCTGCACATAATGCGTTCTTCCTCATCGACTAGCGCGCTGCTCAACTGCGGTACAAAGACTCAGCCGTGGGTGTTGGAAGCACCAGCAGGTCAACAGATCAACGTCAGTCTGCTCGACTTTGGACTGCAGAGACAGAGAGCGAGGAGCGAGGAGGAACGAACCAGCAGCACTGCAGTCAGCAGTATGGCTACATCGTCGACAAGGCAGCGATCGCGGCCAACAAGAATATCTCCATCTGTGGACTGGGGGAGGAAAGACATCGGATTGTGTATCAGTCCGTCTCAAACTCTATCTCGCTTGTACTTCGATCCGCCGAGATTTGAACAGCAACGACGAGGAGCAAACTTTGATTGGCTTTCAAGGTTTAAATCAGATTTGTATTTCACATAGTTTAAATTTAATAGCTATAATCGATTTTCTTAGTACAAATTTTTAGCATGAGTTGTAAATATAACATCAAGTAATTAATTATATGACTGGTAATTGAGGATTGCATCGATAAATTATAGTCTAGATTTTTTTAATTTATTAAGAACTTAATACTTTGTACTTTAACCACTTTAGCAAGATTTAATGAATTATAACATTATAATAATCAACAATTAAATATTAGGGCCTATCCAAATATATATATTTAGTCTAGTTTTTATGTGTAGATATATAATATTTTATATTATAAATATTATTATGCTGTACGGTTCTTTAAGTAGTCAACTGCAGTTCCAGTTACAGTTCAGTTAGGCCTAATTGCAGTTCGTTGACACTTAATCAGGGATAGAAATAAGATGCAGGTAAAAGAATGATGCACAAAAATTAAATCTACATTCTTGTTGAGAACAAGCTGTATCGACTACTATTCTTCAAGCGCTGTTTATTATTACTCTGATTATCCATATCGGTTAATTTGTGTAATTATTGTGATTTTAATTTAGCTGTTGGATGCTCGAACGTGGTTCCCCCCGAGGACGCTTGGTTGAGAAGGAGCAACAACGAGGCGGTGGTGGGATGCTACACCTCCCGTCAGAGCTGGACTCTGCGCTGTGTCGACAACGTCTGGGTGGGAGTCATCGGAAACTGTACTCGCGGTATAGCAGATTAGCATTCGGTGTATCTATATTATGCTAACTTATTTTTGAACTTTTTACTATAATTATTGTTGTCTGTACAAGCGATGCCAACGAATGGTTGATGTACATGTAGAGCGCATTCATAAATAATTCGGTTTTGATGGAATTATATGTTAAGATTACATGCTGTCATTCCAAATAATTGGAACTGTTTGACGTCATCGAGGGTCCCCGATGACGTGCTTGGAGCTTGACCGGACTTTTAATCTATTGTTGTTAGTATAATAATATTTAGAAAAATAAATAAAGTATTCGATATCGATTGCTTCTTCATAATTATTTCTTCACATAAGGTTTGTTTAAGATAGCATGCTTCTTAATTTCAATGCATTTTTAGTATCCGAGTAATTTTTCTTTGGATCCTCCACACTTTTTAATCTATCCTTCCAATTCGGCCTTTCAAATGGTTGCCTTTTAGAATTGGAAGGCGTGAAAATTGCTGAAGAAACCGTGGCAACGCATGTGGAACACCAAGGTATAATAATTTATGTTCCTCGTTGTTTCTTTCATAATTAACCAGATTGATTTGTAAGACATGCATGGTAATATCTTTGTTGTCTTGCTATCATATCCAGAATGGTAACGGTGTTAATTTGACAGGCCGGAAAATTACGCGCTCTCGCGGTTGTCAATCATACGCGGCTCGAGGCCTATCCCGATGTTCCGACCATGAAGGAGATCGGCTATGCGGATGTCGGCACAATCGCCTGGAATGCGTTATTCGCGCCGGCGGCCACACCCAAGCCGATACAGGAAGCGCTATTTAAGATTGTGACCAAGGCCATGCAATCGTCGGATCTCATCGAGAAATTCAAGAAGCAGAATTTCAACGTCGTTCCCAGCAAGTCGCTAGCCGACGCCAAGATTTGGCTGGCCGGCGAACTGAAACATTGGGAAACCATCACCGGCGCGGTAAAGATCGAGACGCCGCAGTAGCAACGACCACGTCGTTCCCTTCGGCGCCTGCCAAATCCGGGCCCGGTATTGCCGGCATGCCGGGAGGGGCAAGATTTTCGCGTGCGCTTGGGCTAGCTTGCCCATGATCAACTATTCGAGGCGGAGACGGTAATGCGGTTGGGTTACTTCACGATGCCGGTACATCCCATGGGGCGGGACTGGTCGCAGACGCTGCGCGAGGACCGCGAAGCCATCATCCATGCCGACAAGCTCGGCTTCCATGACGCTTTCATGGGCGAGCATCTGACCGACGCCTGCGAGAACGTCACCAACAGCATGATGTTCCTGGCGACGCTCATCCACGACACCAAGACCATCAAGCTCGCCACCGGAACCACCAACCTCGCGCAGATGCATCCGGTCATCATCGCGGTCAACGCGGCGATGTTCGACCATCTGGCGCAAGGCCGCTTCATCATGGGCGTCTCGCCCGGCGCGCTCACTTCCGATTCGGAGGCCATCGGCATTCTGGATCAGGACCGCAACAAGATTTTCGCCGAAGCGATCGACGTGATCCTGGCGGTCTGGGAACGCGACCCGCCCTACGACATCGATTTTCCCGATAACCGTTTCAAGGTCGGCTTTGCCAAAACCGCCGCGCTCGAGCTCGGCGTCGGCATTCTGGCGAAGCCTTTTCAAAAGCCGCGGCCGGAAATCGTCGGCACCGTGGTGGCGCCGTTCTCGCCCGGCTGCGTGCTGATGGGCAAGCGCGACTTTCATCCGCTGTCGGCGAATTTCCTGCTCGCCAACCACCTCAAATCGCATTGGGCTAACTACGCCAAGGGCAAAGCCGAAGTGGGCGTTAAGCCCGACGTGGCCGATTGGCGTATCGCGCGCACCATCTTTGTCGCCGACGACGACGCGACAGCCAAACGCTACGGCCGCGACGACGCCAACAGCCCGTACCGGCATTATTTCTGGCAGATGCGCGCCAAGATGAAGCGCGGCAACCGGCTCTACGTTTTCAAGAGCTACAAGGATCAGCCGGACGAGGCCATCACCGACGATTACGTCATGGACAACTGCATATTCCATGGCAGCGTCAACAAGGTGGTCGATCAAATCCTGGCGATGCACGAGCAGACCGGCGATTTCGGCGAATTGGTCTATGCCGGCATGGACTGGGTCGATCCGGCGCTGGCCAAGCGCTCGATGCAGCTCATGGCCGAACAGGTGATGCCGCGCGTGAACGCGGCGCTCGGCAAGCGTACGGCGACCGCGGCGGAATAATCAGCCGCTATGCGTCATGCGCAAGACGATGCCGGTGAGCGCGCCGATCAACAACACCGCTGACGTGATGCCCTGGATGAAGAAACCGCTGTGGCGCTTCTCGGCAGCTTCCGAATAGCCGCGGATGTAGATGATGCGGCCGACGATCCAGATCAGGCCAAGCACGGCGGCGACCCAATCGCTGACATAGAGCGCAAATAGCCACATCAGCGGCAGGAAGATCGGCATCCATTCCAGCGTATTCTGCTGCACGCGGAACACGCGCTCGAAATCGGCATGCCCACTGGTTGCCGGCACCACCACGCCGAATTTCTGCCGCGCCTTGGCGACCATCAGCCCGGTCCAAAAATACAAAAAGACGGCGAGCAGCGTCACCAGCGCGGTATAATTCGGCATGTCAAAATTCCTTCCACGAATCCGGGCGCTCCCTCTCCCCTTGTGGGACAGGGAGGCAAGCAGAATCGGCAACGGCTTGTTGACGCGATGTTAGTGCAGAGCGGGACCAGCCGCTACCGGGCGCGCGACGATTAGCGCACCGGCGGCGGAGAGCCGGAAACGGCGGCGCCAGTACGCGGCGGCGGCGCCATCGGATTCGCCGGTTCCACGGGCGCGGCGCCGGAATTCGCCACGGTGTTGTCCTGCGGCTTGCCGGGCAGCACGACGACGCGGCTGCCGACTTGCACGCGGCTATAAAGATCTTCGACATCTTCGTTGAGCATGCCGACGCAACCCGATGAAACATAATGCCCGATCGTCGAGGGCTGGTTGGTGCCGTGGATGCGGTAGAGCGTATTGCCGAGATACATGGCGCGAGCGCCGAGCGGATTGCCCGGGCCGCCCGCCATGATACGCGGCAGATAGGGCTGGCGCTCGATCATCTCCGGCGGCGGAAACCAATCCGGCCATTCCTTCATTTTGGAAACGCGCTCGGTGCCGGTCCAGGTAAAACCCTCGCGGCCGACGCGCACGCCGTAGCGCAGCGCCTTGCCGCCGCCGAGCACCAGATAGAGATAGGTGTTCGCGGTATCGACGATGATCGTGCCGGCCGGCTCCTTGGTGGAATAATCGACCAATTGCCTTTTCAAATTCGGCGCCAGATCCTTCGGTGCGCCGACTTCCGGCTGATCCTCGGGCGGCAAAACGACGCCGCGGCCGGGTTCGCTGGCGCTGGCGCGGCTGCGGACGGCTGCACCGGCGGCGGCGCTACGCCTGGCCCGGTCCCGATCGCGGCCGGCGGACGGATGACATTGGGGTCGTTGTTGGCGACCGGCGGCGGCGACGCATTGGACGGTTGGGCGTCGAGTTGATGGCCGTAAACCGGCCGGCTATCGGGCGCGACATAGCCGGTCGGCGGCGGGCCGGGATTTCCCGGCTGGCCTTGCGGCGCCTGGCTGAGCTGTGAATTGCGGCCGCGTGCGCGGCATAACCGGCGCGTCGTCATCGTCCTGATCGACATAATAGCCGGGCGGCGGCAAACGGTCCTGATAAGCGTCCGGCGGCTCGACGCCCCGGTAATAAGACTGCAGCGGCGCGGGATAGGGCTGCGCCTGCGCGCAAACGGCCGGAAACACCGCCATGGCCGGCATGACCAGCCAGAAAAGACCGAAACGTCGCAACATTATTCACCCTTTAGCGGTGAGACCCAGCCGATTTGCCGTCAACCCGCGCCTTGGATTGCCTCCGGATGAAGGCACATTCAAGACAAGAATGCGGCTATCTCAATATCGTGATTCCACGGCCTTATTCCACCGCGCCGGACCAACTATTTTGCGCTCAGGCTTTCTTGTCAGGCTTTTTTGGCTTCCGCCGCCAGAACCTGCTTGGCCACGCGATGGCAGTCAACCGCGGCCGGAAAACCGCAATAAATCGCGACTTGCCGCAGAATGGCGGAGAGTTCCTTGGGCGTGAGCCCATTGCGCAGCGCGCCGCGGAAATGCGCCTCGAATTCGTGCATCCGGCCCAGACAAGCGATCATGCCGAGATTGAGCAGGCTGCGGTCGCGCGGTTTGAGATCCTCGTCGGTCCACACCGCGCCCCAGGCGAACTTCGTTGAGCAGGTCCTGGAATTTGCGATTGAAATCGTCGGTATTGGCGACGGCGCGATCGACATATTCGTCGCCCAGAACCTTGCGCCGCATCGCCATGCCCTTGTCGTAAAGTGCCTTGTCCATGGTTTCTCTCCTTGTTGTTTGGCGGCTTTCCCCGCCGATTGGCGCCCTCAGTTGACAGGCAAATGCCGATTTCGTCCATTGCCCCCAACAAGGATAAGCATGGATGGATGTAGCCATCGTCGGCGGCGGCATTTGCGGGCTATCGCTCGCGCTCAATCTGAAACAACGCGGGATCGCTGCCCGGGTCTATGAGCGCGCGCCCGAGATAAAGCCGCTCGGCGTCGGCATTACGCTGCTGCCGCATGCCATGCGCGAGTTCACCGCTTTGGGTGTGGGCGACGCGCTGCTGGCGGCGGGAATCGAGAACCGCGAAAGCTGCTTCTTCAATCGCTTCGGCCAACTCATCTACAAAGAAGCGCGCGGCAAATTCGCCGGCTATCAATATCCGGAAGTCGGCATTCACCGCGGAACCCTGCACCTGATTCTCGCCGAGGCCGCGCGCAAGCCAAACTCGGGCAACGACGCCATTGCGCTCGACCACGATTGCATCGGCGTCGAGCAGGACGACGCCGGCGCGACTTTGCACTTTAACAAGCGCGCCAGCGTGCGCGCCGATATTGTGATCGCCTGCGACGGCATCAATTCGCCCATCCGCAAGCAGTTTTATCCGAACGATAAGGTCGCCTTCGCCGGCATCAATACCTGGCGCGGCGTGACGCGGCGGAAGCCCATCCTGGGCGGGCGCACTTATATGCGGGTCGGCTCGATTTTGACCGGCAAGATGGTGATCTATCCGATCGTCGATGACATCGACGCGCGACGGCAACCAGCTCATCAATTGGATGGCCGAGATCAAGCGCGACACGTTCGAACAAAACGACTGGAACAAGCCCGGCAATCTGGCCGATTTTTTCCCGCTCTATGAAAGCTGGCGGTTCGACTGGCTGGACGTGGCGCAGTTGATCCGCGACGCCGATCAGATCCTGGAATATCCCATGGTCGATAAGGACCCGATCGGCACCTGGACCTTCGGCCGCGTCACGCTGGCCGGCGACGCCGCCCATCCGATGTATCCGCGTGGCTCCAATGGCGCCGCGCAGGCCGCCATCGACGCTCGTACGCTAGGCGATCTGCTGGCGGCCAACGCCGACCCGCGCGCGGCGCTCAAAGCCTACGAATCCGCCGCGCTCCGGCCCGGCGGCCAAGGTGGTGCGGACCAACCGCGAACATCCGCCCGATTTCATCAATATCAAGGTCGAGGAACTGGTCGGCGACAGGCCATTCGACGATCTCGACAAATACATCACGCAAGACGCGCTGCGGGCGCTGTCGGACGACTACAAGCGGATCGCCGGTTTCGCGCTGGCGGATGTACAAAGCCCTGCAAATCCAATGCTTTAAGACAAAACACCGGAACTTATCCCCGGTTTCCCCGCTTTCCCACCAGCACAGGATTCCCGGCCCCCAGGCGTTTATCGAGCAGGCCAAGCACTACAATGGACCGGAATTCCCAATGCCGAGCGCCGCACTTCGATGGATGACAGCGACGAAGTCAGCGACTTGGCGCTCATGGCGCGGGTCGCGCATGGCGATGAGCCGGCCTACCGGACACTCACGCGACGGCATTTGCCGGCCATGCTCGGGCTTGCCCGCCGCATCCTCGGCAACGCCGCCGACGCCGAAGATGTCGTGCAGGAAGCCATGCTGCGGGTCTGGACCCATGCGCCGCGCTGGCAGCCGCTGGCCGCGTTTCGCACCTGGCTCACCCGTGTGGTGGTCAATCTCTGTCTCGACCGCAAGCGGCGCGCCCAATGGGTCGCGATCGAGGCGGCCGGTGAAATTATCGACCCGGCACCCGGCGCCGGCGAGAAGGCCGAACAAGACGAGCGCGCGCGCCTGCTTGGCGCCGCGATTGCCGAATTGCCCGCGCGCCAGCGCAGCGCGATCGTGCTCACTTACAGCGAGGGCATGAGCAATGCGCAGGTGGCGGAAATTCTCGATACGTCGGTGTCGGCCGTCGAGACCTTGCTGATACGGGGCAAGCAGAATTTGCGTGCGAAGTTGAACGACTTGATCGACGGGCAAACGACTTGATTGACGGGCAAACGACTTGATCGACGGGCAAATAACTTGTTTGACGGGGAAGAGTGATGCCGGAAAAAATGACCGACCAGCAGTTCGAGGAATTTCTCGCGGGCACGCTGAAGCGCCGTGCGCAAGCTCTGCAATCCGGCAGCGCGGCCGAGCAAGCCGCGGTTGAGCGCGTGCTCAAGCGGCTGAGCGGGTCGCTGCCGCGGCAGAAAATTTCGCTCTGGCGCCTGCCGGCGGTACTGCTCGACTGGCAATTCGCGCCAGCGTGGCCGCGCGTCGCCGCTTTGGCCGGCTGCGCCGCCATCGGCTTCGCCATCGGGATTTCCGGGCTTGACCGCCGCCTGGATTTGTCCGAGGCGCCCTATTCCATCGTCAGCCGCGCCGATCTCGGCTCGATTGTGTTCGAGCCTGAAACGCTGACCGGAGCCCGCCCATGAGCCCGCCGATGAGCTATGCCCAGATCGCTCCCGCCATCGAGCGCGGCTCCTCGCGCTGGTTGTTGCTCGGTTCGCTCGCGCTCAATTTGTTTTGCATCGGCGCCGCCTTTGCCATGGCAATCCGCGCGCCGGCGCAGCCAGCCTGGGACCGCAACGTGTTCGTGCGCGTCGAGCGCGTGGCCGCCACGCTGCCGCCGTCGGACGCCGATATTTTGCGCGGTCAGATCGAAGCCAACCGCCAGAAAATCGAGCAGGCGCAATCCAGTTACCGCGCCGCCCAGGATACCATCCGCGAAACGCTACGGGCCGACCCGTTTGACGCGGAGGCCATGCGCGCGGCGATGGCGAAAGCCCGAACGGGGCGCCAGACTTTCGACCAGACCATCCAAGGCGTGTTCGCGACCGCCGCGTCGCAGATGACATCGGCCGGCCGCCACGCTTTGGCCGACTGGCCGCCGGGCAGAAAATCCGCAAGCAATTAGTATTGGTTCAGGCTAGTTTGCCGTTTCCGGCTGGTTTTTTACGTTCGTCCCGGTTTTAGCAGTGTTTTGCGGGTTTTCGTTATGCGTCGCGGTAGCAAGGTAGTGGGTTTGGGAACTAATACGGGCATGCGCCCGTTGCGGACCATGGTCCTGGGATTGAGCCTGATGCTGCCGCTTGGCGGATGCCTGCTGATCGACCAGCCCGAACCCGGGCTCGATATTCCGCAAGCCTATCGCTATGGCCCGCAAGATCCAGTGCAGGCCGAGGCGGCCATGCCACCGCTCGACTGGTGGCGGCTGTTTCGCTCGGCCGAGTTGACCGATCTCATCGAACAGGCGCGCGCCTCCAATCTCGATATCGCCGTGGCCATCGCTCAGATCGTGCAGGCCGATGCGCAGTCGCGCGTCGCCGGCTCGGCACTGTTGCCGGTGGTCGATCTCAACGGCGGCGCGACGCGTTCGCGTGCATCCCAGTCAACCGGCGGAACGACCGTGGGCGGCGGCTCGGAGCGCAATTTGCTGTCGGCTTCACTGACCGCGAGTTACGAAATCGACTTCTGGGGCAAGAACCGTTCTGCCTTGCGCGCCGCGGAAGAAACCGCCGTCGCCAGCCGCTATAACCGCGAAGTCGTTGGACTGACGACGGTCGTGAGCGTCGCCAATACATATTTTCAAATGTTGGCGGCGCAGGACCGGCTGCGCATCGCGCGCGAAAACGCGGCCAGCGCGCAACGGATCCTCAATCTGATCAAGCAGCAATTTTCCGCCGGCACCGCGTCCGATCTCAACGTCGCGCAGCAGGAAAGCCTGCTCAACAATTTGCGGGCTGCGATCCCGCAACTGGTCATCACGCTTGAGCAAAACCAGGCGGCGCTGGCGCTTCTGGTCGCGCGGCCGATCGAGCGCGTTAACATTCACGGCGGCGGCATGCGCGGGATCGCGATTCCACGCGTCACGCCCGGCCTGCCGTCGGAACTCATCACGCAGCGGCCGGATGTCCGCCAGGCCGAGGCGCAGCTCGCCGCCGCGAATGCCAATGTGGAGAATGCACGCGCGCAGATGTTGCCGAGCATCACGCTGACCGGAGAAGGCGGTTACCAGAGCGCCGTCCTGCGCACACTGCTGCGGCCGGAATCGGCATTCTATACGGCCACTGCCGGTCTGACGCAGCCGATCTTCGACGGCTTGCGGCTACAGGGCAATCTCGATTTGCAGAAAGGCCTGCAGGACCAACTCCTCAATAGCTACCGCAAGTCGGTGATTTCCGCTTTCACCGATGTCGACAAGGCGCTGGTGGCCGTGCGCCAGACGGCGCTGGCCGAGCGTCTGCAAGCCGACGTGGTGAGCAGTTCGCGCCGCGCCTTCGATCTGTCCGAACAGCAGTTGCACGCCGGCACGATCAATCTGGTGACCCTATTGCAAACCCAGCAGACTTTGTTCCAGGCCCAGGACGCCGTGGCGCAAGCGCGGCTGGCGCGGCTGCAAGCCGTTGTCTCGCTCTATCAAGCACTCGGCGGCGGCTGGCTGCCCAAACCCGTGGAGTCCGCCGATGCACGGTGAATTGCCACGGCAAATCTGGGCCAAGACTTTTTCAGGCAAGACCGCGGCCCGCAACCGGCGCTACCTCGCTTTCGCGCTGACCGCCATCGTGATCGCCGCGGCACTGTTCTATGTGTTCGGCGGCAGTTCATCCGTGCAAAAGCCAGCCGGCGGACGCTTCGGCGCCGATACCGGTCCGGTGCCGGTGCTGGCGGCAGCCTCCGCCAAGGCTGACGTGCCGGTTTATCTTGACGCGGTCGGGACCATCAAGGCGCTCAATACCGTGACCGTCAGCCCGCAGGTCGATGGCAAGCTGCTCAGCGTCGGCTTCAAGGAAGGCGACGACGTCAAAAAAGGCGACGTGCTGGCGCGCATCGATCCGACCCTTTATCAGGCCGCGCTCGATCAGGCGGTCGCCAAGAAGGCGCAGGATGAAGCGCAACTCGGCAATGCCAAGATCGACCTCGACCGCTACGAAAAGCTGGCCGCCAGCAATGCGATCAACCGCCAACAAGCTGACACCCAGAAGGCGCTGGTCGCCCAATATGCCGCGCTGGTGCAGGCCGATCAGGCCGCGATCGAAAATTCCCAGGCCACGCTCGGCTATACCACGATCGTTGCACCCATCGACGGGCGCACCGGCATCCGCCAGGTCGACGAAGGCAATATCGTGCATGCGTCGAGTTCGCCGGCCATCGTCGTCATCACCCAGATCAAGCCGATTTCGGTGTTCTTTAGCCTGCCGCAGCAGGATATCGGCCGCGTCAACAGCGCCTTTGCCAAGGGTCCGCTCAAGGTCGATGCGCAGCAATCGGACAACGACGCGATCATCGACAGCGGCACGCTGCGCGTGGTGGACAATCAGGTCGATTCGACCACCGGCACGGTCAAGCTCAAGGCCGAATTTCCCAACGCCAATTTGCAGCTCTGGCCGGGACAGTTCGTCAATGTCCGGCTGCTGATCGACACGCTCAAGCAGGTGGTGGTGATCCCGACCGGCGCCGTACAGCGCGGGCCCAACGGCACTTTCGTGTTCGTGATCAAGGACGACAACACCGCCGCGATGCGCCCGATCACGGTGCAAAAGCAGGACGAGATCCAGACCGTTGTGTCCAAAGGCCTCGAGCCGCCCGAGCGCGTGGTCACCACCGGATTTGCCCGGCTCACCGACGGCAGCAAGGTCACGATCAGCGACGGCACGCCGGGCGCCAGCCGCCGCAAAGCCGCGCAGCGGCGGGCGCAAGGGCGGCACTGACGCGAGGCCGAACGCAACGAAATGAGCGTTTCTTCCCCATTCATTCACCGGCCGATCGCCACTTCTCTGCTTGGCGTCGCGGTGATGCTGGGCGGCGCGCTCGGCTATTGGTGGCTGCCGGTGTCGGCGCTGCCGCAGGTGGATTTCCCATCGATCCAGGTCACCACGCAGCTTCCCGGCGCCAACCCCGACACCATCGCCGCGCTGGTGACCGCGCCGCTTGAGCGGCAGTTCGGTCAGATCCCGGCATTGGGGACCATGACCTCGTCGAGTTCGTTCGGCATCAGCCAGATCACGCTGCAATTCGACCTGTCGCGCGACATCGATGCCGCCGCGCAGGACGTGCAGTCGGCGATCAACGCCGCCGGCTCCACGCTGCCGCGCAACCTGCCCTATCCGCCGCTTTACTCGAAGGTGAACCCGGCCGACGCGCCGATCATTACGCTGGCGCTGACTTCGAAAACCATCGACCAGCGCACGCTCTCGGACATGGCCGACACCATCATGGCGCCGCGGCTGTCCGAGGTGACCGGCGTCGGCCACGTCTCGGTGCAAGGCGGCATCCGCCCGGCGATCCGCATCCAGGCCGACCTGTCGCGGCTCGCCGCCTATGGCATCGCGCTCGAGGATTTGCGCACCGCCATTGTCGCGTCGAATGTGGCGGGCGCCAAAGGCGCGCTCGACGGCGCGCACCAATCCTACACCATCGCCGCCAACGACCAGATCGCCAGCGCCGACGCCTATAAGGCGATCACGGTGGCGTTCCGCAACGGCGCGCCGGTGCTGCTGTCCGATGTCGCCGACGTGATCGACGGGCTGGAGAACACCAAGGTCGGCGCGTCTTACAAGGGCGGCCCGGCGATCGTCGTCGATGTGCAGCGCCAGCCCGGCGCCAATGTGATCGACACCGTGCAGCGCGTGCGCGCCGAATTGCCGCGGCTGCGGCGCTCGATTCCCGCCGGCGCCACGCTCACCATCGTCAACGACCGCACCACCACGATCCGCGCCTCGATCCACGACGTGCAATTCACGCTGATGCTGAGCATCGGCCTGGTGGTGCTGGTGGTGCTGGTGTTCCTGCGCACCATCCGCGCCACCATCATCGCCGGCGTGGCGCTGCCGCTGTCGTTGATCGCGACCTTCGGCGTCATGTGGTTTTCCGGATTCTCGCTCGACAATCTGTCGCTGATGGCGCTGACCATCGGCACCGGCTTCGTGGTCGACGACGCCATCGTGATGATCGAGAACATCGTGCGCCACATCGAGGACGGCGAAGACCCGCTGGAAGCGGCGCTGCGCGGCGCCAAGCAGATCGGCTTCACCGTGATTTCGCTGACTTTGTCGCTGATCGCGGTGTTCATCCCGCTGCTGTTCATGACCGGGCTGGTCGGGCGCATGTTCCGCGAATTCGCGTTGACGCTCACCATCGCGGTGGTGGCGTCGGCGGTCATCTCGCTGACGCTGACGCCGATGATGTGCGGCAGGTTGTTGCGGCGTAGCAGCGACGCTGCCATCGAGCGCGCTGGCGCAACGATTCAACGGCTATGTCGAACGCACGGTCGAGGCCTATCACCAAAGCCTGCTCTGGGTGCTGCGGCGCCAGCGCGCCACGCTGATGGTGACGCTGGCGACCTTGGCCGCCACCATTTTCCTCTACATCATCATCCCCAAGGGTTTTCTGCCGCTGCAGGACACCGGCATGATCACCGCGGTGACCGAGGTCGGCACCGACGTCTCGTTCGCCGAAATGGCAGCGCAAGCAAGCGCAAGCCGAAGCCGCCATTGCGACCGTCCCAGACATCGCCAGCGTCGTCTCGGTGATTGGCGTCAGCACCCTCAACTCGACGCCGAACGCCGGGCACCTCGCCATCACCTTGAAGCCGCGCGACCAGCGCAGCACAAGCATCGAAACCGTCATCGCACAGTTGAAGGACTCGGTCGCCCATATTCCCGGCATGACCGTGTATTTCCAGGCGACGCAAGACATCCAGATTTCGACGCGCGCGAGCCGCGCGCAATATCAGTACACGCTGGTCGGCACCGATGCCGCCGAGGTGACCGAATGGGCCGCCAAGCTGACCGAGCCGCCTGCGCCGTGAAGCCGGATTCCTCGAAGTCGCCTCCGAAGCGCAGGAAGGCGGCCCGCGCGTCAATGTCGATGTCGACCGCGAACAGGCCGGACGGCTCGGCGTCTCCATGCAGAGCGTCACCGACACGCTCAATGACGCGTTCGGCCAGCGCCAGGTTTCCACGATTTATGGCCAAGCCAACCAATATCGCGTCATTCTGGAAGCGCAGCCGCGCTACCAGCAAGACCCGACCTCGCTCGGCAAGCTCTATGTCACCGGCGCCAGCACCTCGAACGGCACAGTCGCGACCGTCGCCAATACCGCAAGCGGCACGACCAACACCAATACGTCGGCGACGCCCAACGCCGTCACCGGCTCGAGCCAGGTACCGCTGGCGGCCTTTGCGCGATTTCGTGAACACCTCGGCGCCGCTGGTGATCGCGCACCAGGAACAGTTCCCCGCGGTCACGATCAGTTTCGATCTGGCGCCCGGCTATGCGCTGAGTGACGCGGTTACGCTCATTACGAATGCTCAAAATGAAATCGGCATGCCGTCGTCCGTGACCGGCAGCTATGCGGGCGATGCCGCCGAATTTTCCAAGTCGCTCGCCGGCGAGCCGTGGCTGCTTTTGGCCGCGGCCATCGCCATCTACATCGTGCTCGGCGTGCTGTATGAAAGCTTCATCCATCCGTTGACCATTCTATCGACGCTGCCATCGGCCGGCGTCGGCGCGCTGCTGGCGCTGATGCTGTTTGGCTATGACCTGTCGGTGATCGCGCTGATCGGCATCGTGCTGCTGATGGGCATCGTGAAGAAAAATGCGATTATGATGATCGACTTCGCGCTGGAAGCCGAACGCCACCAGGGCCTGTCGCCCGAGGAATCGATCCTGCAGGCGGCGCTGCTGCGGTTTCGCCCGATCATGATGACCACGCTGGCCGCTTTGTTTGGCGCGCTGCCGCTGGCGCTGGAAAGCGGCACCGGATCGGAGCTGCGCAATCCGCTCGGCGTCACCATTGTCGGCGGCTTGCTGCTGAGCCAGTTGCTCACGCTCTACACCACGCCGGTGATCTATCTCTATATGGAACGGCTGCGCGTGCGCCTCACGCCGGTCCCGCCGCCCAAGCCCGCGCCCAGGCCGCCGCGGATAACCGGGCGTCCGGCCCGCGGCAGATCTTGAGGGGCCTAGCGTGAATTTCTCATACCCCTTCATCCGCCGGCCGATCGGCACCACGCTGCTGGCGATCGGACTATTCATGGTCGGCGCGGTGGCCTATGACCTGCTGCCGGTTGCCAGCCTGCCGAGCGTCGATTTTCCGACCATCAATGTGAGCGCCAGCCGGCCGGGCGCCGATCCCAATATCATGGCGGCGACGGTCGCGGCGCCCTTGGAGCGCCGGCTTGGGCGAAATTGCCGGCGTCACCGAACTCACATCGGTGAGTTCGCTTGGCTCCTCGCGCATCACCATCCAGTTCGATCTCAGCCGCAGCATCGATGGCGCCGCGCGCGACGTGCAGGCCGCGCTCAATGCCGCGCTCAGCGATCTGCCGGGCGATCTGCCGACGCTGCCGACGTTCCGCAAAGCCAATCCGGCGGCGGCGCCGATCCTGATCCTGGCGCTGACCTCCAAGACCATGCCAGGGAGCGCGATTTACGACGCTGCCGACAGCGTGATCGCGCAACGCCTGAGCCAGGTCGATGGCGTCGCCGACGTTACCGTCGCCGGCTCCGAGCAGCCGGCGCTGCGCGTGCAGGTCGATCCGGCGCGGCTGGCGTCCATGGGGCTCGCCATGGAGGATGTCCGCAACGCCATCGTCAATGCCAACGCCGCCGGCCCGCTCGGCAGTTTCGACGGCGGCAAGCGCGCCGTCACCATCGGCATCAACGACCAGCTACACAACCGCCGACGAATACGACCCGCTGGTGGTGAAGACCGTCGACGGCACCGTGATCCGCCTCTCGACAGTGGCGTCGATCACGCCGAGCGTGCGCAACACCAAATCGGCGGGCTGGTTCAACAAGCAACCGTCAGTGCTGCTGATCATCACCAAGCAAGGCAGCGCCAATGTCATCGACACCGTCGACCGCATATTCGCGCTGCTGCCGGAGCTGCGGCAATGGGTGCCGGCGGGCCTGGATATTTCGGTTCTGACCGACCGCACCCAGACCATCCGCGCCAGCGTGCATGACATGCAGCTCACTTTAGCCGCCACCGCGGTGCTGGTGATGATGGTGGTGTTCCTGTTCCTGCGGCGCACGGCGGCGACGATTGCCGCCGGCATCACCGTGCCGCTGTCGCTGGCCGGCACCTGCGCGGCCATGTGGCTCGCCGGGTTCTCGATCGACAATCTGTCGCTGATGGCGCTGGCGGTCAGCATCGGCTTCGTGGTGGACGACGCCATCGTCATGATCGAAAACGTGTTCCGTAATCTTGAAATGGGCCACTCGCCGCTGCGCGCCACCTTGTTGGGCGCCAAGCAGATAGGCTTTACGGTTGTATCGATCAGCGTGTCGCTGATCGCGGCCTTCATTCCGTTGTTGTTCATGGGCGGGATTGTCGGCCGGCTGTTCCGCGAGTTCTCGGTGACCTTGGCTTTCGCGATCGGCGTGTCCACGGTGGTGTCGCTGTCGGTGACGCCGATGATCTGCGCCTATTTCGTGCATTCGCCGCCCAGCAAGGACGCGACCTGGCTCGACCGCATGGTCGAGGGCGTGCTGTCGCGCATGATCCGCTTTTATGACCGCAGCTTGGGCTACGTGCTCGATCACCGCGCGCTGGCGCTGATGGTGTTCGTCGCCACCATCGCGCTCACGGTCGGGCTCTACATCAAGGCCCCGAAAGGCTATTTCCCGCAGGACGATACCGGACTTATTTTCGGCGGTACGCAGGCCTCGACCGATATTTCCTTCGAAGCCATGGAGACATTGCAGCTCAAGGCGATGGATATCGTGCTGGCGGACCCGGCGGTGGCCGGCCTTGGCTCCTCGGTCGGCGCCTCGGGCTTTAACGCCTCGGTCAATAACGGGCGTCTGTTCATCAGCTTGAAGCCGTTGGCCGAGCGCAACGGCGTGAGCACGGCGACCGTGGTGAACCGGCTACGCGGCAAACTCAGCCAAATCCCGGGCATTCGCGTGTTCATGGTGCCGGCGCAGGACCTGCGCGTTGGCGGGCGGCAGAGCAATTCGCAATATCAGTTCACGCTATGGAGTTCGGATATCGACCAGTTGCAAGCCTGGGTGCCGCGCGTGGTTGACCGCGTCAAGCAGTTGGCGAGCGTGACCGACCTCACCACCGACCGCGAGCAAGGCGGCTTGCAGGCCAATGTCGTGATCGACCGCAAGGCCGCGGCGCGGCTGGGCGTGGCATCCAGGACATCGACAACGCGCTCAACGACGCGTTCTCGCAGCGGCAGGTATCGACGATCTACGGGCCGCGCAACCAGTATCGCATCATTCTGGAAGTGGACGGCAAATACCAGCGCGACCCGACCGATCTCACGCAGGTCTATGTTCCGGGCAACGGCAATGCGCAGGTGCCACTATCGGCGGTGGCCAAGGTCCAGCGCGGCATTGCGCCGCTGGTCGTCAACCATCAGGGCCAGTTCCCGTCGACGACCATCACCTACAATCTCGCGCCGAACTACACGCTCGACGAAGCGACGGCCGATCTCGCGCAGGCGGTGGCCGAGATGCATATCCCCGATATTATCCATGCCGACTTCTCCGGCGACGTGCAGGCCTTCAAGCAGACGGTGAGCGCGCAGCCGCTATTGCTGCTGGCGGCGCTGGTCGCGGTCTATATCGTGCTCGGCGTGCTGTATGAGAGCCTGGCGCATCCGCTCACCATTATTTCGACGCTGCCGTCGGCGGGGCTCGGCGCCCTGCTCGCGCTGCTGGTTTCCGGCACCGAACTGACCGTGATCGCCTTCATCGGCATCATTCTGCTGGTCGGCATCGTTAAGAAGAACGGCATCATGATGGTGGACTTCGCGCTCGAAGGCGAACGCAGGCAGGGCCTGTCGCCGCAACGCGCCATTCACGAAGCCTGTCTGGAACGCTTCCGGCCGATTTTGATGACCACCATGGCCGCCATGCTGGGCGCGTTGCCGCTGGTGATCGCTTCCGGCCCCGGCTCCGAACTGCGCAGGCCGCTCGGCATCACCATCATCGGCGGGCTGCTGGTGTCGCAGATGCTCACGCTCTACACCACGCCGGTGATCTATCTCATGCTCGACAAATTGCACCGCAAGCTGGGCGGCGCCAATCCGACCTTCGTTTTCCGCCGCCGTCCGCCGGCGCCGACCGTGCAGCCGGCGGAGTAGCGCTACACCCCCAAATACCGATGCTGCACGTCCGGATGTGGCGGCGAGTTCGGCGGAAACGCCGCTCCACACCACCTGCCCGCGTTCGATCAGGAAATGGCGGTCGGCGACGCGAATGAGCGTGCCGACATTCTTGTCGATCACCAGAATGGCGAGGCCGGTTTGCTTGAGCCGCGCCAGGCAGCGCCAGATCTCGGTGCGGATCAGCGGCGCCAGGCCCTCGGTCGCCTCGTCCAGGATCAGCAGTTTCGGATTGGTCATCAGCGCGCGGCCGATCGCCAGCATCTGCTGCTCGCCGCCCGACAGTTGATTACCCATGCTGGCGCCACGCTCGGCCAATCGCGGAAACAAATCGTGGACGCGCTCAAGCGTCCAATCGCCGCCGGATACGGCGGTCGCCACCAGATTTTCGCGCACGCGTCAAATTCGGGAAAATCTGGCGGCCCTCCGGCACCAGGCCGATGCCGAGTTTGGCGATTTTGTATGACGGCAACGCGCTAATTTCCTCGCCCATGAATTTGATGGCGCCGGCGCGCGCCGGCGTCAGGCCCATGATCGAGCGCACCGTGGTGGTCTTGCCCATGCCGTTGCGGCCCATCAGCGTCACCATTTCGCCGGGCGCGATACGAAGCGAGAGGCCGAACAGAACCTGGCTCAGGCCGTAGCAAGTCTCGATCTCGTTGATTTCGAGCACGCTGGCGGACTTATCGGCCATTTTGCGCGTCCTCCGCCTCGCCCAGATAGGCATCGCGCACCTGGGCATTGGCGCGAATATCGTCGGGCGCGCCCGACGCGATGACGCGGCCATAGACCAAAACCGTGATGCGGTCTGCGAGCGCAAAGACCGCTTCCATGTCGTGCTCGACCAGGAGAATGGTGAGCTCGGCGTTTCAAGCCGCGCAGCGTGGCGACCATCGCCAGGGATTCCTCCGGCCCAAGGCCCGCCATCGGCTCGTCGAGCAGTAGCATGCGCGGCGAACCGGCCAGCGCCATGGCGAGTTCAAGCAGGCGATGTTCGCCATGGCTGAGCATCGATGCCGGCAGATCGGCGCGTGCGGACAATCCGACCTGCGCGAGCGCCGCGCGCGCCGGTTCGCGCAATTCCGGCTGGGCGCGCGCATCGCGCCAAAAACGAAACGAGTGCCCGGCATGCGCTTGCACGGCGAGCGCGACATTGTCGAGTACGCTGAGATCGAGGAACAGCGACGTGATCTGGAACGAGCGCGCCAGCCCGAGATGGCAGCGCTTGTATACCGGTAGCGCCGTGATGCCGTAGCCGGCGAAACGGATGCGACCGGAATCCGGCGTCAATTGCCCGGACAGTTGCGCGATCAGTGTGGTCTTGCCCGCGCCGTTTGGCCCGATCACCGCGTGTAATTCGCCCGCCGCAATATCGAGCGAAAGATCGTCGGTGGCGACGATGCCGCCGAAACGTTTGGCGAGATTTTCGATCTTTAGAAGTGGCTCGCTCATTGGTTCACCTTTGGGCCCACCTTCGAGCGACTCTTCTGGAGCAAGCCGTCGATACCGCCGCGCGCGAACAGCACCACCAGCAGCAGCAAAGGCCCCAGGATGATTTGCCAATATTCGGTGATGCCGGACAGCGCCTCTTCGAGCACCAACAGCGCCACCGCGCCGATCAACGGGCCGAAGGGCGACCCCATGCCGCCGAGCACGACCATGATGATGAGATCGCCCGAACGCGTCCAATACATCATCGAGGGGCTGACGAAATCGGAGAAATTGGCCAGCAGAGCGCCGGCAAGCCCGCACAATGTGCCAGCGATGACAAAACACACCAGCCGGTAACGATAGGTCGGGAACCCGATCGCCCGCATGCGGATGTCGTTGGAGCGCGCGCCCTGCACCACCATTCCGAAGCGCGAATTGACCAGCCGCCAGACCAGATAGATCGACGCAAAGAGCAGCGCGAGACAGATGTAATAGAACTGTACCTTGTTCGACAGATTGATCGGGTCAAAGAATTGGCTGCGCTTATAGATGGTGAGCCCGTCGTCGCCGCCGTAACGGGCAAAGCTCGAAATCAGGTAATAAGCCATCTGCGCGAAGGCCAACGTAATCATGATGAAATAGACGCCGCGTGTGCGCAGGCTCAACGCGCCGATGATCAAGGCGAATAGCGCGGATGCCGCCAGCGCCACCGGCCACTGCACGAAGCCGGAATAGATGCCCTCATGCGCCAACATGCCGACCGCGTAGCCGCCAATGCCAAGATAAGCGGCGTGACCGAAACTCATCATGCCGCCATAGCCGAGGATCAAATTGAGGCTGACGGCGGCAAGCGCCAGAATGACGATGCGGGTGAAAAGCGTGAGCACAAAGCGGTCGCCGGCGATTTGCACATAGACCGGCAGCAGCACCAGCCCGGCGAGCAGCGCGACGATGGTGATGTTGCGGACGGTGAGCGGCCCGGTCATTTATGGCTCGCCGAGAACAGGCCTTCGGGCTTGACCACCAGCACAACCGCCATCAACAGGTAAATCAGCATCGAAGAGAGCGCCGGCGCGGCCGTGGCGGCCGCGTCCTTGGAAAGCACCATACGCAGCAAATCCGGCAAATAAGACCGGCCGAGCGTGTCGATGAAGCCGACCAGCAAGGCCGCCACCAGCGCGCCGCGGATCGAGCCGATGCCACCGATCACGGTGATGACGAAAGCGAGAATGAGAATGTTCTCACCCATGCCGATCTGCACGGTGAGGATGGGCGCTTGCATCAGGCCGGCGAGTCCCGCGAGCGCGGCGCCTAGACCAAACACCAGCGTATAGAGCAGCTTGATGTTGACGCCGAGCGCGCCGACCATCTCTCTATTGGAAGCCCCAGCGCGGATCAGCATGCCGACCCGCGTGCGCATCACCAGCACATAGAGAAACGCCGCGACGACAAGCGTCACCACGATGATCGCCAGCCGATAGGCCGAATAGTGCACGCCCGGCAAAATCTGCACCGACGTGTTGAGCCAGGGCGGTAGCGGCAGACTCAAACCGGCCGGGCCCCAGATCAGCCGTACTGACTCGTCGAAAAACAGGATCAATCCGAAAGTGCCGAGCACGTGGTCGAGATGATCGCGGCCGTAGAGCCTGCGCATGGCGATCACTTCCACCGCCATGCCGACTACCAGCGTGGCGATCAGCGCCAGCACCGCGCCGAGCACGAAGCTGCCAGTCCAGGCCGCCAAAGTGGCGGCAAAATAAGCACCGACCATGTAGAGCGAGCCGTGCGCCAGATTGACCAGGTCCATGATGCCGAACACCAGCGTCAATCCGGCCGCCAGCAGAAACAGCAGCAGGCCGAACTGGAGGCCGTTGAGGCATTGCTCGATGAAAAGGGTCATGGCAGTCACATCTCGAAACGCAAACGGCGGCAGCGCCGGTGCGCCGCCGCCGCAGTGTCTTAACGCCGGATCACTTCATCGGGCACTTTTCGTGAAAGCTGTCCTGGTTGTCCTTGACGATGGTGGCGACGGTTTTAAGTACAAAGTCGTCGCCCTGCTTCACCACGTCCTGCAGGTAAAAGTTCTGGATCGGCACATGGTTGTTGCCGAATTTGAAGTTGCCGCGCACCGACTTGAAGTTGGCTTTCTCCAGCGCTTTCTGCAACGCGGCCTTGTCGGAGAGATTGCCCTTCACGGCGGCGACCCCCGACGCGATCAGGTCGGCGGCGTCATAGGATTGCGCGCCGTAGAAGGACGGGCGGCTTTTGTACTTCGCGATGTAATCGGCGACGTATTTCTTGTTCGCTTCGTTGGGCAGATCATTCACCCATTCCTGCGCGCCGGGAACGCCGAGTGCGAGGTCTTTCTGCAGCGGCAGCGATAGCTCGTCGATGGTGAAGGCGGTGTACAGCGGGATGACGCCCTTGAGGCCAGCCTGCGCGTATTGCGTCAGGAATTGGACTCCGGCTTTGCCTGGATAGAACACGAACACCGCGTCGGGCTTGGCGTCCTTGGCTTTTGCTAATTCGGCGGAGAAGTCGAGTTGCGCCGGCCAAGTGGTGAGTTCCTGCCCGATCACCTTGCCCTTGAAGGTGGAGGCAACGCCCGCCAGCATGTCCTTGCCGGCGGCATAATTCGGCCCGATCAGAAATACCGACTTCACGCCCTTCTGGTTCATATAGAGACCCATCGCCTGCGGCGTCTGGTCGTTGTTCCACGAGGTCGAGAATACGGTCGGCGAGCACATCTCACCCGCGATCTGCGAGGGGCCGGCATTGGCGATCACCAGGAAGGTCTTGGAATCGACGATCGGCTTGAGCGACGCTAGCAGCACGTTCGACCAGATGTAGCCGGCGATGAAATCCACATGGTCGGACTCGATCAGCTTTTGCGTCTTCTGCAGGCCGACGTCGGGCTTTTGGGCGTCGTCTTCGTAGATCACTTCAACCGGAATGCCGCCCATCTTGCGGCCCATATGATCGAGCGCCAATTCGAACGAATTGCGCATGTCATTGCCGATTACCGCGGTCGGACCGCTGAAGGTCGACACAAAGCCGATTTTGATGGTTTTTTGCTGGGCCCAAGCCGGACCCTGAGCCGGCACCGTTGCAAGCAGCAATGCTGCACTCGCGGCCAATAACGCCTTACGCATGATTTTATCCTCCCCCGGGGGGCCATATCGGCCCATTTGAAACAGGACGCCAATGTAGCGGGTTAGCTGGCCATCGGTCTACTGCAACGCGGTCGCAGGGCGCATATCGCCGGAAAACGCCCCGCCATTCACCTATACGGGCGCTTGACCGGATTGCGTACGGCCCGGCAGGTTAGCGTTCATCTGGCCCACCGGCTGCCACATCCAGGGAAAGTCAGCTTTGTCCAAGGCGCTCGACAAGACCTATGACGGCATCATCATCGGTGCCGGCCATCACGGCCTGATCCTTGGCAGCTACCTCGCCAGGGCCGGGCTGGACATTCTGCTGGTGGAGCGGCGGTTGACCTATGGCGGCGGCCTGTGCACCCGCGAGGTCACGCTGCCAGGCTTCTATCACAACCTGCATTCGATCAACCATTTCCATATTAGCGAGACGCCCTGGTTCAAGGATCTCGAACTCGGTGAACGCGTCACCTACATCACGCCGCGCTACGAATTTGGCCAGGCACATAGCGACGGCAGTGCGCTCGTGCTCGGCCGCGACCTGAATGAGTCGCTGGCCAATATCGCGCGCTTTTCAAAAAAGGACGCCGCCGACCTTCCGCGAATGGAATCGTCAAGGCCGAGAAGATCACGCGCGAAATTTTCCTGCCCGAACGCTATGCCGAGCCGCTGCCCCAGGCCGAGCGCGAGGCTCTGCTCAATCGCACCGTGCTCGGGCCGCGAATTCCTGGAGGTAGCCAACCGCCAGCCGCTCGATGTGGTGCGCGAACTGTTCGAGAACGAGCACGTCCAGCTTCTGTTCTTGTTCAAAGTGTCGCTGTTCGGCACCTGGCTGACGGATACGCTGTCGAAAACTTCGCCGATGGGATCGGTAATCCGCGCCTTCGACCTCGAGAGCGGCTATCAGCTCTGCCAGGGCGGCTCGTTCAATCTGGCGCGCGGGCTGATGGAAAGCTTCATCGCCAATGGCGGCACGCTTCAGCCACAGGTACGCATCGACAAAATCGTCATCGAGAACGGCAAAGCCACCGGCATCGAGCTCGACGACGGCCGCACCGTGCGGGCGCAGCCAGTTCGTCGCGTCCACGCTGGACGTGCACCAGACCTTTGAAAGCATGGTCGGCCGTGCGCAGCTTCCCGCGCCGTTCCTGAAGAAGCTCGATGATTTCCAGTACACCGCCTGGAGTCTGTTCGGCCTGCATTTGGCGCTCAACGAAAGCCCGCGTTTCACCGCGGAGAAATTCGATCCCAATATCAATCGCGCGATGAAATGGAGTATCGGCGCCGAGACTATGGAGGATCTATTCTCCGCGCATCAGGACGTGCAGGCCGGCCGCGTACCGAAGCTTGTGCAGTTCGGCTCGGGACCCTTGAGCCTGCTCGACCCGACGCAGGCACCGCCCGGCAAGCACACGACCTATTGCTGGCACGTTATGCCGATCAATCCCGACATCGGCGCGCAAAGCTACGAGACCTTTAAGGAAGAATTCGCCGACAAGATCGTCGAGACCTTTGCGCGTTACTGCCCGAACATGACGCAAGACGAATATTCTCGGCCGCTACATCTACACCGGCCGCGAATACGTGCAGGAGATGATCAACATGCGCGGCGGCGACATCTTCATGGGCGCCTTCAACGCCGAGCAGGTGATGTACAATCATTTCGGCTATCGCTCGCCGATTCCGAATTTGTATAACGCGGGCTCCGCCGGCCATCCCGGCGGCGCGATCTCCGGCGGCGCCGGCTACATTACCGCCTCCGTGATCGCCGAGGATCTCGGCCTCAAGCCTTGGTGGAAGCCGTGGAACGCCCGCGTAGCGCTGGAAATGTTACCGCAACTCGAAAAAGGCGCAGCGTGACCGAAAATCCCAATCTGCAAAATATTGTTTTTCCCTCACTCAAGGACCGCGTCGTCATCATTACCGGCGCCGGGCAAGGCATCGGCCGCGTCTTCGCCAAGGCCTTTGCCATGGCCGGCGCCCGCGTCGTCATCGCCGAGATCAACGAGGCAAAGGCCGCCGCCGTCGCCGGTGAAATCATGAAAAACGGCGGCCAGGCGCTGGCGGTCACCACCGACGTCGCCGATCCGGATTCGATCGATGAAATGGTCGAGCTGGCCGAGGACGAATATGGCCGCATCGATGTGCTGATCAATAATGCCGGAATATTCTCGAGCTTGCAGATGCGCCCCTTCGACCAGATCCCGCTAGAGGAATGGGAGCAGGTGCTTAAGGTCAATCTGACCGGGCCGTTCCTGTGCGCGCGCGCCGTGCTGCCGGCCATGCGGCGCGCCAAATGGGGCCGCATTATCAATGTCGCGTCCGGCGCGGTGCGGCTCGGGCGGCCGAACTATTTGCACTACATCGCCACCAAATCGGCGCTGATCGGCATGAGCCTATCGATGGCGCGCGAACTGGGTCCGGATGGCATCACCGTGAATGCGATTTTGCCGGGCGCCACCTTCACCGAAATCGAGCGCAAGACCGTTACGCCAGAGCAGAAGGAACGCATCATCGCCATGCAATGCGTGCCGCGCGCGGAAACCCCGGAGGACCTGGTCGGTGCCGTGCTGTTCCTGGCTTCGGAAGCGTCAAGCTTCGTCACCGGCCAAAGCATCAATCTCGACGGCGGCGTGACGGGGTCTTAAAGCGCCTTCTTGCCGTCAAGCGGCAGCAAGCTCGTTGCGCATCTCGCGGAACGAGATCAGCTTCTTGGCGCTTTCATCCCACAGCACCAGGCGGACGCATTTGATGCTTTCCCATAGCGTCAGCCGGCCGATGTGGCCGAGTTCGGGATGTTCATGCAGTACCCGCGGCAAGCGGTAATACGGAATCTTGCTGCACAGATGATGCACATGATGAATGCCGATATTGGCGGTGAACCAGCGCAGAAATCCGGGCAGCACGTAATACGAGCTGCCATGCAGCGCGACTTCGTGCAAATCCCAGGTTTCGTTGCGGGCCCATTGGGTATGTTCGAACTGATGCTGCACGTAGAACAGCCACACACCCATGGTGGCGGCCAGCAGGATCATGGGCAGATGCACCAGCACAAAGGCGACGACACCGATCTGCCAGATCAACAGACCGGCGAAAATCGCAATCGCGGCATTGGTGCCGAAAGTGCTCAGCCATGGCGACCAGCCACCGCGCATCAGGCCGATCGGCAAGCGGTGCTGGAGGATGAACATATAGGCCGGCCCGACGCCGAACATCACCAGCGGATGGCGGTACAGCCGGTATTTCAGCCGGCCCCAGCGCGACAAAGCCAGATATTCATTCACCGTCAGCGTGTCGATGTCACCCATGCCGCGGCGCTCGAGATTGCCGGACGTCGCGTGATGCATGGAATGCATGCGCCGCCAGAAATCATAGGGCGTGAACGTGACCACACCGAGTGCGCGGCCGATCCAGTCATTGGCGATGCGATGGCGGAAGAACGCGCCATGCCCGCAGTCGTGCTGGATCATGAACAGGCGCACCAGGAAGCCGGCCGACGGCACCGCCAACAGCAAAGTGACCCACCAAAGCCCAACCGAATAGCACAGCCACATCGTCACCCACAGCGCGGCCAGCGGTCCAAACGTTATGCCGAGTTCAAGGATGCTGCGCAGCAGGCTGGGCTCACGATAGCGCAACAATATCCGCGTCCAGCCGCGCGCCTCGTTAGCCTCCGCCATGACGGCAGCGCCGGCATGGGGGCCAACCGACGATTCAACAGCCGGGGCTTGTGCGATGTTCAAGCTGGTGTCCTTTATAGTTATGTTACACGTGCAAGCGGCCAAACAGGGAAGGCCCGCCGCAAGGCCGCCGCGGTTACGCACGTTCGTGATTCGAGGAAGCGAAGATAGAGCAGCCTAACGAGGTTTTTTCATGTTCGCCAGCGGCCATAATGATATTTGGGGATTAGCGCTGGGCGGTGGAACCGCAGGAGGCCGAACATGACGCCTACTATCGCCCTGATTGCGCCGGGCAACATGGGGTCCGCGATAGCAAAGCGGCTCACCGAACACAAGGTCACGGTGCTCACTGCGCTTACTGGCCGCAGCCAAGCGAGCGCCAAACGCGCCAGCGATGCGGGCATGCGCGGCGTCGAAGACCGGCAGCTCGCCGAAGCCGACTTCTTTATGTCGATCGTACCGCCGGGCGACGCCTTGGCCCTGGCCAAGCGTCTTGCGCCCGTCCTGACCGCCGCCAACAAGAAGCCAATTTACGTCGAATGCAACGCGGTCAGTCCGCAGACCATGAACCAAATCGCCAAAGTTATCGAAGCGACCGGCTGCGCCTTTGTCGGCGCCGCCATTATTGGTCCTCCGCCCAAGCCCGGCAGCACCAACACAAAAATTTACGCCGCCGGCCCGGCCGCGGCGCAATTCGCCAAGCTCAACGATTATGGGCTGATCGTGCGCGTGTTGGAGGGACCGCTGACCGCCGCTTCGGCCTTGAAGATGTCTTACGCCGGCATCACCAAGGGCTTTACGGCGCTGGGCGCCGCCATGATGCTTGCCGCCACCCGCGGCGGCTCGGCGCAGGCGCTGCATGCCGAGCTCGCCGAAAGCCAGCCGGCGTTGCTCGGCTATCTAACGCGGCAGGTGCCTAACATGTATACCAAGGCCTATCGCTGGGTCGCCGAGCTTGAGGAGATTTCCACTTTCGTCGGCGGCGATTTTCCCGAGCACGCCATGCTGGAAGCGGCGGCGAAATTTTATGAGCGCATTGCCGCCGACGTCGATGGCGGCAATATAGAAACCGGCGCGATGGATGAGTTTCTCAAACCATGAGCGGCGAACCTATCCTGGTCGAGCGGCGCGCCGGTTATCGCGTCATTATTCTCAACCGGCCGGACCGGCTCAATGCTTTCAATGAAGCCATGCACGAGGCGCTGCGCCTGGCGCTCGATGAGGCGCAAGCCGACGCGAGCTGCCGCGCGCTGATGATCACTGGCAGCGGGCGCGGCTTCTGCGCCGGCCAGGATCTGAGCGACCGGCTGGCCAAGCCCGGCAAAACCGTCGTGCTCGGCGATGCGCTGGAGAAGTATTACAATCCGCTGGTGCGCAAATTGCGCGCGCTTGAGTTTCCCGTGGTCGCAGCCGTCAATGGCGTTGCCGCCGGCGCAGGCTGCAATATCGCGCTTGCCTGCGACATCGTGCTGGCGGCGCGTTCGGCGAGTTTCATTCAATCTTTCGCCCGCGTCGGCCTAGTGCCGGATTCTGGCGGCTCCTGGATCTTGCCGCGATTGGTCGGCGACGCCCGCGCGCGCGGCTTGGCCTTGCTCGCCGAGCCGCTGCCCGCCGAAAAAGCCGAGGCCTGGGGACTGATATGGAAATGCGTGGACGACGCTTCTCTCATGGCTGAAGCACAACACTTGTGTGAACATTTTGCTTCGGCGCCAACCCAGGGCCTGGCGCTGATCAAGCGGGCGCTCAACGAATCCGCCAACAACAGTTTCGACGCCCAGCTCGATCTCGAGCGTGAATTGCAGCGCGACGCCAGTCTCACGGCCGATTACGCCGAGGGCGTGCGGGCCTTCATGGAAAAGCGCAAACCCAAATTCACCGGCCGCAAATGAACGCGCAAATGAAAGCAATGGACATCCACTCTCACATGCGCGGTGCTGGCTCGCCGGAACCATGGTCCTGGCCATCGGGCCAGCGTTTGGATATATGGCGGTAGACATGACTGGCAACATCGCACAAACCATCGTTGCACATCGGCCTCGCCGGCCTCGGCGCGGTCGGGCTGGACGTAGCGAGACGGCTGATTGACGGCGACGTTCCGGGGCTCACGCTGACCGCCATCGCGGTACGCGACGCCGAAAAGGCCCGCCGCGTGCTGCCGCAGATCGGCGACATGATCGCGCTGCGCACGCCCACCGCGCTGGCCGACGATTGCGACGTGGTCGTGGAATGCCTACCGCCGGCTTTGTTTCGCGAAATCGCCATCGCGGCGATCGACAAAAGCCGGCTGTTCATGCCGCTTTCCGTAGCCCAGCTGTTGCAAAATGGAGACCTTATCGAGCGCGCCAAAGCCACCGGCGCGCGCATCATTGTGCCGAGCGGCGCGCTGATCGGTTTCGACGCCGTGCGCGCGGCCGCCGAAGGCACCATTCATACGGTTAATATGGTGACGCGCAAGCCGCCGGCCGGGCTGGAAGGCGCGCCTTATTTGTTTGAGAACGGCATTTCGGTCGTCGGCCTTAAAAAGCCGCTGAAAGTCTTCGATGGTTCTGCGCGCGAAGGCGCGCGCGGCTTCCCGACCAATGTGAATGTCGCGGCGGCGCTCAGCCTCGCCGGCATCGGACCCGACCGCACGCATCTGGAAATCTGGGCCGACCCTACCGTCACCCGCAACATCCACACCATCACAGTCGAAGCCGATACCACGCGTTTCACGATGACAATCGAAAGCGTGCCATCGGAAAATCCGCGCACCGGGAAACTGGTGGCGCCGTCCGTTATCGCGGCGCTGCGCGGGCTGGTGTCGGAATTGAAAGTCGGCAGCTAGCGCTTCCAAGCCGCCGTCAAGGCGCCGGCGGCTGAGAGTACAGCCGCGGCAAACAGCCCTAGCTGATACCCCGAGGCCAGCGAGCCAACGCCGGCGCCAATCGCCACGCCGGTGAGTTGCGCGATGCGGCTCGCCGCGTTGTTGATGCCGGACGCCAGCCCCTCGTCGGATTGATCGACGCTCGACATGACCGACGCCGTCAGCGGCGCGATAAGCACGGCAAACGATAAGCCCAACAGCGCCATCGGGCCGATAATGCCGACCGTGAGCGAAGCGCTCTGCGTCAGCGCCATCCAGACATAGGCCAGTGCCGCGCCGAGCGGGCCAACGATCAGCATGCTGCGTGCGCCGATATTGTCGGCGATGCCGCCGAACATGCGCGACAGCAAGCCGACGCCAAGCGTGAACGGCAAGAATGTAAGCCCGGCATCGAGCGGCGTCAGACCACGGCGGTCGACCAGTTCGAACGGCAGTAGAAAGAACATGATGGCCATGGCACCATAGACCAAAAGCGTCGCCAGATTTAGGCGCACGAAAATCCGATTCTTCGCCAAGCGCGGCGGCGTCATTGGCTGCGCGGTCTTGCGCTCCCAGAATGCGAAAACCGCAAGCCCGGCAAGACCAGCCACGCCGACCGCCGCCACCGCGCCGCCGCTCATCGATGCCGCCGCGGCCTGCGCTTGCGTGCGGCCGATCTGGCTTAGCGCCCAGGCCAGTGCGCCGAGCGACACGGCAATGATGGCGGCGCCGGTGAGATCGAACTGCTGCGGCTCGTGAGGGTCGTCGGGCGCGTAGCGCCACAACAGGCCGACCGCGGCCAAGGCCAGCGGCGGGTTGATCCAGAATATCGCCCGCCAGCCGAAAGTTTCGGTTAGCCAGCCGCCGAGCACCGGGCCTGCCGCCGTCGTCAGCGCCGTCGCCGCGGCCCAGATGCCGATGGCGCTGTTGCGCTGGTCTTTTGGATAGGTGGCGCCGATCAGCGCGAGACTTGCCGGCGTCAGCAGCGCCGCGCCGGTGCCTTGCATAACGCGCGCGATAATCAGCCAGGCCGCTGATGGCGCCAGCGCGCAGGCGATCGACGCGGCGGCAAACAGCAGGCAGCCCAGCGCACACATGAGCGCCTTGCCATGCGCGTCGGCCAGCGCGCCGCCGATCAGCGTCAGCGAAGCCAACGCCAGAATATAGCCGTTAAGCACCCACTGCACCGCCGCGAGGTCGCCGCCCAGAAACGTGCGCAGTTTCGGCAAAGCGACGGTCAAGGCCGTGCTGTCGATGAAGGCCATCGATGACGCGAGCACACAGGCGGCCAGCACCATGCGCCGGCGGGCGGACGAAATATCGCGGCCCTGCTCGCGCGGGCAACGCGCGGCGGCAATAACGCCGCGGCTGCACGGCTCATAGAAAGCTTGTGCCGAAATCGGCTCGCTCATGAAGCGATTATATAGGCTTTTTACGCGCCCGCGCGGCGATGGCTTGCTCGGCGGCGGTAACGCCCGAGAGCCAGCCGCCATGGGCGGTGGAAAAATTATCAGGCGAGCAGGCTTCGCCGGCAAAAAACAGGCGATCATTCACCGGCGCCGCGAGCTTGGCCCGGCAATCCGCGCTGCCCGGCACCGCATATGAATAAGAACCGCCCGCGAACGGGTCGGCGCCCCAGCTGTGGCTATGCAGTGGCTTTACGCCGGCGGGCAAAATCGCTGCCGAAAAGCCCGGTCAGTTCCGAAACCGCGAAATCGAAGAAAGCACGCTCGCCGCCCTCCTCCAGCACGCTGGCACAATGGCCGCCGAAATAGGCCTCGATCACCGGCCGCTCAAAGGGACGGAAATAATAGGCGGCTGTGCCGACGCGATCGGTGCGGCCGAACGACTGACTGCCGGCTTCGAATTCTTCGGCGTTTTCCAGCGACATGAATAATTTGTCGGCTAGCCCGAGCGGCAGCCCGCGCGCGGCTTGCGTTTTTTCCGGCAGCGCCGGCGAAAACAGGAATTCCTTGTCGGCGAGCAGCGCGCTCGGCAGCGTCACGATGGCCTGGTCGGCGGTGATCGTGCCCTTGGCCGTTTCGATTTTCAGACGCTTGCCGCTGTGGTCGATCTGCAGCACCGGACAATCGAGCATGACCGGCAGTCCTTCGCCATGCGCGGCGATTGTCGTGCCGTAACCTTCGCGCACGCGCCAGTTCACGCCGGTGTCGTCGTAGGCGTCGAAATCGCGCGCCGACACGACGTTCAGGTTCGGCGCCGCTGATATAGGTGCCGATGGCCGATGATCAGATTGTTCCAGCGGCCGTTCGGGTCGAGCGCCTGCGACGCGGCAACATCGTGTCGGCCCGGCGGCGATCTTGCCGACGCGCTCGAAAAACCCGTTCAGCGCCCGGCTGAACTCTTCCTGCTCGGCATGCGGAAAGCCGCCGGCAACGACGGCCTGCGCCCACGGCGGCGGCGACGTGTCGAGCGTGCGGCCTTGCGCCTGCGCGACCTTGACCCACGGATTGCGGTCGGCCGAATGCAGCCAGCCGCAGCCGAGGTCGAGCGCAAATCCCGATGCATCGGTGACGGTCCAGGCCCGGCCGCCCAGCCGCGCACGCGCCTCGACGATCAGACAGCCGATAGCGGCTTTGGTCAGCCGCCTGGCTGCCGCAATGCCGGCCGCCCCGCCGCCGACAATGACGACCTCGGTGTCGCTATTCGCCATTCAGAATTTCCGTCCAACCTGGGGCCGCAACGCGAAAACTATTTTGGACCGAAAAATTGTGACCCCACGATGATGATCAGCCAAAGCGCGGCATAGACGCCAAACGCGATCGCCAATATCCCGATTCCCATCCCATCCTCCCAATAGCTGTTTTTCGCCATCCTAGCCCTTTTGGCCGGGATATTCAGCAAACCCGCGTTACTGCGCGGAAATATGGCCTTCCTTGACCACGCGGGCCCATTTGATCATTTCGACTTTCATATATTCGCCGAACTCGGCCGAATTCATTTCGATAGTGGTCGCGCCTTCGCGCACGAACACCGCTTGCAGTTCGGGCGCCTTCAAGGCCGCCTCGACATTCTTGTAGAGTTTCTCGACAATCGGGCCCGGCGTTCCGGCAGGCACCACAATGCCCCACCAATTATCCGCCACATAACCGGGCACGCCGCCCTCCGCGATAGTCGGCACATCCGGCAGCACGGCGTTGCGTTTAGCGCCGCCGGTGCCGAGCGCGCGCAACTGCCCGGACTTGATAAAGGGCGTGGTCTGCACCAGCGACGAGAACATGATTTTGACGTGGCCGCTGATCACGTCCTGCATGGCCGGCCCGCCGCCCTTGTAAGGCACGTGCACAAGGTCGACGCCGGCCATCAGCTTGAACAATTCGCCGCCCATATGCTGGAAACTGCCGACGCCGGCGGAAGCATAATCGAGCCCGCCGGGCTTTTGCTTGGCCAGCGCAATCAACTCCTTGACCGAATGAACCGGCAATTCCGGATTGACCACCAGCACATTCGGCCCGGTGGCGAGAATGGCGACCGGCTCGAAGGATTTGATCGGATCGTAGTCGAGCTTGTAGAGCGCAGGATTGACGGCATGTGCCAGCGAAACGACGAGCAGCGTATAACCATCCGGCGCCGCATTGGCCGCGGCCTGGGTCCCGATCACACCGCCGGCGCCCGGATGATTGTCGACAAAGACCTGTTGGCCCAATTCCGTGCTGAGTTGCTTGGCAACCAGACGGCCGACCACGTCGTTGCTGCCGCCCGGCGGAAACGGAACGATCAAGCGCACCGGCCGGTTCGGATAGTCTTGCGCGAACGCGGCGGACGTCAGCGCCAGCGCCACCAGCACGGCCGGAAGGAGCCGCGGCATGAAATTCGACATGTTTCCGCCCATTATTTTTATTTGAGAGTTTCCTCAGCCTCCCGATTAGAGTTGATTTTCCAGGCCAAGCCAAGGCGCCGCTAGGACCTGCCAAAAACACGGCTTTGACAAACCAGGCGTGGGGTTTATCGTTTGCTTGCAATTATTTAGCGCGCTTGCGCCAAAACGCCTGGCTCTCCATGAAACCCGCCGCCTTCGTCCGCCATGTGCCGCGCACGCTCGATGAGGCGGTGAAAATCCTGGCGCAAGTCGCAGCCCTTGACGGCCGCATTCTGGCCGGCGGGCAAAGCCTGGTGCCGATCATGGCGTTCCGCCTCGCCAAGCCTGCGCATCTGGTGGACATCAACGAAGTCGAAGGCCTCGACAAAATTACCAGCGACGGCAAGCAGCTTCACATCGGCGCCTGCGTACGCCATGCGGCGTTTCATAAAGCCGTTATCGACAATCCGCTTGGGAATTTGCTCAGCCTGGTGGCGCGCCACATCGCGCATTATCCGATTCGCCTGCGCGGCACCTTCTGCGGCAGCGTGGCCCATGCCGATCCGGCGTCGGAATGGTGCCTGGTGGCGGCGACGCTCGACGCGACGATCGTCGCGCAAAGCACGCGCGGCACCCGCGAGATCAAAGCGGCGGATTTTTTCCAAGGCATCATGGCGACCGCGCTGGCCGAGGATGAATTGCTCGCGCAAGTGCGCCTGCCTTTGCTCGCGGGCGACGCGAAATTCGGCTTCAATGAATTCAACCGCCGCGCCGGCGATTTCGCGCTTGCTTCGTCGCTCGTCACCTACCGGCTGCAAGGCGGCAAGATTGCGGACGCCCGTGTTGGCGTCGGCGGCGCCGAAGCGCGCCCGCGCCGCATTCCTGAGGCGGAGGCTGAACTCAATGGCCACACGCCAGGTGAAATGGCCTTCCGCACCGCCGCCGTTGCCGCCGCCAACGCGATCGATCCGCTCGAAGACCACCAAACCAACGCCGAGTACCGCCGCGACCTGGTGCGCGCCGTTGTGCGCCGCGCGCTGGAGCATTCCACCACATGACCGCGCACACCAAAGGCTCGGGCACTGAAATGGGTCGGCCGCGCTATCCGCCGGCTGGAAGATCCGGCGCTGGTCACCGGACAAGGCCGCTTCACCGCCGATCTGCCGGCCGCGCATTGGGTGCGCTTTGTGCGCTCGCCAGTCGCCGCCGGGAAAATTAAGTCGATCATGGCACCACCGGGCGCGCTGGTGATCGCCGCCGCCGATTTGAAGGGCGTCAAGAAAATCACGCCGATGCTGCACAAGTTCAACTACCGGCCGGTCGGCCAGCCGATCCTGGCGGACGGCCAGGTGCGCTTTGTCGGCGAGGCCATCGCGGCCGTGGTCGCCGCCAGTGAAGAACAAGCCGAAGACATCGCCGATCTGGTCGAAGTCGCCATCGACGAGACCACGCCGCTGATCGACGCGCGCGCGGCGTTGGCCGAGGGCGCGCCGCAAATCCACGACGACGCGCCCGGCAACCTCATTCTCGAAGCGCAGGTTTAAAACGCCCGGTTTCGACGCCGTTTGGAAATCCGCCGCCAAGATCGTCAAACTCGAGGCGCGCTCGCACCGGCAGAACGCGACGCCGATGGAAGCGCGCGCCGGGCATGCCGCTTACGATCCCGCAACCGGCCGCGTCACGCTGACCTGCACCACGCAGATGCCGCATCTGATGCGCACCGCCATCGCCGACCTCATCGGCATGCGCGAAAGCGACCTGCGCGTGATCGCGCCCGATGTCGGCGGCGGCTTCGGCCAGAAAATGTCGCTGTGCGCGGAATATGTCGTGCTGGTCTGGCTGGCGCGCCACCTCAAGAGTTCGGTGGCCTGGACCGAGGACCGGCGCGAAAACCTGATCGCCAGTTTTCACTCACGCGATCAAACCATCGCGCTGGAAGGCGCCTTCGACAAAACCGCCAAGCTGATCGCGCTGCACGGCCGACATCGTCGCCAATATTGGCGCCTATTCCTGTTTTCCGACCACCGCCGGCATGGAGCCGCTGATGGCGATGGCCGAATTGCCCGGCCCTTACGACGTGCAGCATTACGAATGCCTGGCGCGCGGCGTGCTGACCAATACCTGCACCATGGCGGCCTATCGCGGCGTGTCGCGCCCGGTCATCACCTTCACGCTGGAACGATTGATGGACAAGGCCGCGAGCGCCTTCGCCATCGACCCCGTCGACATTCGCCGCCGCAACCTGATCGACAAGTTTCCCTATAAATCCGCGATGGGTCTCGAATACGACGAAGCCAGCTACAAGCAGACCTTGGAGTTGGCGGTGAAGGCCATCGACGTGCCCGCCTTCCGCGTGCGGCAGAAACAGGCTCACGCGCCGAGGCCGCCACATCGGCATTGGCTTTGCGACGTTTTCCGAACGCACCGGCTATGGCAGCCCGGCCTTCGCGGCGCGCGGCATGGAGATCACGCCCGGCTGGGAGACGGTCATCGTCACCGTCGATCCGTCCGGCTTTGTCGAGGCGCGCATCGGCGCCTCGCCGCACGGCCAGGGCCTGCGCACCACCTTGGCGCAGATCATCGCCGACGAGATCGGCGTCACGCCCGATTTGATCAAGATCGTGCATGGCGACACCGATGCTTCTCCCTACGGCTGGGGCACTTTCGCCAGCCGATCCTTGGTCATTTCCGGCGGCGCCTCGCTGATCGCGGCGCGCAAGGTCCGCGCCAAGCTGATCAAGATCGCCAGCCATTTGCTGGAAGTGGCGCCGGACGACATCGTGCTGGAAAATGGCGAGGCCCGCGTCGCCGGCACCGACCGCACCGTATCGATCGGAAAAATGGCGCGCGCGGCCTATATGCAGCCGCATCTCTTCAAGGGCGATATCGAACCCGGCCTGACCGAGAACGGCACCTATGACCCGCCCGGCACGTTTTCCAATGCCTGCCATGTCGCGATTGTCGAAGTAGATGTCGAGACCGGGCGCGTCACGCTGGAGAAATTCCTGGTGGCGGAGGACGCGGGGATCATCATCAATCCGATGATCGCCGACGGCCAGGTGCATGGCGGCGTCGCGCAAGGTATCGGCAACGCGCTGCTCGAAGAAATTATCTACGACGAGAGCGGCGGCATTCTCACGGCCAATCTCGCCGACTACATGCCGCCGACGGCGCATGAAATTCCGCCGATCGAATTGCACCATATGGAAACGCCGAGCGCGAATTCGATCACCAAGGCCAAAGGCCTGGGCGAAGGCGGCGCCATCGGCGCGCCGGCGGCCATCGTCAACGCCATCAACGATGCGCTCACGCCGTTCGGCGTGGCGATCGACGAGATCCCGGCGACGCCACAGCGCATTCGCGCGGCGTTGCGCGCGAAAGGCGCTGCATGACCGACAAAACCGCCATCACCCTCACCATCAACGGCCGCGACCACGCCATCGAGGTCGAGGCGCGGCGCACGCTGGTCGATGCCATCCGCGAGGACTGCGGGCAGACCGGCACCCATATCGGCTGCGAGCATGGCATATGCGGCGCCTGCACCGTAATCGTGGACGGCGAACCCGTGCGCTCCTGCCTGATGTTTGCCGTGCAAGCCGCGGGCAAAAAAATCCGCACCGTCGAGGGACTGGCGGATGGCGACAGGCTGCATCCGATGCAGCAGGCCTTCATGGACCATCACGGGCTGCAATGCGGCTTCTGCACGCCGGGCTTCCTGATGCTGGCGGTCGGCGTGCTGGAGCGCGAACCCGAGATCAGCGATGACGACCTCATCGACGTGCTGTCGTCGAACTTGTGCCGCTGTACCGGCTATCAGAACATCATCAAGGCCGTACGCGCCGCGGCGAAAGAAATGCGCGGCAAATGACCGCCCCGGCCAAATTCGTCGGCCGCTCTGTCCCGCGTCTCGAAGACCGGCCGCTGCTCACGGGCCAAGGCCGCTTTGCCGCCGACATTTCGTTTCCCGGCCAATGGTGCATGCGGGTGGTGCGATCGAGTATCGCGCACGGGAAAATAAAATCGATCGATGTTGCCGCGGCGCTCAAATTGCCGGGCGTACATGCGGTTTGGACCGCGGCGGACGTTGCGCATATTCCGCCGATCCCGTTTCGCCTCACCGGGCTTAAATCCTTGGAGCCCTATCGCCAGCCGGTGCTGGCGAAGGATGTCGTGCGCTATGTCGGCGAGCCGGTTGCTCTGGTGTTCGCAGAGGATGCGTACACTGCCGAAGACGCGGCCGATCTTGTCACGATCAACATTGTTAGCGCCAGAGCAACGCTGACGTCTACAGAGCAACCCGGCATATTCGACGGCGAACGCACTACCGAACCGGATGTGATCCGCAAATCCTATGGCGACATCGATGCCGCCTTTCACGGCGCGCATGCCATTGTCGCGCTTGAACTTTCGGTCGGCCGCCATTCCGGCGTGCCGATGGAATGCCGCGGCGCCGTGGCGCGCTATGATGAGCAAGCTGACATTTTGGAGCTGCACGGCGCCGCCAAAGTGCCGCATTGGAACCGCGACACGCTGGCGCAAATGCTTCGGCGCAAACGAGAATCCATTCAGTTGTTCGAAGGCCATGTCGGCGGCGGTTTCGGCATTCGCGGCGAGATTTATCCGGAGGACGTTTTGGTTTGCGCCGCCGCGCTGAAATTCCGCCAGCCCATCAAATGGATCGAGGACCGCCGCGAACATCTGATCGCCGCCAATCATTCGCGCGAGCAGCACCATCGTGTCCGCGCCGCCATCGACGCGCAAGGCCGTATCCTTGGAATCGATGACGAATTTTTCCATGACAACGGCGCTTACATGCGCACGCATGCCGCCACCGTGCCGGATCTCGCCGCCGCCATGTTGCCCGGGCCCTATGTGGTGCCGGCCTATCGCGCGATCGGCCACATCAGGCTCACCAATAAGACGCCTTGCGGCACCTATCGCGCACCGGGCCGCTACGAATCTTCCTTTGTGCGCGAGCGGTTGTTGGATGCCATCGCGGAGAAAGTTGGCGTCGATAGAATCGAAATTCGAAAACGAAATTTAATCGCCAAGAAATCAATGCCTTACGCGCTTGGCCTGGAAACGCTCGGCACCGATATCGTTTACGACTCCGGAGATTACGCTGCGCTGCTGGATAAAACGCTCGCGCAAGCGGACTGGAAAAATCTGCAAGCTCAATTGCATACGCGCCGCGCCGCCGGCGAGAAAGTCGGCGCCGGGGTCGCCATGTTTGTCGAAAAAAGCGGATTGGGGCCGTTTGATACCGTCAAAATCGAAGTGGGATCAGATGGTTCGATCGAAGTGATTACCGGCGTCGCTTCGCTCGGCCAGGGCGTGGAAACCGCCATCGCGCAAATCTGCGCCGATGCGCTCGGCGTAAACTACCGCAATATCAAAGTGATCCACGGCCAGACCAACCGCATCGACAAAGGCATGGGTGCCTTTGCCTCGCGCGTCACGGTGATGTGCGGCGAAGCTACGCGCCTAGCGGCGACCAAACTGCGCGCCGAACTGCTGGAGATTGCCGCTGAACTGATGCAGACCAAGCGCACATCTGCTCGACGTCGTCGACGAACAAATTGTTCTTCTGGATCGTTCTTCCGGGCCGTCGCTGCCGCTCGCAGAACTCGCCACGCCAGCATCCCGGCGGCCTCAGCGCCGAGGCGACATTCGAGTCTACCCATATGGTCTATCCTTATGGCGTTCATGTGGCGGCCGTGCGAATCGATACCGACACCGGCGGCGTCGCCATCGAGCGCTATGTCATCGGCTACGATGTCGGCAAAGCGGTCAATCCGAAACTGGTCGAAGGCCAGATCGCCGGCGGCTTGGCGCAGGGACTTGGCGGCGCGCTGCTGGAGGAATTCCTCTACGACGAAAATGGCGAGCCGCTATCCGTTACCTTTCGCGGATTATCTAATGCCGACCGCGCGCGAGATTCCTGAGCTCTCGATCCTCATCACGGAAGACGCGCCGAGCCCGCTCAATCCGCTGGGGCTCAAGGGCGCTGGCGAAGGCGGCGCCAATCCGGTCGGCGCGGCGATTGCGTCGGCCATCGACGATGCGCTTGGCATTCCCGGCGCGGTAATACGATTGCCGATTTCGCCGCAACGGCTGAAAGCGATCATGGACCAGGATGTTCGTGGTGGCCGGAACTGACAAAAGCCGTGCGGCGCGCCAGCCGCTCAATCGGCTGGCTGGAATTGGCGGATCGGACCGGCCGGTGGCCGGCTGGCTAAATGTACGCCACTGGCGACGCCGGCTGCGATTGCACTGCAGCGACACATTCTGATTGACAAGCGAGGTCCGCTGGACCCAACTTTCAAGGGGCAAAAATGCGTCCAAACGCATAACGCCGGGTGTGGCCGTGGGGCCGCGCCGGGCGATAACAACTGGGGAGGAAATTCAATGTCGTCAATTCGCTTTTCGCCGCTGGTGCGTGGCATCCTGCTTGGCACCGCCATCACTGTCTTTTCGTTCAGCGCCAACGCACAAGAAAAACACTATCGGTTTGCCTACGACCAACCGCATACGACCGGCTACGGCATCGTCGGCGACATTTTCGCCGCCAAGCTGAAAGAGTTGAGCAAGGGTCAGTTCATCATCGATCAATATCCCGGAGCGCAGCTCGGCCAGGAGCCGCAGGTACTACAATTATTGAAATCTGGCGATATTGATTTTGCGATCACCTCTTCGGCCAACGCCGCGACGGTATCGCCGCAAGCCGGCGTGATGTCATTGCACTTCCTGTTCCGTTCCGAAGACCATTTGGTGAAAGCGATCGGCGATCCGCGGCTTGCCGACGCAGTCAAGGCCATGATCGAGGAGACCGTGCAGGGTGCGCATGTGATCGGGCTCGCCACACTCGGTTTGCGCAACATGTACAGCAAGAAGGAAATTCATAACGTCGGCGACATCAAAGGCCTCAAGGTTCGCGTGCAGGCAACACCGACCGAGGACGCCATCTTCCCCGCCTATGGCGCGCAGGTGGTGCATATGCCGTTTGGCAGCGTCTATACCTCGCTGCAAACCGGCGTCGTAGATGTCGCCGAAAACGGCATAAATGTTTATCTTGCCAACAAGCACTACGAAGTGGCGCCAGTACTCTCGCTGACCGAACACGAGGCCAATAATAGTATCGTCTGGATCAGCGACAAACTTTGGCAAAGCCTCTCCGCCGAGCAGAAGCAATGGGTGCAAGCCGCTGCCGCCGAGGTTAACAAGAACGAACCGGCAAAGGCGATCGAACTTGAACACCAGTCCATCGACAAGCTCAAGGCGATCGGCGTCAAGATCGTCTCCGATGTCGACAAGTCGGGCTTCATCATGATAGCCACGCCGTTTTTGGACAAGTTTTCAGAGCAGCTCGGCCCGCACGCAGTCAAGATTAAAAATCTGATTAGCAGCATCAAATAGTCATCCCGTCCGCACGGAGAGGCCACCCCGCCTCTCCGTGTCGCGTTCGCTAGTAGGTCCAATGCGGTTCGCTGACAAACTCGTTCTGAAGCGTCAGCGTCACTTGAAATGGCGCGCATTCGATGTGCTCGAACTCGCGCTCATGATGCTGTGCGGACTCTTGCTGTTTGGTTTTTGTGCAACCGTTACCTTCGATATCGTTACCCGCACCATCGGGCATCCGTGGCTGTGGCTGCAGGAAGTCACGTCAACATTCTTCATCTACGCGATTTTTACCGGTACTGCGGCTGCGACGCGCCGCAACGATCACCTCTATTTAACGGCTCTCTCGGACGCGATGCACGGCAAATCCCGGCTGGCGATCGAAATTATCATTCGGTGCGTGGTGCTGGGCGTCTCTATCTGTCTTATCTATTTCGGCTACATAAACTTTCTGCGCGGTTTCGGCAGCTTCCGCATGCCGTCGATGACGCCGATCGCCTCGCTCTATGCGGCGATTCCGATCTCTGGCGCTCTGATCGCCCTCTTCACCATTGAACAGCTGGTCAACGGCATTCAGAACGGATTCGATCATCCCGAGCCGCCCGAAGAGCCGATTCATATCACGCCGATTGATACGGTCGCAAAGGACACTATCGCGTGAGTTCCACACTTATTCTCGCTTTGATGACCACCCTGTTCTTAACCTTCGGGTATATGGGCGTGCCGGTCGCTTTCTCGCTCTTGGCCGGCGTTCTGATCGGCACCATGTTCACCGACGTGTCGATGCCGGCGATCATCCAGAAGATGTTCGACGGAATGGACAACGAAGCTCTGCTTGCCATTCCATTTTTTCTTCTGGTCGGCGAATTGATGAGCTCGGCCAACGTCATCATGCGGGTCGCCAATCTGGCATTGGCGCTAGTCGGCCACATCCGCGGCGGGCTGTCGCAGGTTGTCACCGTGTTCAGCATGATGTTTTCGGAAATGTCCGGCTCGACTACCGCCGACGTCGCCGTGATCAGCCGCGCCCTTGGCGGCCCTATGAAGCGCGAAGGTTACGATCCGCCGTTCATCGCCGCGATTATCGCGGCCGCTTCGACTATCGCGGCCTTGGTCCCGCCGAGCATCACAGCCGTTGTCTATGGCGCCATCGGCAACGTCTCGATTGCCGGCCTGTTCATGGCCGGCGTGGTGCCAGGCTTCATGATCGGCTTCGGTTTGATGATCTATTGCTATTTTTTCGGACCGCTCGGCGCACGGCGGCCACGCGCTTCGTTTTTTACGATAGCTGTCGCCGCCAAGGATGCTGCTCTGCCGCTGATGATCCCGGTCATTCTGATGGGAGGCATTCTGACCGGCTGGTTCACGCCAACTGAGGCCGGCGTGGTTGCCGTAGTCTGGATCATCTTTGCCATTCTGCCCGCGCTCAATCGCGGCCACCTCAAGATATTGCCATACGACTTCTGCCTCGCCGGCCTAATATTCTCGCTGCCCTTGATTACAATTGGGGCGGCAAATGCATTTGGCTGGCTGTTCGCCTATTTGCGCGGCGCGCTCGTCATTGGAGATTGGATCACCTCGATTGCCGGCAACGACCCACACCTCATGATGCTGCTGATGGTGGCGCTCTTCACGATCATCGGCGATTTCATTGAACCGGTGCCGACCATCATCATCTTCATGCCACTGGTGAATACGTTGACGCAGGCCGGCAACATCAATCCGGTGCACATGGGCGTCGTGCTGATCGCTACCCTCGCATTCGGGCTGATTACGCCACCTTATGGACTCGTGCTGCTGATGGCCTCGAAATTCGTGGGCGTCCGATTCTCGCGCGGCGCTTCGCGCGGCATTGCCAATCTACGTGGTCTTTCTGGTCACAATCTCATTTGCGATCTATTTTCCGAACGTTGTACTCTGGCTGCCGAAACATGTTCTGCCGCAATCCGTCGGCTGCTTCAAAAACCCAAGCGGCCCCGGCTATATCTGTCCCCCTTGACGCCGAATGGAATCGTTATGTCCCCGGCCAATACTGAATTGAAGCCAAAGCTCAAGGCGCCGCCCGGCGCCTGCGACACCCACATGCACATCTACAGCAGCCGATATCCGACGGCGGCCACCGCCAAGTTCACGCCGGCCGATGCCTCGGTGTCCGACTATCTGGCGATGCGCAAACGGCTCGGCGTCGCGCGCACCGTGGTGGTGCAGCCTTCGACCTACGGCAAGGACAATCGCTGCACGCTCGAAGCCATGGCGGCGATCGGACCGAGCGCCCGCGGCATTGCCGTGGTCGATGAAACCGTCACCGACGCAGAACTCGATCGGCTGACCAAGCTCGGCATGCGCGGCATCCGTTTTTTCATGCTGGGCGGCGCGCCGCTGCCCCTGGAAATTCTCGAAACCATGTCGGCACGCGTGGCGCCGTTCGGCTGGCACGTGGTGTTTCAAATGGATGGACGCCATCTGGCCGACCACGAGGCGCTGCTCAAGCGGCTGAAAAGTCCGCTGATCGTCGACCATACCGGCAAATTTCTTGAGCCGGTTGCGCCCGATCACCCTGGCTTCCAGACCTTGCTGCGCCTGCTCGATAATGGGCGCACCTGGGCCAAACTGTCGGCGCCCTACGAAACATCGAAACTCGGCCCGCCGTTTTACGACGACGTCGGCATACTGGCGAAGGCGCTGGTCAAAGCGGCGCCCGAACGCCTGCTCTGGGCGACCAACTGGCCACATCCGACGCCCGGCGTACAAAAACCGGATGACGCCTCAATGCTCGACATGCTGCTCGATTGGGTGCCCGACGAGGCGACCCGCAATAAAGTGCTGGCCGACAATCCGGCAAAACTTTACGGATTTTAGCCGAGCTTCTTCAGCAACGGTCGCAACGCATGCCAGCTTGGACCCGGGTTGCGGGCCTTATGAGGCTTTCGGCCGGTCGCGGAATTTGTCCATCAGCGCCTTGTCCTGACCGCCGTCGATTTCGATCATGGTGCCGTTGACCATGGTCATCATGGGCGAGGCCAGCATGACGACCAACGCGGCCACTTCCTCCACTTCGGCGATGCGGCCCATGGGAATCGAGGCGGGCGCCAGCCTGTCGGCCTGCTCGCGCGGAATTTTCATGTCGCGCGCCATGGCGTCCACCAGACCCGCCCAGCGCTCGGTGCGCACCGGACCCGGATTGACCGCGACAAAGCTGACGCCGTCTTTGCCATATTGGCCGGCAAGCGAGAGCGTGAGATTTTGCCCCGCCGCATTGGCCGCGCCCGGGCAGATTTCCCAATAGGACGGCTTGACGCCGTCATTGCCGATCAGGTTGACGACGCGGCCGCCGCCCTGCTTGACCATGATCGGCAGCGCGTAGCGCAGGCAGCGCACATAACCCATGAATTTGAGCTGCAGCCCTTTCTCCCAATCGTCCTCGGTGAAGTGTTCGATGACGCCGCCGGCGGCGGAGCCGGCATTGTTGACCATGATGTCGATGCGGCCCAAGGCTTTGTGCGCCTGCTCGATGAAGTTTTTGGCGTCGGCGTCTTTGCGCAGATCGGCCGCGATGGCAACGATCTTGCGGCCCGTTTCCCTGGCGATTTCCTGCGCGGTCGCCTCGAGCGGCTCCTTGCGGCGCGCGCAGATCGCGACATCGACGCCTTCCTTGGCAAGCAATAATGCGATGCCTTTGCCGATGCCTTCCGAGCCGCCGGTCACCAGCGCAGTCTTGCCTTTGAGCTTGAGGTCCATTGCGCCACTCCCTTTTCAACGCTTGCGTTTTTCTTCGCTTTGTCCGACGCCCAGCATGATCATCCAGGCGTTCCAAATACAGGCAATCAGACTGCTCGCATAGCTGGCCGTCACCAGATACATGCCCCATTCCGCGCCGGCAGCCATGACAACGGCACCGACAATGCCAAGCATATAGCCCGCAATGAAAAACGCCGCACGGCGGGTCGAGAAACCGCCGCGCCGCGGAGATTCCTTGATCTTGGTGGCTCGGTGCAAAAGCTGGAACGGAAACGAAACGCCCACCAGGTTCAAGACCAGAAGTTCGGCGGCGAGAATCGGCAGCGGCTGCGGGGTGAGGATGGCGGTCGCCTGCACCAGCGTTCCGAGCATGATAAGCGTCGTGTATTCCGCGCGCAGTTTGTAGACCGCGTTGTTCACGATCTCGCGCAGATGCAACGACGTCGCCACGAACAGCAAGCCGATGAGCGCCGCCGACGAAGTGCCGAGCATCAAATAGAGGTTGTGCCATATTTCCGGCAGATTAGTGCTGTGCATGGTCAACCCGGTCTATGCGCCAGCCAACGCCCGGCTTCCGACGCGGCGATGAATTCGGCGAGCGCGGCGTTGAACTTGGCCGGCTCCTCGCTGGTAATGGTGTGGCCGGAGCGCGGGATCACCAGGAGGCCGGCGGTCGGCACGGTGCGCCGGAGAAACACGCTGGCGTCGAGGCACCAGTCGTCTTCGTCGCCGACGATGACGAGCAGCGGCGGAATAAATTTCTTCAGGTCGGCTTCCATATCCCACAGCGTCGGGCGCTTGGCCTGCAGATTGAGCATGGTCATGGCATGGCCATGCGCCGAATGCTCGGTCAGCATTTTGACGAAGTGGGCGTAGCCGCGCGGATCTTTATTTTTTTGCGCCTGGCGCGTGGGGCCGTCGGCGTAACGGGTGCCGGCCACTTCCATGCTTTCGGTCGCAAACATCTTGCCGGTCTCGCGCGAGGCGGCGCGCGATTCCTCTACTATTTTCGGGTCGGGGCTCGAGCCATAGCCGCAACCGGCGGCGGTCACCGAAAGGCAGCGATTTGCATAATGAATGCCGACATGCAGCGCGGTGGCAGGCGCCCATCGAATGGCCGACCACATGCGCCTTGTCGATCTTGAGCGCATCCATCAACGCGACAACGTCGTCGCGCGCGATGTCCTGGCCGTATTTAGCGCCGTCCTGCGGCACATCGGAAGGCGGATAGCCGCGCTGGCTGTAGGTGACGCAGCGGTGCATGCGCGAGAAATGCCGCATTTGCGGCTCCCAGGTGCGGAAGTCGCCAGCATATTCATGCACGAAGACAACGGGCGTGCCGCTGCCAGCCTCTTCGTAATATAATTTTGTGCCGTCGCGCGCTTGGATATGCGGCATATCGTTCTCCACTCAGACCGTCAATTATTGGCACGCGAATGGAACCCGAGTAAAGCGACGTTACAACAACTCGCGCAGCATAAGATGCGCGCCGAGCACCAACAGGCCTAAAAAGAAAAACAGGCGGAAGGTCGCCGGTTTGACCTTGCCGCGCACGAATTGCCCGATCCACATGCCGAAGGCGGCGGCGCCAAGTGCCAGCAGCGATGGCCAAGCAAGCGACGTATGCATTTCGCCGGCGTAAGCGAGCGCAATCGTCAGCGTGACGGTGGAAACGGTGAACGACAGGCCGAGCGCCTGTACCAGCCGGTCGCGCTCGAAATGTAATGCCTGGATATAGGGAACGCCGGGCAGCGCGAATACGCCGGTCGCCACCGTGACCGCGCCGGTCGCGATGCCGGCCATAAAGCCAAGCCACAGTTCGGCGCGCGGCGGCACGCTAAATTCCACCTTGATCAGGCCTAAGCCGGCATAAATCGCGAGCGCCGCACCGAGCCAGAAGGTCGCCTGCCCGCCATTGGCGGTCGGCAGAATAACAGCGCCGATATAGGTGCCCAGACAAATGCCGGTCAGCAGCGGCCATAGGCGCCGCACCAGCGCGAGCAGACCGCCGCCAGCGGAAAATTGCCAGATATTGGTGACCAGCGACGGCAACACCAGGATCGCAGCCGCTTGCGCCGGCGTCATCATCAGCCCCAGCAGGCCGATGGCGACCGTCGGCAGGCCAAGGCCGATCACGCCCTTGGTAAAACCGGCAAGCAAATAGGCGCCGGCCGTAGCGCCGAGCATCCAGGGTGAGTCCACTGTGTGTCCTTATCCGGCAATCGGCGCAACCTTGCTTGAAGCCGGGCACCGGCACAATGCGGAACCTTGCAAGCCTGGCTTCGATTTTCGCGAAGGGCGTGCCATACTTTTCCGGCCATTTGCAGCCGGGTCGCATCCACCATGCCTGAAGTCTTCGTTGCCAAAGCCGCGCAATTCGCCGACGGCGAGCGCCGCATTGTCGCTTATGCGGGCGGCGAAATCGGCGTGTTTCACTGGCAGGGAAAATTCTACGCCTATGAGAACCTGTGCGTGCATCAAGGCGGGCCGGCCTGCGAAGGCTTGATAATGCATAAGGTCGAAGACGTGATCGGCACCGACCGCACCTGGACCGGACAGAAATTTTCCGCCGACGAGATCCATTTCGTCTGCCCCTGGCACGGCTACGAATACGATCTCAAAACCGGCGAATGCGCCGCCGACCGCAAACTCAAACTCAAAAGCTTCGAGGTCGTCAAGCGCGGCGAGGATGTCTATGTCATCGCTGGCTGAAGCCAACGCGCCCACGCATAAGCGGCTGCCAAGGAACTAAACAATGGAGCTTCCGCTTTCAGATTTCCGCAGTATGGCAGTCGAGGAATTCGACACCTCGAAGCTGCTGGCGCATGCCGCCAAGCAGGCAACCGAGCGCGGCTACCATAAATTTCCAATCGTCGATGTCGATTCGCATCACTACGAAAGCGAATCGATCGACGAGATTCTCGATTATATGGACGATCCGGTTCTCCAGCAGCTGGCGCGCAGCGCGGGCCAGGCAAGCGCCAAGAGCGTCGGCATGCTGCCGGCCGGCGTCGGCTATCAGGACATGGGCGGGCGCGTCATGCGCTATGCGACGCGCGGCATGGAAAAAACGCCAGCCGGCATCCAGCGCGACATCTCGCTGACGCGGCGCTGGATGGACGCCATCGGCATCGATGTAGCGGTGATGTTTCCGACCCCCATGCTGCAACTAGGCCTGCACCCGCAAGTCGAGGTCGAGGTGGCGCTGGCACGCGCCTATAACCGCTGGTTGACCGAGCGCGTGCTGGCGCATGAGCCGCGCATCCGCTCGATGCTCTATTTGCCGTTCAACGATGCGGAAGCCTCCTACAAGATCGTGCAGGAATTCGGCGATAAGCCCGGCGTGGTCGGGTTCATGGTGACGTCGGCGCGCTATCGCCCGGTGCATCACAATTCCTATATGAAGACCTATGCGCTCATGGAAGAGATGAACCTGCCGCTGGCCTTTCACGCCGGCTATAACTGGAGCGACCAGACCATCGGCCTGATGAACCAATTCATTTCCGTGCATGCGCTTGGTTTCGTGTTCTACAACATGGTGCATCTGGCCAATTGGGTGATGAACGGCTTGCCCGAGCGATTTCCCAAATTGAAGGTGCTGTGGGTTGAAAGCGGCATCGCCTGGGTTCCGTTCATGATGCAGCGTTTCGACAATGAATACATGATGCGCTCGTCGGAAGCGCCCGCGCTCAAGAAGCTGCCAAGCGATTACATGCGCGACATGTTCTTTTCCACGCAGCCGATGGAAATGACCGACATGGCGATGCTGGAGCAGACCTTCCGCATGCTCAAGGCCGACACCCAATTGGTCTATTCGTCGGATTATCCGCACTGGGATTTCGATCTGCCATCGACGATCTACGATTTGCCGTTCCTGAACGAGCAGGCCAAGCGGAACATTCTTGGCGGCAACGCAATCGGTGTTTTTAATCTCAAGCTGCCGGCGGAAAAAATGACGAAAAAAGTCTAGCGGCCGGCGGGAGGGAAAAACCTTGCGCATTATCCTGGCGTTGATTTCAGCACTCGTATTGGCGTCGGGTGCCTCCGCGCAAAACACCAGCGCCGATTTCCCCAACCGGCCGATTCACATCATCGTATGCGTGCCGGCGGGCGGCGGCGTCGATGCCGTTACGCGCATCGTTGCCAATGGCTTGCAGGACAAGCTCGGCCAGCCGGTGATCGTTGAAAACCGCGGCGGCGCCGCCGGCAATATCGGCGCCGAAGCGGTCTTCACCGCGGCGCCCGACGGCTACACACTGCTTGCGTCGCAGCCGGCGGCGCTCACGATCAATCCGCTGCTCTACAAGGGCATGAATTTCGATCCCTCGAAATTCGAGGCGGTCGCGATCATGACCTCCGTCGCCAATGTGCTGCTGGTGCGGCCGGATTTCCCGGCCAAGACCCCGCAGGAATTGATAGCCTACGCCAAGGCCAATCCCGGCAAGATCAATTATGCCTCGCAGGGCATTGGCACCACCTCGCATCTGAGCGCGGCGTTGTTTGAGAAAATGACCGGCACCAAGCTGGTGCATGTGCCCTATAGGGGCACCGCGCCGGCGCTCAACGATATCGTTGCCAGTCATGTCGACATGATTTTCATGGAACTGGCCTCGGCGATCAAACTGCATGAGGCCGGCCGCGCCCGCATTCTGGCAGTAGCGACCACGCAGCGCATCGATAGCCTGCCGAATATTCCGACCCTCGATGAATCGGGCGTGAAGGGTTTTGAGTCCGGCACCTGGAACGCCATTGCGGCGCCGCCCAAGACGCCGGCCGCCATCATTGCCAAGCTCAACAAGGCCATCGACGAAGTACTCGAAAGCCCGGAGGCACAAGCGCATTTCGCGGCGATCAACCTGCGCGCCGTCGGCGGCACGCCGGCCGAGGCGACCGCCTTCATCCAGAAAGAGACCAGGATCTGGGGCGATGTGATCAAAGCCGCGGGCGTGGCGGCGAATTAGCGATTTTGCGATTCCGGGTGCCTTCCCGCCCCCCGCTTGCTATAGTGCCGCCAGTTTAGGGAGCAAAACGCCATGGCTAAGTTTCTGATCGAACCGCATTTCCGCCTGCAGGAATGGGTGGCGGAAGAGAAGGACTACTTCGCGCAAGAAGGCCTCGACTATGAATTTCGCGAGTTGATGCGCGCGACCGACGGCAAGCAACACGACAAAGGCTCGAAAGGCGCGTTCCAATCGTTCGAAGAGGGCCGCAGCGCGAGCGTGAGCTGCGCTTGTCATTGGACGGTGAACGTCGCCGCATCGAACGGCCACGGCCGCATGTTGACGGACGTCTATTCGGTGGCGCAGGCGGGCATTTTCGTGCCGGCCGATTCAGCCGTTAAGACGCCGGAAGACCTCGCCGGTGTGCCGATCTCGGTCGGCTTCCAGTCCGGCAGTCACTACGCGACAGTCCAAGCGCTCGAGCCCTATCTGACGCCGGATAAAATGAACCTGCACTATGAAACCGGCATGCTGTTCAAGCGCATGGAGCATTTGCTCGATGGCTCGGCGCAAGCGGTGAACCTGTTCAACGGGCCGATGTACCTCGCCGAGCAGCTCGGCTTCCGCAAGGTGATCGACACCACCTTCATGATTGGCACCATGATTCATGGCGACCCCGATCCCGAGGACCTGCGCAAGTTTTTCCGCGCCTTGCGCAAGGCGCAGCGTGATATCGACCTGCGGCCCGAGCTCTATACCCACTACTACAAGAAGGAATTCCCCGACCGTTTCCATGCGCTGATGGATACGCGGCGCTGGGGGCCAGGCGAGCGCCTGGTTTTCGAGCCCTATACCAAGGAAGTATTACGAGGAATCCTTCGAGTGGATTGCTGCCCACGGCATCTTCCCGGACGGCAAGATGGGCAGCGGAAAATACGAGCAAGCCACGCTGTCTTTGGCCTAAATCGCCCTCGCCGGCCAAGCTTTTGCGCCAGGCCGTTGGGCACAAAACGATTGCGCCGCAAACCAAATGCCGGGTTTGCGGCGCTTTTCTTTGCCCGCAAGCTCAGGCATTCTAGGGCCAACGATAAAAACGGGAGGATACTCATGAAACGCACGTTACTGGCCGGCGCAGCTTTGCTTGTGTCGGGTCTTTTGGCGGGCTCCGCCAATGCGCAGGACAGCATTAAGGTCGGCGTCATTCTGCCCTATTCCGGACAATTCGCCGACGCCGCCAATCAGATCGACGCCGGCATCAAGCTCTATGTGAAGCAGCACGGCGACACCGTCGGCGGCAAGAAAATCGAAATCATCCGCAAGGACGTCGGTGGCATTGCGCCGCCGGTCGCCAAGCGCCTGGCCGAGGAATTGGTCGTGCGCGACAAGGCCGACATCATCACTGGCTTCGTGCTCACCCCGAATGCCATCGCGGCCTGCGGCGTATCGGCCGAGGCCAAGAAACTGCTGGTGATCATGAACGCGGCGACCTCGATCATCACCGACAAATCGCCCTATTGCACGCGCGTGTCGTTCACGCTGCCGGCGATCACGACGTCGCTCGGCAGTTGGGCTGCCAAGAGCGGCAGCAAGAAGGCCTATACGATGGTGTCGGACTATGCGCCCGGCCATGATTCGGAAGCCGGCTTCACCAACGGCTTCAAGGCCGGCGGCGGCGAGATCGTCGGCTCGGTGCGCATGGCGGTCGCCAATCCGGACTTCTCGGCCTATGTGCAGCGCGCCAAGGATCTCAATCCGGAATCGATTTTCGTATTCATTCCGGGCGGCGCGCAGCCGGCGGCGTTCGGCAAGGCGCTGGCCGAACGCGGCATCGACACCAAGAAGATCAAGGTGATGGGCACCCAGGAGCTTTCCGACGACACGGCGCTCAAGCAGATGGGCGACACGGCGCTCGGCATCATCACCGCCGGCAACTACGACCATAATCACAAATCGAAGATGAACGAAAAATTCGTCACCGATTACAAAAAAGACAACAACGGCGAGAACCCCAACTTCTTCTCAGTCGGCGGCTATGACGGCATGCATCTGATCTACGAGGCCGTGAAGAAAGCCGGCGGCAAGACCGACGGCGACAGCCTGATCGCCGCCGTCAAGGGCATGAAGTGGGAAAGCCCACGCGGCCCGATGTCGATCGATCCAGAGACCCGCGACGTGATCGAGACCATCTATATCAACCGCGTCACCAAGGTTGGCGGCGTACTCGGCAATGTCGAGATCGGCAAGGTCGAGAACGTCAAGGACCCGGTGCACGAAGCGATGATGAAGAAGTAATCGCCGCTCGTGCTTTAATTTCGGATGGGGCGGCCCACGCGGTCGCCCCATGCTTTATGGATCGCCGCCCATCGTCTATCAGGGTGTTTCGTCTGAATTAGGAACGCTCATCGCCATGCTGCCTCCCGTCATCGGCGTTCTGTTCGACGGCATCGCCTACGGGATGCTGCTGTTTCTGCTGTCGGTCGGACTGTCGGTGACACTCGGGCTGATGAACTTCGTCAATTTGGCGCATTGCGCCTTCGCCATGCTCGGCGGCTATGTCACCGTCGTGCTGATGAACAGCCTGCATTGGCCGTTTTTCGCGACGCTGCCGGCGGCGTTTGCCGCGGCTGCCATGGCCAGCGTCGTGGTCGAGCGCACTCTCTACCGCAGGCTTTATCGCGCCAGCGATCTCGATCAAGTCTTATTGACCATCGGCATCGCCTTCATCTCAGTGGCGGTGGCGGCCTGGTTCTTCGGCACCACCCAGCAGCCGATTGACATGCCGGCCTATATGCGCGGCTCGTTTAATTTTCGGGGCCTCAATATCGCGGTCTACCGGCTGTTCCTGGTCGGCGTCGGAATTGCCGTGCTTCTCATGCTGATCGCGGCGGTGGACAAGACGCGCTTCGGCGCGCAGGTGCGCGCGGCGGTCGATAACCAGCGCATGGCGCGCGGGCTCGGCATCGACGTTGACCGCACTTTCGCCATTACCTTCGCGCTAGGCAGCGGACTTGCCGGACTTGGCGGCGCGCTGGCGATCGAGATTTTCGGGCTCGATCCGAACTTCGCATTCACATACCTCGTCTATGTGCTGATCGTCGTATCGGTCGGCGGTCTTGGCTCGATTTTCGGCTCCTTCGCCGCCGCCTGTCTGATCGGCATCAGCGACATTGCCGGAAAATATTATGTACCGGAGCTCGGCGCATTCCTGATTTATCTGGTCATGGTGCTCGTGCTGATGTGGCGGCCGGCCGGATTGTTCGGGAGGCGCTAGCGCATGGCCGTCACCGACACACAAGGTTTCGCCGCTGGCCTATTTGCGATCGCTATCGCGCTGGCATCCGATCGAGATTATTTTCTGGCTGTGCACGCTTTTGCCTTTCTGGCTTTTCCCGACCTATCTGTCGCTGGCGAGCCAGATTTCGGCGGCGGCGCTGTTTGCGCTCTCGCTCGATCTGATCCTCGGCTATGCCGGCATTGTCTCGCTCGGCCATGCGGCGTTCTTTGGGATTGGCGCCTATAGCGCCGGGCTGTTTTCTAAATTCGTGTGGGGCGAGCCGTTCAGCGGGCTCATTGTCGGCGCCGCGGCGGCCGGGCTGCTCGGCTTTGCCTCGAGTTTCATCATCGCGCGCTTCCGGCATCTAACCCTGATCATGATCACGCTCGGCCTCGGCCTTCTGCTGGCGGAAGCCGCCAATAGCGCGAGCTGGCTGACCGGCGGCTCGGACGGGCTGCAAGGCGTCGCCATTTGGCCGCTTTTCGGCATGTTCAAATTCGATATCTACGGCACCACCTCCTACGCCTATTCGCTGGCCGTGCTGTTCGTGGTGTTCCTGATGGCGCGGCGGCTGATCCATTCCAGTTTCGGGCTGGCGCTGCGCGGCATTCGCGAGAATTTCGTACGCATGCCGGCGATCGGCGCGCCCAGTCGCGAGCATATCCGAAAAATCTACACCATCGCCGCGGCCATAGCCGGCATTGCCGGCGCGGTGATCGCGCAAACGACGCAGACTGTATCGCTGGAAGCCCTGAGTTTCGAGCGCTCCGCCGACGTCCTGGTCATGCTGGTGCTTGGCGGCGCCGGGCGGCTTTACGGCGGGCTGGTGGGGGCCACGATCTTCTTGATCGCGCGCGACCAGTTCTCCGGCATCGCGCCGCAATTCTGGTATTTCTGGATCGGCATACTGCTTGTCGCGGTGGTGATGTTCCTGCCCAACGGCATTCTCGGCGGCCTGTCGGCGTTGCTCGCGCGCTGGAGGAGGCGATGACTTCCGGCGTTAACAACGCGCGGTCTCGCCAAAAGCTTCGGCTCGCTCGTGGTGGCGCGCGACATCGAGCTCAGTTTGCCGGTTGGCGCGCGCTACGCGCTGATCGGACCCAACGGCGCGGGCAAGACCACGCTCATCAATCTGATGACCGGCATGCTGGCGCCCAATGCCGGCCGGATATTTCTGGGCGACGAGGACATCACCGCGCTCGAGCCGCAGACCCGCGTGCGGCGCGGGCTGGCACGCACGTTCCAGATCAACACGCTGTTTGCCGGCCTCAATCCGCTCGAAGCCGTGACGCTGGTCGTGTGCGAGCGGCGCGGTATCGCCGCCAGGTTCTGGCAGAACATCGCCGTGCACAAAGAGGCGATCGAAGAAGCCTATAGTATTCTGGTCAAGCTCAAGCTCGGCGATTGCGCCTATCAGCCGACGCGCGAATTGCCCTATGGCCGCCAGCGGCTACTGGAAATCGCGCTGGCGCTCGCGACCAGGCCGAAAGTGCTGTTGCTCGACGAGCCGGCCGCCGGCGTGCCGCAAGAGGAAAGCGGCGATATTTTCGAGGTGGTGGCCGGCCTTTCGGACGATCTCACTTTATTATTTATCGAACACGACATGCATGTGGTGTTCCGCTTCGCCACCCATATCATTGTGCTGGTCGGCGGCGCGATCTTCACGCAGGGCACGCCGGCCGAAATCGCCGCCGATCCGGGCGTGCGCGAGGTCTATCTGGGGACCCGCAAACATGGATGATTCCTTTGGCTGACGCGCTGCTCAAATTGGAGAACGTGACCGCCGGCTACGGCGCCGCCACCGTGCTGCACGGCATTTCGCTGGAATTGCCGGAAAACGGCAGCCTGGCGGTGCTCGGCCGCAATGGCGTGGGAAAATCCACGCTGCTGCTCACCATCATGGGCTTTACGCAATTGCGCGGCGGGCGGATTTTCTGGCGCGGCCAGGATATTTCGAAACTGGCGCCGCACCGGCGCGCCGAGAATGGCATCGGCTGGGCGGCGCAAGAGCGCGAGATTTTTCCCTCGCTCACCGTCGATGAGAACCTCACCGTCGCCGCGCGCCCTGGTGCCTGGTCGCTCGACAAGGTGTTCACATTATTTCCACGGCTCGCCGAGCGGCGCCGCAACATGGGCAATCAGCTGTCGGGCGGCGAGCAGCAGATGCTGGCGATCGCGCGCGCGCTGATGCTTAACCCGGCCCTGCTGCTGCTGGACGAGCCCTGCGAGGGTCTGGCGCCGGTGATTGTCGATGAATTGACCGCGGCGATGAAGCTCATGCTGGCCGACCGGAGTATCGCCATCATCCTGGTCGAGCAGCACACCGAAATCGCGCTGGAGATGACGGCGCAGGCCATCGTATTGGAGCGCGGCGCGGTGGCGCATCGCGCGGCTTCCGCTACTTTACGGACGACACCGCCACGCTGGAACGGCTGGTCGGCTTGCGGGTGGCGGCGACGGCGTGACAAATATTCTTCATTCCGGGACGGCCCTTGAAAGGGCGGACGTCGGTTTGCGAAAGCAAATACCGGGCGGGGATCGTCTCGGGACTCCTCCGGTTTCGCCCCTACCCCAATCCTCCCCCTTTCAGGGGTGACGGGAGTTCGAGAGACCGCATGTCCACTCCCATGATCCCCCGCGAGCGCGCCGAATTCTCGGCCATCGTCGACCGCCCGCCGCTCAAGCTGCCGGGCAAAGCGCGCATCGTGTTCTGGACCATTGTCAATTACGAGGTCTGGGACATCGCCAAGCCGATGGCGCGGCAGATTCTGCCGGCGCCGACCGGCGTGCCGCTGATGCCGGACGTGGTGCATTGGGGCTTTCACGAATACGGCATGCGCGTCGGCTGCTGGCGGTTTTTCGAATTGTTCAAGCGGCTCGGCATCAAGCCGACGCTCGCCGCCAATGCGCGCATCTGCGAGGACTATCCGCGCGTCGCCGAGCAGGCGCGCGACGACGGCTGGGAATTCATGGGCCATGCTTACGAGCAAGGCCCGATCCACAAGGAGCCCGACCAGGCCGCGATGATCAACCGCACGCATGGACATTATGGAGAAGTTTTGCGGCAAGCGGCCGGTCGGCTGGCTCGGGCCCGGCCTGACGCAGACCTTGGAAACGCCGGAACTGCTCGCCGAAGCCGGCGTGAAATATATCGGCGACTGGGTCTATGACGACGAGCCGACGGTCATCAAGACCGCCAAGGGTCCGCTGGTGACGCTGCCCTATACGATCGAGCTCAACGACATTCCGATGATGATCATCCAGCATCACGAGAGCGATTATCTGCTCAAGCGCACGATCGACCAGTTCGACCGGCTTTATGCCGAGAGCGAAAGCCGCGCAAAATTCGTGGCGCTGGCGATCCATCCCTACATCAGCGGACAGCCGCACCGGATCAAATATCTCGAAGCGATCTACGACTACGTCAACAAGCACGACGGCGTGTTGCACTGGAACGGCGAGCAGATTTTGGATTGGTACACTCAAACGACAAAGGCCGCACGATGACCTTTCCCAAGCCATCCGTCGGCATGCTGCCGAACGACCGTCTCGATTATTCGGCGATTACTACCCGCAAACCGCTCAAGCTGCCGGGTGGCGCACGCATGGTGGTGTGGACCGTCACCAATGTCGAGGAATGGGACCCGACCCAGACCATGCCGCGCACGGTGCTCACGCCGCCGGCCGGCGGCTCGCCTATGCCCGATATTCCGAACTGGTGCTGGCACGAATACGGCAACCGCGTCGGCTTCTGGCGGCTGCTGCAGGTCTATGACGAGTTCAAGATTCCGGGCGTGATGAACATCAACGGCGTGGCCGTCGATGCTTTTCCCGACATCGTCAAAGCCTGTGCCGAGCGCAACTGGGAATTCATCGGGCATGGCTACACCCAGCGCAACATGCAGAAGGTCGAGAACGAACGCGCCGATATCCGCAAATGCATCGAGGTGCTGGAACGCGCCACCGGCAAAAAGCCGCGCGGCTGGCTCGGGCCTGGCCTGACCGAAACCTGGGAAACACCGGATATTCTGGCCGAGGAAGGCTATGACTATGTCGCCGACTGGGTGCTCGACGATCAGCCGGTCTGGATGAAAACGCGCGGCAAGCCGATCCTCAACATTCCCTATACGCAGGAATGCAACGACGTCGCCATGATGCTGATCCAGCATCACAAGGCCTCGGAATTCTACGAACGCGCAATGGACCAGTTCGAGCAGATCTACAAGGACGCCAAGGGCTCGGCCCGCGTGATGGCGATTTCGGTGCATCCCTACATCATGGGCGCGCCGCACCGGGCGAAATATTTCCGCAAAATCTACGAGAAAATTCGCAAGAAAAAGGACGTGCTGTTCTGGACCGGCGCGCAGATCGCCGATTGGTTCGCCAAGGTTGGCCCCAAGCCGTAGCAGTTCCCCGTTCGTCCCCGCGAAAACGGGGACCCAGAGCGACATGCACCGAATGTAAAGCCCTGGATTCCCGCTTGCGCGGGAATGAACGGTGATAAATCGAGGCCGCCCCTTGGTTTCGCGGGAGCGCTGGACTATGCGTACCCTATGACCGCGAAAATCACCGACGCCAAGACCATCGCCGAACAGACCGCGCGCATGTATCTCGAGACTGGCGCGGTCCGTTTCATGACCGACAAGCCGTTCATCTTCACCTCAGGCTGGGCGAGCCCGGTCTATAACGACTCGCGCTGGCTGATCTCGTTTCCCGACGTGCGCGGCGCCATGATGGATTTCGCCGTCAGCACCATCGAGCGCGACATCGGCGCCGGCAAATTCGACGCGGTGGCGGGCGGCGAGACCGCCGGCATTGCGTTCGCCGCCTGGGTGGCCGAGCGCATGAACCTGCCGATGCAATATGTCCGCAAAAAAGCCAAGGGCTTTGGCCGCGGCTCGCAGATCGAGGGCCAGCTCCTCCCCGGCCAGCGCGTCTTGCTGGTCGAAGACCTCACCACCGACGGCCGCAGCAAAGTCAATTTCGTCAAGGCGATCCGCGACGCCGGCGGCTTGTGCGAGCATTGCTTCGTGATTTTTTTCTATGACATCTATCCCGAAGGCCGAAAAATCCTGGCTGATCTTGGCGTCACGCTGCACGCACTCACGACCTGGTGGGATGTGCTGGCGGTGGCGAAAGCCAGCGGCAAGTTCGAACCCAAGATGCTGGGCGAAGTCGAGAATTTCATGAACGATCCGGCCGGCTGGTCGAAAGCCCATGGCGGGGTCGCGACGGCGGCGGAGTAGTTTACAAATTCAGCTTCCGCTTCAGCCTTGTCACCGCCAGGTCCAGCGCCGACAAAAATCGAGAAATGTCCTGCCGCGACAGCGGCGGCGGGCCGCGCGTCACGACGCCGGCCGATGCGCAGGCCCGTCATCAAATCGCGCGTCGCCAGAACCATGCCGATGGAGTTGTCATCGAACGGTTTGCCGGTCGGCCCGATAACGGTTGCGCCGTTTTTCACACAACGCGCGGCCAGCGGGATGTCGGCAGTGATAACGATATCGGTTTGGCCGGCGCGTTCGACGATCCAGTTGTCCGCCACGTCCGGGCCTTCGCTCACAATCACGCGCTCGATCGTCGGCTCACGCGGCACATTCATGAACGAGTTGGCGACCACCAAAACCTTGAGCCCATAGCGCTCGGCCACCTTGTAGATTTCCGGCTTCACCGGACAGGCGTCGGCATCGACAAAGATGCGAATCGCGGGCTTTTCGGCCTCTTCCATGGGCTCGGCCATCGTGGTCCAATCGGCAAAATGACAAATAAAAGCGACAGGGAGCGATCAATGGCCAAGGCCAAGAGGAAAGTCCAGCCGCGCCGCAAAGCAAAAGCCAAACGGGCCAAACAGAAATTCACCTTCAGCCATCAACACGAGGCCGATTTCGAACAGGGCCTGCGCACCTACGCCAAATACCGCGACCTCGGCATCGCGCCGGCCACCGGCGGCATGGTGCAGGCCCATGTCATCCGCTTCGTGCCACCGTTCCGCCCGGACGAAGTCTCGATCCCGCATTTCCACGATGTCGAATTCCAGATGATCTATGTGCTCAAGGGCTGGATCAAAAGCGAATTCGCCGGCCAGGGCGCGCACACATTTCGCGCCGGGTCGTGCTGGATCCAGCCGCCGCGCATCAAGCACAAAGTACTGGGCTATTCCGACGATTGCGAAGTGCTCGAAATCATCCTGCCGGCGGATTTCGAAACCGTGATGCTGGCGAGAATAATCAGCGCTTGCCGCCGATGCCGCGCATAAACCGTTCGCGGATTTGCACCGGATCGCGGTCGGTGGCGCCCACTGCCGGCTTATGATCGATGCGTGCCGCAATCAGGCTGGGCGCACCGGCCTTGAGCGCCAAGGCGAACAAACGGTCGAAGTCTTCCTCGTCGGCGGCCCAGGCGCTGTTGGCGATGCCAGCGCCACGCGCCATGGCAACAAGATCGGCGGTCGCGGCACTCGCGGTCGGCTGATTGCCGGTGATCTGATAGATGCCATTGTCCCACACCACTATGGTCAGGTTCTTTGGCGCGCGCATGGCAACGGTGGCAAGACATCCTAGTTGCATCAGCAGCGAGCCGTCGCCTTCCAGCGCAACGACATGGCGCTTGGGCTGCGCGATAGCGACGCCGAAAGCGATCGGGATCGTCAGCCCCATGCTGCCCAGCATGTAGAAATTCTGCGGCCGCTGGCCGCTCGCCCAAAGATCGAAATTGGCGTTGCCGATGCCGCCGATCACGGCTTCCTCATGCTTGAGCTGGCCGACCAGACGCTTGGTCAGTTCGAAGCGGTTCATTACTTTTGCGTTGTGGGCGGCTCCGCCGCCGGATGCATTATGGGCGTTCGTCGGCGTGCTCATGGTCAAGCCTCGAACACTTTGCCGCCGGTCAGCAGCGGCGAGAGGATGAAGGTGACCGGCGCCAGCGTCGCCACCGCCTGCTTGATCGAGCGGTCGATAATGAAAGCAAGTTCGTCATGGCGCGTGATGGTGTGGGTCTCGATGCCAAGCGAATCCAGCACCGGCCGCATCGTCTTGCACACCATGGCCTGGCCGAGATTGAACTCGCCGAGCGTGCCGCGTTCCGACACGAAAATCAGCGCCGGAATCTGCCCCGGCACCACCAGCGAAGCGAGCGCGTTGGGAATCGTAGCAAAGCCCGAAGTCTGCATCAGCACGGCGGCGCGCATGCCGCCCATCCAGGCGCCGGTGACAATGCCGATCGCCTCCTCCTCGCGGGTGGCGGCGAAGGTGGTGAAGAACGGGTCGGCGTGGATCGCCTTGATCAGCGGCGTGAACACCCGGTCGGGCACATAGACGACGAGCTTGACGTCATTGGCCTTGAGGCTCGCCAGCACGATTTCGTGCCAGGAAGCGCCCTTGGTTGCAGCCGTGCGCGTTTGGGGTTCGGTCATGGATCGGAGGTTTCGGTATCGAGAAAGTCGTAAATCGCCCAGGCGGTTTTCGATTGGATGCGACGCCATTGCTCCAATGTTTGCAAAAGCTTACCCTACTATCCCGAGCGGCGCTAATTAGAAAATAACCTGAAAAATCGAAGGGGGAGGACGATGACGAAAATCAACGGCAACAAGACGCCGTCGCGGCGCCTTGTCGTCAAAGGCGCGGCCGCGCTGGCGGCCGGCATCGCCGCGCCGGCATTGCTCGGCGTGCGTTCGGCCCATGCCGCCTATCCGGAGCGCCCAGTCAAGATTGTGGTCGCCAATACGCCCGGCGGCCCGTCCGATCTGGTCGCCCGCATGGTGGCAGCGGCGTTGCAGGAATCGACCGGCAAGACCTTCTTCATTGAAAACCGCGGCGGTGCCGGCAGCAATATCGGCATGGGCTATGCCGCGCGCGCGGACGCGGACGGTTACACCTATTTGCTGGTGACCAACGCCTATTCGATCAACCCGACGCTGTATAAGAGCATCCCCTACGATCCCAAGACCGATTTTGTCGGCGTCAGCGAACTGGCGAGTTCGCCCAATACATTCGTGGTCAAATCCGAACTGCCGGCCAAGACCATGAAGGAATTCGTCGCGCTCGCCCGCTCTAGCCCGGACAAGTTCAATGTATCGACGCCGCCGATCGGTACCTCGCCGCAATTGCAGGCGACCGTGCTCAAAGTGATCGAGAAACTGCCGAACCTCGAAGAAGTGGTGTTCAAAGGCGGCGGCGACGCGTTGCAGGCTCTGCTCAGCGGCACTGTGCAAATGAGTTCGGGTTCGCTGGCGCCGGCAGCGCCGCATATCAAGGCCGGCACGCTGCGCTGCCTGGCGGTGTCGGCGACAGCGCGCTGGCCTGACTTGCCGGATGTGCCGACTATGCAGGAGCTCGGCTACAAGGATTTCGTATTCCCGACCGACTGCGCGTTGATGGCCCCGGCCAAGACGCCGCCCGAAATGGTGAAGTGGGTGGAGACCGAGATCCATAAGGTTCTGATCACGCCGGACATGAAGGAAAAGCTCTATAAGGCCGGCTTTGTAGTGGTGCCGACAGGCGCCGACGCTATGTGGACACGCGTGAACAAGGAAATCGTCATGTTCCGCGATATCATCAATAATGCCGGCATCCAGAAGCTGTAGCCCAAATAAACGGAGCGATCGACCGTGAACATCAAGTCGATCGAGCCGATCGCGGTCAGCCTGCCGATGCTCAAGCCCGTCATCATGGCGGGCGAGGAAATTCGGCGTGCCGACAATATGCTGGTCCGTGTCGAGGCCGACAACGGCCTGGTCGGCTGGGGCGAGGCCGCCTCCGCCCCGCTGATGACCGGCGAGACGCTCGAGAGCATGGTCTGCGCCACACATTATCTCACGCCGGCGCTGCTGGGCCGCGATGTAGCCGACATCGCCGGCGCGCTCGCTGCCATGGATGGCCGCATATATGGCAATCATGGCGCCAAGGCGGCGATTGAGATTGCGCTGCACGATCTCACAGGGTTGGCTGACCAGAAGCCGGTTCATGCGCTGCTGGGCGGCAAGATACGCGACCGCATGGCGCTGCTCGGCGTGATCGCCGGCGGCGATTTCGATGGCGATTTGCGCGATACGGAAAAGAAAAAAGCCGCGGGCGTTACCGCCTATAAGATCAAAGTCGGCATCGACAGCGCGGACAAGGATGCCGCGCGCACGCGTGCGATTTGCAAGCTGCTCAAGCCCAAGGGGTCGGGCGGCGACATGCTGATTTCCGCCGACGCCAATCAGGGCTTCACCACCGAACAGGCCATCGCCTATGTGCGCGGCGTACAGGACTGCGGGCTCGACTTTTTCGAACAGCCGGTCGAGGCCCATGATCTTGCCGGCATGGCGGCGGTGGCGGCGGTGGACGCCAACATCGCCATCGGCGCCGACGAAGGCATCCATTCGTTCGACGACATAAGGCGGCATCATGAGTTCAATGCGGCGCGCGGCGTAAGTTTAAAGGCAATTAAACTCGGCGGCATAGCAGCGGTGGTCGAGGCCGGTCGGTTGTGCGAGAAGCTCGGCATGAACGTCAATGTCTCATGCAAGACCGGCGAGTCGAGCGTGGCTTGCGCGGCGGCACTGCACGTCGCCTCGGTCATTCCCAATATCGCCTGGGGCCTGACGCTGACGCATACAAGCTTGGGCGAGGACGTTACGGCCCAGCCGCTGGCCACCGGCAAAGGCTACGCCGAGAGCCTCGATCGTCCGGGTTTGGGCGTCGATGTCGATGAAGACCGCGTGCGCCGACACCGGGTTCACATCGCCGCACGCGATGTCGCTTGATACGTTTGCCGCCGAATAAAATGCCCGTGTAGTTTGCTTATTTTATAGGCTGTTTTCCTGAATTGTATGCAATTCAAATTGGGTGGCCCGCCCCTGCTCTGGCCTGCCAATCTAAATTTACTCGAACTATCAATCGATTATCGAAATCGCGCGGCGCGGCGCGTTTTGGCATGACCTTTGCGGAAGGAACCCTGGAGAAATAGTCAGGGGATTGTCATGAAGCGTCGTGAATTTCTGAAATCTGCCACCGCGCTGGCGGCTGGCAGCGCGCTCTCTGCACCGGCCATCTGGTCGGCGCAGGCGCAGTCGCGCAAGGAAACCTTGCTTCTCGTCACCGAGAACGGGCCCAATAACCTCGATATCCACGGCGTCGGGACCAACCGTCCCGGCTACGAGGCGTCGTGGAATTGTTACGACCGCCTGATCACGCACGGCACAAAGACGCTTGCTGACGGCACCGTTTCCTACGACCGCGACAAGTTCTTACCGGAACTCGCCGAAGACATGAATGTCGGCGACATGTCGGTCACCTTCAAGCTCAAAAAGAAAGCCAAATTCCAGGACGGCACGCCGGTTACCGCCGCAGACGTCAAATGGTCGCTCGACCGCTCCGTCAGCGTCGGCGGCTTTCCGACCGTTCAAATGAAGGCAGGCTCGCTTCTCAACAAAGAGCAGTTCGTGGTGGTCGACGACAACACCGTGCGCATCGACTTCATCAAGAAAGACCGCCTGACCATCCCCGATCTCGCGGTGATCGTGCCGGGCATCTACAATTCCGGGCTCTTGAAAAAGAACGCCACCGAGAAGGATCCGTGGGCGCTCGAATACACCAAGAGCAACACCGCCGGCAGCGGCGCCTACAAGGTGACGAGCTGGAAGCCCGGCGTCGAGACCGTGTACGAGCGCAATGACGACTGGGTCGGCGGCAAGCTGCCTCAGCTCAAGAAGGTGATCTGGCGCACGATCCCCTCGCAGGGCAACCGCCGCGCCTTGATGGAACGGGGCGACGCCGACATCTCGTTCGATCTTTCGAGCAAAGATACGTCGGAAATGAAGAAAGAGGGCAAGCTCGTCATCATCTCGAATCCGATCGGCAATGGCATGTATTCGGTCGAGCTCAACGTCGTGAAACCGCCGTTCGACAACATCAAGGTACGCCAGGCCGTGGCCTGGGCGCTGCCCTATCAAAAGATCATGGACGCGGCGATGTTCGGCCTGGCCAATCCGCTGTTCGGCGGCCCATCCAACACGGTCACCAGCATCGCCTGGCCGGCCAAGAGCGGCTACTCCGACAACCTCGCCAAGGCCAAGGCATTGATGGCGGAGAGCGGCGCGTCGAATATCGACACCACGATCTCCTTCGATCTGGGCGCCGGCGATATCTGCGAGCCGATCTCGGTGCTGGTGCAAGAAGCTCTCGGCCAGATCGGCATCAAGACGACGATCAACAAAGTGCCTGGCGCCAACTGGCGCAGCGAAATGGCGAAGAAGTCGATGCCGCTGATGGTCAACTTCTTCTCCGGCTGGCTGGATTATCCGGAGTATTTCTTCTTCTGGTGCTATTCCGGCCAAAACGCGATCTTCAACACGCCAAGCTATGTCAACAAGGACATGGACGCGCTGATCGACGGTGCGCGGGCCGCCGCCGCGGTCGGCGACAAGGCGAAATACGCCACCGATGTCGAGGGTTTCATCTCCAAGGCCTACAACGATGTGCCGCGCATTCCGTTGTTCCAGCCCTACCTCAATGTCGCGACGCAGAAGAACATGTCGGGCTATGTCTACTGGTTCCACCGGCAGGTTGATTACCGCTCGCTCGTCAAGGCCTGAACTAAGGAAATCGCGACGGCGTGCGCCGCAAATGGCGCACGCCTGAGTTCATCGGCGTATTCGAAAATTCTGGGGTTAGAGAACTATGCTGGCGACGATCGCCAAGCGTCTGGTGACAGTGCTACCGACCTTGGTCGGGGTCGTGATCGTCACTTTCCTGTTGACCCGCGTATTGCCCGGCGACCCGGCGGTCTATTTCGCGGGGCCCGCCGCCACCCCGCAATCGATCGCTGAAATCCGCAAGTCGTTAGGCCTCGATCGGCCATTGCCCGAGCAGTTCGCGCGCTACGTCAACGATCTCGCCCATGGCAATTTCGGCAATTCGCTGTCCACCGGGCGCCCGGTCGCCACTGAAATCACCAGCCGCCTGCCGGCATCGGCCGAACTGACGCTCCTGGGACTAATCCTGTCGATAGTCATCGCGGTGCCGCTCGGCATTCTCGCCGCGGTCAAGCAAGGTTCCTGGATCGATCATTTATGCCGAGTCGTCGCTACCGCCGGCGTGTCACTGCCGGTATTCTTCACCGGCCTGCTACTCGTTTATATTTTCTACTTCAAGCTCGGCTGGTCGCCGGCGCCGATCGGCCGGCTTGACGCTTTTGCCACCGCGCCGCGCGATATCACCGGATTTTATCTGATCGACAGCCTACTGACCGGCAACTTCGAGACCTTCCGGTCCTCGCTTGGCCAGTTGATCCTGCCGGCGACAACGCTGGCGGTATTCTCGCTGGCGCCGATCGCGCGCATGACGCGCGCTTCGATGCTGGCGGTGCTGGCCTCCGAATTCGTGCGCACGGCGCGCGCCAGCGGCCTCGACGGCCGCACCGTGATCATCACTTACGCCTTCCGCAACGCCATGCTGCCGGTCGTGACGACGCTGGGCATGGTTTTCTCCTTCCTGCTCGGCGCCAATGTGCTGGTCGAGAAGGTGTTCGCCTGGCCCGGCATTGGCTCCTATGCGGTCGAGGCGCTACTGCAGTCGGATTTCGCACCGGTACAGGGCTTCGTGCTGACCATGGCGGTGCTCTACGTGGCGCTCAATCTTCTGATCGACATGCTTTACGGCGTCATCGATCCGCGCGTAAGGCTCGAGGCATGACCGAAACCAGCCTAACCATGATGCCGGCGGCGAACGCGCAACCCAACCCGCCCGCCAACCTGCCGCCGAGCAACTCGGTGTTGCGCCACGCGCGCTATGTGGTGGCGGAAAATCCGGTCACCGGCCTGTCATTTGCTCTGTTCGTTATCATCGCGCTTTGCGCGTTGATCGGCCCTTACATCGTGCCCTACGATCCGCTGGCCAGCGACACCACGGCGACCTTGCAGGCGCCGTCCTTGCATCATTGGTTCGGCACGGACTTACTGGGCCGCGATATCTTCAGCCGCGTGGTGGTCGCGACCCGTCTCGACTTCATTATCGCCGTCGCCTCGGTGGCGCTGGTGTTCGTATTGGGCGGGCTCGCCGGCATCAGCGCCGGATTTTTCCTGGGCTGGACGGACCGGATTATCGGCCGCATCTCCGACACCATCATGGCATTTCCGCTATTCGTACTGGCGATGGGCATCGTCGCGGCCTTGGGCAACACAGTGACCAACATCGTCATCGCCACCGCGATCATCAATTTCCCGCTCTATGTCCGCGTTGCCCGCGCCGAAGCAAACGTACGGCGCGAAGCCGGCTTCGTGCAGGCGGCGCGGCTCTCCGGCAACGGCGATTTCCGCATCCTGTTGATGCATATCCTGCCCAACATTATGCCGATCATGATGGTGCAGATCTCGCTGACCATGGGCTATGCCATTCTCAACGCCGCGGGCCTCTCGTTCATCGGGCTCGGCGTCAAGCCGCCAACGCCCGAATGGGGCATCATGGTTGCCGAGGGCGCGACCAATATTATTTCCGGCGAGTGGTGGGTGGCGTTCTTCCCCGGCGCCGCGCTCATGATCGCGGTGTTCTGCTTCAATTTGCTGGGCGACGGCTTACGCGACCTGGTCGATCCACAGCGGCGGACATAAATAATGGCCAAGAAAACGCCTAAGCCATCGAAGATCGATCGCAATGCCGGCAGCGACCTGCCGCTACTGGATATTCACGATCTCACGGTCGAATTCGCCACGCGGCGCGGCGTCGTGCGCGCGGTCCAGCATATAAATTTGACCGTCGCCAAGGGCGAAACCGTCGGGATTGTCGGCAAGTCCGGCTCCGGCAAGTCGGTCACCTCTTACGCAGTGATGCGCATTCTCGACCGCGCCGGCAGCATCGCCGAAGGCTCTGTGATGTTCTCAGGCCTCGATCTGCGCGGCATTCCGGAAAGCGACATGCGCGACATGCGCGGGCGCGAAATGTCGATGATTTTCCAAAGCCCGCGTCTGGCGCTCAATCCGATCCGCAAGGTCGGCCACCAGATCGAGGACGTGCTGCTGCAGCACGCGCAAGTCGACAGCGACGCTGTCAGCGAGCGGGCGATCGAAACGCTGGAACAGGTTCGCATTGCGCGCCCGCGCGAACGCTATCACGCCTATCCCTTCGAACTCTCCGGCGGGATGTGTCAACGTGTGGTCATCGCATTGGCGCTGGCCTGCCGGCCGCAACTGCTGATCGCCGACGAACCGACCACCGGCCTCGACGTGACGACGCAGAAAGCCGTGATGGACCTGGTGGTGGAACTCACCCGCGAGCGCGGCATGTCCACCATTCTGATCACGCACGATCTCGGCCTTGCCGCCGCCTATTGCGACCGCGTGGTGGTGATGGAAAAGGGCCACATCGTCGAGACCGCCGCCTCCAGCAGTATTTTCAAGAAACCGTCGCATGCCTATACGCGCAAGCTGATGCGCGCAACCCCGCGGCCGGGTGTTACGTTGCGCGATTTGCTGCCGGAAGGCGAGGCGCAGCGGCCCAAAGCCACACCCAGAACACCGGACAAAAAATCATCGGCCTCCAAAACGAAAGCCGACGCCAAAGCGCCCTTGCTGGTCATTGAAAAACTGGTGAAAGAATATCCACGCCAAGGCGGAGCGGCATCGTTCATGAAAATGTTTGGCCGCAAGCCGGCGGCGGAACCCGATATGTTTCGCGCGGTGGACGGCATCAGCTTCCAGATCGCGCGCGGCGAGAGCGTGGGCCTGGTCGGCGAATCCGGCTGCGGCAAGTCCACCACGTCCATGATGCTGATGCGCCTGATCGACAAAACATCCGGACTGATCACGTTCAACGGCGAGGACATCGGTGAAATCCCGGCGCGAAAATTTGCCACGCTGCCGCAGCGAAAAATGATTCAAATGGTTTTCCAGGATCCGACCGACAGCCTCAACCCGCGCTTCACCGCTGCGCGTGCTATCGCCGATCCGTTGCTGCAACTGGGCGGGATTTCGCGCGGTGAAGTTCGCTCTCGCTGCGAGGAATTGGCGACCCAGGTTGGCCTGCCGCTCAACCTGCTCGACCGCTTCCCGCATCAGCTTTCCGGCGGACAAAAAGCCCGCGTCGGCATCGCCCGCGCCATTGCGCTCAAGCCGGACCTCATTATTCTTGACGAGCCGACCGCCGCGCTCGATGTCTCGGTTCAGGCGGTTGTGCTTAACCTATTGCAAGACCTAAAAGATTCGCTTGGAATGAGCTATCTTTTTGTCTCGCATGATCTCAACGTGGTGCGGCTATTATGCGATCGGGTGATCGTCATGCGGAGCGGACAGATCGTCGAGCAAGGCGCAACCGAAAGCATTATGGTCGCGCCGCAAGCCAGTTATACCCGCGACTTGCTGGCGGCGATCCCGCATCCGCCTGTTTAATGCGCCCGATCCCGAAAAGCGGGGACTGGTTTTGCGGGCAACATCATGCGCAGTAATAACGCACAGGTTTTTTCATGAGCTTGCTCGCACCCGGCGCCAACCCTGCGGGCATTTCATGGCCGCGCAAGACACGCGCGGAGGAATTGCGCCTGCAGATCGCCGACGAGATCGTGCGCGGCGCACTGGCGCCCGGAGCCGCGCTTGACGAAACGACGCTGGCGCGGCGTTTCGAGGTGTCGCGCACACCGGTGCGCGAGGCTATACGCCTGCTGGTGGCAAGCGGACTTGTGGAAGTCCGCGCCCATCGCGCCGCCGTAGTGGCGCGGCCGAGCGCCGACCAGCTCGCCGGCATGTTCGAAGTCATGGCGGAGCTGGAGGCGCTATGCGCCGGTTTTGCGGCCGAGCGCATGACCAGCATCGAACGGCGCGCCTTCGAGGACATTCATGATGAATTGCGCGTCATGATTCAAAGCGGCGATCCGCAGCGCTATCACGAGGTCAACGAAGCCTTTCACAACAGCATCTATACCGGCGCGCATAATAATTATCTTGCCGAGATCACGCTGGCGACGCGGGCTCGCGTGCAACCGTTCCGGCGCGCGCAATTCCGCAATCTCGGCCGGCTCGCCAAATCGCATATCGAACATGATCGGGTGGTGCAGGCGATTTCACGCGGCGAGCAGGGCATCGCCTCCTCGGCCATGTATGCGCATATCGTGACTGTGCGCGAGGAGTATGAACATTATACGGAGACGATTTAGTTTTCAGGCAGGCAGTTTTTCCGCCGCCATAAATTTGCGCCAGCCGCCAAAACTCGAAATATCGCGGGCGCCGGCGGCCGCCGCGGCTTCCAGCAAAAATCCCTTCAAGCCGCGGCCGTCTTGCAGTTTGACAGTACCAATCGAAAGCGGCGGCGGCACGGCCGCGACAAAACGGCCAAAACTCTCCACGCTCAGCGCCCAGACCTCGATCTCGATTGATGTGCCCTGGCCGCCATCGACGCGCAGCAGTCCGGGCTTGGGTGGCGACGTGCCATCGAGCGCGTAAAGCCGATAATCGGGCGCGGTCGTGGCCGTTTCCAAGAGGCGTGCGCCGAGCGCGCGCAATTCGCCATTAAGCGGCAAGCCGGATAGATGCGCCCCGACCACCACCAGCGCGACCTCTCCGGCAGCGGGCGATTTCAGTACCGGCGCAAGCGCCGGCTGCGATGCTTTCAAGGCGCCGAGCGGCAGCGCCGTATCGGCATGGAATACGCGGCCGATCTCCACCAGCCGCGCGTCATTCCCTCCCGGCGCCAGCAGAGTAATGCCAAAGGGGACACCGCTGTCAGTCATCGAGGCCGGCAGCGCCAGGCCGCACAGATCGAGCAGATTGACGAAATTCGTATAGGTGCCGAGCCGGCTGTTGAGTTGGATCGGATCGGCGAGCACCTGCTTGACGGTATAGATCGTCGGCGCGGTCGGCAGCACCAGCGCGTCCACCTGGTTGGCGAAAATATAATCGGCAACGCGGCGCAGCCGTTCCAGCTTGTAGAAAGCCGCAAAGGCATCGATCGCGGTTGGCCGCAAACCGCTGAGAATGATCTCTTTGGTCACCGGATGAATGGCGCCGGGGTCGGACGCCAGCATCGAGCGCGCGGTAATGGTGCGCTCCGCCACCCAGGGGCCGTCATAAAGAGCCGCGCGGTCTCGTAGAAGGGCTCGATATCGACTTCGACGATTTTGCAACCAAGCTTCGTCAGCCGCTCGAGCGCGCCGGCATAACCGGCCTCAAATTGCTTGTCGCCGAAAAACAGCCGCTGGCCGGGCAATGGCACGCCGAGTTTTACATGCGCCGGCATGGCGCCGGGCCGGCCGAGCGGACGGTTGCGCGAATAGCTGTCGGCGCGATCCGATCCCGCCATGGCGGCAGCGGCGGTCCAAGCATCGTCAACGGTGAGCGCGAACACAGACACGCAATCGAGCGTGCGGCAGGCCGGCACCAAGCCGTGAGTCGAAATCAGCCCGAGGCTCGGCTTCAAACCGACGATGTTGTTGAAACCGGCCGGGATGCGCCCGGAGCCGGCAGTGTCGGTACCAAGCGCGAGCGGTACCAATCCGGCGCCGACCGCGACACCCGAACCTGAACTCGAGCCGCCCGGAATGAGATCGGGGTTGAAGAGGTTCTTGGGAATGCCATAGGGCGAGCGCACGCCGACCAGCCCGGTGGCGAATTGATCGAGATTGGTCTTACCGATGACGATGGCGCCGGCCGCCCGCAGCCGCGCTACCGCGGTGGCGTCATGGGTGGCGTTATAGCTGTAAGCCGGACAGGCCGCCGTGGTCGGCATTCCAGCCACGTCGATATTGTCCTTGACCGCAAACGGGACGCCGTAAAGCGGCAGGGTTTTGTCGGTCAGCGCCCGCGCTTCCGCCAGCGCCTCGGCCTCCGGACGCAGGCTGATGAAGATGGCGGGGTCGTTATGGGCGCGAATGCGGGCATAGCTGCGCGCCACCGTTTGTTCCGGCGTTGCCGAGCCTGCCCGGTGCGCGGCCACGATCGCAGCGACAGTCTCAGCCACTATGCCCCCTCAACGCCTGGAAATATCGGTATACCGGAAATGTCATCTGCGAATTGAAAGCGGCGGAGCGCGTGGAGCCAGCCGCTAACATTCTCACCGCCGCCAGGCATAGTCCAGTGGAATAGATAGACCTCTGTTTTGGCCTATTTCGCCGCTATTCCGGCCGCCCGCAACAATTTTCCATAGCGCTCGGTGTCGGCGCGGATGACAGCGTCGAATTGCTTCGGGCGTATCGGTCACCGCGAGGGCGCCGATGGTCAGCCAGCGCGCCTGAACGTCCGGCATTTTCATGATCGTTGCGATGTCCTGGCTGATTTTTTTCAGGATAGGCGCCGGAGTTCCGGCCGGAGCGAAAAAGCCGAACCAGGAATTATAGTGATAGTCGGGCATGCCGGCTTCCGCGAAAGTCGGCACATCGGGCAATGCCGGATTGCGCTTATCGGTCGCGATCGCCAAAGCCTTGACCTTGCCGGATTGAATGAAGGGCAGCGCATTGCCCATGAACGCCAAACTCATCTGCGTATCGTCGCGCATGATGCTGGTGAGCTGCTCGGGCGTGCCCTTGAAGGGAACATGTAGGATATCGATCTTGGCGGTCTGTTTGAAAATCTCGCCGGCGAGATAATTCGAACTGGCGGGCCCGGCCGATGTGAAACTGAGCGCCCCCGGCTTTGCCTTGGCGAGCGCGATTAGGTCATGCAGATTCTTAACCGGCAGTTCGGGCGGCACAATCATCACCACGGGAACCGATGCGATCATCGTAATGCCGGCGAAGTCCTTGATCGGATCGACAGGCAGATCCTTGTTAAACGCGGTAATAATCGTGTGGCCGTTGGATGACGACATCAGGGTGTAGCCGTCAGGTGCGCTCTTTGCCACGCTGATGGTGCCGGCAATGCCCGGCTTGTTTTCGACGATGACATTCTGTTTCCAGAGCGCGCTGAGTTTTTCCGCCAGCACGCGCGCCAGAAGGTCGCTGACGCTGCCGGCGGTGAACGGATTGACGATCGTCACCTGCTTGGTCGGATAGGCCGGCGGGCTTTGCGCCAAAGCGGCTGACGCAGATATGAGCAGCGTGGCCGCGCACAGCATAAATTGTCGAACGGTCTTCATGGCGCTCCCTATGCGTTTTTTATCGTTATAGTTTTAGCAGCTTGCGCGCATTGGCGCCGAAGATAAGCGCCCGATCATGGTCGTTTACCGGCGCCGCGTCCATCCATTTGCGGCCGGCGGCATTATCCATGAAGGGCCAGTCGACCGAGAACAGGATTCGCCCGACGCCCATCTCGGCGATCGCGCAGGTCAGCGCGGCGTCGGAAAACGACCCGCTGGTGGTGAGCCAGAAATGCTCGCGATAATAGTCGGCGAACGGCCGTGCCATTGGCGCGCGCTCGGCGACCAGATAACTTGTCCGCCACAGAAGAAACGGCGCGGCCTCGCCCAGATGCCCGACGATAATCTTGAGCTTGGGCAGCGCGTCAAACAGACCGCTGACGATGAGGCGGACCGTGTGGGTCAAGGTCTCAAGCGTAAAGCCGAGCGGCGCCACCGCCAGAAACGGATATTCCTTGAAATAAGCCTCCTGCACCGCGGCCAGCGGCGGCGTCGGGTGGATATAAACCGGCACGTCGAGTGCCGCGGCGCGCTCGAAGATCGGCCGAAATCGGATGTCGTCCATGAAGCGGCCATGCGTGAGCCCCATGATCATGGCGCCTTTGAAGCCGAGCTTGATCACCGCGCGTTCCAGTTCGTCGGCCGCCGCCTGCGGATCGGGCGTCGGCAAGGTCGCAAATCCCGCGAAGCGGTCCGGATAGGCCCGCACGGCGTCAAAGAGCCGATCGTTGGACGCGCAGGCCAGTTTGACGGCGGTCTCGGCGTCGAGGTTCTGGGTGGCCGGATTGTTCTCCGAGATCACCTGCAGATCGATGCCGGCTTCGTCCATCGCGCGGATGCGCAGCGCGCCTAGGTCATCGAGCTTGCGTTGTACTGGGGTATCTTTTTCACCACGCAAGTCGCGCAGTTGCGGCGAGGTGAAATGCTCCTCGATGGTGATGACTTTTGGCGGGCCGTTCATGCCGACTTTTTCAGGGCCGGCTTAGGATAGTGGCGGAGGGAGTGGGATTCGAACCCACGTTACGGTTTCCCGTAAACACGCTTTCCAAGCGAGCGCCTTCAGCCACTCGGCCACCCCTCCGCAAAACTCGTATTGGCGCTCGCCTAGTAGCACAGCCAAGCAGGCGCTTTGCGCGTATTTGTTATACTAAATGCGCCGCATTGTTATGCGTAATCATGTACTATTTTCGCAGATTGACCATCGGCGCAATAGACGCGCAATATGCGCGATCTGGCCGACATTTCAGGAACCGCGATGAACGGTGACGTTTCCGCACTTCACCTCGTGCTTTCAGGCGACCCAGGGCTGTTTGCCATCGTGTGGCTGTCGCTGGAAGTCAGCTTGAGTGCTGTCCTGTTTGCCGGACTAATCGGCGTACCCGCGGGCGCCTTCCTGGCGCTGACGCAGTTTCGCGGGCGGGAGGGCGTCATTGTCGTCCTCAATGCCCTGATGGGGCTGCCGCCGGTGGTGGTGGGACTGGCGATTTTTCTGCTGCTGTCGCGCTCCGGGCCGCTGGGATCGTGGGGCCTTCTATTTACGCCGCAGGCCATGGTGATCGCGCAAACCGTGCTGGTGGCGCCGATCATCGCGGCGCTGAGCCGGCAAACCATCGAGGATCTGTGGGTCGAATACCGCGACGAACTTGCCGCCATGAATATCGGTCCGGTCACGCGCATCATCACGCTGATCTGGGACGCGCGATTTTCCCTGGTCACAGCGCTACTTGCGGGATTTGGCCGGGCGGCGGCGGAAGTCGGCGCGATTATCATCGTTGGCGGCAATATTGACGGCTTCACCCGCACCATGACCACGGCCATCGCGCTGGAAACCTCAAAGGGCGACCTGCCGCTCGCGATCGGGCTGGGTATCGTATTGATTTTTATCGTGATCGCGATCAATGCGCTGGCCTGGGCCGCGCGCCGCGCCGGCGAACGCTACGCCGGGATGACCATGCGCGCACCCGCCTCAGAACTGCCAATCGTATTCACCGACGTGGCGATTGTCGCCGGCGACGTGACAATTCTCGACGGCATCAACTTGTTCTTCTCGACTGGTCTTCCGACAGTTCTGATCGGGCCGAACGGCGCCGGCAAGACCACGCTGTTGCGCGCGGCCATGGGGCTGATCGCCCGCCTCGCGCGGGCGCATCACCTGGGGCGGACGCGAAACGTCGGAGCCGTGCGGCGCGCCATCATGTTCCAGCGCCCGGCCATGCTGCGCCGCTCCGCCGCCGGCAATGTCGGCTACGCACTGGCCGCCGCCGGCATGCCGCGTGGCGAGCGCAAAACCCGCACCGCCGACTTGCTCGCCTTGGTCGGCTTGCAGGGACTTGAGGCTCGCGCCGCGCGCCGCCTGTCGGGCGGCGAACAGCAGCGGCTGGCGCTGGCGCGGGCGCTGGCGCGCGATCCGGCCGTTTTGTTTCTCGACGAACCGACCGCGAGCCTCGATCCCTACGCCGACCAAGGCGATCGAGGACATCGTGCGCGCCGTCACCGCGCGCGGCGTCAAGGTGGTGATGTCCACCCACGATCTCGGCCAGGCCAACGTCTGGCCGGCGACATCGTGCTGCTGCATCGCGGCCGGCTGATCGAGAGCCGGACCGGCCAAGGAATTTTTCGATACGCCGCGCACGCCGGAGGCAGGCAAGTTCATCGCGGGGGAATTACTGGATTAACATCAAGACAAAATGACTGGAGGATCACATGCTCAATCGCCGCATATTGATAACCGCATTTGCGCTCGCAAGCCTCGTCGCGATGCCCGCTTTCGGCACAGGACAAATCCATCGTCGTGGCCTCGACCACCTCGACGCAGGATTCCGGCCTGTTCGACTATCTATTGCCGATCGTCAAGCAGAAGACCGGCATTGACGTGAAGGTCATTTCGCAAGGCACCGGCCAGGCGCTCGACACCGGGCGGCGCGGCGATGCCGACGTGGTGTTCGTCCATGCCAAATCGGCGGAAGAAAAATTTCTCGCCGAAGGCCAGGGCGTGAAGCGCTATCCGGTGATGTACAACGACTTCGTGCTGATCGGGCCGAAAGGCGATCCGGCCGGCATCAAGGGCATGAAGGATGTCGGCAAGGCTTTCACCACCATCAAGGACAAGAAGGCCACGTTCATTTCGCGCGGCGACAAATCCGGCACCAACTCGCCGAGCTCAAGCTCTGGAAAGACGCCGGCATCGATATCGATAAGGATAAAGGCCCCTGGTACAAGGCGATCGGCCAGGGCATGGGTGCCGCGCTCAACACCGCCGGCGCCGACAACGGCTATGTGCTGTCCGACCGCGGCACCTGGATCCCTTCAAGAACAAGGGCGATCTGCAATCCTGGTCGAGGGCGACAAGCGCATGTTCAACCAGTATGGCGTTATGCTGGTGAACCCCGAGAAGCACCCCAATGTAAAAAAGGAACTCGGCCAGCAGTTCATCGACTTTTTGATTTCGCCCGAAGGCCAGAAGGTCATCGCCAATTACAAGATCAATGGCGAGCAGTTGTTCTATCCAAACGCTACCGACGTAGGCGCGTAATGCGTGCGGGCGACGATTTCGAGTTTGCGTTTACTAAAGGCGGCAAATAATGAATTGCGCCCGTATGATTGTTGCCGGCCTCACCTCTTGCGCGCTGTTCTCACCGGCGTTGGCTGACAGCGGCTGCGATAAATTCGCTTGGCCACTGGCGCGCGAGCAGAAACTGCTGGCGGCGCCGGACAATCCAAGCCTGCAAGCGGGCGATACACTTGCCGCCATGCCCAAAACGGCATTCGCGCTGCATTTACAACCAAGCGCACAAGCCGCATTCGTCATGCTGCCCGAGCGCAAGCCACGCTCGGAGACTTGGTTCGGCGGCACGCTGAAATTTCCCGCGCTCGATAAGGCCGGCATCTATCAGGTGACACTGTCGGGCGAAGCCTGGATCGACGTGGCGCAAGACGGGCGCTATGCCCGCTCAGTCGGCAGCACCGGACGCGGCGACTGTCCGGGTCTGCGCAAGAGCGTGCGGCTGGACCTCGCCGCGAAGCCCTTCGTCTTGCAGTTTAGCGGCGTCTCCGACGACAAGATCGTGGTGGCGATAAGCCCCAGAGAATAGGCCTAGCCCTTCTTGCGTGGAACTTTCTTGCCCTTCTTGCGCGCGATCGACAGCCCGATGGCGATGGCCTGCTTGCGGCTTTTGACCTTACCGCCCTTGCCGCCCGGTCCGCTTCTGGCCGTGCCCTTCTCGTAACGCTTCATCTCCTTCTCGACATCCTTGCCGGCACTTTTGGAATATTTGCGCTTTTTTGCCATCCGGTTTCCTTTCCAATACAGACTGGACAACCCGCCGCCGCGTTCCGGGTTCCAGCGGTTTGCATCGGATTTGGGATGGCGCGGCGATGACGACGTTACTTCGGCTGCACCACCAGCGTTACAATCTTATAATAGGCGCGGCGGCGGCTCATGCCGCAATCGGACGAGATCGCCAGCCGCTCGGCCGGGATGTGCTTGAGCGCGCGGCGGATATGGCCGGCATCTCGCCGGGACAAAAGCGGGCCTTTGCGGCTCGTTGCCGTTGGGGACATTCTAAAACGGCCTTGAGCTCAAAGAGAATAGATTGCCGTAGCGAAGATGGCTTTGCCTACCTATGTGGGCTGCGTACGGCGAGGAACGATTTTTCTGCTATTATGGCGCCATGACCAAGGATAACGACAGCTACATTATCAGGCCCAATCCGGCCGACCCGCGGCTGACCGAACGCGTTACCGGCATCGACCAGACCGGGGCGCGGATCGACACGTCGGTCACGGTCGAGCGCGCGCTGACGATTTTTCTCAACAGCCAGGAAATCGTCACCGCCATGACCATCGGCGATTACCCGGATTATCTGGCGGTCGGCTATCTCCTGAATCAGAACATGCTGCTGCCGGATGATGTCGTCACCGGCGTCGATTACGATGAGGAACTCAGCGTCGTCGTCGTGCGCACCAAGCGCAAGACCAATTACGAAAAGAAGCTCAAGAAGAAAGTGCAGACCTCCGGCTGCGCGCAGGGCACCGTGTTCGGCGATTTGATGGAGGCCCTGGAGAATGTCACGCTGCCGAATACGCAATTGCGCACTTCGTGGCTTTACGCGCTGACCCACAAGATCAACACCACGCCGTCGCTCTATCTGGAAGCCGGCGCCATTCATGGCTGCGTGCTGGCGCATGAAGACCGGCCGCTGGTTTATATGGAAGACGTCGGCCGCCACAACGCGGTCGACAAGATCGCGGGCTGGATGTTTAAGGAGAAAGTCTCGCCCAGCGACAAGATTTTCTACACCACCGGGCGGCTCACTTCCGAGATGGTGATCAAATGCGTGCGCATGGGCATCCCGATCCTGATCTCGCGCTCGGGCTTTACCGCCTGGGGCGTCGAACTGGCGCGCAAGGCCAATTTGACATTGATCGGGCGGGCGCGCGGCAAGCGCTTTGTCGCGCTGGCCGGCGAGGACCGCATCGTGTTCGACCAGGATCTCGACCGCGGTCGAGGAGGAAAGCTCCAAGCACCGGCGCAAGGCGGCGGTGGGCGATGAGTAGCTTTCAGTCTCCCCCGGAGATTGCAGTGCGAGCCGGGGTAGTGATCCGACGAGATCACCCCACCCGCCAGCTTTCGCTTCGCTTCAGCTGGCGACCTCCCCCCTCCAGGGGGAGTTAAAACAAGAGCCGGATCGTGGATATCCCTCCCGCTCGGCCTGGTGCTGGCCGGCGGATTGGCGCGCCGCATGGGCGGCGGCGACAAGGCGCGCATCGAGATCGGCGGCATCTCCATTCTCGACCGCGTGCTGGCGACGCTGTCGGGGCAAACCACCGACATCATCATCAATGCCAATGGCGACCCCAAACGCTTCGCCGATACCGGACTCGAAGTCGTGCCCGACAATGTGGCGGGCTTTGCCGGACCACTGGCCGGCATCCTCACCGGGCTCGATTGGCTGGCGGCGCAGGATAACGGGGTCGAGTGGCTGGTCAGCGTGCCGGGCGATTGTCCGTTCCTGCCCGAGGATCTGGTCGAGCGGCTGCATATTGCCCGGCGCAAAATGGGCGCCGGCGTGCCGCTGGCCTGCGCGCGCTCGGGCGAATGGCGCCATCCGGTGGTCGGCCTGTGGCCGCTGGCGCTACGCGCGGATTTGCGGAAGGCGCTGGTCGATGAGGACCTGCGCAAGATCGAGGTATGGACGGCGCGCCACGGCGTCGCCATCGCCGATTGGCCGGATCAGCCGATCGACCCGTTCTTTAACGTCAATACGCCGGAGGACGCGGCGCGCGCCGAACAAGTTGCGGCGCAACAATATTGATTGTCGCGCGTTGTATTTTCATATCTGCTATAGTGGCGCGCTATGGCACTCCCGGGAGGATCAAGACCATGAAGACTTTTCTCATCGCCTGCGTGGCGGCTGTATTGATCGCGGTTATCGGCGGCGTCGTGCTCAGCGGTATCCAGGAGCCGGTGGACCGGGCGTTTAGCACCAGCGCCGTACGTTTGGGCGCGTAGGCTTTTTCGCTAGCCCAAGACTTGCGCTATCCCATCAGGCTTGCATAAGACAAAAACCCGACGCGCTCGCCCGGCTCGATTGAAGTGACGTGTTCGGGAAACTCCAGCAAGCCGTCGGTTTCGGTCAGCGACGTGAGAATGCCGGCGCCATCTTGGGGATGTTTCACCGCCTCGATTTCGCCGTCGCGCCCGCGCCGCAGCGCCACCCGAACATATTCGCGGCGGTCTTTCTTTTTCTTGTAGGCGAAAGCCGCGCGCACCGGCAGCGGCACCGGATTTTGCGGTAGCGCGCCGGCCAGCCGCAGCAACAGCGGCTTCACCACCCGCACGAAAGTCACAAACACCGCGACCGGATTGCCCGGCAGGCCGACAAAGGCCGCGCCGCTATGGGCGGCGTAATCCTTGCGCGGGGCGGCGCGGATCACGCCCATGGCCACCGGCCGGCCCGGCTTGATGGCGACGCGCCAGAACACCAGACTGCCGATGCGCTCGACCGCGCCGCGCACATGATCGGCTTCGCCGGTGGACACGCCGCCCGACGTAATGACGAGATCGTGCCAGACCGCGGCCTTGGCGAGCGCGCGCGCCAGTTCGGCCGGATCGTCGCCCAGAATGCCGAGATCGGTCACCAGCGCGCCGAGCCGTTCCAGCAACGCGCTTAAAAGATAACGGTTGGCGTCATAGATGGCGGCACCGCCGCGCTTGGCGCCCGGCTCCACCACTTCGTCGCCGGTGGAAAAAATCGCGACCTTGAGCCTGCGGCGCACGTCGACTTCGGTGAGCCCCAAAGCCGCGGCGAGCGCGATATGCTGGGCTTCCAGCACGGTGCCGGCCGGCAGCACCACTTTGCCGGCGGGCGCGTCCTCGCCGGCGAGCCGGCGGTTGGCGCCCAATTTCAGCCCGCGCGGCACGGTCACATGACCGCCTTCCGCCGTCACGTCTTCCTGCATGAACACCGTGTCGGCGCCCGCGGGCATGGCCGCGCCGGTGAAAATCCGCACGGCCTGCCCGGCTTTGAGCGCCAGGTCGGCACGCTTACCGGCGGTCAGTCGGCCGGCGATCACCAGCTTGGTGTCGCCCTTCGGGTTGAGATCGGCGTGGCGCACGGCATAACCGTCGACCGCGGAATTATCGAACGGCGGCAGGTTGACCGGCGCCTTCAATTCGGCGGCGGTAACGCGGCCGCGCGCGTTGCGCAGCGCGATGCGTTCAGTCTCGGCGACCGGCGTGATGCGCTCGCCGATCAGCCGCTCCATCTCGTGCAACGGCAGCAGCGGGCCGGAAAACGCGAAACAGTCGTCGGTTAATTGCGCCATCAGGTATTCCCCGACGCATCGATGGGGACCGCGTGCTTGAGCAGCAGGTCGGCGATCGCCTCGATATCGTTGAGATCGACGACCGGCACTTTTGTATCCGGCACCGCGCTATCGCAAGCGACCGCGACGATGTGGGGATCGTCGGGATGCAGCAGCGGTTTGCCATTCGCGGCACGGTGGATTTCCAGCTTGGGGAATGCGTCGCGTTTGAAGCCCTCGACCAGCACCAGATCGACCGGCGACATCTTGGCGACCAGGGCCGACAGGTCCCATTCCGGCTCTTCCCTCAGTTCGTGAAGAATAGCCCAGCGCTTGGCCGACGAGATAATGACCTCGGTGGCGCCGGCGGTGCGGTGCATGAAGGAATCCTTGCCCGGCTGGTCCAGATCGAAGCCGTGATGGGCGTGCTTGAGCGTCGACACCCGTAATCCCCGCGCCAGCAGGCGTGGAATGAGCTTGGTGACCAACGTGGTCTTGCCGGAGCCGCTCCAGCCGGCGAGACCGATAATGCGCATTGAACCATTCATTGGACCATTCATGGCTTCCTTATAGCAAAACGCCCGGCTTTGAGGCCGGGCGTTTTACAGGGAATAAGCCAAGCGATTCAAGCGTGATGGGCGTGCGGATTGCTGACGCATACCTGCGACATTGCGCAATGAGCGCAGCGGCCGGAAGGCGCGGATTCCGGCTTGAGACGCGGTTCGGCGCCCAGCCAGTATAGCGCATTGGCCATGACGCAGTAACCGGTCGCGGCGAACCACACCATGGCGCCACCGACGAAAATCGTGAACAGCGACCACCAAGGGCTGAGCGCCAGCATCAATACCGAGGCGACCGAAATATTGAAGCCGACCGCGATATAGATGCGGCGTTCGAGATACCAGCGATCGGTTTGCAGGAAATAAAGATTCCACCGCTTCGGGGTGGCCGATCCGAGCATCGGCGTGAATCCGAACAGTCTAAGCACATTGCCAACCGGGCAGAAGCCGGTGAGCGCGACATTGATCGACACAAACCCGGTCGCGGTCACACCCAAAATCCATAACGGATTTAACAAGAGGGCAAGCGCCGTGCTTGCGAGCAAGACCACGCCGGCAATCAGCCAGACCGTCCGCTCAATATACCAGCGGTGGGTCGGGACGATATAAACGCCTGCGCGCATGGCCATGGGCGAACTATATGGCCGAAACGGGCCGCGCCGCCAGTCTCATTTCCGGAATCTTTTACAAAACCAATCCGAGCGAGAGCGACGCGCCGAACAATAATTGCGTGAGAACCGTTCGGACCAGAATCCGATTGAATCCGCGGCCGCGCGGCTCGCGCATGAAGCAATGGATCATGGCCAGCGCCAGCGGCAATGCGACAAATGCCGGCCACACATGGCCATGCGGAAGTGCCTGACCGATCGGCAATAGCAGCGCGAAGGGCAGCAGCATCAATCCCGCATAGACCCAGGTGGCAATGCCGGGGCCGGCAACAATCGCCAAAGTGCGCCGGCCGACACGGGCGTCGGCTTCAAAGTCACGGTAGTTATTTACCAGCAATACCGCGCCAGCCATTAAACCGACTGCCAAGCCGGTCTCGATCGCCGCCTTGTCGAGAACTCCGGCGCATAGCCAATAGGTACCGCACACCGCGCCTATTCCGAAGAAGGCCACCACAAACAATTCGCCGAGCGGCGTATAGGCAACTGGGCGCGGGCCGCCGGTATAGGCCCAACCCGAAAAAATCGACAAACCGCCAAGCAGCAGGATCGGCCAGCCGCCAACGAAAACGAGATATGAGCCCAGAAGCGCCGCCGCCGCGAAAAAGACCAGCGCACCGTGCTTGACCGCGGCCGCGTCCAGCAGTCCCGATGCCGTGACGCGCGGCGGTCCGACCCGGTCGGGTCCATCGCCACCGCGTTCAGAATCGGCAGCGTCGTTATGCAGATTGGTACCGAGTTGAATGAAAGCGCTGCATATCAGCGCCGCCATGACCGCCGGCCAACGCAGATCCCGTTCCACCGCCCACGCAAGTGACGCGCCGACCACGACCGGCGTCATCGAAAGACTGAGCGTGCGCGGACGCGCCGCCATAATCCAAGGTGACAGCTTCATGACCGATGAGATTATAACAATTTTCGATGCAAGGGTCGGCGGTAATTGGGTATGTCCGAGTCGACAATAAAATTGTCTAGGATCGTCACACATTCGCGTGCGCGATCGTACCGCGAATAAAGCAAAATATTAGGGCTAAACCGAAGCCAATCCGCGGAGAGGCTTCCGAGAGGAAACGTTCATGCAGAATATCGAAAAACATTTCGTCCGCTGGGGCGCGCTACTGATTGTCATCGGCATGCTGGTCGGTCTCTACATGGCGGCCACGCAAAACTTCAAGATCGGCTCGGTGCATGCGCATCTCGCGCTGTTTGGCGGCGCGGTGCTAATTATCTATGGCCTGGTCTATCGTGCCGGTCTCGCCAAAAATGACGTTTGGGCGAAGGTGCATTTGTGGGTTTCGGTTATCGGAGCCATTGTCTTCCCGGCAGCCGAATATCTCGCAATCACCGCCAACCAGCATTTGGCGGCGGGTGTCGGTTCGCTGCTCTTGTTGCTGTCCGGACTATTGTTCTTGTTCAACGTTTACCGCACCTAGGCCAAGGCCGGTAAAGGCGAAGGACTGGAATTCCGCGCGTTTGCGCGGGCATCGTCGATAAAAAAACCCGGCTTTGAAGCCGGGTTTTTTTGTCCCCGATGAAGGCGCTATTATTCGGCCGGATGCATGGCCTGCTTGGCGCCGCCTTTGGCGCCACCCTGCACTTCCTCGGCGTACCAGAGGTTATGGTGCTCTTTGGCCCAATTGACGTCGACGGTGCCCTGGCTCATCGCTTCGAAGGCACCCTCCATCCCAAGCGTGCCGAGATAAATGTGGGCGACGACGAGCGAAACGAACAACATGCCGACCACGCCGTGGAAAACCTCGGCCAATTCCATGTCGCCAATGTTGAGGCCGTAATAGAACGGGAATAGCAGCATGAAGCCGGTAACGATCATGGCGGCGCTCGCCATCATGATCAGCCAGAACAGCATTTTCTGCCCGGCGTTGAACTTGTACGCGGGCGCGTGCGTACTGTCGTCCTTGTCGAACATGCCGCCGGCCTGCTTGACCCAGGTGACATCCGCCGCGGTCGGGAAGTTACGGCCGAGCCACATCAGGAACATGACCACGACGCCTATCGTGAAGGCGAAGCTGATGTAATTATGCGCGTATTTTGCCGCCTCCGACCAAGTGCTGAAGGCTTGCAGCCCCAAGATCGGCAGCAGCAGGCTGCGGCCGAAACTGATGTTTAGCCCCGTAAGGCCGAGCACGATAAATGTGCTGGCGGTCAGCCAGTGGGTGAAACGCTCGATGACGTCGAAACGCAGGATCTTGACGCCGGAATATCCAGCTTTGACGCGCATCGGCCCGCGCCACAGATAAAAGATCGCCAGCACCAGCACCATTCCGATGATGGCGATGCCGCCGATCCATTTGAGCGTAACGGTGCGGAATTCGCGCCATTCGCGGCCGGCCGGATGTTCGAGCACATAGGACTTTTTGTCGGGAATGGTGCCAAGGCCCTGGATCTTGTTGAGCTCCTTCAGCATTTTCTGCTCTGACACGGCAGCGGCGTTCGGATCGACCGAGGTCGGCTGCTGTGCCAAGACCGGGCTTGCCATCGCGATCATGAAGGCGAGCGCCAATAGGGCGGCGGCCAAACGGACCTGGGTTGAAAGCCTCGCCAAAATTCCGACCATGGCATCCTCTCCTAAAACAGAAATCTTTTCATTGACCAGGACGGCGCAGGCATTGCCCGCGCCGCCTTTACCGCATCAGGTCGCGATCGACTCGTGATAGGCCGTCTGCCAACCCCAGGCGCCGGACCCGTAGCCGCGCTGAGTGACACGCGCCTTGTAGATCTTCGCGATGACATCGCCGTCGCCGGCCAGCAGCGATTTGGTCGAGCACATTTCGGCGCATAACGGCAGCTTGCCTTCGGCCAGCCGGTTGGCGCCGTATTTCTCGTATTCTTCCTTGCTGTTGTCGGCTTCCGGGCCGCCGGCGCAGAAGGTGCACTTGTCCATCTTGCCGCGCGAACCGAAGTTTCCGATTTTGGGATATTGCGGCGCGCCGAATGGGCAGGCATAGAAACAATAGCCGCAGCCGATACAGATGTCCTTGGAGTGCAGCACGACGGCGTCGACCGTCGTATAGAATGCATCCACCGGACACACCGCCGCGCAAGGCGCGTCGGTGCAATGCATGCAGGCCATGGAGACCGAGCGCTCGCCGGGCTTGCCATCGTTAAGCGTGACGACGCGCCGGCGGTTGATGCCCCACGGCACCTCATGTTCGTTCTTGCAGGCGGTGACGCAAGCGTTGCATTCGATGCAACGGTCGGCGTCGCAGAGGAATTTCATACGTGCCATGACGTTGCTCCTTATGCCGCGATGATCTGACAGAGCGTAACTTTGGGCTCTTGCATGCCGGTGGCCGGATCGTAGCCATAGGTCGTGATGGTGTTGGCGCTTTCGCCGAGCACGATCGGATCGGCACCGGCCGGATAGGCGCTGCGCAGATCCTTGCCTTGGAACCAGCCGCCGAAATGGAAGGGCATCCAGGCGACGCCTTTGCCGACGCGTTCGGTCACCAGCGCCTTCATCTTGGCCTTGGAGTTGTTTTCGGCGCCTGACACCCAGACCCAGCCGCCGTCCTTGATGCCGCGGTCGGACGCATCGGCGACGCTGATCTCGATGAACATGTCCTGCTGCAGTTCGGCCAGCCATTTGTTGGAGCGGGTTTCCTCGCCGCCGCCTTCATATTCGACCAGACGGCCGGACGTGAGGATGAGCGGGAACTGCTTGGCGATGCCCTTATCGACCGCGGCCTTCTGCACCGAGAAGCCGATGTTCGGCAGCCGGAACTGCTTGGCATCGGGCAGCGTCGGGTATTTCGCGACCAGATCGATGCGCGGCGAATAGATCGGCTCGCGGTGCACCGGAATCGGATCCGGCAAGCCGAACGCGTTCATGCGCGCTTTGCCGTTTCCGTACGGCACGCAGCCATGCTTTAGCGCCACGCGCTGAATGCCGCCGGACAGATCGATCGACCAGGACACGCCGCCGGACTTGTCGGGTCCGCCGCCAATCTTGTCGATGACTGCCCGTTCGGCGTCGGTCAGGTCCTTGTCCCAGCCGAGCTTCTGCAGCACGGCGAGCGTGAATTCGGGGTAGCCGTCCTTGATCTCCGAATCCTTGGAATAGGAGCCGTTGGCGAGCAGACTGACTTTGGTGACCGTGCCGTCGGCGGCTTTCTCCTCGCGCTCGATGCCGAAACGCGGGCGGAAACAGCCACCGCCGTCCATGACCGCGAGGTTGGTATTGTAAAGCAACGGCGTACCCGGATGCTTGACTTCCGGCGAGCCCCAGCATGGCCACGGCAGGCCGTAATAATCGCCGCCGACCTCCGGCGTGTCCTTGGGCGCGCGCATGGTGACCAGGTCGAACTCGGCCTGGTTCTTCATGTGCGCCTTGAGCCGCTCCGGCGACTGACCGCAATAGCCGGTCGACCAGCTGCCGCGATTCATCTCGCGTAGGACGTCCTCGGGAACTGGCGCGTCGTTCTCTATCTTGATGTTCTTGAACATCTTATCGGCGAAGCCGAGTTTGGTGGCCATCCGATAGATAATTTCGATGTCGTTCTTCGATTCGAAGATCGGCTCGACGATTTGCTCGCCCCATTGGATCGACCGGTTAGAGGCGACGCGCGAGCCGGACGCCTCGAATTGGGTGCAGACCGGCAACAAGTAGGTGTTGTCCTTGCGGCCGGCTTTGACCGCCCCCGAGGCCCAGGTGGTCGGATGCGGATCGGCGACGACCAGAAGGTCGAGCTTCTGTAGGCCTTTCGCCGCTTCTGGGATGCGCGTGATGCTGTTTGCAGGCATGACCCTGCACGAACATCGCGCGCACGTTGTCCTTTTGCGCGACCTGTTCCTTCGGCAGCAACACGGCGTCGAACCAGCGCGTCAACGGGATGCCGGGCGTCTCCATGATCTGGTCTTCGGACTCGAAGCGCGACTGCAGCCAGTCGTAGTCGACTTCCCAGACGCGCGACCAATGCCGCCATGCGCCCTCGATCAAGCCGTAGTAGAACGGCAGCGTTACGATATCGAGGCCGACGTCGGTGGCGCCCTGCACGTTGTCATGGCCGCGGAAGATATTGGCACCGTTGCCCGGGCCGCCGACATTGCCGGTCAGCAGCAAGCGCGATGCAGCTCGCCCGCACGTTGGCGGTGCCGACGGTGTGCTGGGTCTGGCCCATGCACCAGATCAGCGTCGCCGGTTTTTCGGTCGCGAACATCTTGCGCGACGCGCTCAAGCTGGGCGCCGGGAACGCCGGAGACGCGCTCGACTTCCTCAGGCGTCCACTTTTCGATTTCCTTGCGGGTATCCTCGAAGCCATAGACGCGCTGCTGGATGAATTCCTTGTCTTCCCAGCCGTTCTTGAGGATGTGCCACATCATTCCGTAGAGCACCGGAATGTCGGTGCCTGGCCGCAGCCGGACGTATTCGGTGGCATGCGCGGCGGTACGCGTCAGGCGCGGATCGATGACGACGACGTTCGCCTTGTTGAGTTCGGCGCCTTCCAGCAAATGCTGCAGCGATACCGGATGGGCTTCGGCCGGATTGCCGCCCATGATGATCTGGGTCTTGGAATTGCGGATGTCGTTGAAGCTGTTGGTCATCGCGCCGTAGCCCCAGGTATTGGCGACGCCGGTGACCGTGGTCGAATGGCAGATACGCGCTTGATGGTCGGTGTTGTTGGTGCCCCAGATAGGCGCCGAATTTGCGGAACAGATAGGCGCCTTCGTTGGTCATCTTGGCCGAGCCAAGCCAGGTAGACCGAATCCGGACCGGACTGCTCCCGGATCGCATTCATCTTGTCGCCGATCTCGTTGATGGCCTGGTCCCATTTGATGCGGGTCCATTCGCCGTTCACCAGCTTCATCGGATATTTCAGGCGGCGCTCGCCGGAAACCAGTTCGCGCACCGAGGCGCCCTTGGCGCAGTGCGAGCCGCGGTTGATCGGCGAATCCCAGCTCGGCTCCTGGCCGATCCAAACGCCGTTGGAAACCTCGGCGGTGACCGTGCAGCCGACCGCGCAATGCGTGCAGATGCTTTTGCGGATGGTGACCGCGGCGCCCTTGGCGGGCGGCGGTCCGGCCTTGGCCTTTTGAACGCCACCAAGCTGAAGCGCGCCCAACGTTGCCAAGCCGCCGGCGGCGAGCCCGGAGCGGCGCAGGAACGTTCGGCGGTCGAAGCTGCTGCCCGGCTGTACGGCGAATGCGGCGGCAAGGCGGCCGCGGCGTGCTTGACGTTCTGATTTTTTGATCAGCACGGAGAGCCTCCCTTATTTCGATGGATAGCCGTTGACGCGATAGTAGGTTTTCACTTCGGCGGAATCGGCCCGGTAGCGGGCCTTGCGCTTCTCGTCGTTGTTTTCGGTATCCGCCACCGCCTGGGTGGCAAGCGGAGCGGAGGTTGCGACCGCAACGCCGGCCCCGGCGCCGATCGCGCGCAAGAAATCGCGCCGTCCGAGTTTTGTTTTGGGTTCCGACTTCATCGCCAGTCCTCCTTGGTCGTATGTGCCCGCGCGCTGTTTAGGTGAGCGCGAAAGCTTCCGTCTCTATGTCAACCAACACCCGGCCGATGGTTCCAACCGACCGGTAGAAATTCGCGGCATTGGCGTTTTCCAGGTCGCTGAAGAAGCGGCCCATCCAGGATGCCATGTGTTTTTCAAAGATTTCCTGATCGCCGCCTGGCTGTGAGCCGAGGCGGCCGCCGGCAAGACCGGCCATGATCTCGCACAAGGTGGCGGCATGATCTTCCGGCTCGGCATTGCCGCCGGTGCGCTCGATGCCGAATTTGACGAGATCCTCGCGCAGCCGCGCCAGCGGACGCTCGTGCAAAAATCCGGTGAGATAATAGGAGCCGTAGGGCAGCAATTCGCCGCGGCCGATGCCGATGAAGAGATCGAAGAACTCGCGTTCGACTTGTTCGACGCTGGCGCGGCCGGCGGCTTCGGCGAGCGCTACATGGGCGACACCGAGCGGGCTGGCATCGCCGCGCAAACCCGAAAGCCGCTTGAGCAGCGCGGCGTCGGGCGCGCGCGCCAGCAAAGCCGACAGCAACGCATATTCCTGCGCGCGGGCGGCATCGACCTCATCGACGTCGCCGGCCATTTTTGCGTCGCTATATAAATCGGGCCGCAGCATCACGCGATTGACGCCGGTCAAGGCTTCGACCGACACCACGCTGCTCCGCTGGAACCCTGGTCCAATTGGAAACTGAAGGTTGTGAAATTCCGAGCTGCCGCGCGAGTTCTCTGACGCTGCCAACGACACGAATTGCTTCGTTGAGGCCCGGGTCTCGCATCCGGCTCACTTTCAAATGATTACAATTTGAGCGTAGCCGTCCGCGCGCTTGGGTCAATAGCCTGAGGCTATGGCTTTCACTATTATTGAGGCAGCGCACTGCCTTGTGATGGGCGGCGTTTTATTTGCGCGTCGCCGGACTCTGTCATTTTTATTTTGCGCCGCAATATTCTCTTCATGCTGCACAATTTCATCTCCTTCGGGTATCCCGGTAGGTTGCGCATCGGAATTCTGCAAATTTTCAGTGGAAACGGTCGGCGCTTTGAGCGCGGCAGGCTCCGCCGGCACACCCGTTTCTTGCGATGGCGACGGGAGTTGCCCGGCCTTCGCCGGTACTTCGATAGGCGGCTCGCTCTCGCGCGGCGTTTCACCGAACAACTGCGCCAGCATTTTTTTGACGTTGGTACCGGGGTCGAGTTTGCCGAAGCCCATCATCCCGTTGGGATCGTTGAAGTCCCAATCGTTCTCCGCCAGCCCTTTGAAATCGCGGATCGTCGGATCGGCTGACCAGGCCCGACGAAGCGCCGCATTCCGCAATCCGCTCGGCACGCCGGGTTTAAGGAAGGCGCTGATGTCGGTTTGCGCGCCGATCGAATTGATCGAGGGCAGACTGGCCGGGTCGAAAGCCGGCGCTGGTGGCGCAGTAGGCGCGGCCGGTTGTTTTGCTTCGGCTTGGCCGGCTTGCGCGGGCGCCGCCGGCACACCGTCCGCCGCCGGCTTTTCCGGCGCGTCGCCGACGCGCTTGCGGCGCGACCATCGCGACAGGAAGTTTTCCGGCTCGCTCATTCGCGCTCATCTCCCGATAGTGGGTGTGCGCCGTGCCAGCGCTTCCGGATCGGCGCGGTCACGTTTACGCTTGACGAAGGGCTGTTCGACATAATGTTCGGCGATGAAAGCCGCGAGCGTAAGCTGGATGGATTCCGGCATCGGCACTTGTTCGATCAGATCGGTCGCGGTTTCGGTCAGGCTCTCGCCTTCCGCCGGATCGGCGGTCACCGCCGCGATGGTGAATGGCGGATCGCTATCGGCCGCGCGCAACGCGACCCATAGAGCGGGCGAACCGGATTCCAGATTGCTGCGGTAATAAGTGGTCTCGGTGCGGTACAATTCGATTTCGGCGGTGCCGGCATAAAACGAAGCGCGTTCGCCGTCGTCGCTCAGTTTCGTCCAAGGCGCCGTATCCGGCTGGCCCGGCAGCACGCCGACCGCGCGCCAATAGAAATCGGACCACTGGTTCATGCTCTTGCTGCGTTCGACGACGACGCCGACCGGAATGGTTGCGAGCGGCTTGCTCAACTGACGGCCTCCAAATGGCGGATCGGCAGGCCGGTGATCAGATTCTGCGGCTTCATGCGGATCAGCTTGTCCGGTGTCATCGCCAAAATAAGATAGACCGGCTCGCCTTTGACTTTATCGAGGACAATTGAGGGATCGCGGAACGTCAACTGGAACAAGCCGATCACCTGCCCCATGGTGGCTTCGTCGATGTCTTCGCCGTGCCATAATGCATCGCCGATCTTGGTGGCGTCGCTGTCCAAGCCCGACATACCAGGCGAGGTTCACCTCGCGCATTTCGGTGAGTGGCGCGATCGTGACATCGACGCCAAGCACATGGGCGATCCAGCGCTGCATCGCCTTGGCCAATGCCGCCAAGCCGTCGCGCCCGGCGGTCAAATCGAGCGCCATGTCGAACTGATCGCTACGCTCCCAATAGCCTTCGGCATTTTCGGCGTTGATGACGTGGATATGCGCCTCGGCCGGCAGGCCTAGCATGGACACCAGCGGCGATACCGAAGCTGGATTGGCGCCGCCGACCTTTTCCTCGTCGGCCGCGATCAGCGAACCTTCGTGCATGGTAACGCGCTGGGTACGGTAGAACATCTCGCCGGCGCGCACGACGCTGGCATCCTCGACGCCATCGAGCGCATTGCGCATCACCACATGCACGAGCTGATTGACGAAAAGCTGCGGCGTATTCTTGAAGCCCTGCCTGACCAGCTCGGAATAGGCCGCTTCCAGCGTTTTATGGCGCACCAGATGGTCGCGGAAGGCCATCAACATCTGCCAATTCTCGCGCGCGTCGGCATCGGCGATTGCCCCGATATCGGAAGCCGAAACCGCCATGCGCGGATCGGCCAGCAGCGCGGCATGCAACCTGCGTTCGGCCGCGCAAGCTTCCGGCGGCGGGATTATTTCCGGCCGCGCCATATAGACTTTGAGAAAATCGTCGGTCAGCAGCAGCCCGCCGCCGGCGTCGCGGTCGAGCAGATGATGGCCGCAGGAGATCCAGAAGTCGTTCATTTGCGCTCCCGCTCGACCATGCCGATCAGATCGACCGATTCGGCGGGCGCGGCATCATCGTCGCCTTCCACCTCGAGAAACGAAAACGCCCGCAACGGCTTGGGGCCATTGCGCGGGCGCAAGGTGCGGAAAGTTTCATGGATGCCGTCCGCCTCCGACGTGCGATGCACGGCCACCAGCGTGTCGGCAGCATGATCGCAGAGCGAAGCAGCGAAGGCGAACTCTTCCTCGGCCGCCGCCACGGCTTCCGCGATGCCGGGCGCGCCGAATTTTGTCACCAGTTGCTTGGCCAGCATATCGACGGCGGCCAGCCGCTGATCCTCGTCGGCCTCCACGATCTGCACCAGCGTCGACCAGCCGAGCGATCCGACGCCGAGAAAACCGCCGCGAAACGCCGAGCGCGCTTTGCCTTCGAGCGTGGCTGGATCGGTATTCCAGAACACAAAAGCGCCCGACACCGCCCATTCGCCGGACTCGGCCGCCTGGTCGAACACAAAAGTGTCCGACGGATCGAGCCGTATGGTGCGCAAAAGTTTCACGTGCGCGGTCCCTTGGTCTTGGGATCGAGCCAGGCCGGTTTGGCGAGCGCGGCGAGAAACGCTTTGCGCTCGGGCTCGGGCTTCGCCATGCGGCGAATCAACAGATCGCCATTGTCATCGATACTGCGGCGCACGCCGCTCTCGCGCGTCAGCCGTTCCAGATAATTCTTGGCCACCGCGCCGAAGCCGCTTTCGGTCCAGGAATCGAGCGCCACCATGAAATTGCGCGCGAAGCTTTCAACCACCTGGTTCGACATGACGTCGCTGAAACCTTCTTCCTCCAGCGCGGTGGAAAGCGGATTGAGGCCCGGCTCGAGGCCGGTCATGGAAACGGTGCGGATCATGGCGCCGAATACCAGCCACGGCGGCGTCTCGTCTTCCTTGACGCCTTTCGGCCAGGCGAGCCGCCCGCCGCCCACCAGCCCGCGATTGACGCAAAGCGTATCCGGCCAATCGATGGTAATGGCGGTTTCCGGCTGCGCGTGGGCCGACAAGGCATCGGCCAGTCCCACCATGCCGGCATAGAAGGCGCAGCGCGCCTGCGCCAGCGGCTCCTCCGGCTCCAGCACAACGGCGAATTCGGCAAGATCGAAGCGGCCGACATATACCAGTGTGCCGGCGCCCCGCTCGGCCGCAATCGATATGGCATGCGCGAAGGCATCGCCCACTTCACGCAATCGCACCGGGGTGAACGGCGGTGGTAAAGTGAGTTCGGGCTCCAAAGGCATCCTGGCTCGCGTCCGCGTCTCCAGCGGCATTGATCCTCGCTGTTACTTTCTTGTTTGAATACCTATAATTACGCCTCGGACGGCCCTGAGACCAGTCCCGCGATTTCTGCCTGATATAAAGGTAAAACAGCCAGATGGCCGAACGGCCGCGCAATATCCTGATCTGTTCCTGCGAAGACAGCATGCCGCTCGATGCCCGGGCGGTAAAGCGCGCCTGCCGTGACAGCGTGGTGATCGAAGGCCGTCAGCTTTGCCGCGCCGAACTTGAGCGCTTTCGCAACGCGGCCGCGGCCGGCGAACCGATCTTGGTGGCCTGCACCCAGGAAGCGCCGCTGTTTACTGAAGTAGCGCAAGGCATCGAAGACAGTGGCGACATTACCTTCGTCAATATCCGCGAGAATGCCGGCTGGTCGAAGGACGCCAAGGAAAACAGCAAGGCAGCCGGGCCGAAAATGGCGGCGCTGATCGCGGCGGCGGCCGAGCCCGTGCCGGATGAATCCTTCGTCACGCTCAACAGCGACGGCGTGACGCTCGTCTATGGCAAGGACGAGACGGCCATCGAAGCCGCGCAGCTTCTCAAGGACCATCTCGACCTCACGGTGCTGATCAAACAGCCGAGCGGCGTGGCGCCACTGCGGGTCACCGAATTTCCGGTGGTGAAGGGTACCATCCGGCAAGCCAAGGGCTATCTCGGCGCGTTCGACGTGACGGTTGACGATTTCGCCGCGCCCAAGCCGTCGTCGCGCGGCGCGCTGGAATTTGGCGCGTCCCGCAATGACGCGAAATCGCGCTGCGACATTTTGATCGACCTTTCCGGCGGCGCGCCGCTGTTTTCGGCGTCCGACCTGCGCGACGGCTATTTGCGCGCCGATCCTGGCGATCCGGCGGCGGTACTGCGCGTGGTGCTCAAGGCGCGCGATCTCACCGGCAGCTTCGACAAGCCACGCTATATTAATTTCACCGAGGACTTGTGCGCGCATTCGCGCTCCAAAATCGTCGGCTGCCGCCGCTGTCTCGACCTCTGCCCGACCGGCGCGATTGAACCGAATGGCGATCATGTCGCCATCGATGCGCAGATCTGTGCCGGCTGCGGGCAATGCGCCGCCGCCTGCCCGACCGGCGCCGCCGCCTATGCGCTGCCGCCGTCCGACGCGCTGTTGCGCAAATTGCGCACGCTGCTCGGCGCCTATCGCGAAGCCGGCGGCAAGCAGGCGATCGTGCTGTTTCACGACGCCGAGCATGGCGGCGAATTGATCGACGCGCTGGCGCGCCACGGCGACGGCTTGCCGGCGAATGTGCTGCCGGTGCAGGTCAACGAAGTGACGCAAGTGGGGCTGGAAGCGGTGGCGGCGTCATTGGCCTATGGCGCGTCCGCGGTGCGCTTTCTGGTGCGCGCCAAACCGCGCCACGACATTCTTGGGCTCAACAACACAATTGCGCTGGCGCAGCCTATTCTGTCTGCGCTTGGTTTTGCCGGCGAGCGCGTTTCCACCATCGAAACCGACGATCCGGATGCGCTGGGCGAAACGCTGCGCGCCGTGGCGCCGATGGATGGCGCCGCAAAACCTGCGAGCTTCTCCGCCGTGGGCGAGAAGCGCGATCTGGTGCGGCTGGCGTTGCGGGAATTGCACGCAGCGGCGCCGACGCCGGTTGATATCGTAGCGCTGCCGCAAGGCGCACCATTCGGCACCGTCGTCGTCAATGTCGAAGGCTGCACGCTGTGCCTGTCATGCGTGTCGGCCTGCCCGACCGGCGCCATGTCGGACGATCCGGAAAAGCCGATGCTGCGTTTTGCCGAAGATGCCTGCGTGCAATGCGGGCTATGCGCGGCGACCTGTCCGGAGAAAGTCATCAGCCTCAAACCGCAGATCGACTTCCGCGCTGCCACCGCCATGAGCCGCGTCATCAAGCAAGAAGAGCCGTTCCACTGCATTCGCTGCAACACGCCCTTTGGTGTGAAAAGTTCGGTCGAACGCGTGGTGGCCAAGCTCGAAGGCCAGCATTGGATGTTCAAGGATTCCAAGAAGCGGCTCGACGTCATCAAGATGTGCGCCGATTGCCGGGTCAATGTCATGGCGGAAGAGCAATTCGATCCGTTCGGCGGCCCGGCGCGCCCGGCGCTTCGCACCACCGACGATTATTTGCGCGAGCGGGAAAAGCTTAAGCGCGAGTTCGACGACAGCCAGAAATCCTGATTGCCCTCTCGGATTATTTTTTCGTCGCTTTTGCCAAAAACTCCACCAGCGCCTGGCGCTCTTGCGGCGAGCCGATTTTTTGCTCCGGCATCTTGGTGCCGGGCGTATAGGCCATCGGCCCGACCTCGAACATTTTCGCAACTGTTTCCGGCGTCCACACTATGTCCATGTGCTTGAGCGCTTCGGAATAGCGGTAGCCCGGCAAACTCGCGATCTTGCGGCCGAAAATGCCGGCAAGGCTCGGCCCCGCTTTGTTGCCCTCATCGGGCGTCAGCGTGTGGCATGCGACGCAAGCGCGAAACACCGCGGCGCCGGGATCGCCAGCGTAAGCCGCCAGCGGATCGCTCGGCGCGCCGACGATCACGGCACCCACCGGCTCGCCGCTCACCGCGTCCCAGCGCCGGATCACGCGGTCCGTGCCGCCGGTCAATAGAGTGTGGCTGTCGGGGAAAAACGCCACCGACCAAACCGGAAGGCCGGGGCCGATCAAAGTTCGCTCAAGCTTGCGCGCCTGGCGATCGATGATTGCCACCGAACCGCGGATGCCGGCGGCCGCGACCAGTTTGCCGTCGGGCGAGATCACCACCGCAATGATCGGCGTTGCGGATATTTCGAGTTCGGCGCGGACATCGCCGCCGGGCGACAAGAAGAACAATTTGCCACTGGCGCCGGCGGTAACGATCTCGCCATCGGGGGCAACCGCGACCGAATTTAGCGGCGATGGCAGATTGCGGATGATGTCGGACCCGCCGGCAGTTGGCCATATGCGCAAGCTGGCGTCGTAGCCCGCGCTCACGACATTCTTGCCGTCTGGCGAAAAGGCGACGCCATTGACCGCCTGGGCATTGCCTTCCAGCACGCGAGACGTCCCGTCCGAAAGCTTCCACAGCCGCACGCTGTGGTCCCATGAGGCCGAGGCGAGCGTCGCGCCGTCCGGCGACACCGCGAGGCCTGCGATCGGGCTGTTATGGCCGTACAGCACCTTGTCGGGATCCGGCTGGCCCGGCGTCCAAATTACGATATGGGCGTCGGCGCCGGCGGTCACCATGCGGCCGTCGTGCAAAAACGCGACCGCGTTCACCGCGCTATCGTGAAAGCGCAGCACCTGCTCGGCGACGTTGCGCTCGAGCGACCAAAGGATGGCGGAGGTATCGAAACTGCCGGACAGCGCGGTTTTGCCGTCGGCCGATATCGCTAGCGCGCGCACCGGGCCGCCATGACCGCGCAATTGCGCATGTGCAACATCGAGGGCGGCGCCGAGCAAAAGCGGCAACAATAAGAGTGTGGCGAGCCGCCTAATCATCGGCCGGCCGCATGCCAAGCGCGGAAATACGTTGGCGTGTTTCATGATCGCGCAAAGCCTCGAAAAACGCCCGCATGGCGGGCCGGTCGCGCCGCTTCTCAACTACCAGGAAATCGTAATGTTCCGGCGCCACGTCCAAAAATCCAAGGCCGTATAGTTTCGCCACCGGCGCGATGGCGACACCCCAGTCGGCGCGGCCCTGTGCGATCGCCGCGGCGACGGCGTTGTGCGACTTCGGCTGATTGGCGTAACCGGCGGGCCTGGCGCCTTTAAGCAAATCGTCGATCAAAACGCGCGTGCCGGCGCCGGCATTGCGATTGACCATGAGCGCCGACGGGTCGGCCAGAATTGTTTTGAGCGCTTCGGCGGCGCTCTTGCCCTCAAAGCGTTTGTCGCCCGGGCGGAACAGAATACCTTGCATGCGCCGCCAGCCCGGAACCAGCGCAAGGCCCGGCGTCACCAGATGTACATTATACTGTCCGCTCGCCGGATCGATCAGATGCACCGGCGCGACGTCGCATTCGCCGCGGCCGATCGCCGCCACGCCGCCGAGACTGCCAACGGCCAGCGTGCGCGCCGAAAAGCCGCGCTCGCTCAGCGCGCCGACCACCACGTCGAGCGCGACATCGTGGCTGCCCATAATAACGAGATCTGGCGCCTGCGCGGCGCTGCCGATCAGCGTGACCCGCACATCACTGCCGGCATCGAGCGATGACGCGAGCGCGTCGATCTCGAGAAAACCATCGGCCTGCGAAAAACTCGTGACCGAGCCAGAACCTTTGCCGGTCGGGAACGCGATGGTGCCGGCCTCGCCTTCGATCAGCGACACCAGCACGAATTCCTTGCGGCCGAGTTCGGAGGCAATGCGAACCGGCACGCGCGCCTGAAATCGTCTCGGCCGCTTCCGGCGCAAGACCCGCCAGCGCGCGGATCACGGGCGCGACGAAAGCATGGAAGGTAAAGATCGCCGAGGTCGGAAAGCCCGGCAGCACCACGATCGGCTTATTATCGGCCACGCCGAGGCAGAGCGGCTTGCCGGGTTTGAGCGCTACGCCATGCACCAGGATGCCGGGCTTGCCCAGCCTCGAGACGACGGCATGCGACAGGTCGCCGGCGCCTTTCGACGTGCCGCCCGAAAGCACCACCATGTCGCTCGACGCAAGAGCCTGGCGCACCGCTTTTTCCAACGCTGTTGCGTCGTCGGGAAAGGCACCCATCGAAACCGGCTCGCCGCCGGCTTCCGCCACCGCGGCGGCGATGATGGCGCCGTTGCTGTCATAGACGCTGGCAGGCAGCAGCGGCTTACCCGGCTCGACCAGCTCGTCGCCGGTCGAGAGCACTGCGACCTTCGGGCGCCGCACCACGTCGATATGGCTCAGCCCGCTCGCCGCCAGCATGCCGATCTCGCGCGAGCCAATGCGCGCACCGCGCCGCAATAATGTCTCGCCGCGCGCAATGTCGGAGCCGGCATAGGACACGAATTGCCCAGCCGCGGCGGCGCGGCGCAATTCGATACGCGGTGTGCCCTGCTCCATCAATTCGGTCTGCTCGACCATCACCACCGCGTCGGCGCCGCGCGGGATCACGCCGCCGGTCGCGATCGTTGTAGCGGTGCCGGGTTTGACCTCCAGCGCCGGCGCGTGGCCGCAGGCAATCACCTCGGCATTGAGCGTGAAGATTTTGGGCGCCGAGTCACCGGCGCCAATTGTATCGGCCGCGCGCAGCGCAAAACCATCGACATTGGAGCGGTCGAAAGGCGGCGCATCGACCGCGGCCACGACATCATGCGCCAGCACGCGCGCGAGCGCACCGGCAAGCGCTACCGTCTCGGCGCCGAGCGGCGCTAAGATCGAGATGACTTTCGAAACGCGCGCGCGCTTCGTCGCGCCGACACCACGTCGAGGAATTGCTCTTGGCGCGCCGCCGCGCGCATGCGCGCAATCAGATCGTCATCGCTCGACTTTGGCTTGCTCATGTTGCTTGCTCATATTGCCTTAATCATGGCCACGGCCTTAGCGTAACCGCCGAACCGGCGGAATAGCCTTCGCTGTCGGCCGGCACCAGGATCCATCCGTCGGAGCGCGCCAGCGACGAGAACGGCAGATATTTCACCGCCATCGGCTCGGCCTGCCCGCCATTGCGCCGCACCGGCACGATTTCAGCGAGGCCCACGGTCGAGGTCACCTTGCGCGCCAGTGTCAGGGTCTCGACCGGCTCACTTTCTTTATTAAGCGTCGCGGCGTTCAGCCGCTCCAGCATGCGCCGCCCCAGCATCAGCCAGACCGCGAGCGCCGCATCGAGCCGTCCGGGCAGCATCAGCACCGGGCATGCGCCGGAAAAGCCGAAAGCGGCGGTTTCCCCCGGCGTGAGCGCGATGCCGTGCACCGCGAGGCGCCCCTCGCGCGCCAGCAACTGCACGGCGGTATCGTTGCGGCCGGCGCCGGTGCCGCCAATGACGACAATCGCATCGGCGCTTTCGGCGGCCAGCACCGTGCCGAGATCGCGGCCGGCGTCATCTTGACGGGCGGCGCCGCCGCGCCGCTCAATATCGCCGGTCACCAGGCGCGCAGCGGCAAAGATGACGCTGTTGCCGCGCAACGGCAAAACGCGAATGCGCGGTTCGCGCACCGTGACGCGCGAAATGCCGGCGGCGGCGAAAGCCGCGAGATCGGTCAGCGACAAGCGCTCGCCGGCGCGCTGCAAGGGAATGGCCGGATCGCAATCGCCTCCGGCCGGCAACACGCCGTCGCCCGGATTGATGACAGCCAGCACCTGCGCGCCGTCACCTGAAATCTTGACGGCGTCGAACGGCGCCACGCTGTCGGTATCGGGTGGCATCGGCTGGCCGACCTCGACCCGATGCGGCATTTGCGTCAGCAAAGCCGGCGCATAATTGCCCGCGCCCAAAGTGGCGTCGGCGGCGAGCGCCCAGCCGTCGAGCATGGCCAGCGCCGCGCTCGGCCGCGAGGGCGCCATGGCATCGACCGCCAGGATGCGCCCGGCTGCACTCGCCAGATCGAGGGTGCGCGGCGTGACCGGCTTGACCTCCAGATCGAGCATCGCCAGCACATCGGCGAGCGGCGTCAGCCGGGCAATGGTTTGTATTGTCTCGGATGCCGCAGCCATGGTTCTCGCGCTTGACCTTGTGGGCTTGTGAACTTTTAGTCTACCTCAACCGGGCTCGTGCCAGGAGGCTAGCTTTTGACCGAAAAGACCATGAATCTGCGCGGTTTGAAATGCCCGTTGCCGGCGCTGAGGGTGCGCAAGATGTTGTCGGGCCTCAAATCCGGCGATTTGATCGTGGCGGAATGCACCGACCCGCTGGCGGCGATCGATATTCCCAATCTGCTGCGCCAGACCGGCGACACGCTGGAGGGCAAGGGCGAGACCGAAGGCCTTCTAACGTTTCGGATCAAGAAGAAGTGACGCTATAATCCTGGCGTTCTAACGAATTGGTGAAACATGGCGCCGTTGCGCTCGAACCGCCGCCCGCTGCGTAGATTCGCTCAAATCGACAACCGCCGCCGCGCGCTTGTGATCGAGGCGGTGATTTGTCTGTTGTTGTCGCGCCTCGCACTCATCTTCATTCCGTTTCCGCGCCTGGCGCGGCGGCTCGGCACTTTCGTGCCGCCGAGTGACCTTCGCGTTTCGCCGGCCCCCTCCTCGCAAGAAAATGTACGGACGGCCGAAGATATCGGTTGGGCCGTGACGCGGGCGGCGCGTCACGTGCCGTTCAAGGCGGTATGTTTGCCGCAAGCCATGACCGCGCGCGTCATGCTCAAACGGCGCGGCGTTTCCAGCGTGCTGCATTTCGGCGCCGGCAAAGGCGAGGAAAAACCGCTCGAAGCCCATGCCTGGCTCGATGCCGCCGGCGTCGAGGTGACGGGCTATCCAGTGGCAAAGAATTTCGCGGAGATCGGGTGCTTCGTTTAATAGCCCTCTTACGAAACACGCTTGCCCTTCCCTGTAAGGCTCAGTTCTTATAAAACTCTTTGATGGCCAGGAAAATAGCCGACTTAATTGACCAACAAGTGGGCCAAGCCATCCGCTTACTTCGGACTGCACTTGGTATGAGCCAGGAAATGCTCGCAGTTCAAGTTGGACTGACCTACCAACAGATTCAAAAGTATGAGAAGGGCACCAATCGAGTTAGCGCCAGTCGGCTATCGCAGATTGCGAGTATTCTGAAAGTGAAAGCAGCCTACTTTTTTGAACATGTACCGTCCAAACCATCGTCGACCGAGCTTAGAACGTCGGCTCGGTTGGCCGCCGATTGTTTGACTACTCTTTCCAGCGCTGAGGGCCTCGCGCTTATGAAGAGTTTTCGACTAATTAAAGACGCGAGACTGCGTCGGCATATTGTGGATATGGTTGAACGAATTGCGCATGTATTCAGCAGCTAAACGGACCGCATTCCGCACGCCCTAAATGCCACGTTTATTATTTTTGTTATCAGATCAAACAAATGCGCAATCTGACTTGAACAGACCGGCGGCGATCTGGCATGGTGGTCGGGCCGGGCGTTTATAAAGGTCAATTGCCTTGGAAATCGTCCTGACCGAATGGCTGAGTGCCATCCTTCGCTGGCTGCATGTCATCGCCGCCATCGCCTGGATCGGCAGCTCATTCTACTTCATCCACCTCGATCTCGGCCTGAAGAACCACGGCGCGCTGCCGGCCGGCGTCAAAGGCGAGTTGTGGCAGGTGCACGGCGGCGGCTTCTACCAGATGATCAAATTCATGGTGGCGCCCTCTTCCATGCCGGACGAATTGGTCTGGTTCAAATGGGAGGCCTATACGACCTGGCTGTCGGGCTTCGCTTTGCTGGTCGTGGTCTACTACTTCAACGCCGAGCTTTTCCTGGTCGACAAAGCGGTTCTCGACCTCAGCGCACCGATGGCCGCCACGGTGGCCTTCCTCAGCCTTGCCGCGGCCTGGATCGCCTATGAAGTGATGTGCCGCTCGCCACTCGGCAAGCACGAAGTGGCGCTGGCGCTGGTCGGCTATGTCTTCCTGGTCGTGCTCACCTTTGGATTCACCCACGTCTTCAGCGGCCGCGGCGCCTTCACCCAGATCGGCGCACTGATCGGGACCATCATGGTGGCGAATGTCTTTGTCGTCATCATGCCGTATCAGGCGAAGTCGGTAAAAGCGCTCATCGCCGGCCAGGTGCCCGACCCGGAATGGAACGCGATCGGCAAGCAGCGTTCGGTACACAACAATTATCTGACGCTTCCGGTCATATTCTTGATGCTGAGCAACCACTATCCGCTGTTCTTCGCGACCCAGTACAATTGGGCTGATCGTCGCCATTGTGCTCGTGATCGGGCCGGTCATCCGGCACTACTTCAATGTGCGGCACGAGGGCAAGGAAGGCCCGTTGTGGACCTGGCTGGTGGCGGGAATTGGCATGCTGGCGATCGCATGGCTGTCGGGCACCGGGGCCGGCATCAAGATGGGCGCGTTGCCGGAAACGCCGAAATTCGCGGCGGTGCAGGACATCGTGATGTCCCGCTGCAGCATGTGCCATGCGGCCGAGCCGGTATGGGCCGGCTTCGTCACGGCGCCCAAAGGCGTGCTGCTGGATTCACCCGAGCAGATCAAGCTGCATGCCAGGATGATCGACATCAACGCGGTGCGTTCGCACGCCATGCCGCCAGGCAATATCACGGATATTTCCCCCGCCGACCGGCAGGTGCTGGCGGCCTGGATCGCCGCCGGCGCGCCGGTGCAATAGATGCGGGCAGGGTTTACCGATATCGCCCCGTCGTGCGCGAGCCTTAGCGCGCGGGCACCCAGTGCAGAAATGCCAAGCCTAAGTCGTGACCCTGGATTCCCGCTTGCGCGGGAATGAGCGGAGTAAAGATCGAAGGCCCCATGACCATTTTCAGCCTCGACACCCTCAACGCGGCGAGCGAAGCCGATTTCACCGCCGCGCTTGCCGACATTTACGAACATTCGCCCTGGGTGGCGAAGGCCGCGAGCGCGCAGCGCCCCTTCGCCACGCTGGCGGCGCTGCACGAAGGTTTGATGGCGGCGGTAAACGCCGCGCCCGCGCCCGTGCGGCTGGCGCTGGTGAAGGCGCATCCCGATCTTGCCGGCAAGGCCGCCCGCGCCGGCGCGCTGACCGCGGATTCGACCAACGAACAGGCGAGCGTCGGCCTCGACCGTTTGACCGAAGCCGAATTCGCCCGTTTCCACCGCCTCAATGACGCCTACCAGGCCAAGTTCGATATTCCCTTCATCGTTTGCGTGCGCCGGCATAGCAAAGATTCGATCTTGCGCGAGTTCGAACGCCGTCTGACCCACGCCAGCGCTGACGAGATGACGACCGCGCTGGGCGAAATATTCCGGATCGCGGCGCTTCGGCTCGATGCCCGCGTGAGCGCGCCGGATAGGCTCGAGGTCACCGGGCGGCTGTCGACCCATGTGCTCGACGTCCATGGCGGCAAGCCGGCGCAAGGCGTGCCGATCGAATTATGGGAACTTTCGGAGGCGGGCAAGATCGCCTGCTGGTTCGCAACCTTACCAATGACGACGGCCGCACCGACAAGCCGCTGATCGCCGGACGCCCGGTTCCGATCGGGACTTATGAATTGCGTTTCGCGGTAGCCGGCTATTTCGCCACCGGCGGCGTGGCTTTGTCGAAACCACCTTATCTCGACGTGGTTCCGATACGATTTTCGGTCGCCGAGCCGGAAGGCCATTACCATGTGCCGCTAGTGATGACGCCGTGGAGCTATTCGACCTATCGCGGCAGCTGAGCGCAGCGCCAAAAATCACGTCCCAAAAAGCAACACGCCGGTCGATTGCTCGACCGGCGTGCTTTATTTCAGATCAGGACGCTACGATCAGAAGGCGATCGTCACGCCGACCAGCCAGGTGCTTTCCACCGTACCGGTAAAATTGCCGCTCGCATTAGCCGCGGCGACGGGAGTTCGCTGGGCTGGATGCCGAACTTGTTGACCCAGTATCGATAACCAACCCAGGTCGACAGCATGCCAGGCCGTTTGCCTGACATCTTGCCGACGTCCAGCTCGAGGTTTTCCTGAGCGTACCACTCGGTGGTGCGCGTTAGGCCCTGAGCGACGGGACCGCCGCATGGCTCGCCGCATCCCTTCGGGCCATGGACCGTGCCGAAGGCCTTGAAAGTGAGCGGGATGACGGCGGAATGAAGCCAAGCGGCTGGCACCCACAAGTATTCGAAGCCCCAGGTGGTGTTGTAACTGACATTACCCGACGGGTTGGTGCCCGCGCCGAACGCGGCGGCGAAGCCGTCGTGCTGCCATTCCTTGTAGATCGTCGGCGTCAGGTTCAAGAAGCCTTTGTAAGGTATCGCAAAGCTGAACTGAATGCCGGATTCGATCGAGCGCTTAGCCGAAGCAAGGGTCGTATTGTCGGTGTTCACATCGGCGCCGACTTCAACGAGACGTCGGTCAACGGGCCCATCGAGAAAGCCTTTGGTGCCGAAGATTTCATTAAAGCCAAAAGTCGAGCGGAAGAAGCCGTAGATTTCGGTGTAAGGCGCCCCGCCGCCCGCGACCGGGGTCTGCAGGCTGGTGGCCTTCAACCAATCGACGGTGAAGAAGTTCGTGCCGTAAGCCCACACGTCGAAGTGGGTGAAGGTGACGAGGTTCTTCGGGGTCACGCCCACGCCCGGATCGGTCGCCGTGAAGCGATACGAATACTCGAGGGTGTTGTCGTTGACGAAGAAGAACGGCGGAGCCAGCGGCGGAGCCACCAGCCTTGACCGGAAGATCGGCCGCGCCGGCGACACCGGTTGCCGTCGCTACGAGAAGTGCAGCGAGCGCTAACTTTTTCAGGTACATTTTTTAACCCCCAACGAGTTGCGAACAGACGAGATTTTTTTCTGTCACAAAAAGCTAATCAGCGCCGGGCACGCGGGGAAAGCCTGAAGATTCGTCAATTTTTGGAGGCTTTTACAGCCGTCATGCAAAAAACAATTGCGTGGCAAACTGCGGCGCGGCGCCAGGCTTCGGCGAAATTTCAGATTCCGCCTATAAACATTGAACATTTCCAGCATCGCCAAAAGTAAAAAACCGGCGCTGGGCGGCGCCCGCGATCCAAATACCGCCGATTAAAAATTGGGCGGCCCTCCGGAGCCGGGCCGGCAGCTTAACGGAATCTTATCCACTGTGGCGCCGCTGCAACGCTTTTTGGCGGTCAGAAACCGTCTATCCGCCGGCCGGTTAGGCCGAAATGCGCTCAAGAATCGAAGAAGAATCGCGCAAGCATAAGTTCTCCGGTGCAGCCAAGCATCGGAGACGGCGGACGATTCGCCACGCCGGCATTGAGCTTTTTGATTTTCCTGTAGTTCGGCGCGTGCCGATGGCGTTTAATTAAGCATGAGCTGCCGCTTATTGGTGGCTTCTGTGGGCCGGTGTTTTGGCACACTATTGGCTTGATAGTTTTGTGAAGCGGCAGCCTTCGTCCCCGCCGCGCCTGCGTTCAAGGCCTTAGCCACCATGTTGCATCCAGTGTCTGCGGACAGTGTCTCGGCCAAAACGCCGCTGCTGCAAACCATTGGAATTACCAAACGCTACGGCACATTCCCGGCCAACGATTTCAATCGACATTGAACTTTATCCGCGCGAGATCCATGCGCTGCTCGGCGAAAACGGCGCCGGAAAATCCACGCTCGTCAAAATAATGTACGGCTTGATTCAGCCGACCGCCGGCGAGATGCGCTGGATGGGCGAGAAGGTCGTGCTGATCGGGCCGTCGGCCGCGCGCGCGCAAGGCGTCGGCATGGTATTCCAGCATTTCTCGCTGTTCGACAATCTGACGGTGGCGGAAAACGTCGCGCTCGGTCTCGACGGCAAGGAAAGTTTCGCCGACATGTCGGCGCGGCTGGAACAGGTCTCGCAGGACTACGGACTGCCGCTCGATCCCAAGCGCGAAGTGTGGCGGCTCTCGGTCGGCGAGCGCCAGCGCATCGAGATCGTGCGCGCGCTCATGCAGAATCCGAAGCTGCTGATCCTCGACGAGCCGACCGCGGTGTTGACGCCGCAGGAAGCCGACCAGCTTTTCATCGTGTTGGAGCGGCTGCGCAGCGAAGGCCGCGCTTTGCTCTATATCAGCCACAAGCTCGAGGAAGTGAAACGGCTTTGCGACACCGCTACCATTTTACGCGGCGGCAAAAAAGTCGCGACCTGCAATCCGCACGACGAGACCGCGGCATCGTTGGCGCGCATGATGGTCGGCGCCGAAATCGGCGAAGTCAAAGCGGCTCGCCGGCCGCACCACCACCGTGCCGCGCCTCGTGATCAACGAACTGTCGCTTGAACCCGACGATCCGCATGGCACGCATCTGCGGAGCATCTCGCTCGAGGTCAAAGGCGGCGAAATCCTCGGCATCGCCGGCGTCGCCGGCAACGGCCAGGACGAATTCTTCGCCGCCATGTCCGGCGAGCGGCTCTCTGCGATCGAAGGCAATGTCATTATCGACGGCCATGCCGCCGGATTGATGTCGGTGACCGAGCGCCGCCGGCTTGGCGCCGCCTTCGTGCCGGAAGAGCGGCTCGGCCACGGCACCGCGCCGCGCATGAAATTGTCGGAAAACGCTTTGCTCACCGGCCATGCCGCGAGCCACATGGTCAATCACGGTTTCGTCGACAAGCCGGCGACGCTGGCGACCGTCGACAAGACCACCAAGACCTTCGACGTGCGCAAGGCCAAACGCGATCCGGAAGCGGCCAGCCTGTCGGGCGGCAATCTGCAGAAATTCATCGTCGGCCGCGAAATCCTGCGCGAGCCCGGCGTGCTGATCGTGAGCCAGCCGACCTGGGGCGTCGATGCCGGCGCCGCCGCCGTCATCCGCCAGGCGCTGCTCGATCTGTCCGGCCGCGGCACCGCCGTGCTGGTGATCAGCCAGGATCTCGACGAGCTTGCCGAAATCGCCGACCGCATCGCCGTGATGTTTCATGGCCATTTGTCCGAACCGCTCGATGCCGCGTCCGCCAGCCGCGAGAAACTTGGGCTACTGATGGGCGGCAGCGCGGTCGGCCAAAGCGAGCCAAGCAAAAGGGCGAGCCATGCAGTTGGTGCTTGAAAAACGCGCCGAACGCTCGACCAAGATCGCCATCCTTTCGCCGCTGATCGCGATCGGATTGACGCTGGTGACAATGTCGATCCTGTTCGCGATCCTGGGAAAAAATCCGATCTCCGCGCTCATCGTCTATTTCATCGAACCGCTGACCGATCCGTTTTCGCTGATGGAAATCGCCGTGAAGGCGACCCCGCTGGTGATGATCGCGATCGGCCTGTCGTTCTGCTATCTCGCCAATGTCTGGAATATCGGCGCCGAGGGGCAATTCATCATGGGCGCGGTGTGCGGCTCTTGGCTTGCCGTCGTCACCAACGGCACCGGCGCCGGGCATTGGGTGCTGCCGGCGATGCTGATCATGGGCGCGCTCGGCGGCGCGCTATGGGCGCTGATCCCGGCGATCTGCAAGGTGCGCTTCGGCGCCAATGAAATCCTCACCAGCCTGATGCTGGTTTATGTCGCCGATCTGATCATGGACTATCTGGTGCGCGGACCCTGGCGCGATCCCAAGGGCCTCAATTTTCCGACCACCGCGGCGTTCGATCCGGTGGCGACCGTGCCGACCATATTCGAAACCGGCCGTTTGCATTACGGCGCGGTGGCCGCCTGTATCGTCGTCATGCTGGCGACCGTCATGCTGGGGCGCACCATCAAGGGCTTCGAAATTCGCGTGGTGGGCGCTGCGCCCAGAGCCGCGCGCTTTGGCGGATTCAGTTCGGACCGCCTCGTGCTCTTCACTTTCGCCGTGTCCGGCGCGCTCGCGGGCCTGGCCGGCATCATCGAGGTGGCAGGCCCGGTCGGCGTGCTGCAGCCCGGCATCTCGCCCGGCTACGGCTTCACCGCCATCATCGTCGCCTTCCTCGGCCGGTTGAACCCGGTGGGCATTTTGATTGCCGGACTGTTTCTCGCGCTCACCTTCATCGGCGGCGAGGGCGCGCAAATCTCGATGAAGATTCCGCTCGATCTGACCAAGGTGTTCCAGGGCATTTTGCTGTTTTACGTGCTGGCCTGCGACTCCTTGATCCTCTACCGCATCCGCCTGATCAGTACTTTCCGAAAGGCCGCCGATGGGACTGCTTGAAGCCATCATCATCTCGGTGATCGCGGCCTCGACGCCGTTGCTGCTGGCGGCGGCGGGCGAATTGGTGGTCGAGCGCTCGGGCGTGCTCAATCTCGGCGTCGAAGGCATGATGATCATGGGCGCGGCCTGCGGCTTTGCCGGCGCCTATCTCACCGGCTCGACCTTTTTGGGCGCGCTGTTCGGCATCGCCGCCGGCGCCGCGCTGTCGACGGTATTCGCCGTGCTCACGCTCGGCTTGGCGGTGAACCAGGTGGCGGCGGGCCTTGCGCTCACGATTCTCGGCGTCGGCCTGTCGGGCCTGATCGGCGCCGGCTTCGTCGGGCAACGCATCGTGCCGGCGCCGCATCTGTTCATCCCGGTCCTCACCGATCTTCCGATCATCGGCCACATTCTGTTCGGCCAGGATGGGTTTGTTTATTTCTCGGTGCTTCTGGTGGCGGCGATCTGGTGGTTCCTCTACCGCACCCGCGCCGGGCTGATCCTGCGCGCGGTCGGCGACAGTCACACCTCGGCGCATGCGCTCGGTTATCCGGTGCTCAAGATCCGCCTGCTGGCCGTTCTGTTCGGCGGCGGCTGCGCGGGACTGGCGGGCGCCTATCTGCCGCTCGCCTACACGCCGTTTTTCATTCCGGGCATGACCGCCGGCCGCGGCTGGATCGCGCTGGCGCTGGTGGTTTTCTCGTCGTGGCGGCCGGGCCGGCTGGTCGGCGGCGCATATTTGTTTGGCGCGGTGACCATCCTGCAACTGCACGCGCAAGCCTTCGGCCTGCCTATTCCATCGCAACTGATGACGGCGCTGCCCTATCTGGCGACAGTCATCGTACTCGTTCTGATTTCACGTGCGCGCGGCACCGCCGGGTCCGTCGCGCCTGCTTCGCTTGGAATGGTGTTCGTGCCAGATCGATAGCGCATGATCCCGAAAAGCCTGTCCCGGACTTGATCCGGATGGGTACCGGTTTTCGGATCGGATCATGCGCCAGCTAGAAGTACCTTCCCCCATGAGCGCGCGCGGACGGGCGACGCGTTTGCGGGGACCAGTAAGATACCCGTCTGCTAACCCGGAGTCGTAACCATGAAAAAACTACTGATGAGCGCCGCGGCCGCCGCATTGGCGATCACCGCAATAAGCTACAACGCCTCGGCCGCCGAAAAATTGAAAATCGGATTCATCTATCTCGGACCGATCGGCGATCTTGGCTGGACCTATCGTCACGAAGTCGGACGCCAGGAATTGGTCAAGGAATTGGGCGACAAGGTCGATACCACCTATCTCGAAAACGTCAGCGAGGGCCCCGACGCCGAGCGCTCGATCGAACAGCTCGCCCGCGCCGGCAACAAGCTGATCTTCACCACGTCGTTCGGCTACATGGACGCGACGCTGAAAGTGGCGAAGAAATATCCCAAGATCGATTTCGAGCACGCCACCGGCTTCAAGACCGCGCCCAACATGGGCAACTATGCCGGCCGCTTCTACGAAGGCCGCTACATCCAGGGCGTCATCGCCGGCAAGATGTCGAAATCCGGCGTGCTTGGCTACATCGCCTCGTTCCCGATCCCGGAAGTGATTTCCGGCATCAACGCCACCATCCTGGGCGCGCAGACCACCAACCCCAACATCAAGCTCAAGGTGATCTGGGTGAACACCTGGTTCGACCCCGGCAAGGAAGCCGACGCCGCCAAGGCACTGGCCGACCAAGGCGCCGACGTGATCATGCAACACACCGATTCACCTGCCGCCATGCAGGTCGCCGCCCAGCGCGGCATCCTCGCCTTCGGTCAGGATTCCGACATGATCAAGTTCGGACCCAAGACCCAACTCACCTCGATCATCGACAACTGGGGTCCCTATTACATCCAGCAGGCCAAAGCGGTAATCGCCGGCACCTGGAAGCCCGCCGAGACCTGGGACGGCCTCAAGGAAAAGATGGTCGTAATGGCGCCCTACACCAACATGCCCGCCGACGTGAAAGCGCTCGCCGAGAAAACCGAAGCCTCGATCATTGCTGGCACGTTGCATCCGTTCCACTGCCCGGTCTTGGGCCAGGACGGCAAACCGGTCGAGTGTAAGGGCGGCGATCATCTCGATCCCGGCCAGATCCTCGGCATGAACTTCTACGTCAAGGGCGTGGACGACAAGATCCCCGGCAAATGATCTGCAAGTGAGCAGCAATGACTAAGGGGCTTCGACGCCCCGCTTCACTCCGGGACTAATGGCGTGGCGCGATCGCTTTCGGCAAAAAGCCGGGGCATCTCGCCACGCCGTAGCGACCAAGAGAGCGACCAAGAGAGCGACGCAAATGCCGCAGTTATATGTGAAGTCCGAACCCTATCCGTGGCCCTATAATGGCGACCTGCGGCCGCAAAATACCGCGCTCATCATCATCGACATGCAGACCGACTTTTGCGGTGTCGGCGGCTATGTCGACAAGATGGGCTACGATCTGTCGCTGACGCGCGCGCCGATCGAGCCGATCAAGCGTTTGCTCGCCGCCATGCGCGCGCAAGGCTTTCATATTTTTCACACGCGCGAGGGCCATCGGCCCGATCTCGCCGACCTGCCCGACAATAAACGCTGGCGCTCGCGCCAAATCGGCGCCGGCATCGGCGATGACGGCCCGTGCGGCCGTATTCTGGTGCGCGGCGAGCCCGGCTGGAACATCATCGACGAACTGGCGCCATTGCCCGAGGAGCCGATCATCGACAAGCCCGGCAAGGGCTCGTTCTGCGCCACTGACCTCGAACTCATGCTGCGGCTGCGCGGCATCGAGAACATCGTGCTGACCGGCATCACCACCGATGTCTGCGTGCACACGACCATGCGCGAGGCCAATGACCGCGGCTTCGAATGCGTGCTGCTGGAGGATTGCTGCGCGGCGACCGACCGCGACAATCACCTGCACGCGCTCAAGATGATCAAGATGCAGGGCGGCGTATTCGGCGCGGTATCGAACTCGGCGGCGTTTATCGCGGCACTGCCGGCATGAGCTGGTGGCGCGGATGAACCGGTCAGCCCTGCACCATGCGCGCGGCGGCCTGGTGGCGGACCATCAACGCGGCCAGATCGAGACCCGGAATTTTGCCATCCTCGACCGTCCATTTGCCGTTCACCATCACGCGGTCGGCGCGATGCGCGCCGCACAGCACCAGCGCGGCAATCGGATCGCCGTGGCCGGAGAAACGCAATTCGTCGAGTCGGTACAGCGCCAGGTCGGCGCGTTTGCCGATGGCGATCTCGCCCAATTCGGGACGCCCGACGCAGGCCGCCGAACCTTTAGTGGCCCAGCGCAGCGCATCCTTATGGCTCACCGCCTTGACGCCGTAGCGGGCGCGCTGAAGCAAAAACGCGGCGCGCACTTCCTGCATCAGATTGGATTCATCGTTGGACGCCGAGCCGTCGACGCCCAAGCCAATTTTCACGCCGGCCTTTTCCATGTCGCAGACCGGGCAGCAGCCCGACGCCAGCGTCTGGTTGCTGCAGGCGCAGTGGCTGATGGAAACGCCGCCTTTCGCCAGCCGCGGCATCTCCTCGGCGTTGAAATGAATGCCATGCGCCAGCCAAGTTCGCGCATTGAGCCAGCCGCAATCCTCCAGATAATCGAGCGGGCGGCAGCCATAAAGCTCCTGGCAAAATTTGTTCTCGTCCTCGGTCTCGGCCAAATGCGTATGCATGCGCACATTGAGCTTGGCCGCCAGATCGGCGGTCGAACGCATCAGCGCGGTGGTCACCGAGAATGGCGAGCACGGCGCCAGCGCCACCTGCACCATCGCGGCGTCGCCCGCGCTCGTGATAGCGATCGACCAGCCGCTTGCTGTCGGCGAGAATGTCATCCTCATCCTGCACCACGCTGTCGGGCGGCAAGCCGCCGTCGCGCTCGGACAGGTTCATCGAGCCGCGCGTCACCAGCACGCGCAGACCGAGCCGCTTGGCGGCGGCGATTTCGATATCGATGCCGTCCTCCAGGCCTTTCGGAAAAACATAATGATGATCGGTCGTGGTGGTGCAGCCCGACAGCATCAGCTCGGCCATCGCCACCGTCACCGCCGCGTCGAGCGCGTCGGGCGTCATCTTCGCCCAGATCGGATAAAGCGCCTTGAGCCAGGGAAACAATTCGCGGTCGAGCGCGGCCGGCACCGCGCGCGTCAGCGTCTGGTAGAAATGGTGATGGGTATTGATCAGCCCGGGAATGACCACATGGTCGCGGGCTTCGAACACTTGCGTGACGGGAGTTTTCGGCTGGCTGCCTTTGCCGACCAGTTCGACAATGGCGCCGTCGGCGACCACGACGCCGCGCGCGGCGCCGCCCGCCAGAATCGCCATCGGGTCCTTGACCCAGACCGTTTCACCCATAACCGCCTCTCCTTGCCCGCAGGATCATACAAGTCCTTGCAAGTTCAGGACCAGAGGGCTGCGATGGGCGCGCCATGGACCTGAACACCATCACCGAGGTCGCGCGCCCGCGCCAGCGCGGCGAATTGCCGGCCTGGCGTGACGGCGATGCCTGGCTTGGCGGCGGCACCTGGCTGTTTTCCGAGCCGCAGGTCCGGCTCAAACGGTTGATCGACGTAGCCGCGCTCGGCTGGCCGGCGCTGCGCGTGAGCCCCATTGGCCTCGAGATCGCCGCGACCTGCACCATCGCCGAACTCAATGCCGCCGTGCTGCCGGTCGAGTGGATCGCCGCGCCGCTGATCGACCGCTGCTGCCGCTCGTTCCTCGCCTCGTTCAAAATCTGGAACACAGCGACCGTCGGCGGCAATATCTGCATGTCGCTGCCGGCGGGCCCGATGATTTCGCTCACCGCGGCGCTCGAAGGCGTCTGCACGATCTGGGCGGCCGACGGCAGCGAGCGCAATGTGCCGGTCGCCGATTTCGTCACCGGGCCGCAGCAAAATGTCCTCAAGCCCGGCGAACTCCTGCGCCGCATCGATATTCCGGCCTCGGCACTGATCCGGCGCGCGGCATTCCGGCAAATTTCGCTGGCGCGAATCGGCCGCTCGGGCGCGCTGCTGATCGGCACGCTTGATCCACCGACCGGCGAATTCGTGCTCACGGTCACCGCATCGACGCCGCGCCCGATGAAAGTTCTCATTCAACGCGCTGCCTTCGGCCGACGAACTTGCGCGCCCGTATCGAGCGCGAAATTCCCGCCGAGCGGCTATTACGACGACATTCACGGCCTGCCGGCCTGGCGGCGGCACATGACGCTATATTTCGCGCAAGAAATTCGCGACGAACTCGCGAGAACATCGCGATGACGTTCAAGATCAACGGCAAGAGCTTTTCCGAACAGCCCAATTCCGGGCAATGTCTGCGCACGTTTTTGCGTCAGCTAGGCATGTTCGGCGTCAAGAAAGGTTGTGACGCCGGCGATTGCGGCGCCTGCACGGTCTATCTCGACGGCGAGCCGGTGCATTCGTGCATCGTGCCGGCGTTTCGCGCGCAAGACCATGAGGTTACGACCATCGAAGGCCTTGCTGGCGGCAATGAATTGCATCCAATGCAGCGCGCTTTTCTCGACGCGCAAGGCTATCAATGCGGCTTCTGCACCGCCGGCATGATCATGACCGCGGCCGCGCTCAATCAGTCGCAGCGCGCCGATCTCGGCCAGGCGCTTGAAAGGCAATATCTGCCGCTGCACCGGCTATCGTTCCATCGAGGACGCCATCGCCGGCAAGCACGAAATAGAAATCGCCAAAGCCGGCGAAGGCGTCGGCCATAACGTCCCCGCTCCGGCCGGCCCCGACGTGGTGACCGGCAAAGCGCGCTTCACCATGGATTTCGCGCCGCAAGGCCTGCTGCACATCAAACTGCTGCGCTCGCCGCATCCGCATGCGCGCATCCGTTCCATCGACAAAAGCGCGGCGCTGCGCGTCCCAGGCGTCGTCGCGGTGCTCACGCATGAGGACGCGCCCAAAACCGCGTTTTCGACTGCGCGCCATGAAGTCCGCTTGATCGATGCCGACGACACCATGGTGCTGGATACGGTCGTGCGCTTCATCGGCCAGCGGGTCGCCGCCGTGGTGGCCGAGAGCGAAGCCGCCGCCGAGGAAGCCTGCCGCCAGATCAAGGTCGATTACGAAACCCTGCCGGCGGTGTTCGATCCGGAAAAGGCCATGGCGCCGGGCGCGCCGGTGATCCACGACAAGGACGCGAAGGAATCGCGCATTCTCGATCCGCAACACAATATCGTGTGGAAAGTGGACGGCGGCATTGGCGATGTCGAAATTGGCTTCGCGCAGGCCGACGCCGTGCATGAGGGCACTTACTTTGTGCCGCGCGTGCAACATGCCCATCTCGAAACGCTGTCCGCCATCGGCTGGACCGACGCCGCCGGCCGGCTCAACATACGCTCCAGCACGCAAGTGCCGTTCCTCACCCGCCAGGAGCTCGCACGTGTATTCGATCTCGACCTCGCCAAGCTGCGCGTGTTCTGCGAACGCGTCGGCGGCGGTTTTGGCGCCAAGCAGGAAATGCTGATCGAGGACATCGTCGCGCTCGCCGCCTTGCACACCGGCAAGCCGGTCAAGCTCGAATTCACCCGCGAGGAACAGTTCGTCGCCGCCACCACGCGCCATCCCATGCGCGTTCACGTCAAGATCGGCGCCAAGCGCGATGGCACGCTGAGCGCCATGCAGTTGGACGTGCTCTCCAACACCGGCGCCTATGGCAATCACGGCGCGCCAGTGCTCGAACATGCCTGCGGCGAATCGATCAGCGTCTATAACTGCGCCAACAAGAAAGTTTCCGGCGTCGCGGTCTATACCAATACCGTGCCGGCCGGCGCGTTTCGCGGCTATGGCCTGCCGCAGACCGGATTTGCGGTCGAGTTCGGCGATCGACGAGGTGGCGCGCGCCATCGGCATGGACGGGCTCGAATTCCGCCGCCGCAACGCGGTCAAGCGCGGCGACAAGATGATTTCCGCGCATATGTCGCCCGACGACGTGATCTATGGCAGCTACGGCCTCGACCAGTGCTTCGATCTGGTGGCGCAGGCGATGGACCAGGGCGATGGCGAAAAGCCGCCATCGCCCGATTGGCTGGTCGGCCAGGGCGTTGCGCTCACCATGATCGATACGGTGCCGCCCGGCGGGCATTATTCGGATTCGAAACTGACGCTGCGCGCCGATGGCGGCTTTGACCTTACCGTCGGCACCGCCGAATTCGGCAATGGCACTGCCACCGTGCACACCCAGGTCGCCGCCAGCACGCTCATGGTCGCACCGGGAAAATTTCACTTGCAGCAATCCGACAGCGATCACGGTGGCCACGACACCGGCGCCTATGGCTCGACCGGCACGGTGATCGCCGGCCGCGCCACGCAAATTGCCGCCGAGGCCATGCGCGGCAAACTGCTCGACTTCGCGGCAGCGCAAAGCAAGACGCCACGCGCCGACTGCTCGCTCATTGCCGATGCCGTGCAGTGCGGCGGCAAATCCGTTCCATTGAACGAACTGTTCAAGATGGCGCAATCCGCCGACACGCAGCTTTCCGCGGCCGGCACCACCGACGGCATGACGCGCTCGGTTGCCTTCAACGTGCAGGGCTTTCGCGTCGCTGTGCATCCGGTCAGCGGCGAAATCCGCATTCTCAAAAGCGTGCAGGCCGCCGATGCCGGCACCGTGATCAATCCGATGCAATGCCGCGCGCAGGTCGAAGGCGGCGTGGCACAGGCGCTGGGCGCCGCGCTGTTCGAGGAAGTCGTGATCGACGACAAGGGCCGCGTCGTTAATCCGGCGTTCCGCAATTATCATTTGCCGGCCTTCGCCGACATTCCGCGCACGCAAGTGTTGTTTGCAAAAACCAGCGACACGCTGGGGCCCTATGGCGCCAAGTCGATGAGCGAGAGCCCCTACAATCCGGTAGCCGCCGCGCTCGGCAATGCCATCCGCGACGCCACCGGCGTGCGGTTTTACAAGCTGCCGTTCAAGCCGGACCGGATTTTCGGGCAAGTTGCCAAAGCATAGGGCCGGCTAAATACCCCGCCTCTCTTCGCAAAACAGCCCTATGCGCGTTTGGCGCATAGGGCTGTTTTGGCGGAGAGGGAGGGATTCGAACCCCCGATACGGTTGCCCGTATGCCGCATTTCGAGTGCGGTGCATTCAACCGCTCTGCCACCTCTCCGAAGCCCAAAAAGGGCCTGTAAAGCCCTTCATGAACGGCCGCTATCTAACCAAGCGGGCCTAAACAGACAAGAGACAGACCGCGGCCAAGCGGGGTATATTGCCCCGATTCAAAAATAACCGGTGGCGGCCCAGCAAAACGATGCCTGGAACTTCGATATCCACCTTCATCCGCAAGGAATTGACCGGGCTTTTTCTGACGTCCTGCCTCGTCATCGCGGTCACCGGCCTCATTTATCTGTTCAGGCTGGAGACCGGCCTCACCCGCGGCACCGTAACTTATTTGATCCCGGTGGTGATCGCGGCGACCCGTTGGGGCATCGTGCCGGCGCTGTTTGCATCCATTTGCGGCGCCCTCGTATCGGCGTTTTTCTTCTTTCCGCCCTATTACAGCATGCGCATCAAGGACCCGCAGGAAGTCATCAACCTGCTGCTCTATGTCTTTGTCGCGATCGTGGTGAGCCAGCTCGGAGTCCGGCTAAAACGGCAATTGGAGACGGCGCGCCAGCGCGAGATCGACTTGCGCGATCTCTACGCCTTCTCGCGCCGGCTGGCGGTCGCTTTTGATGTGTCCGACATTCATTCCGCCATCGAAGACCATCTCACCACCGTCATGCAGCGCAAGGTCGTGCTGTTCGCCGGCCCGCGCGAGGCGTCCAACAGCAGCGGACGCCATGCCGGCGTGACGGTGCCGGCGCAAGTGCTGGCGGAAGTAACCGAGGTCGCTTCCGGGCGGCACGACCCCGTCACCGGCATGGTCGTTGCCGTGTCGAATGACGAGGCGTGGCTGGTGCGCGCGGTTTCATCCAAGAGCCTCGATTTCGGCGTGATCGCGGTCAATCTCGGCGGCGAATCGCATGATGCCTTCGACGAATTGCGCGTTCGCGTCGACGCGGTGCTGGCGGATGCCACCGCCACGCTGGAGCGCCTCGGCGTCGCCCACGCCATCAGTGAAGCCCGCATGCGCTCGCAGACCAACGATTTGCGCGAGGCGCTGATCGGCTCGGTCTCGCATGAACTGCGCACGCCGCTCGCCTCCATCCTCGGCGCCGCCACGGTACTGATCGCGGCGCCCGCGCTGGCCAACGAAAAGAAACTGCAGGCGCTGGTGCGCGACGTGCGCGACGAGGCCGAACGCCTCAACAACGACATCCAGAACCTGCTCGATGCCACCCGCATCAGCAGCAACGGCATTCGACCGCATATCGAATGGGCCGACCCGGAAGACATCGTCAATTCGGCGATCGAGCGCTGCCGCCAGCGCCTCAAAGACCGCCAGGTTTCGCTCAACATGCCATCCGACCTGCCGCTGGTGCGCGTCGATTCGGTGCTGGTGCAGCAAGCGCTGGTGCAGATATTCGACAATGCCGCGAAATACTCTCATTCCGGCTCGCGCATCTCGGTCGCCGCGCGCGCGCGCGACGGCCGCATGGTCCTGAGCGTCAGCGACGAGGGAACCGGGCTCACTGCCGCCGAAGAGGCGCAAATATGGGACCGTTTTGTGCGTGGCCCGCGCCATGCCGCCACCACCAGTGGGTCGGGCCTTGGCCTATGGATCGCAAGCGCTTTTATAGCCGCCAATGGTGGTAAGATGAATGCCGTCAGCGAGGGCCCCGGGCTGGGCACCACGGTCGCAATCGAACTCCCGGTGACGCAAGCGGCCGTCCCACAAATGGAAAGCGACGCAGATGAGTGAGCCTTCCCCGATTGTGCTCGTCGTCGATGACGAGATTCAAATCCGGCGCTTCCTGCGCACCGGTTTCGAACTCAACGGCTTTGTCGTGCATGAAGCCGGCACCGGCGCCGAAGCCATCCGCTCGGCCACCTTGCGGCCGATCGATCTGGTCATCGTCGATCTCGGCCTGCCCGACATGGACGGCTCCGAGGTGGTCGAGCGCATCCGCTCCTGGTCGAGCGTGCCGATCATCGTGCTCTCGGTGCGTTCGTCCGAAGCCCAGAAGGTCAATCTGCTCGAACTCGGCGCCGACGATTATGTGGTCAAACCGTTCGGCATGGCGGAACTGCTGGCGCGCGTACGCGTGGCACTGCGCCGGCAAATGCGCGCGGTCAGCGGCGAGCCCACTGTCACGGTCGGTCCGCTCACCATCGACCTTTCCGCCCGCGCCGTGCTGCTCAACGAAAAGCGCCTGACGCTGACGCCGAAGGAATACCGCCTGTTGCAGGTGCTGGCGCAACACGCCGGCAATGTCGTCACGCACCAGCATTTGCTGAAAGAAGTGTGGGGTTCGATCCACGTGCACGACACCCATTACCTGCGCATTTTCGTACGCAAGCTGCGCCAGAAAATCGAGCCGCATCCGGAGTCGCCGAAAATCCTGGTCACCGAATTGGGCGTCGGCTACCGGCTGGCGCATGACGAGAATGAAAACGATAACGGCGCGTCTGCCGGCGTTGCGGTCGCGGCCAAGAGCGAGTCGTAAGCTCTAAAGTTCCTTGCCTATTTTGCGGTCGAGCGAGAACGGCCCGCCGCCGCGCAGCGCGATTGCCAGGCCAGCGGAACGACGGAGCGGTAAAACGGTTCGAGAAACGGCAGCAGCGGGCGCGGCTCGTTGGATCGTTCTTGAGTTTGGCTGGTCATTTTCATGGTTCCGGCAGTTGGCCCGTTCATCATATACGGGCCAACTGCCGGTTTTGGCCGCCCTGCCAAATGAGCGCTTTTCTTGACAAAATGGCCGCTTGCCCCCCATAAGACAGCGCGCGGACCTCTGGGTCCGCGTGCGTTTTAGTGGGCTCACTAAGCCCTTCAAAACACAAGACAATCCGACTGAAAGAAGCCGGCCCGGAATAATCCGAGGCCGGAATCGAACACTGAGGAAAAAACGATGTTCGCAGTCATTAAAGCCGGCGGTAAGCAGTACCGCGTCGTGGCTGAAGACGTGATCCGGATCGACCGCGTGGTCGGCGAGCCGGGTGAAGTTATTGAGTTTGGCGAGGTCCTATTGCTGGGTGGCGACACCCCGCAAATCGGCGCGCCGACCATTTCGGGCGCCAGCGTTGCCGGCGAGGTGCTTCAGCACACCCGCGGCGACAAGGTAATCGCCTTCAAAAAGCGCCGGCGCAAGAATTCGCGCCGCAAGCGCGGCTCCCGTCACGAGTTCTCGATGATCCGCATCACCGAGATCCTGACCGGCGGGGCCAAGGCCGCCAAAACGGCGCCGCCACGGCCCGTTCGCGAGCCAAAGGTTAAGGCCGAAGCAGCGCCTGGCGACGAAGCCAAGCCAGTTAAGGCCAAGAAGACCGGCCGCAAAAAAGCCCGCCGCAAAGGGCAAAAAAGCCGACAAGAAAAAGTGAGATGATTCCTTCACGGAATCGGTTTATAGAGTAACGGAATTCGAGAGAGCGCTTCCATGGCACATAAAAAAGCAGGCGGATCTACCAGCAACGGCCGCGACTCCGCGGGCCGGCGTCTTGGCTTGAAAAAGTCGGGCGGCCAGCTTGCCGTCGCCGGCAATATTATCGCGCGCCAGCGCGGCACCACCTGGCATCCCGGCCGCAATGTCGGCATCGGCAAAGATCACACGCTGTTTGCGCTCGTAGACGGAAAAGTTCAGTTCGCCACTAAAACCAAAGGCCGCACGACTATCTCTGTCGTACCGATGACGGAGGCAGCGGCCGAGTAAACGGTAGACCAACAATCGAGGTCTGCCGGTCATTCGTCAAACCGGCAGGGCTCTTGGGCTCTGAGAGGGGGAGACGGGTGAACCGGCTCCCCCTCTTCGCATGTCAGAACCCTGGAGCTGAGCCATGACTTTGCTGGAAGAAATACCGAGAGAGACTTTCCGAGAAGGCAGTATTCCCGTCCTTGAGACCAAGCGGCTAAGCCTTCGCGCGCCGCGTCTCAAGGACACTAAAACGGTTGCCGCGCTCGCCAATGACCGCCGCATCGCCGAAAACGTCGCGCGCATTCCACATCCCTACAAAATATCGGATGCCGAGAGTTTCATATCGGGCGCCAACAAGGCCGGCGGCGAAGCCGTATTCCTGATCACGCTGCGCGACGCCGGTGTCATCGGCGCCTGCAGCCTCATGACGCGTGATGACGTGCCCGAGCTTGGCTACTGGCTGGGCGTGCCCTATTGGGGCAAAGGCTATGCCACCGAGGCGCTGCACGCGGTGATCGATTACGCCTTCACTGATCTTTCGCACGAGGCGCTGCAAGCCGGTTCGCGCGTCACCAATCCCGGCTCGCGCCGGGTGCTGGAGAAATGCGGCTTCCAGTGGACCGGCGTCGGCCTCTATCGCATCGCCTCGATCAAATCGTCGGCGCCGATCGACCGCTTCCGGCTCGAGCGCGGCATCTGGTCGGCGCTCAAGGGCTGGGGCCGCGCGAAGCGGGCGGTGAGTTTCCTGCATTCGGGGCGCCGTCATTCCGGGTTCGCCCGCTTACGCGGGCGCCCCGGAATGACGAATTGATGGCGACATCGCGCTCAACCCATATTGCAAAATCGCGCCGGCGCTGGCGCCGATCAGCCAGCCCCAGTCGCCGACATTATAGATGACGCCGAAATTGCCCAAGAGCGACAGCCCGATGGACAGCAAGCCGGAGAGCCCGAGTGCGATCAGCGCGCTCCTATTCCAGCCGGCCTCGAAATAAAGCGAGCCCGACGGCGCCGCGGTATAGAGATCGTTGAGCGCCACCTGCTGGCGTTTCACGAGATAATAATCGGCCACCATGATGCCATACATCGGCCCCAGCACGGCGCCGAAGATGGCGACGAACACCGTGATCGCCTGCGGGCTCGCCACAAATAGCCACGGGCACACCAGCACCGAGAAAATCGACGCGATTAAGCCGCCGATCTTGAAGGTGATCTTCTGCGGATAGAGATTGGCGATGTCATAGGCCGGCGACACGAAATTGGCGACGATATTGATGCCCATGGTCGCCACCACGAAAGTGAGGCTGCCGAGCACCGCGACAATCGGATTGTTGATTTTCTCGACGATCGCCACCGGGTCCATCACCGCGCCGCCGAATACCGACACCGAACCCGATGTCACGATCACCGTGATCAGCGCGAACACGAAAAAGTTCAGCGGCAATCCCAGAAAATTTCCTATTTTCATCGAGCGTTGGCTGTCGGCAAAACGCGAGAAGTCGCCGAAATTCAGCAGCAAGGCCGCGAAGTAAGCCACGATCAGCATGGCGGCGTTCGACATCTGGCCGAGCGCTTCGATGCCGGAAAATGATTTATCCGAAAGCGACAGCGACAGCGCGCCGAAACCCGCCTTCCACAAGATCCAGCCGGCCAGAACGAACATCACCAGATAGACCGCCGGCCCGCAGAAATCGATGAATTTGCGGATCGTCTCCATGCCATTGAGAAAAATCACGAGCTGAAAAAACCACATGAACAGGAAACAGCACCAGCCGAGTGTCGAAAGACCCACAAAGCCGGATTGCGTCAGCGTCGCCGCGCCGGGAAAGAATGTGAGCACCAGCACCTGCACGGCTTTCGAGGCAAAATAAGTCTGCACGCCGTACCAGACGACGCCGACCACGCCGCGCACCAGCGCGGCCAAATTCGCGCCGCGTACGCCAAACGACACGCGCGCGAACACCGGATAGGGAATGCCGAACACCTGCGAGGGCCGCCCGATCAGGTTCATCAGGAAATAGACGCAGATGATGCCGACCGTCATGGCGATCAGCACCTGCCAGCCCGACAGGCCGAGAAAAAACAGACTGGCGGCGAAAGTGTAGCCGCCGACCGAATGCACGTCCGACATCCACATCGAGAAAATGTCGAAGGTCTTCCAGGTGCGCCCGGCCGGCGCGGTCGGCGCGAGATCGGCGTTGTAGAGCGACGGATCGGCGCCCGGAACCGCTAAAGTGACGATATCGCTTGCGTGGCCGGCCATGGTGTCCCCCTCAAACGCAGCACAATCCGCCAGATATCAAGCAACCGCCGTGCCAAAGGGAGACAAAACACGCGCGCGGGCCTGAGTTTGCTGGCTGATTTGGCTGACAAGCCGGCCGCTAACGCCTATATCAGCGCCATGAAATTCCTCGACGAAGCCAAGGTCTATATCGCATCCGGCGCGGGCGGCAACGGCTGCATCGCGTTCCGGCGCGAGAAGTTCATCGAGTTCGGCGGCCCGTCCGGCGGCGACGGCGGCAAAGGCGGCGATGTCGTCATCGAAGCCGTCAACGGCCTCAATACGCTGATCGACTACCGCTACCAGCAGCACTTCAAGGCGCAAAGCGGCGAGCCCGGCATGGGCAAGGACCGCCACGGCGCCAATGGCAAAGATGTCGTGCTGCGCGTTCCGATCGGCACGCAAGTTTATGAGGAAGACGGCGAAACGCTGCTTGCCGATTTCACCCAGGTCGGCCAGCACGTCAAGATTTCCAAGGGCGGCAATGGCGGCTTCGGCAACGCCTATTTCAAGTCGGCCACGAACCAGTCGCCGCGCCGCGCCAATCCCGGCCAGCCCGGCGAGGAACGCATCATCCGCCTGCGGCTCAAGCTGATCGCCGACGCCGGCATCATCGGCCTGCCGAATGCCGGAAAATCCACCTTCCTCGCCACGGTGAGCGCGGCCAAGCCGAAGATCGCGGACTATCCGTTCACGACGCTGCATCCGCAGCTCGGCGTCATGCGCGTCGACGAGCGCGAATTCGTGCTGGCCGATCTGCCCGGCCTGATCGAAGGCGCGCATGAGGGCGTCGGCCTCGGCGACCGTTTCCTCGGCCATACCGAACGCTGCCGCGTCTTGCTGCATCTCATCGATGGCACCGGCGAAGACGCCGGCGCCGATTACAAGACCGTGCGCGCGGAACTCAAGGCTTACGGCAACGGCCTCGCCGAAAAGCCGGAAATCGTGGCGCTGTCGAAATCGGATTCGCTCTCGCCGGAAGTCATCAAGGAGCAGACCGCGCGGCTCAAGAAAGCCTGCAAGAAGACGCCGCTCTTGTTGTCCTCCGCCTCGCGCCAGGGCGTCGTCGAAGTGCAGCGCGCGCTGCTCAAGATCATCGACAAAGACCGCGTCAGCATCGACAAGGCCGAGGCCAAGGAAGAAGCCTGGCAGCCGTAGGGCCCCTCCCCCTGCATTCGCGCTTGGTGTAGCCTCTCGGATAGTGCGCGCTAAAAGCGCAATGGAAAGCCGCAGGGGAAACGCCATGAAACCGCTCCACGCCACAAATGCGCTCGTTTGCGCAATTTCTTGTGCGCTCGCCTTTTCGCTCACTTCAATCGCCGCGATGGCCGCCGATTATCCGGCGCCCAAACAGGGCGAATGGGTTGCACACGACTTCAAATTTCACACCGGCGAGACGATGCCGGAATTGAAAATTCACTACACCACCATCGGCGAGCCCACCGGGGCGCCGGTTCTGGTGCTCCACGGCACCGGCGGTTCGGCCAGCAGCATGTTGAGCGCCAATTTCGCCGGCGAATTATTCGGCCCGGGCGAGCCGCTCGACGCCGCCAAATATTTCATCGTCATTCCGGACTCCATTGGCCACGGCAAAAGCGCCAAGCCTTCCGACGGACTGAAAACAAAATTCCCGCATTATGATTACGCCGACATGATCGAGGCGCAGCACCGCCTGCTCACCGAAGGTCTCGGCGTCAAACATCTACGCCTGGTGATCGGCAATTCCATGGGCGGCATGGAAACCTGGCTATGGGCCGAGAAATATCCGGCCTTCATGGACGCCGCCGTGCCGATGGCGTCGCAGCCGACCGCGATGGCGGCGCGCAACTGGATGCTGCGGCGGACGATGATCGAGACCATCCGCCAGGATCCCGGCTACAATGACGGCGACTACACCAGCCAGCCGCATGCGATGAAAATCGCCAGCGTGTTTTTCGGTATCGCCACCGCCGGCGGTACGCTCAACTACCAAAAGCAGGCGCCGACGCGCGCGCTGGCCGACAAGATCGTCGATACCCGCCTGGCCGCGCCGATGACTGCCGACGCCAACGACTTCGTCTATGCTTGGGATTCGTCGGGTAATTTCGACGCAGCACCCGGCCTGGAAAAAATCGAAGCCGTTTTGCTTGCCATCAACTCTGCCGACGACGAGCGCAATCCGCCCGAAACCGGCGTGACCGAAGCCGCGATCAAGCGCGTCAAGAACGGCAAGATTTATCTCATCCCGGCAAGCGAACAGACCAGCGGCCACCTCACCACCGGCAATGCGAAATTCTACAAACAGCCATTGCTCGAACTACTCCAAACCGCGCCGCAAAAGGCGATGTGAGCTTGGGCCAAGGCGAATTTCACGTAACGCCGCGCCAGCGCGTAGCAAAGAGCAGTAGTATGGTGATATGATGACCCGATGGGCGCCAATGCCCGCGCTAAAAAAACCGGGAGGAAATTATGGGGGAGCGTACAAGGCTGCTCGTGGCCGTCAGTTTGTTGTCAACCATGTCATTTGTAATCGCATCCGCTAACGCGGCGACCTTCGTCTATGTCGGCAGTTCTGACAGCCAGGACGTCACCGTTCTCGCGTTAGCCAACGACGGCGCGCTGACGCCGGTCGAAACCAAGGCCGTGCCCGGCCCGGCTAAGCCCGGCGGCTCACTGCCGATGGCGGTATCGCCGGATAAGAAGTGGCTTTACGTTGCCCTGCGCAACGAGCCGTTCACGGCTGTCACCTTCGCGCTCGACAAGAAGACCGGCAAACTGACGCTGGTCGGCTCCGGCCCGCTCGCCGACTCGATGGCCTATGTGTCGACCGACCGAGCAGGCCAATATCTGTTCGCCGCGAGCTACGGCGGCAACAAGATCACCGTCAATCCGATCGGCGCAAACGGCGTCGTCGGCCCGGCGCAGCAGGTGATGGCGACGCAGCCGAACGCACATTGCATCTTGCCCGACCCGTCCAACAAATTCGTGCTGCACACCAGCCTCGGCGGCGACATCGTCTACCAGGAAAAGTTCGATGCCAAGTCCGGCAAGTTGACGCCCAACGACCCGCCGACCGTCAGCGTCAAAGCCAAGGCCGGAGCCCGCCATCTGATTTTCGCGCCGAGCAAGAAGTTCGTTTATCTGGTCAGCGAACTCGACGGCTCGATCTATGTGTTCCCGTGGGATGCCAAGAAGGGCACGCTCGGCAAGGAAGTTCAGGTCGCCTCGTCGCTGCCGAAAGGCTTTACCGGCAAGCCTTGGGCCGCCGACATTCATGTGACGCCGAACGGCAAATTCCTCTACGCCTCGGAACGCACGTCGAGCACGCTGGCGGCCTTCAACGTTGATACCAAGAAAGGCACGCTGACGCCGATCGATTCCTTTGCCACCGAGAAGCAGCCGCGCGCCTTCAACATTGATCCGAGCGGCCGTATCTTGCTGGCGGTCGGCGAACTGTCGAACAGCCTGACCAGCTATTCGATCGACCAGAAAAACGGCAAGCTGACCAAGCTCAAGGAATATCCCATGGGCAAAAAGCCGAATTGGGTCGAGATCGTTAAACAGTAGTCTTCAACGTGGAGACAATTCCGGCGGGCGCCGCGGCCCCGCCGGAGTTTTTGTGCAAGAATGACCCAATGACCCCACAGCCTCTAGGCAAACTTAAATCCGACGCCATCGGTCTGCTAGAACTGCCACCGCTCGACGCGGCGCTGGTCGACGGCTTTCGCGCACTGCCCGATCTGACCGGCATGACATCGGACGCCATGGACGAGCTCGGCATTGTCGGCGTCGTCCCGGCCAGCGTGCTCAGGCCGACCGATGTGAAAGCGCGGCTCGTCGGGCGCGCGCTAACGGTGATGAATGTCGCGGCGCGCTTGTCCGTGCCGGACGCGGTTGCCAGCGGCGTCTCAGGGCTAGCCGACATCGAGGCGCATAACATCGCCGAACCCGGCGACATATTAGTGGTGCAAGGCCTCGACGGCGTTTCCAGCATGGGCGGCATTTCAGCCACCATCGGCCGCCGCCAGGGCGAACTCGGCGCTATCGTCGATGGCGCGGCGCGCGACGTCGATCGTTCGCGCAACATCGGTTATGCGATCTGGTCGCGCGGCGTCAGCCCGATCACCGGCAAATGGCGCATCGAAACGGTGGCGATCAACAAGCCGGTGACGATCTGCGGCATCACGGTCGATCCCGGCGATCTGGTGCTCGCTGACGAAATTGGCATCTGCTTCATTCCGCGCGCCCGCGCGGCGGAAGTGCTCGAACGTACCCGCCGCATCGCGGCCGCCGAAGAAATCCGCGTTGCCAAGATCGCCTCCGGCGCACCGGTGAGCGAATTGGTGTTGAAAAAGAAATAACTACTCCGCCTTGATGCCAAGCTTCGGAATAGCCTCTTTCCAATAGGCAAATTGATTCGGCAGCATCGCCTTGAAGGCAGCGCTGCCAAGCGGGCCATGCATGCCATTGGCGGCAAGCCGCTCCTTGATCGTCGGCAGCGCGATCACCGCCATCAAAGTCTTTTCCAATTTGTCGCGCGCGGCGGCCGGCGTACCGGCCGGCAGGAAAATGCCGTACCAGCTTTCCATCACGACATCGGGATAACCCAGCTCCGCCGTCGTCGGCACATCGGGCAATAGCGGCGAACGCTGGGTGCCGTAAAGCGCCAGCGCCTGCACCTGCTTGGCCTTGACCAGCGGCAGCAGCACCGGGAAATCCGCGTTCAGCATGTCGAGATGCCCGCCGAGCAAATCGGTGATGGCGGGCGCCGCGCCGCGATAGGGCACATGCGCTATCTTGAGGCCTGCGGCGACGTTGAGCATTTCGCTGGCGATGTTCATCGTCGTGCCGGGCCCGGCCGAGCCGTAAGTCATCGCTTGCCCCGACTTGGCCTTGGCGATCAGCTCCTTGAGCGTTGTGACGCCGAGCTTCGGGCTGACCACTAGCAGCGACGGCACCGAACCGATCAACACCACCGGCTCGAACGATTTTGCCGGATCGTAACCGCTCGGCGGCCGCAGCGTCGGGCTAATGACTTGCGAACCGAGGCTCGCCAGCAGCATGACGCTGCCATCGGCCGGCGCGCGCGCCACCGTTTCCGACCCGATGGCGCCGCCCGCGCCGCCTTTGTCCTCGACGATAACGTCGGCACCAAGCTGCGCGCCGAGATCATGCGATAGTATGCGCGCAAGCTGGTCGACCGGCCCGCCGGCCGCAAACGGCACCACGATCTTGACGGCTTCGGCAAAGGCCGGCGCCGCGAAACAGATCGCTACCGCGCATAGGAATCCCAGAAATCCAACGAGGCGTGTCATGTTTCTCCCCATCTGCGGCTCTTGATGGCCGCGCGTTGCCCGAACTATAGCGCCGCGGCAACGGGAAAGTAATCGCTTACTTCGCGCAGTGCTGGCGCGGGCCGAAATTCGGATTGAAGGTGCAATCGGATTCACGGAACGAACGATAGGCGGCGGCGCAGGCGCTGACATTGCACGCCGTGTCGAGTTTTTTTTCGGAATTTACTTCCGCAACCGGCGGCGTACCGGGCTCTGGATTGGCGATTGACGGCACACTGGGCACAACTGGTGGCACAATCGGCGCAACCGCGGCCTCGACCGGCACGACGCCCTTGGTGCAAAGCCGGCGTGGCCCGACGCTTGGATTATAAGTACAGTCCGATTCCTGGAACGACCGATAGGCGGCGGCGCAGGCGGCAACGTCGCATAGCGGCTTGGGCGGCGTTTGCGCCCGTCGCGGATTGGCCGCAACCGGCGCAACTGGCGCTGCCGGCGGCGGCGAAGCTATCGCCTGGACCGGCGGCGCAGGCGTTTGCGCCGGGCTGGCGATTTTCACCGGCGGCGGCGGCGGCAGGGCCACGACCTGGATCGGCGCCATCGGCGGCAAAACCGCCGGCTGCCAATCGAGCCCGAACAGCACGCTGCCGAGGATGACCAGCGCGATGGCACAGTAATAAAGGACGGATGGCTTCATTGCGGCTGCGGGGCCCTGTGTCGGCGTTGCAACGCCATGATAGCAGGCCCTGGTTCCGCCATGTCTGAGCCTGAACATGTCTGATCCTGAACACGCGCGGCCCTGACGGGCCATCAACAGCCGTGCTACACACCCGGCGCCATTTACACCACTGCCGGGGCCCATGACTAAAACGCCGTCGCTCAAGGACTTCCGCCGTATCGTCGTCAAGGTCGGCTCGTCGCTGCTGGTGGATGCCGCCGCCGGCATGCTCAAGCGCGACTGGCTGGATTCGCTCACCGCCGACATCGCCGAACTGCGCAACGAAAAGCGCGACGTGCTGGTGGTGTCGTCGGGCGCCATCGCGCTGGCGCGCGCCGTGCTCAAGTTGCCGGCGGGCGCGCTCAAACTCGAGGACAGCCAGGCCGCCGCCGCCGTCGGGCAGATCGCGCTGGCGCGCGCCTGGTCGGAATCGCTGAGCGCGCATGGCATCGCCGCCAGCCAGGTGCTGCTCACGCTCGGCGACACGGAGGAGCGCCGCCGCTATCTCAATGCGCGTTCCACCATCGACCGACTGCTGCAATGGCGCACGGTGCCGGTGATCAACGAGAACGACACCGTCGCCACTTCCGAAATCCGTTACGGCGACAACGATCGCCTGGCCGCGCGCGTTGCCGCCATGATGAGCGCGGATCTCCTGGTGCTGCTGTCCGACATCGATGGGCTCTACGACAAGCCGCCGGTCGCCGGTGGCGACGCCACGCTCGTGCCGGTCGTGGCGCGCATCACGCCGGAGATCGAGGCCATGGCCGGCGCTTCCGGCTCCGACCTATCGCGCGGCGGCATGCTGACCAAGATCGAGGCCGGCAAGATCGCCACCACCGCCGGCAGCCATATGGTGATCGCGTCCGGCCGCGTGCCGCATCCGTTGCAGGCGATTGCCGAAGTCCGCGCCCTGCACTTGGTTTCTAACGCCGGCCAATCCGGTGACAGCGCGCAAAAAATGGATCGCGGGTTCGCTGGAGCCGCGCGGCGCGCTGGTTATCGATGCCGGCGCGGTCAAGGCGTTGCGGCTGGGCAAGAGCCTATTGCCGGCCGGCGTCATCAAGATCGACGGCGCTTTCGAGCGCGGCGATGCGGTTGTCGTGCGCGGGCCTGACGGCGCCGAAGTCGGGCGCGGCTTGATCGCCTATGACGCGGCCGATGCCGACAAGATCAAGGGCCGCTCGTCCGCCGACGTGCTGTCGATCCTCGGCTTTAGCGGCCGCACCGAGATGATCCACCGCGACGATCTGGTAATGGGCGGCGAGTAAAACGCCGGAAGCGTTGGAACCCTGCTTGCACGAGTGCGTTATCGTGGCACCACACGGCATTCGTATTCAGGACCGATTGCGTACCTCAAAGGCGACTTAAACATCGCCCGCCAACCCTGGCCCCCGGAGGCCGGGGTTTTCGCGTGAAAAATTTTCAATTTTGGCCGAACAAGCAAGCGCCCTACGATGCCGTTACTGTAACCGCGTCAGCGCGGCTTGGCCGGAAGTTGGGCGCAGCCCGATCGATGACTCCGGTTACGCGTGATTACCCGCGGGTGACGCCGGATTGGCCGGGGCGTGGCGCGCGCGGCGGCGCAGCGGCGATACTTTGGTTTTGGCCGGCCGCGCCGGCAGCCGCAGGTGGGTACCGTCGGGGAATTCCACATAACGCCTGATTACATGGACTCCGCCTTCCCTGGCAGGCCGGCCCTCAATGACGAATTTCGTGCCGACCGGAAACCGGCTGGGGAGCTGACCTGACCTATACACCATGAGATTGTCCTCTGCGGTCACTGCGACCTTCTCACCCCAACGTGTAAGCCCAGTGGTACGTTGCGACCCATTACCGGTTATCCACGCTATCCCCAGGTACCAACCGCCAATACCTAGCTCCCGGCCATCTCGCCGCCGGTACCCCGACGTGGTAGGAAAAACGCCCCATATGGGGGCCAAATAGGCTTTGGGCGCATGACCGCACCGCTAAAGAGCATCGAGGGAACCGGCGATATCGCCGCCACCATGGGCGAAATCGGCCGAAACGGCCGATTGGCGGCCCGCGCGCTCGCTTTGGCGTCGACCGAACAAAAGGACCGCGCTCTCGACCTAATGGCCGCTGCCGTGCGGGCGCAGAAAGCCCGAATTCTTGCCGCCAATGCCGAAGACGTCGGCGAGGCGCGCGCCGCCGGTCTGACCGGCGCCGCCATGGATCGCCTGACGCTGGACGACGCGCGGGTCGAGGCCATCGCGCAAGCCATCGAAGCCGTGCACGCACTCAAGGATCCGGTAGGCGCCATCACCGAATCCTGGACACGGCCGAACGGGATGCGCATCGAGCGCGTGCGCGTGCCTCTTGGTGTTATCGGCATAATCTACGAGAGCCGGCCCAACGTCACGGCGGACGCCGGTGCGCTGTGTCTCAAATCCGGCAATGCCGCGATCCTGCGCGGCGGCTCCGACAGTTCAAGATCGAGCCGCGCCATTCACGCCGCGCTCGAACAGGGCCTGCGCGAAGCTGGTCTTCCGGAAGCCGCGATCCAACTGGTGCCGACGCGCGAACGCGCCGCGGTCGGCTTGATGCTTACCGGTCTCGACGGTGCCATCGATGTGATCGTGCCGCGCGGCGGAAAGAGCCTGGTCGCGCGCGTGCAGGCGGAAGCGCGCGTGCCGGTATTCGCGCATCTCGAAGGCGTCTGCCATGTCTATATCGACAAAGCGGCGTCGCTCGACATGGCCAAGAAGATCGTGCTCAACGCCAAGATGCGGCGCACCGGCGTGTGCGGCGCGGCCGAGACGCTGCTGGTCGATCGCGCCGCGGCCGCCACGATGCTAAAGCCGCTGATTGAAATGCTGATCGACGCCGGCTGCGAAATCCGCGGCGACAAAGCCGTGCAGGCCGTCGATAAGCGCGTCAAAGCGGCGAGCGAAGAAGATTGGGGCACGGAATATCTCGACGCCATTATCGCGGCCGGCGTGGTCGACGGCGTTGGCGCCGCGATCGAACATATCGAGCGCTACGGCTCGCACCACACCGACGCCATCATCACCGATGATGCGGCGGCGGCGGACCGCTTCTTGCGCGAGGTCGACTCAGCCATCGTGCTGCATAATGCCTCGACCCAGTTTGCCGACGGCGGCGAATTCGGCTTCGGCGCCGAGATCGGCATCGCCACCGGCCGCCTGCACGCGCGCGGACCCGTTGGCGTCGATCAACTCACGACGTTCAAATACCGCATACGCGGAAGCGGTCAGATCCGGCCGTGAAGCCGCAAGGTCTCGCCCGTAACGAGCTTGCCCTGCCTCCGCATGCGCCTGGCATGCGGATCGGCCTGTTCGGCGGCACTTTCGATCCGCCGCATCTGGCCCATCTCGCCGCCAGCCTGCTCGCGCTCAAGCGTCTCAAGCTCGACCGCATCTGGTGGCTGGTCACGCCCGGCAATCCGCTAAAGAACACGCGCGATCTGGCGCCGCTCGCCAGCCGCATCGCCGCCGCGCGCAAACTCACGCATCATCCGCGCATCGATGTCACCGGCCTCGAGGCCGACATCAACACGCGCTACACCTACGACACGATCCTGTGGCTGATCGCGCGCTGCCCGCGCGTCCGTTTCGTCTGGATCATGGGCGCGGATAATCTGCGCCACTTCCACCGTTGGCAAAGATGGAAAGGCATTGCCAGGCTGGTGCCCATCGTCGTGGTCGACCGCCTCGGCCCCAGCCTCTATGCCGCCGCAAGTCCCGCCGGTCAGGCGCTTGGCCGTGCCCGGATACCGGAACACGATGCCGCCACACTGCCGGACCGCAAGGCGCCGGCCTGGGCCTTCCTGCACGGCCTCAAGTCGGACTTGTCGTCGACCGCGCTGCGCGCTTTGCGCGGTGGAACCGCCGCCAAAACCGCCGCCAAGCCGCGCAAAACCAAGCGCGGCAAAACTGGCAAGAAGCCCAAAAATTAGCTATGTAATAGCCATGTTGAGGATAGCGACACTTTGAAAGGATTTTGACCCCTGGCCATACCTGCAGTTACTCGGGCGAAACGCCGTTCGCCCGAAGCCGTCTCCAAACCCGCGCCGTCGCGTTCGAGTGCCAAGGAGACGTTGCGTATCGTCCTCGCCCGCCTCGATGAGATGAAGGCCGAGGAATGCGTCACCATCGACATTGCCGGCAAATCCTCGATCGGCGATTACATGGTCGTGGCCACCGGCCGCTCGCAACGTCCATGTCGCTTCGATCGCCGATAATCTGGTGAAAGACCTCAAGGCCGCCAAGATCGCCAGCATTCGCGTCGAAGGCCTGCGCCAGGGCGATTGGGTTCTGATCGACGCCGGCGATGTCATCGTCCACATATTCCGGCCGGAAGTGCGCGACTTCTACAATCTCGAGAAGATGTGGAGCGCGTGAGTTAGCGCGGTATACCGTCGTGACGACGGAGAGGTCATGCGCATCATCGTCGCCGCCGTCGGACGTCTCAAGCAAGGCCCGGAAACCGAGCTTGCCGAGCGCTACGCCAAGCGCGCGGGCGCAGACCGGCCGCAATCTCGGCCTGCGCGATATCGAAATCATCGAGATCCGCGAAAGCCGCGCCGAACAGGCCGGCAAAAGAATGTTGGAAGAATCGATCGCGCTCACCACGATCATTCCGCCGGGCGCCGCGGTCACGCTACTGGAAGCCAACGGCAAGAATCTCGACAGCGCCGACCTCGCCGCCCAATTGGCGGCGTGGCGCGGCAATGACCGGCCGGCGGCCGTCTTTGTTATCGGCGGCGCCGACGGACTAGCGCCCGGCCTGCGCGACAAGGCCGAATTGCGACTGGCCTTCGGCGCGGCGACTTGGCCGCATCAATTGGTACGCGTGATGCTCTTGGAACAGATCTACCGCGCCACCACGATCCTGACCGGGCATCCGTATCATCGGGGGTAGTCCCTACTTCCCTCTTACCCGGGGCCGGTAATAAACACGGGTGATGTTGCTTGCCTGGAGCGTCCCACATTGGACTTAATCCGCACGCATAAACTGGCTACGCAATGAACCCCACAAATGCCTTGCCGGAACAACCGTTGAGCGTAACTTGGCTGCGATGATTTGCCCAAACAGCAGCCTGATTCTGCGCTCGGCGGTTATCGCCGGGCTTTTGGCCGCAATGGCAGTCGCGCCAGCCGGCGCGCAAACCGCGACACAGGAAAAATTAGAGACGCTCAAGCAGCACGACCAGGAACTTCTGGCCGCGCGCGACGCCCAGCGCAAATCGATCGAGACCGAAGCCGCGCTCAAGGGCGAGATCGAGCAGATCGGCGCCGACCGGCGCAAACTCAACCAGGATCTGATCGACACCGCGGGCCGGCTGCGCGGCGTCGAGGCTAGCATCGATGCCACCGAAAACCGTCTCAAACCGCTCGACGACAATGAACGCAGCATTCGCACCTCACTCGACGGGCGGCGCGCCGTGATCGGCGAAGTTTTGGCCGCGCTTCAACGCATCGGCCGCAGGCCGCCGCCGGCGCTGATCGCTTCGCCGGAAGACGCATTGCAAGCCGTGCGCACCGCCATGGTGCTGGGCGCGGTATTGCCTGAAATGCGCCACGAAGTTGAGGCGCTCGCCAGCGACCTCTCGGAACTTCTCAATTTGCGCAAAAAAATCGCCGCCGAGCGCGACCGGCTCAAATCCGAAGTCGCCGCGCTCGATGGCGAGCGCATACGCATGACCGCGCTGGTCGAGGCGCGGCAAAAGCAGCAAGCCGAAAGCGAGAAGGCGCTGGTGGCCGAGCGCGCTCGCGCCGGCGATTTGGCCCGTAATGTCGACAATCTCAAAGATTTGATCGCCAAACTGGAACAGGGCCTCGACCCGGCGATTCGGGACGCCCGCGAGGCAGCCCGCAGCGACAGCCGCCCGGCGCTATCGGCATTTCGCGATCCGGGACGGCTGGCGCCGGCGATTGCCTTTGTTTCGCTGCGGGGACATGTTCCGATCCCGGTTAATGGCGTCAAATTGAAGGAATTCGGGGCGCCCGATGGTAGCGGCGGACTGGAAAAGGGCCTTTCCATCGCTACCCGCGCCGACGCGCAAGTTACCGCGCCGGCCGACGGCTGGGTCGTTTATGCCGGGCCGTTCCGATCCTATGGACAACTCTTGATCCTCAATGTCGGCGGCGGGTATCATGTCTTGCTCGCTGGGATGGATCGGATATCAGTTGATCTCGGACAGTTCGTGCTGGCCGGAGAACCGGTTGCGGTGATGGGAACTGCCTCCCATATCGCTTCTATCCTCGCGACAGGTTCAGCCCAGCCGGTGCTCTATATTGAATTTCGTAAGGACGGGACTCCCGTTGATCCAGGCCCATGGTGGGCGGCTGGCGAAGGCGAAAAGGTTCGCGGATGATGCGCAAGACCTCACTCATTCTTCTCGGCGTGGCGGCGGGAGCGGCGATGACGCTGCTCGCGGTTCAACCGCACTCGGTCATGTTTAGCGGCAGCGCCAAGGCGGCGGTGGCCGATACCTACCGGCAGCTCAATCTGTTCGGCGATGTATTCGAGCGCGTGCGCGCCGACTATGTCGAGAAGCCGGACGACGCCAAACTGATCGAATCCGCGATCAACGGCATGCTGGCCGGGCTCGATCCGCATTCGAGCTACATGGATGCCAAGAGCTTCCGCGACATGCAGGTGCAGACCCGCGGCGAATTCGGCGGGCTCGGCATCGAGGTCACCATGGAAGACGGCTTGATCAAGGTGGTGGCGCCGATCGACGAAACGCCCGCAGCCAAGGCCGGCATCCTCGCCAATGACATTATTACCAAGCTCGACGACGAGCAGGTGCAAGGCCTGACTTTGAACCAAGCGGTCGAGAAAATGCGCGGGCCGATCAACACCAAGATCAAGCTCACGGTGATGCGCAAGGGCAGCGACAAGCCGCTTGAGATTTCGCTCACCCGCGACGTCATTCGCGTGCGCGCCGTGCGCTCGTCGGTCGAAGGCGACGACGTCGGCTATATTCGCATGACGCAGTTCAACGAACAGACCACCGACGGCCTCAAGAAGGCGATCACGGACATCACCGCCAAAGTGAGCAACGACAAGCTCAAGGGCTATATCCTCGACCTGCGCAATAATCCGGGCGGCTTGCTCGACCAGGCGATCTCGGTTTCGGATGCCTTCCTGCAAAAGGGCGAGATCGTCTCCACCCGCGGCCGCAATGCCGAGGAGACGCAGCGCTTCAACGCGCGGCCGGGCGATCTCACCAATGGCAAGCCGGTGATCGTGCTGATCAACGGCGGTTCGGCCTCGGCGTCGGAAATCGTCGCCGGCGCGTTGCAGGATCACCGCCGTGTCACGGTTGTCGGTACCCGCTCATTCGGCAAGGGTTCGGTGCAGACCATCATCCCGCTCGGCAACGGCAACGGCGCGTTGCGGCTGACCACGGCGCGCTACTACACGCCGTCCGGCCGCTCGATCCAGGCCAAGGGCATCTCGCCCGACATCGAGGTGATGCAGGACGTGCCTGAGGACATCAAAGCCAAAACCGACACCAACACCAAGGGCGAAGCCTCGCTGCGCGGCCATCTCAAGGCGGCCGAAGGCACCGAGCAGACCGGCTCGCAGTCCTATGTTCCGCCGGACACCAAGGACGACAAGGCGCTCCATATGGCGTTGGACCTGCTGCGCGGCACCCAGGTGAATTCGGCCTTCCCGCCGTCCTCCAAGACGCCGGTTCCGAACTAGAACGGCGCTTAACCTCTCCCCCAAACGGGGAGAGGTGGCCCCGCCGCGTGCTAGACTCCTGCGATGATTCGCAAAGATCGTCGCAAGGATAGCGGCCGTGTCATCGGATGACCTGAACGCCCCGCTCGGCCAGGAGCCCGGCCGAGGCAAGCGCAAGCAACCGTCGAAATTAACCGCCGCCGCGCCGCAGATTTTGGCCGGGGCACTGGGGCTGTTCGGCCTGTTGGCGGTAACCTGGGCGCTGGTCGTCAACGATCCTCTGGGCGGCGAGCCGGTGGCGGTGGTCGCCACCAAATTACCGGCAACAGTTCAAGCCAAACCGGATAATGGCGACGGCAAGGAGCACTCCCGCCATGACGGCATGGCCGAAAAGCCGGCCGATCCGGCGCTAGCGGCGGCCATAGCGGCCGCAGCCGCAAAGGCTGTAGCGCCGCCGCCCGGCAGCAAAACCGTCACCATCATCGACGGCTCGAACGGCAAGAGCCAGGACGTGATCATTCCCGGCAATTCGCCCGCGACTCCGATGCCGCCGGCCGACCAAAATCTTCTGGAAATGACTCGCCATGGCGCGATTCCGCAGATCGGCGCCGATGGCAAGCGTGCTTCGGCGGTCTACGCGCATCCGATCGAATTGCCGCCGAACCAGAAGGATTTGCCGCGCATCGCCATCGTGGTCGGCGGGCTGGGTATCAGTGCGTCCGGCACCGCCGACGCCTTCACCAAATTGCCGGCGCCGGTGACCTTCGCGATCGCGCCTTATGGCACCGATCTCGAAAAACTGGCGGAGCACGCGCGTGCCGAAAATCACGAAGTGCTGCTGCAAGTGCCGATGGAGCCGTTCGACTATCCCGACAACGATCCCGGCCCGCAGACGCTGCTCACCTCGCTCACGCCCGATCAAAACATCGACCGGCTGCATTGGCTGATGAGCCGGTTCAAGGGCTATGTCGGGATCGCAAGTTACATGGGCGCACGCTTCACGTCGTCCGAACCGGCGCTGGCGCCGGTGCTGCGCGAGACCGCCAAGCGCGGCTTGATCTATGTCGATGACGGCTCCTCGCCGCGCAGCGTCGCCGGCCAGATCGCCGGCAGCCACAATTTGCCCTTCGCCAAGACCGACCTGGTGATCGACGCGGTGCCGACGCCGGGCGCGATCGATCAGGCTCTTGGCGCGGCTCGAATTGACGGCGCGCGACAATGGCAGCGCGGTCGGCATTGCCACCGCGCAGCCGGCGACTATCGCGCGCATCGCCGAATGGGCCAAAAAGGTGGAAGGCCGCGGCTTCGTGCTGGTGCCGGTCACCATGGTGGCGAACAAGGCGAAGTCGAGCTGACGCTTTCACTGGCGCGGCGCTTGCATCCCTTGATGGTGCATCCACAGTCCGTTATCTCAATGAGCAAAATCTAAGCTCGCGGATCGCCCGCTTCGACACAGCGTCCGGGCAAAACAAGGTAATAGATGCCCCCATACGAATCCCTGCCCTACCGCCCCTGCGCCGGCATCATGGTGCTCAACCGCGCCGGCCTCGTTTTTATCGGCCGCCGCTCCAGCGGCCCCGAACATATCGACGCCACCCATGTCTGGCAGATGCCGCAAGGCGGTATCGACGAAAATGAAGACCCGTACCAGGCCGCGCTGCGCGAGCTTTACGAGGAAACCAATATCCGCTCGGTGCAAAAGCTCGGCGAGATCGCGGACTGGCTGGCTTACGATATTCCGCGCGACATTATCGGCGAGGCCTGGGGCGGCAAATATCGCGGGCAAAAACAGAAATGGTACGCGCTGCGTTTCACCGGCGAAGACAGCGAGATCGACATTGCCAATCCGGCCGGCGCGCACGATCCGGAATTCATCGACTGGCGCTGGGTGGCGATGGCAGAATTGCCGGAATTGGTCGTGCCGTTCAAACGCGCGAACTATGAGCGGGTGGTGGCGGAATTTTCCAAGTTTGGGAAATAAGCACGCCCGCCTAAGCGAGATGGGCGGGACAAGCCCGGCCATGACACTGCTTAATGCATCGCCGTGCCGGTCAAATGCCGGTCGATGGTCTTGTAGTGATCGAGCCGCGTGATCAGACGGTCGAGCGTCGAGCCGGCTTCCGTCTTCTCGATGCGCTCCTCAAGTTCGCCGATCTTGTCGGTGATCATGCCGCGGTCGATATCGGCGACCGCCTCGGCGACATCGGCGAGCACGGTGAGACCGTCGGCCGATACTTCAGCAAAGCCGCCCAGGACGACGATCTTTTGCTCGCCCGAGGCGGCGTAAACGGTCAGAATTCCCGGCCGCAAGGTCGAGACCATCGGCGCATGGCCGGCAAGCACGCCGAAATCGCCCTCGGCGCCCGGCACGTCAACCTGCTCGACCTCGCCGGAGAACAGCAGCTTTTCCGGCGAAACCAGTTCGAAATGAAAATTGGCCATGATCTTTGCTCGTCCGATCTTAACTGCCGCTTCGGCCGCGAGTTTCTTGCCCTTTTCGACCGCCTCTTCGATGGTGCCGACCATGTAGAAGGCGGCTTCCGGCAGATGATCGTATTTGCCTTCGACGAGGCCCTTGAAGCCCTTGATGGTGTCGGCGAGGTCCACGAGTTTGCCGGGCGAGCCGGTGAACACTTCGGCGACGAAGAACGGCTGCGACAAGAAGCGCTCGATCTTGCGCGCGCGCGCCACCGCGGTTTTGTCCTCTTCCGACAATTCGTCCATGCCCAGAATGGCGATGATGTCCTGCAACGCCTTGTAGCGCTGCAACACCTGCTGAACCTGGCGCGCGATGGCGTAATGCTCCTCCCCCACGATCAAGGGCGAGAGCATGCGCGAGGTCGAGTCGAGCGGATCGACCGCCGGATAAATGCCCTTGGCGGCGATATCGCGCGACAGCACGGTGGTCGCGTCCAGATGGGCGAACGAAGTGGCCGGCGCCGGATCGGTCAAGTCGTCGGCCGGAACGTAAATGGCCTGCACTGAGGTGATCGAGCCCTTGGTTGTCGTGGTGATGCGCTCCTGCAGCGCGCCCATGTCGGTGGCCAGTGTCGGCTGATAGCCCACGGCCGAAGGAATGCGGCCGAAGCAGCGCCGACATTTCCGAACCGGCCTGCGTGAAGCGGAAAATGTTGTCGACGAAGAACAACACGTCCTGGCCCTGGTCGCGGAAATATTCCGCCACCGTCAGGCCGGTGAGGCCGACGCGGGCGCGCGCGCCCTGGCGGCTCGTTCATCTGGCCGAACACCAGCGCGCATTTGGAACCTTCGGTCGAACCGCCATGTTCATGCGGGTCCTTGTTGACGCCCGACTCGATCATCTCGTGATAAAGATCGTTGCCCTCGCGCGTACGCTCGCCGACGCCGGCGAACACCGAATAGCCGCCGTGCGCCTTCGCGACGTTATTGATCAGCTCCTGAATGAGCACGGTCTTGCCGACGCCGGCGCCGCCGAACAGGCCGATCTTGCCGCCGCGCGCGTAGGGCGCCAGCAGATCGACCACTTTGATGCCGGTGATCAGGATCTGCGCTTCGGTCGATTGCTCGGTATAGCTCGGGGTCGGCTGATGGATGGCGCGGCGTTCGACGCCTTTGACCGGACCGGCTTCGTCAACCGGCTCGCCGATCACATTCATGATGCGCCCCAACGTGCCGGGGCCGACCGGAACCGAGATCGGCTTGCCAGTGTCGGTGCATTCCTGCCCGCGCACCAGACCTTCGGACGTGTCCATAGCGATGGTGCGCACGGTCGATTCGCCGAGATGCTGGGCGACTTCGAGCACCAGCCGGTTGCCGCCGTTCGTGGTCTCGAGCGCATTCAAAATCGCCGGCAGGTCGCCCTCGAACTGCACGTCGACGACGGCGCCGATGACCTGGGTGATTTTGCCGGTTGCATTTTGTGGTGTGGCCATGTCGTCCTCGTTACTTGGAATTAAAGCGCTTCGGCGCCGGAGATGATCTCGATCAATTCCTTGGTGATCATCGCCTGGCGCGTGCGGTTATAAGTGAGGGTCTGCTTGCGGATCATTTCGCCGGCGTTGCGGGTCGCGTTGTCCATCGCGCTCATGCGCGCGCCTTGCTCGGAAGCGGCGTTTTCCAGAAGCGCGCGGAACACCTGGATCGACAGATTGCGCGGCAACAGGTCGCCGAGGATTTCCTCTTCTTCGGGTTCATATTCGTAAGCCGCGCTCGGCCCGCCATCCTTGGCGGCCGGCTCGAACACCGGCGGAATGATCTGCAGCGCGGTCGGGATCTGCTGGATCACCGATTTGAAGCGCGAGAAAAACACCGTGCAGACATCGAACTCGTTGCTGTCGAAACGCGCGATGATCTTGTCGGCGACCATCTGCGCCTGCGCAAAGCCCATCTGCTTGACGCCGCGCAACTCGACGATTTCGACGATCTGCTTCTCATAAACGCGGCGCAGCTGGTCGGCGCCCTTGCGCCCGACGCAGAGGATTTTGACCTCTTTGCCCTGGTTGGCGAGTTTGTTGATGTGCTCGCGCGCCAGCCGCACGATCGAAGAATTGAAAGCGCCGCACAGCCCGCGCTCGGCGGTGCACACGACCAGCAGGTGCACCTTGTCGGCCCCGGTGCCGGCCAAAAGGCGCGGCGCCGAATCGCTGCCGGCCACGCCGGCCGCGATGTTACCCAGCACGCGGTCCATGCGTTCGGCGAACGGCCGCGCGGCTTCCGCCGCCACCTGCGCACGGCGCAGCTTGCTCGCCGCGACCATCTGCATGGCCTTGGTGATCTTCTGCGTCGCCTTGGTGGAGGCGATGCGAACGCGCATGTCTTTGAGAGAAGCCATCGCTTATCAGTCGCCCTTGGTCAGAACTTAAGTGAAACTCTTCGCGTAGCCTTCGACCACGTCCTTGAGCTTGGCCTCGTCTTCCTTGGAGAGATCGCCGCTCTTGCGGATGCTGTCGAGCAAATCCATGTGTTTGGTGCGCATCAGCGTCAGCAACCCGCTTTCGAAGGCGCGCACACGCGGCACCTCGAACTTGTCGAGAAAGCCGTTGACGCCGGCGTAAATGACGGCGACCTGCTCTTCCATCTTCATCGGCGAGAACTGCGGCTGCTTGAGCAACTCGGTCAGGCGCGAGCCGCGGCTGAGCATGCGCTGGGTGGTAGCGTCCAGGTCCGAGCCGAACTGCGCGAAGGCGGCCATCTCACGATATTGCGCCAACTCGCCCTTGATCTTGCCGGCGACTTTTTTCATCGCCTTGGTCTGCGCGGCGGAACCGACGCGCGACACCGATAGACCGACGTTCACCGCCGGCCGGATGCCCTGATAGAAAAGGTCGGTTTCCAAAAAGATCTGCCCGTCGGTGATCGAAATGACGTTGGTCGGGATATAGGCCGACACGTCGTTGGCCTGGGTTTCGATGATCGGCAGCGCGGTGAGCGAACCGCCGCCATTATCGTCGTTCATCTTGGCGGCGCGCTCCAACAAGCGCGAATGCAGATAGAACACGTCGCCGGGATAGGCTTCGCGGCCAGGCGGGCGGCGCAGCAGCAGCGACATCTGGCGATAAGCGACCGCCTGTTTCGACAGATCGTCATAAACGATGACGGCGTGCATGCCGTTGTCGCGGAAATATTCGCCCATGGTGCAGCCGGAGAACGGCGCCAGGAACTGCATCGGCGCCGGATCTGAGGCGGTGGCGGCGATGATGATCGAATAATCGAGCGCGCCCTGCTCTTCCAGCACCTTAACGAACTGCGCGACGGTGGAGCGCTTCTGGCCGACCGCGACATAGACGCAATAGAGCTTGATCTTCTCGTCGGTCTGCGCGTTGAGCGGCTTTTGATTGAGGATGGTGTCGAGCGCGATCGCGGTCTTGCCGGTCTGGCGGTCGCCGATGATCAGTTCGCGCTGACCACGGCCGATCGGAATCAGCGCGTCGATGGCCTTGAGGCCGGTCGCCATCGGCTCGTTGACCGATTTGCGCGGAATGATGCCGGGCGCCTTGACGTCGACGCGCTTGCGCTCGTCGGATTTGATCGGGCCCTTGCCGTCGATTGGATTGCCGAGCGCGTCGACCACGCGGCCGAGCAGGCCCTTGCCGACCGGCACGTCCACGATCGAGCCGGTGCGCTTGACGGTCTGGCCTTCCATGATTTCGCGGTCGTTGCCGAAAATCACGATGCCGACGTTGTCGGTTTCCAGATTGAGCGCCATGCCGCGCACGCCGTTCTCGAACTCGACCATTTCGCCGGCTTGCACATTATCGAGGCCGTAGACGCGGGCGATGCCGTCGCCGACGGACAATACCTGGCCGACCTCCGAAACTTCGGCTTCCTCGCCGAAGTTCTTGATCTGCTCTTTCAGGATGGCGGAAATTTCTGCGGCGCGGATATCCATCAGCGTGCCTCTTTCATCGCGAACTTGATTGAATTGAGTTTGGTGCGGAGTGAACTATCGACCATGCGGCTGCCGACCTTGACGATCAAGCCGCCGATGATGGCGGGGTCGATCCTGACATCCATGTCGATGTCCTTGCCGCCGGTTACCGATTTAAGTGCGCTCTTGAGCGCGTCGAGATTCTTCTCGCTGAGTTTCTCGGCCACCGTGACCTCGGCGCTGACCTCGCCCTTGTACTTGGCGACAAGCGCGCGATAGCCGCGGATCATGTTGCGCAGCGCAAACAGCCGCCGATTGGTGGTGATGACGCGCAGGAAATTGGCGGCGAGACCCTTGATCTTGGCCTTGTCGAGAATCGCCGAAATCGCCTTGAGTTGATCGTCGACGCCGAAAACCGGGCTGCGGACCAGCCGGCTCAAATCGGGACTACCGGCGATCATGGCGTCGAACTGTTCGAGGTCGGATTTAACGCTGTCGATCGCCTTGCCATCGCGGGCAAGATCGAACAACGCGCCGGCATATCGGCCAGCCATTCCGGAGATAATCGGGTCTTCGCCTGCCACTGGACGCTCGTTTTCGTTACTTCATCTACAGGCCGCGCACCGCGCGGACGGCGGCGCAAACTATTGGAATCCAACAGGGAATTCCGATTTCCGGGGGCGCCCCGAAAGCCCGCGAAAACCTCACGAAATCAAGGGCTAGCTAACACGGCGGCAACTGCGGTGCAACATGGCGGGCTTTAAGCCGCAGGCCCATTTGTGTCCTAAAATTTACGCCGTGCGGATGGCGTCCACCGGATCCCCTGACGGTCATCGGTCTCGATCCACACCGTCATGGACCGACCAGGCGGCGGCGCGGTATAGCCTGCGCGCGATTTTGCCGAGCCGGGCAGCGGATTTCCTATCATGACCCCATGCGACACGACCGCCAGCGATTTTCCCGCGAGGGTCAAATCTTGAAAGCGGACGCCGACGCCAAAGCCAAGCTGCTGGTCGTACTGCTGGCGTTTGCCTGGGGCTTCAACTGGATCGCCGCGGCGGTGGCGTTGCATGAAATGACGCCGTGGAGCCTGCGCTTTGCCGGTTCCGGCATCGGCGCGATAACGCTGTTCACGGCGGCCATGGCCACCGGCCATAATTTGCGCGTGCCGCGCGGCGAATATTTTCACGTCATGGTGGCCGGATTTTTCAACGTCGCGGTGTTTCAGATTCTGTCCGGCTTCGCGCAAATGTACGGCGAAACCTCGCGCGCCATCATCATCACTTATTCGATGCCGATCTGGGCCACGATTCTGGGCTGGCTCATGCTCGGCGATAGGCTGAACCGGATCGGCATGCTGGCCTTTGCGTTATGTGTTGCCGGCTTGACGACGCTTTGCTGGCCGCTGTTCGCCAACGGATTTCCGGCCACGGTATTTTTGTCGCTCGGCTGCGCGTTCGGCTGGGCCTTCGCCACCGTCTATATGAAATGGGTGAAGGCCACGGTCCCGCCATTGGCCAATGCGGCCTGGCAATTGCTGTTCGGTTTCCTGTTCATCGCCGCCGGCACTTTCATATTCGATGGCTATCCGCACTTGTGGCCGCTGCACGTGCCTTCGATCCTGGCTGTCGCCTATGTCGGTTTGTTCGGCGTCGGCCTGGCGCATTTCCTGTGGTGGTCCATCGTCGGACGGCTGCCAACCGTTACCGCCTCGATCGGCGCGCTGCTGGTGCCGGTGGTCGGCGTCACCGCCTCGACCGTGTTTCTGGGCGAGCGGCCGACCACGCCCGATATCATTGGATTTGCGTTGATTTTCGCCGCCGCGGCCTGCGTGCTGCTGCAACCGGGCGGCCGGCGGCCGGAGCCGCGCGCCTAATTAGATCGTTAGTCGAATAGGCGGATTTGAAAAGCTGGCCTGCGCTCTGCGGGACGCACGCGCTCTTTTATTTCAAGTCCGCATCGCCACTTTTGAGTGTGCTGGCGGGGCGTCGGGCAATCTTGATCAAAGTGAGGCCTTGCAAATGCAACCATCAACTATCGAATTAACCCAAATTCCCGGCACCACCCTCAAGCCATCGCGCATCGCGCTCGGCACCTGGGCCATTGGCGGCTGGATGTGGGGCGGCAGCGACGATGCGCAGTCGATCCGCACCATCCAATGCCGCGGTCGATCGCGGCATCACGCTGATCGACACCGCGCCGGTCTATGGTTTCGGCCACTCCGAGGAAATCGTCGGCAAGGCCCTGGCCGAAGGCGGGCGGCGCGCCGAGGTCATCATCGCCACCAAAGTCGCGCTCGACTGGAAGGACGGCAAGCCGTTCCGCAACGCCAGCCGGACGCGCATCATGAAAGAGATCGACGATTCGCTGCGCCGGCTGCAAACCGACGTCATCGATCTCTACCAGGTGCATTGGCCCGATCCGAGCGTGCCGATCGAAGAGACCGCCGGCGCCATGAAGCGATTTGTTGAAGGCCGGAAAAATCCGCGCCATCGGCGTCAGCAATTTCTCTCCCAAGCAAATGGAAGCGTTCCGCGCGGTGGCGCCGCTGCATACTGTCCAGCCGCCTTACAATCTGTTCGAACGCGAAGTCGAGCGGGAGGTACTACCCTATGCCGGCCGCAACAAGATCGTGACGCTGGCCTATGGCGCGCTCTGCCGCGGTCTGCTCGCCGGCAAGATGACGGCGGCCACGAATTTTCCGGCCGACGATCTGCGCGCGCAGCGATCCGAAATTCCGGGCGCCGCGCTTCGAGCAATATCTGCAGGCGGTCAAGCAGCTCGATCGTTTCGCGCAAGACAATTACGGCAAACGCGTCGTCCATCTGGCTTTGCGATGGATTCTAGACAAGCAAGGCGAGGGCTTTGCTTTGTGGGGTGCGCGCAAGCCCGAACAACTCGATCCGATCGATCAGGTCTATGGCTGGAAACTCGACGCGGCCGCCCTGGCAGAGATCGACCGCATCCTCACCGCGACGGTGTCGAGCCCGATCGGGCCGGAATTCATGGCGCCGCCGGAGCGCGTGGCCGCCTAAAAAAAGCTCTGCGGGTCGACGTCGACCTCGAGCTTCACATTGCCGCGGGTTTTCGGCGCCGCCGCGAGCCATTCGCGCAAATAGGCCGACAGATTGAACTCGCGCGGCGCCTTCACCAAAATCCGGAATCGATGGCGCCCGCGCACGACCGCGATCGGCGCCTCGGCCGGCCCCAAGACACGCACGCTCGCGTCCTTGGGCGCGGTCGAGGCAAGCGCCCGGCCGTAGCTTTCCGCCGCGTGCCGCTCATTGGCCGTGATCACCAGGCTGGCGAGCCGCCCGAACGGCGGATAGGCCGTCGCTTCGCGCAGCGCGATCTCGCTCGAATAGAACGCCTCGCGGTCGCCCAGGATCAGCGCCTTCATCACCGGATGCTCGGGCTGATGGGTTTGCAGAAAACCGATGCCCCGCCCCTCCTCGCGCCCGGCACGCCCGACCACCTGATGCAAAAGCTGGAAGGTGCGCTCGGCCGCGCGCGGATCGCCATTGCCGAGACCGAGATCGGCATCGACAATGCCGACCAGATTGAGCTTGGGGAAATGATGGCCCTTGGCCACCAGTTGCGTGCCGATGACAATATCAAAGCGGCCCGCCGCCACGTCGTCGAGTTCCTGGCGCAAGCGCTCCATGGATTCCACCAGATCGCTCGAGAGCACCAGAATGCGCTTGTCGGGAAACAGCTCGGCCGCCTCCTGCTCCAGCCGCTCGACGCCCGGCCCTACCGGCGCGAAACTTTCGGTGGCGTGGCAGTTCGGGCATTCGTTCGGCGTTGACGTGTTGTAACCGCAATGGTGGCACACGAGCCGCCTCTTGAAGCGGTGATCGACCAGCCACGCGTCGCAATTCGGACATTGCATGCGAAAGCCGCAGGCGCGGCATAATGTGAGCGGCGCAAAGCCGCGGCGGTTGAGAAACAATAGTGCCTGCTCGCCGCGCTCTAACGACACCTGCACCGCCTCGGCGAGCTTGGGCGAAATGAATCGCCCGCGCGGCGGACCTTCGCGCCGCAAGTCGATGGCCTCGATCGAGGGCAGCTGCGCGCCGCCGAAACGTTCGGGCAAATGAATGCGTTTGTAGCGTCCGCGCCGCGCATTGACCTCCGATTCGACCGATGGCGTCGCGGAAGCGAGCAACACGGGAATTTTCGCGATGCGTCCGCGCACCACCGCCATGTCGCGGGCGTGATAATGCGCGCCGTCTTCTTGCTTGTAGGCCGGGTCGTGTTCCTCATCGACCACGATCAGGCCCAGATCGGCATAAGGCAAAAACAGCGCCGAGCGCGCGCCGACCACGACTTGTACTTCGTTCGCGGCCACCGCGGCCCAGGTGCGCGCGCGCAGGCGCGGCGACAATTGCGAATGCCATTCGGCCGGCCGCGTACCGAAACGCTCGGTGAAGCGGTCGAGGAATTGCGCGGTGAGCGCGATTTCCGGCATCAGGATCAAGGTCTGGCATCCGTGCCGGATATTTTCAGCGACGCCCTCGAAATAGACCTCGGTCTTGCCCGAACCCGTTACGCCGTCGAGCAGCGTCACCGTATAGCCGCCCTGATCAACGGTGGTGCGCAGCGCGTCGCCGGCGGCCAATTGCATCAGCGCAAAATCGGGCTTGCGATAATCCGGATCGGGCGGCTGCGTGACTTTTTCAGGCGGCAGCACGACGGTTTCCAGCGTGCCTTCGTCGATCAAGCCGTCGATGACGCCGGCGCTGACATTTGCCTCGTGCGCGGCTTGCGATTTAGAATGGGTGAGCCCATCGGCAAAAAAATCAAACGCGCGCGCCCGCGCCGGAGTCATTCTTGCAGGCGCAGGTCCGGACAATCGCACGCCGACGCGTTCGCGCGCCGGCCCAAGATGCTCGCCCATGCGCAAAGCCATGCGCAACACCGTGCCACGCGCCGACAGCGTATAGCCGGCGACCCAATCGACGAATTGGCGCAATTCAGCTTTGAGCGGCGGCACATCGAGTTTGCTGACCACATCTTTCATGCGGTTATGCAGGCGCGGATTGGGCGTGGCGTTTTCGGCCCAGACCACGCCCGTGGTCTCGCCGCGCGCGCCCAGCGGCACGCACACCACATCGCCGGGCGCGAGTTCGAGCCCCTCAGGCACCTGGTAGGAATAGGTTTGGTCGAGCGCCACCGGCACCAGAACGTCGACAATGCGCGTTGCCATGACTATTTCTTTCGCATGATCTTATCCGAAAACCGGTTCCCACTTTTCGGGATCATGCGCTTGGTCTGGCCGATTCCGGCGGTTTAAGAAAGGGTGAACGAAGGCCTTCTACGCTGCCTCCCAGGACGGCAGACATAGACATGACTTCGCCAATCGCAATCGCCCCCGACGTCACCGCGGAAATCGCCGGTTGGCTGGCCTTTCTCGGCGCTGAGAAACGCATGTCGGGAAAGACCCTGGAAGCCTATGAGCGCGACGTTGGCCAATTCCTCGGCTTTCTCGCCGGGCATCTGGGCGGACTACCTTCGCTTAAAACCCTGGCCAGACTGACGCCAGCGGATGTGCGCGCCTTCATGGCGGCGCGCCGTGCGGCCGGCGCGGGCAACCGCACACTGATGCGCGGGCTCGCCGGCGCGCGCTCGTTTGCGCGATTTCTCGAACGCAACGGCAAGGGCAAGGTCGGCGCGCTCGCGGCCATTCGTACGCCCAAGCTGGCGCGCAGCCTGCCCAAACCGCTCGCCATTAAAGATGCCAAGCGCATGGCCGACGCCGAAATTCGCGCCGGCGAAACGCGCGAGCCCTGGATCCTGGCGCGCGATGCCGCGGTGCTCGGCCTGCTCTATGGTTCGGGCCTGCGCATCGCCGAAGCGCTTGGCCTCACGCGTAAACAAGCGCCGGTGCCGGGCGTGGGCGACGCGCTCACCGTCACCGGCAAGGGCAACAAATCGCGCATGGTGCCGGTGCTGCCGCAAGTGACCAAGCTGATCGCAGATTATATCGCGCTGTGCCCGCTCGATCTGCCGCCGGACGGCCCGCTGTTTATCGGCGCGCGCGGCGGGCCAGCTCGGCCCGCGCATCGTGCAACTGGCCATGGCGCGGATGCGCGGTGCGCTCGGCCTGCCCGACAGCGCGACGCCGCATGCGCTGCGGCATTCCTTTGCCACGCACCTGCTGGCGCGCGGCGGCGACCTGCGCGCCATCCAGGAACTGCTCGGGCACGCCTCGCTATCGACGACGCAAATCTATACCGCCGTCGATTCCGAGCGTTTATTGGAAGTTTACGCCAGCGCCCATCCACGCGCGTAACTGCACCTTCAATCCCCTTGCGTGTCGCGCCGATTTCGTATCATCGTCGCCGGTCAATAATTTAGAGGGGACGACGATGAGCGCACACGAAAACCTGGAACATGTCGAGCATGCCGAGCACGCCTCGCATAGTGGCAATAAGCGGATTGCGCTGCTGATCGCGGTGCTGGCGCTGTTTCTGGCGTTTTCCGAAACCTTGGGCAAAAGCGCACAAACCGCCGCGCTCACCTATAACGTCGAAGCCAACGACACCTGGGCGTTTTTTCAGGCCAAGACCATTCGCATGACCTTGCTGCGCACGGCCGCCGAAACGGCACAAATTGGTGCCGATAGCGCCGCCGATGCGGGCGCCAAGGCAGCCTACGTCAAACAAATCGACGCCTGGAAAAAGACCGCCGACCGTTACGACGACGACGAAAAAACCATGGAAGGCCGCAAGCAACTCGCCGAAAAAGCCAAGGGCTTCGACGAAAAGCGCGAACACACCATGGCGCGCTATCATCAATACGAATTCGCCTCGGCCGCCTTTCAGATCGGCATCGTGATGGCCTCGGCCGACCTGATCACCGGCATTGCTGTGCTGGCTGGTTTCCGGCGGGCTGCTCGGTTTTATTGGGCTTGGCTTTCACCGCGCTCGGACTTTGGGCACCGCACGCCGTGCATCTATTCTAATTACGCGGCGCGCCGGCGATAGGCATTACGCCGCACGCGCAGGAAATGGCGCAGAAAACGTCCGGCGCGCTGCGGCTTAAGCATCCATGTCAATTGCCGCACGCGTTCGCGCACCGGCTCGGTGATGGCATGCGCCCAATCGCGCAGTTCAAGCACCCATTCATACATCCGCGCAAACCACGCCATCTGCAATAATTTCTCGCGTGTCACGTCGAAAATGAATGCCGTGACGCCGAGGCCGGCCAGTTTGACGAAAAGAATGACGCCGATCGCGCCCAGCCAGTTTCGCGTCGCCAGAAAATAGACTTCGAGGAATTTCAGCGGCAGCATCAAAATAAATGGCACGATGAAGACGAACAACGTCGCCCAAGGCGGCAGTCCTTCGATCATTTGCCGCAGACGAATTCTTGAACTTGTCCCACGGCAGAAAATTGACGCCGCGCGCGACGATCGGTTCGAGATGATCCCATAGCCACGCTTCCAGCAAAAACAGCAGGGCAAGAATTACCCAGAGCGTGCGAAGCGGGCGGCGGCGCTTAGGCGGCATCGGCGGCATGTGGAAAATGTAAGCTGGCCTGCCGCCGGAAATAAGGCGCGGCCGGAAATTAACTTCGCACCCTTCCGCCATCGACATTAAGCGTCTGCCCGGTGATGAAAGCCGCGTCATCGCTGGTCAAAAACGAGATGGCACCCACCAGGTCGTCCGGCACTTCCGGCCGCTTGATCGCCTGCATGCTGGCGACCGCGGCGAATTCCTCGTCCATCGTCTTGAAGCCGGGGCGCGGCGCCCGCACCAGCGTGCCGGGCGAGCGGGTCAGACCCGGCGCGATGGCGTTGACGGTGATGCCGTCACCCGCGAGATCGCTCGCCAGCGCGCGCGTGAAGCCGACAATGCCTCCCTTGCTCGCGACATAATGCGCGAACCCTGTCACCACCGAACCAAGCGTGCTCGAGGCCATGTTGACGACGCGGCCCCATTTGCGCGCCCGCATGCCCGGCACGAAAGCCGCGCTCACCAGAAACGTACTGTCGAGATTGGTCGAGATAACCTTGCGCCAATCGGCGAATGTCATTTCGGGGAAATTCTTTCTGCGGGAAAATGCCGGCGCAATTCACCACGATGTCGACATGGCTGAATTTGGCATTCACCTGCTTGGCCATGGCGGCGACCGCGTCTTCCGACGACACGTCGCATTTGACGGCGATGGCGGTGCGGCCGGCCGCTTCGACCAGCTTTACGGTTGCCGCGCCGTCGGCGAGATCGACCACCGCAATATCGACGCCTTCCTCGGCCAGCCGCTTGGCGAATGCCTGCCCGATGCCGTTCGCGGCCCCGGTGATGACCGCGACTTTATCCTTGTGACCTTTGGCCATTTTCACTCCCCGAAAGTTTCTTATGAACTGTCGGGACGAGTATCACATATGTATCGCGCGCTTCGCCACCGCCATCGCGGCTTCCTTGACCGCCTCCGGCAGCGTCGGATGGGCGTGGCAGGTGCGCGCGATGTCTTCCGCCGAGGCGCCGAATTCCATGGCGATGGCGGCTTCCGCGATCATGTTGCCGGCATCGGCGCAAATGAGCTGCACGCCGAGCACGCGGTCGGTCTTGGCGTCGGCCAGAATTTTCACAAAGCCTTCGGTGGTCTTGTTGACCTTGGCGCGCCCGTTCGCCGTCATCGGAAACTTGCCGACATTGTAGGCGACGCCCGCAGCCTTCAATTCCTCTTCGCTTTTACCGACAGTGGCAATTTCCGGATAGGTGTAGACGACATTGGGAATGACGTCGTAATTCACATGGCCGGCTTGGCCGACCAGAATTTCCGCCACCGCAACGCCTTCGTCCTCGGCCTTGTGCGCCAGCATCGGCCCGGCGATGACGTCGCCGATCGCCCAGATGCCCGGCACGCTGGTGGCGTAGTAATGATCAACGGCAATACGTCCGCGCTCGTCGAGCTTGACGCCGGCTTCCTTAAGCCCGAGCCCCTCGGTGTAAGGCACACGGCCGGTGGACACGAGCACCACATCGGCCTCGATGGTTTCCGCCGCCCCGCCTTTAGCCGGCTCGATGGTCGCCTTCAGCCGCTCGCCGGACGTATCGACCGCGGTCACCTTGGACGACAGTTTGAAAACCATGCCCTGCTTTTCGAACAGGCGCTGCGCTTGGCGCCGCACCTCGCCATCCATGCCGGGCAACAGCCCGTCCATGAACTCCACCACCGTGACCTTCGATCCAAGACGTCGCCAGACCGATCCCAGTTCGAGACCGATCACGCCGCCGCCGATCACCAAGAGATCTTCCGGCACCTTGGCGAGCGACAGCGCGCCGGTTGACGACACCACGCGCTTCTCGTCGATTTCTATGCCCTTGAGCTTGGCGACATCGGAGCCGGTGGCGATGACGATGGATTTAGTCTCCAGCATCTGCACCTTGCCGTCGCTGCCGGTGACCTCGACCTTGCCGACGGCGGCGATGCGGCCGATGCCGAAGAAAGTGTCGATCTTGTTTTTCTTGAGCAGAAATTCGACGCCCTTGACGTTGCCATCGACGCCTTCGTCCTTGAACGCCATCATGGCCGCGAGATTGAGCTTGGGCGTGTAGACGCCGATGCCCATTTTGTTGAAGCCGTGGCCTGCTTCCTCGAACAGTTCGGACGCATGCAGCAGCGCCTTCGACGGAATGCAGCCGATATTGAGGCAGGTGCCACCGAAGGTGGCGCGCTTCTCGACCACGGCGGTCTTTAAGCCTAACTGCGCCGCGCGAATGGCACAGACATAGCCGCCCGGGCCGGTGCCGATGACGATGAGGTCGTAGGCCATCAATTACTCCGTACTCCGCACTCTAACCGTCAAACGTTCCGACAAGCGGGATGCCGGAGCTACGGTACACAAACAGCCGCGCCGGGTCTTCGAGGTTTTCCTTCACCCGCACCAGGAACGTCACCGCCTGCTGGCCGTCGACGATACGGTGATCGTAGGACAGCGCCAGATACATCATCGGGCGAATTTCGACCTTGCCGGCGACCGCGATCGGCCGTTCCTGGATCTTGTGCATGCCGAGGATGCCGGATTGCGGCGCGTTGAGAATCGGCGTCGACATCAGCGAACCATAAACGCCGCCATTCGAGATCGTGAAGGTGCCGCCCTGCATGTCCTCGATCTTGAGCGCGCCGTCGCGCGCCTTCTTGCCGAATTCCGTGATCGCCTTCTCGATGCCGGCGAGTGAGAGATTGTCGGCGTCGCGCACCACCGGCACGACCAAGCCCTTCTCGGTGCCGACGGCGACGCCGATGTGATAATAATTCTTGTAGACCATGTCGGTGCCGTCGATCTCGGCATTGACGGCGGGCACGTCCTTGAGCGCCTGGATGCAGGCGCGCACGAAGAAGCCCATGAAGCCCAACTTGACGCCGTGCTTCTTCTCGAACAGTTCCTTGTATTGATTGCGCATGTGCATCACCGCGCTCATGTCGACCTCGTTGAAGGTCGTGAGCATGGCGGCGGTGTTTTGCGCGTCCTTGAGGCGGCGCGCGATGGTCTGGCGCAGCCGCGTCATGTGCACGCGCTCTTCGCGCGAGGCGTCGTCGGCCGGCGACGGCGCGCGCATTTGCACCGGCGCCGCGACCGGCGTCGGTGCCGCGGCGGCGCGCTCGATTGCCGCCATCATGTCACCCTTGGTGACCTGGCCGTGCATTCCCGAGCCATCGACCTTGGCCGGGTCCATGCCGCTTTCGGCCGCCATTTTGCGCACCGACGGAGGCACCGGCATGTCGGCGGTTTTCTGCGCGGGCGCGGCAGGCGCCGGCGCGGGCTTTGGTGCCTCGGCCGGTTTGGCGGCAGCGGGCGCCGCGGCAGCAGCCGGTTTCGAAGCAGCGGCGCCATCTTTGATGCTGCCCAGGATCGCGCCGACGCCGACGGTTTGGCCATCCTTGGCCGCGATTTCGCCCAGCACGCCGGCGGCCGGCGCCGGCACTTCCAATGTGACCTTGTCGGTTTCCAGCTCGACCAGCGGCTCATCCACCGCCACCGCGTCGCCCGGCTGCTTGAACCATTTCCCCACGGTCGCCTCGGTGACGGATTCGCCGAGGGTGGGCACGCGGATGTCAGTCATGATTCAACCTTTTCAAAACCAAACGTAACGTAATGCCGATTACCCCAGCGCCTCTTCCAGGAACTGCTTGAGCTGCGCCAGATGTTTCGACATCTGCCCGACCGCGGTCGAAGCCGACGCCGGACGCCCGGCATAGCGGCAGGTGCGGTACTTGGCGCCGACCTGGTTGAGCACCCAATTGAGGAACACATCAACGAAGAACCATGCGCCCATATTGCGCGGCTCTTCCTGGCACCACACCATCTCGGCCTGCTTAAAGCGCGACAGTTCGGCCACCAGCGCCTTGGACGGGAATGGAAACAGCTGCTCGATGCGCAGCAGATAGATATCGTCGATGCCGCGCTTTTCGCGCTCGTCGTAAAGATCGTAATAGACCTTGCCGGTGCACATGACGACGCGGCGCATCCTGTCGTCGGCGACGAGCTTGATCTTTTCGTTGGGCAGCACCTGCGCGTCATCCCACAGCAAGCGGTGGAACGAGGTATCGGGCCCCATCTCGTCAAGCCGCGACACCGCGCGCTTGTGGCGCAGCAAACTCTTGGGCGCCATCAAGATCAGCGGCTTGCGGATTTCGCGTTTCAATTGGCGGCGCAGCGCGTGGAAATAGTTCGCCGGCGTCGAAAGATTTGCCACCTGCATATTGTCTTCCGCGCACATTTGCAGGAAGCGCTCAAGCCTGGCCGACGAATGCTCCGGTCCTTGGCCCTCATAGCCATGCGGCAGCAGGCAGACGAGGCCCGACATGCGCAGCCATTTGCGCTCGCCCGATGAGATGAATTGGTCGAACACGACCTGCGCGCCATTGGCGAAATCGCCGAATTGCGCTTCCCATAAAGTGAGCGCATTCGGCTCGACGGTCGAATAGCCGTATTCGAAACCAAGCACCGCCTCTTCCGACAGGCTCGAATTGAGCACTTCGAAGCGCGCCTGATCGGGGCCAAGATGATTAAGCGAAGTGTGGCGCTCCTCGGTGTCCTGATCGAACAGCACGGAATGGCGCTGCGAGAAAGTGCCGCGCTCGGAGTCCTGGCCGGAGAGACGAACCGGATGGCCCTCTTGAAGCAGCGAACCGAAAGCAAGCGCTTCGCCGGTCGACCAGTCGATGCCCTCGCCGGTCTCGATCGCCTTGGCGCGATGGTCGAGAAAGCGCTGGATGGTTTTGTGGACCTGGAAGCCTTGCGGAATCGAAGTGATCTTGCTGCCGATCTCGCGCAATGTAGTAAGCGCCAAGCCGGTATTGCCGCGGCGCGGATCCTCGACTTCGCCGGCCACTTTCAGACCGGACCAACGGCCATCGAGCCAATCGGCCTTGTTCGGCTTGTAACCGGAGCCCGCTTCCATCTCGATTTCGAGATGCGCGCGCCAATCGGCCTTCATCTTCTCGACTTCGTCCGCGGTGACGACGCCCTCGCCGATCAAGCGCTTGGCGTAGATTTCCAGCGTGGTCGGATGCGAGCGGATTTTCTTGTACATCAACGGCTGGGTGAACGAGGGCTCGTCGCCTTCGTTGTGGCCGAAGCGCCGGTAGCAGAACATGTCGATGACCACCGGCCGCTGAAATTTCATCCGGTATTCGGTGGCTACCTTGGCCGCATAGACCACCGCTTCCGGATCGTCGCCGTTGACGTGAAAGATAAGCGCCTCGATCATCTTGGCGACGTCGGAGGGATAGGGCGAGGAGCGCGAATAGCGCGGATAGGTCGTAAAGCCGATCTGATTGTTGACGATGAAATGAATCGAGCCGCCGGTGCGGTAGCCTTTCAAATCGGACAGGCCGAAACATTCCGCCACCACGCCCTGGCCGGCAAACGCCGCATCGCCGTGCATGAGCAGCGGCATTACCATGGAGCGGTCATCGGGCGTGGCGCCGTGCTGATCCTGCTTGGCGCGCGCCTTGCCCAGCGTCACCGGATCGACGATTTCCAGATGCGACGGATTGGCGGTAAGCGACAGATGCACCTTGTTGCCGTCGAACTCGCGGTCCGACGAAGCGCCGAGATGATATTTAACGTCGCCGGAGCCTTCGGTCTCGTCAGGGGTCGATGAGCCACCCTTGAATTCATGGAATAGCGCGCGGTGCGGCTTGCCCATCACCTGCGTGAGCACGTTGAGGCGGCCGCGATGCGGCATGCCGATGACGATTTCCTCGACGCCGAGATTGCCGCCGCGCTTGATGATCTGCTCGAGCGCCGGGATCAGCGATTTGCCGCCGTCGAGGCCGAAACGTTTGGTACCGGTATATTTGACGTCGAGGAATTTCTCGAAGCCTTCGGCTTCCACCAGCTTGTTGAGGATGGCGCGCTTGCCTTGCTTGGTGAAGGAAATTTCCTTGTCGCGGCCTTCGATGCGTTCCTGGATCCAGCCTTTTTGCGCGGCATTGGAAATGTGCATGAACTCGATGCCGATGGTCTGGCAATAAGTGCGGCGCACGATTTCAAGTATTTCGCGCATCGATGCGAATTCGAGGCCGAGCACCTTGTCGAGGAAAATCTTGCGGTCGAGGTCGGCCTCGGTGAAGCCATAGGATTTCGGATCGAGTTCTTCCTCGTTTTGCTCGACCACCAGATTGAGCGGATCGAGCTTGGCGTGGAAATGGCCGCGCATGCGGTAGGCGCGGATCAGCATCAACGCGTGGAGCGAATCGCGTGTCGCCTGTTGCACGCCGGCGTCGTCGAGTTCGACGCCCTTGGCCTTCGCCAAAGGGGCGAGTTTGGCGGCGATCTTTTCGCCGATTTTCTTTTCGGTCTCGGCCCATTGGCCGTCGAGGGCGGCGACCAGATCGCCGTTCGGGCGCACCGGCCAATTCGGCTTTTGCCAGGACGGGCCTTCGGCGTTCTTGAGAACGTCGGCCTTGGGGTCGTTCAGGCCCTGGAAAAACTCCTGCCATTCCGCGCTGACCGAGGCGGGGTCGGATTCATGACGGGCGGCCATGTTTTCGATGTAGGCGGCATTGCCGCCATACAAAAACGAAGTGCGGGCAAAGGCTGAATTGGCATCCTGGCGGGACATGTTTGTCGATCCTGGCGGGGCTTAAGGTCCTGGCGGGCTGGGCCTGGCGTTTCGATCCTGTCGAGGCTTTAGCCCCGCAAATATTGTGCCGCCCGCAGCGGAGCGGCTACGACCGGCAATGTCCGATCTTTAACTCTATTTAAGACGCCTGTAAGTCTACAAAAGGCCTAGGATTGAATCAGGATTTCAATACTTCGACCAGCGTCTTCCCGATTCGCGCGGGTGACGGTGATACCTTGATTCCCGCCGATTCCATCGCGGCAATTTTGGACGGGGCGTCGCCTTTGCCGCCCGAAATGATCGCGCCGGCATGGCCCATGCGGCGGCCCGGGGGCGCCGTGCGTCCGGCGATGAAGCCGACCATTGGCTTTTTGCGGCCTTTCTTGGCCTCATCGATCAGGAACTGGGCGGCGTCCTCCTCGGCCGAGCCGCCAATTTCGCCGATCATGACGATCGACGTGGTCTTGGGATCGGCCAGGAACAGCTCCAGCACCGCGATGAATTCGGTGCCCTTGACCGGGTCGCCGCCGATGCCGACCGCGGTGGTCTGGCCCAGACCCTCGCGGGTGGTCTGAAACACCGCCTCATAAGTAAGCGTGCCGGAGCGCGACACGATGCCGACCGAGCCCGGCTTGAAGATGTTGCCCGGCATGATGCCGATCTTGCATTCGCCGGCGGTCATGACGCCCGGACAATTCGGACCGACCAGCCGCGACTTCGAGCCCGACAACGAACGCTTGACCTTGACCATGTCCATCACCGGAATGCCTTCGGTGATGCAGACGATCAGTGGAATTTCCGCCTGGATCGCTTCGCAAATCGCATCCGCCGCGCCCGGCGGCGGCACGTAAATCACGCTGGCGTCGCAGCCGGTTTTCTCGCGCGCTTCCATGACGGTATCGAACACCGGCAGATCGAGATGCGTTTGGCCGCCTTTGCCCGGCGACGTGCCGCCGACCATTTTGGTGCCATAGGCAATCGCCATCTGGGAATGGAAGGTGCCGTTCTTGCCGGTGAAGCCCTGGCAGATGACTTTGGTGTTTTTGTCGATGAGGACGCTCATTATGCGGCCTCCTTCACGGCCTTGACGATTTTCTGCGCGGCGTCGTCGAGATCGTCGGCCGAGGTCACGTTGAGCTTGGACTCGGCGATGATCTTCTTGCCGAGTTCGACATTGGTGCCTTCAAGACGAACGACCAGCGGCACCTTCAAACCGATTTCCTTGACGGCCGCCACGACGCCTTCCGCGATCACGTCGCATTTCATGATGCCGCCGAAGATATTCACCAATATGCCCTTCACGTTGGGATCGGACGTGATGATCTTGAATGCCGCCGTGACTTTTTCCTTGGTGGCGCTGCCGCCGACATCGAGGAAGTTCGCCGGCGCCATGCCATAGAGCCTGATGATGTCCATGGTCGCCATCGCGAGACCGGCGCCATTGACCATGCAGCCGATCGAGCCGTCGAGCGCGATGTAATTGAGATCGTATTTCGACGCTTCGGTTTCCTTCTCGTCTTCCTCGGTCAGATCGCGCAACGCCATGATATCGGCATGGCGATAGAGCGCGTTGCCGTCGAAATCGACCTTGGCGTCGAGACAGATGATCTTGTTGTCCTTGGTCACCACCAGCGGATTGATCTCCAGCATCGACATGTCCTTGGCGATGAAGGCGGCATAGAGCTTGGGCAGCAGCGCCTCGATCTGCTTGGCGAGATCGCCGGTGAGATTGAGCGCCTGCGCCACCAGCCGGCCGTGATGCGGCATGATGCCGGTCGCAGGATCGACGGAAAACGTGATGATTTTCTCGGGGTGCGACTTGGCGACTTCCTCGATATCCATACCGCCTTCGGTCGAGACGACGAAAGCGACCTCCGAGGTTTCGCGGTCGATCAGCGCCGAGAGATAAAACTCGCGGTCAATGGCCGAGCCTTCCTCGATGTAGAGCCGGTTGACCTTCTTGCCATGCGGGCCGGTCTGATGCGTGACCAGTGTCGAGCCGAGAATGCGGGTGGATTCTTTCTTCACGTCGTCGATGGATTTCACCACCTTGACGCCGCCAGCCTTGCCGCGGCCGCCGGCGTGGATCTGCGCCTTCACCACCCAGACCGGGCCGCCAAGTTCCTTGGCGCCCTTGATCGCCTCATCGACGGTAAATGCCGGCACGCCGCGCGGCACCGGCACGCCGAATTCCTTCAATACGGCTTTGGCCTGATACTCATGGATATTCATGCGTTACCCCCGGCGAAGGCCGTCTTGTTTTAACTGGCGAGCGTGGGCGCGATCTTCTTGCAGGCCTCGACCAGGCCCTTCACCGAATCCACCGATTTCTCGAACATCGCGCTTTCGGCGCCGGTGAACTCGACCTCGACGATGCGCTCGACACCCTTGGCGCCGATCACAACAGGCACGCCGACATAGAGATCCTTGACGCCGTATTCGCCATTGAGCCAGGCGGCGCAGGGCAATACGCGCTTCTTGTCGAGCAGGTAGCTTTCCGCCATCGAAACCGCGGACGCCGCCGGCGCATAAAAGGCCGAGCCGGTCTTGAGCAGATTGACGATCTCGGCGCCGCCATTGGCGGTGCGCTTCACGATCTCGTCGATGCGCGCTTGCGTGGACCAGCCCATCTTGACGAGATCCGGCACCGGAATGCCGGCCACCGCCGAATAACGCGTCAGCGGCACCATGGTGTCGCCATGACCGCCGAGCACGAAGGCGGTGACGTCTTCGACCGAGACGTTGAACTCGTCGGCCAGGAAATAACGGAAGCGCGCCGAGTCGAGCACGCCGGCCATGCCGACGACTTTCTGCTGCGGCAGGCCGCAGGATTTCTGCAGCGCCCACACCATGGCGTCGAGTGGATTGGTGATGCAGATCACGAAGGCATTGGGCGCGTATTTCTTGATGCCAGAACCGACCTGGCCCATCACCTTGAGATTGATGTCCAAGAGATCGTCGCGGCTCATGCCGGGCTTGCGCGGCACGCCGGCGGTGACGATGCACACATCCGCGCCGTCGATCGCTTCGTAAGTGTTGGTGCCGGTGAATTTGGCGTCGAATTTATTGACCGGCGAGGACTGGGCGATATCCAGCGATTTGCCCTGCGGGATGCCTTCCATGACGTCGAACATCACGACGTCGCCGAGTTGTTTGAGGCCGATAAGGTGAGCGAGTGTGCCGCCGATTTGACCGGCGCCAATCAACGCAATCTTGTTACGCGCCATGATGGGAAAACTCTCGACTAATAGTGAGCCGGCTACTTGGTGGTTATCCGGTCCGGCTGACATCGACAAGCCGGGCGAAAGATGGGTGTTCGGTACAGCGCCTTGTATACATTATACCACCAGAGGCGTGGCCCGGAGTCCAGAGGCTAATTCGCGCATTCGCCGCCCGCGCCGATTTTGCTTCAGTGCATTTCGAGCACGAGCTTGCCTTGCAGGTGGCGGGCTTCGCTCACCTGATGTGCCTTGGCCGCGTCGGCTAGTTTGTAACGAACGATTGTGGGCGCACGTACGGCGCCGGACGCGACCAGCGCCAGCATGCGCTCGAGATGCGCGCGGTCGCGCTTCACGTCGGGCTTTAGCGTCTCGACATCGGCGCGGGCTGGTCCTTCCGGCGCGGGCGCGATCCATACCAGCTTGCCGTGCGGTTTGAGCACCTTGTAGGACCCGGCGCGGACAGCGGCGCCGCCGACGGTGTCGAACACCACATCGCATATCGGCCCGATCGTGGTGAAATCCTGAGCGTTGTAGTCGATCACCTGATCGGCGCCGAGACTTTTCACATAACCAAGATTATTGGCGCTGGCGGTCGCGATCACCTTGGCGCCGATATGTTTGGCAAGCTGCACGGCAAATCCCGCGACGCCGCCGGCGCCGCCCTGGATCAGGATCGTCTGGCCGGCTTTTAAGTGCGCGGTGTCCTCGATGGCCGTGAGCGCAGTCAGGCTAACGAGACCAAGCGCCGCGGCTTCCGTATGGCCAAGACTGGCGGGTTTCTTGGCGACAAGCGCCGCCTTGATGGCGATCTTTTCCGCATAAGTACCTTCAATGCCCTGTTCGGTCACCCCGAAAACGGCGTCACCTAGTTTGAAATCGCTGACGCCCGCGCCCACGGCGCTCACAATGCCGGAAAAGTCGCGGCCAAGAATGTGGGGAAACTGCGTGAGCTTATAGCGGCCATTTCCCAGCCGCACCTTGGGATCGGCGCCATTGATACTGGCGGCATGAATATCGACCACGACTTCGCCGGACCCGGCAACCGGATCGGGCGCATCGCCATAGCGCATCATTTCCGGTCCACCATGATCTAACAGCAACACTGCTTTCATAACTCTCTCCCAGTCATGTTTCGACGATTTTCCCGCCGTCGATCGAGGCGCTCGGGCGCGGCCCATGCGGCAGGCCGAGATAGGATTGCGAGCGCATTTCGATCAGCCGCGAGGCGGTGCGCTTGAATTCCTGCGCCTCGTAGCCTTCGTCGCCTTGGTAAAGCTGGTCCGGCTGGGCTTGTGCGGAAGCCAGCAGCTTCACGGCGTGATCATAGAGCGTATCGATCAGAATGATAAAGCGCTTGGCTTCGTTGCGCCGGGCAAAACTCATGACCGGAATATGATCGACAATGATGGTGTGGAATTCGAGCGCGATCTTGAGGTAATCGGCGGCGGCCAGCGGCTGGGCGCACAGATCGTTGAAGGTAAAACGCGCGACGCCCATCGCGGCCATCGGCACCCGCACGATATGGCCCTTCACCATCAATTGCAGCGGCTTACCGCCCGCTTCGCCAGCAAGCTGGCGCCAGGCATTGTCCAGCGCGGCATCGGCTTGCGCGTTGGGCGGCACATACCAGCTCGCCATACCGGTGAGTTTTTCGAGCCGGAAATCGGCGCGCGCGTCGAGCCGCACGACGTCACAACGCCGTTTCAGCAGCGCGATGAATGGCGTGAACAGCGCGCGATTGAGCCCGTCCTTATAGAGATCGTCCGGCGCCAGATTTGACGTCGCTACCATGACGACGCCGAGTTCGAACAGCCGCGTGAACAGCCGGCCGAGAATCATGGCGTCGGCAATATCGGTGACATGGAATTCGTCGAAACACAGCAGCCAGGTTTCCTCGCCGATGGCGGTGGCGGCGCGGTGGATCGGATCTTGCTCGGCGGGCTCGCTGTTTTTGTCTTCCTGCCGGTAAGCGTGAATGCGCTCATGCACGTCTGACATGAATTCGTGGAAATGGACGCGGCGCTTGCGCTTGACCGAACTGGTTTCGAAAAACAGGTCCATCAGCAGCGTCTTGCCGCGGCCGACCTCGCCGTAAATATAGAGCCCCTTGATCGGAGCGCCGGCTTTGGCGCGCCGGCCCAAAAGCCGCGCCGGCCATGACGGCCGGGTGGCCCGGCGGTGGGCGTCGAGTTCCCCGGCCAGCGCCGCCAATTTTCCCGCAAGCATGGCCTGTCCGGGATCGGCTTCGATCTTGCCGGCGGCAATGAGCGCTGCGTAGCGCGTGCTGAAGGTTTCGGACATGAAGCTTTTTGCGGGGCCACGCAGTATAGCGCGACACCTAGGGACATCCGTGCCTTCTGTAAATCGGCCCTTGGCGGAGAGCCGCCACCGTTAATGGCGCGCTGCCCAGAGCCTGCGTTAACCCTTTGCGAGGCATGCGTTTTTCGCAGGGGCGGCCCGCATCGGGCTAAATACGGTCGCGATTTTGCTGCAATGCACCATATAGCTAGGGAGACACGAATCGCGAAAACCTTCGCGGGCGCGCGACGATACCGAGGATACCTTGAGATGCACGAACCCCTGCCCGACGGCGGTGTCATCCGCAAATTATGGTCCGGCGAAACCGGCGCCTATCGCGACCACCTGCTGCGGCTCGATCCCGAGAGCCGGCACCGGCGTTTTTCCGGCGCGGTGTCGGATGAATTCATTGGGCGTCACGCGGCCACCGCCGCCGACGCCGGCGTCGTCGTGCACGGCTTTTTTATCGATGGCGTGCTGCGCGGCGCCGCCGAGTTGCGGCGCAATGGCCAGCCTTCGACACATGAGGCGGAAGCCGCGTTTAGCATCGAGCAGCCCTGGCAAAGTCACGGCGTCGGCACCGTATTGCTCGAGCGCACGCTGCTGAGCGCGCGTAACCGCGGCATCAAGCATTTGCAGATGCAATGCCTCGCCAACAATCAGCGCATGCAGCAGCTGGCGCGCAAATTCGAGGCCGGGCTGTCATTCGATTTCGGCAGCGTCGTCGGCGAAGTCGATCCGCCGCGCTACACGACGCTGTCGCTGATGCGCGAGGCCATGGCCGACCAACACAGCTTCGCCACCGCGATTTTCGAGGCGCAGTGGCGGCTGTTCAATCCGGCGTAAAAGGGTAAGCCGCCTCGACCACATAGGGCCCGCCGCCGACCGATTCGCGTGCCGAGAACAGCACGAAGCGCGAGACCGCAAAGGCGGTGGTGCGAAAATAACCGCGCGCCGAAAGATAATCCGCGACATCGAGGCTCGAGGAATCGCGCAAGCGCGCCAGCGTCACATGCGGCGTGTATTTGCGGCCTTCCGGCTCCAGACCGATGCGCTGCATCAGCCGTTCCTGCTCGGCCTGCGCGTCGAGCAAGGCCTGCGCCGGAGCCACGTTGGCGACCACCGCACGCGGCCGCCGCCCGCCGAACGAGGTCAGGCCTTCCAAGTGCAATTCGAATGGCGCACGCCGGACACGGCCCAGCGCCAAGGCGACTTCCTGCGCGGTTACCTCATCTACATCGCCGATGAAGCGCAGCGTCAGATGATAATTGTCCGGCGTGATCCAGCGCGCGCCCGGCAAGCCGCCGCGCAGGATGCCAAGCGCCTGACCAATGTCGGGCGGAATTTCAATACCGGTAAAGAGACGCGGCATAGCAGTCTACTTTTTGGCGGTCTACTTTTTGGCGGCACCCGCTTTAGCAATCAGTTCTTCGACCTTCGGCATTATACGCGCGACGATGATATCGACACCGGCAGCATTCGGGTGCATGCCATCGGCTTGGTTGAGTTTGGCATTGGCGGCCACGCCGTCCAGAAAGAACGGATAAAAAACCACCGCGTGGTGCGACGCAAGGGCCGGAAATATCGCATGGAAAGCGCGCACATAATCCGCGCCCATATTGCGCGGCGCCTCCATGCCCGCGAGCAGCACCGGAATGTGGCGCTGCTCGAGTTTAGTGAGGATCGTATCGAGCGCCGTTTCGGTCAGTTTCGGATCGAGCCCGCGCAACGCGTCATTGGCGCCGAGTTCGAGGATCACGGCTTGCGTGCCGTCGGGCACCGACCAGTCGAGCCGGTCAAGGCCGCCCGAAGCGGTATCGCCCGACACGCCGGCATTGGCGACAGCCGCCACAATACCCTTGGCCTTGAGCGCCTGAGCCAGTTTTTCCGGGAAAGCGGCTTCGGCCGGCAACCCATAGCCGGCGCTCAATGAATCGCCCAGCACCACGATTTTCACCGGCCCGTCGGCGGCAAAGGCCGGAAGCGGCGCTAATACACAGGCAATCGTAAGCATTAGCCCCACGAACCGCTGGACCCGGGCCAAATTTTCCCCATATGACGGGAATCGTGAATGGTGGAGCCACATGAAATCACCTTCCCAACCGGCACCGGCTATCGCATTGGCCGGCGTCAATCTCTCGCTCGGGCAAGGGGCCGCCCGCGTCCATATTCTCAAAGACATCGACCTGAATATAGGGAGCGGTGAGGCGATTGGCTTGGTGGGTCCGTCGGGTTCCGGCAAATCAACCTTGCTGATGGTCATGGCCGGGCTGGAGCGGACCGACAGCGGGACCGTTGCGGTGGCGGGCGAGAACCTCACCGCGCTCGACGAAGACGCGCTGGCGCGCTTTCGCGGCCGCAATGTCGGCATCGTGTTCCAGTCCTTTCATTTGATCCCGACCATGACGGCGCTGGAAAACGTCGCGGTACCGCTCGAATTGGCCGGCGTCGCCGATGCGACAGAGCGCGCCAGCAACGAACTCGTCGGCGTCGGCCTCGGCGAGCGGCTGCATCATTATCCGGCGCAACTGTCCGGCGGCGAGCAACAGCGTGTGGCAGTCGCGCGCGCGCTGGCACCCAACCCGGCAATCCTGGTGGCGGACGAGCCGACCGGAAATCTCGACGAGGACACCGGCCAGCAGATCATCGACCTGTTATTTGCCGGCCACGCCAAGCGCGGCACCACCCTGGTTCTGGTCACGCATGATACGGCGCTGGCGCAGCGTTGCGGCCGCGTGGTGCGATTGCGTTCGGGGCATATTGTGAGCGAGTCATGAGCGTCGCTTCCTATGCGGCCGCGCCCGCCGACAATCGCTGGCTGCCCCTGAGTTATGCGCTCCGCGAACTTCGCGGCGGCTTGAGCGGCTTTTACGTTTTCATCGCCTGCATCGCGCTTGGCAGCATGGCGATCGCCGGCGTCGGTTCGCTGGCCGCCAGCCTCGCCGATGGATTGGCGCGCGAGGGCCGCGTCATCCTCGGCGGCGATCTTTCCTTCACGCTGATCCAGCGCGAGGCGACGCCGCAAGAACGCGCCTTCCTCGACAGCCACGGCAAAATGTCGATGG
>CAWEDE010000005.1:0-88940 GCA_963807665.1 uncultured Alphaproteobacteria bacterium | reverse complement strand
CATAAGGATCCTTGCTCCCCGTCGGCTTTTCGTCGATGGCCCAGAATCCCGACCAGCGTGTCGATCTTGTCGGCCAGCGCGACCGCGATCGAAACCGGATCGCCCGGCACCAGATCGTCCGGGCCCTTCGGCTTGTAGTGATCCTCGCAGGCATGCGCGACGGCTTCGTCCTCGCCCTGCGCCTGCGCATAATATTTCCCCATCAAGCCTTGCAGCTCGGGGAATTCGCCGACCACGTCGGTCAACAAATCGGTCTTGCACAGCAATGCCGCGCGCGCGGCCTTCTTCGGATCGGCCTTGACCAAAGGCGCGAGTTCCGTGGCCAGCGCGACGATGCGCTTGATGCGCTCGGCCTGCGTGCCCAGCTTCTCATGAAACACGATCTGCTCGAATTTCGGCAAACGATCTTCAAGCTTGGTCTTCAAATCGGTGTCGTAGAAAAACTTCGCGTCGCTGAGCCGCGCGCGGATGACGCGCTCATTGCCGGCGACAATCGCATTGCCGCCGTCGCTGGCTTCGATATTGGCGACGAGAATGAATTTGTTGACGAGCTTGGCGGTGGCTGGATCGCGCAGCACGAAGCATTTCTGGTTGGTGCGAATAGTAGCGCGGATCACCTCGCCGGGGATTTCGAGAAACGCCTTGTCGAACGAGCCCATCAGCGTCACCGGCCATTCGACCAGACCGCGCGACCTCGGCCAGCAGGGCCTCGTCCTCGACCAGTTCATAGCCTTGCGCGAATGCCAGATTCTTGGCGTCGGCGCGGATCATGTCCATGCGGCGCGCCGGATCGAGCACGACCTTGGCGGCCTCGAGCTTGGCGATGTAATCGTCGAAACGCCGCACGGTGATAGCGCCTGGCGCCATGAAGCGATGGCCGCGCGTTTCGTTGCCGGCGGCAATGCCATCGACGCTGAAATTCGACCACGTCGGGCTCTTCGGTCTCAGGTCCGAAGGTCGCTAAAATCGAATGCAGTGGGCGCACCCAGGTCAGCCGCCCGGCGCCCCAGCGCATCGACTTTGGCCACGGAAAGCCGCGCATGATTTCCGGGATCATCTCCGCCAGCACGTCGATCGCGGGCTTGCCGGCTTTCTCGGTCACCGCGACGTAGAAGTCGCCCTTCTTGTCGGCCTGCACCTTGGCCTGATCGATCGACGCTAAGCCCGCCGCGCGCAAGAAGCCGGCGATGGCCTGTTCGGGCGCGCCGACTTTGGGGCCCTTGCGCTCTTCCTTCACATCGGGCTGCCGCGCGGGCACGCCGTGCACCGACAGCGCGAGACGGCGCGGCGTCGCGAAGGCCTTGGCGCCCTCATAGACGAGGCCCGCCGCCACCAATCTATCGGTGACGAGCTTTTGCAAATCGGCGGCCGCCCGCGCCTGCATGCGCGCGGGGATTTCCTCGGAAAAAAGTTCGAGCAGCAGGTCGGGCATCAGGCAAGCTTCTTATGGCTGCCGTCGCACAGCGGCATCTTGGCGCTGCGCTTGCAGGTGCAGAAAAACACTTTGCCGCTGGTCTCGGGTTTGAACTCGAGCGGCGTGAAGCTGGTGCCCTTATGCGAGCCGTCGCAGAACGGCTGCGCCTTCGAGCGCCCGCAGGCGCACCACCAATAGCTCTCGCCGGCTTGTCACTTCGACGGCGATCGGCGCGCGGCCGCCGATTTCGGGTTCGGTCATGCTCATGGTGTCGCCCCTCCGCCTTCAGTCGCGAGCCAGGCCGCGCCGCAGGCTTTCGCCAGTTCGCGCACGCGCAAAATATAGCTCTGCCGCTCGGTGACCGAGATCACGCCGCGCGCATCCAAGAGATTGAAGACGTGCGACGCCTTGATGCACTGGTCGTAGGCCGGCAGCGCCATCAGATGGCGCTTGCGCTCGCCGTTCCTGCCAGCCGTCGGCGAGATATTTCTGGCAGGCCGCTTCCGCCATCTTGAATTGCTCGAACAGCATCACCGTGTCGGCGAATTCGAAATTGTGCCGCGAATATTCCTGCTCGGCCTGCAGGAACACTTCGCCGTAAGTCACTTTCTTGTCGCCCTCGCCGCCGTTGAAATTGAGCGCATAGACGTTGTCGACGCCCTGCACATACATCGCGAGGCGCTCGAGCCCGTAAGTGAGTTCGCCCGACACCGGCGAACATTCGAAACCGGCGACTTGCTGAAAGTAAGTGAACTGCGAAACTTCCATGCCGTCGCACCAGCATTCCCAGCCCAGCCCCCAGGCGCCCAGCGTCGGGCTTTCCCAGTCGTCCTCGACGAAGCGGATGTCGTGCAGCGACGAATCGATGCCGATGGCTTTGAGCGAACCGAGATAGAGGTCCTGAAGGTCGGGCGGCGACGGCTTCAGGATCACCTGGAATTGGTAGTAGTGCTGCAGCCGGTTGGGATTTTCGCCGTAGCGGCCATCCTTGGGGCGGCGCGAGGGCTGCACGTAAGCGGCGTTCCAGGTCTTGGGGCCGAGCGCGCGCAAGGTGGTCGCCGGGTGGAAGGTGCCCGCCCCCACCTCCATGTCATAGGGCTGCAGCAGGACGCAGCCTTGGGCCGCCCAATATTGCTGCAAGGCAAGGATCAACCCCTGGAATGACCGCGTCGGATCCAGGTTGGCTTGAAGCGGGCGCCCCGCGGCGAGAAGTTTGCCTTCGGCCATCGTTTAAATACTGATTTTTAAGCATGGAATGAAGGCCGGGACCCTATCGGCGGCCTAATGGAGGGTCAAGTCGCTACAAATTTATCGGTTAGTTTGACGGGACTTTGAACCGAATTCTGGTATCCAGGCGACCAATTAGAACAAAAGGCATTGGACCAGGGAGAATTACAATGTTGGCTTTTCAGCTCGTCGGACTGGCGTTTGTCGTGCTGTTCATGGGCCCCATGGTCTCAGGCAAACAGCGCATCTTCCGCGGCTAATAAGGCCGGTATTCGCCGGTGCGCGGATCCAGCCGCAAGGTCGGGCGGCTTTCACGGTCGGTAATCTTGACCTTCACGCGCCTGGCATTATCGAGCTCTTCGTTGATCCGGCGCGCTTCCTTGACCACCCAATGCACGACCATCGCGCCGCCTAGGGCTGCGAACGACCATTTCACCAGCGGCGACAGAAAAATAGGCGGCATGACGGCTCCTTGTGACAGGTGAGCGCGTTAAAACTGATCGCCAATCAAGGCGATTTCGCGACCCTACAATCCAAACCTGGACCACAGCGCGCGGGCCTCGAGCGTCGAGAGCAGCTCATCCGCGAAGCCCGGGCGATTGGCGAAGGCGCCGGCGAGGTTCACGCCTTCCAGCCGGCGGCCGAAGAAGCTACGCTCGGCCGAAATAAGGGGCGTGCGCACCTTGTCGCCGTAGCGCGCGCGTAACGTCGAGCGCATGTCGCCGAGCGAATCCGCCAGGCCCAATTCGATCGCGGCCGGCGCGGTCCAGAATTCCCCTGAAAACAACGTCTTGTCGGGCCCATTGAGCTTGGTGCCGCGGCGCTCCTTCACCAGCGCGATGAAATGCGTGTGGATGTCCTTCTGGATAGCCTTGATGCGCTTCACATCCTCCGGCTTTTCCGGCTCGAAGGGATCGAGCATCACCTTGCGGTCGCCCGCGGTGTAGATGCGCCGCTCGATGCCGAGCTTTTCCATCAACTTGGGAAAACCGAACGAGCCACCGACCACACCGATCGATCCAACAATCGAATATTGGTCGCAGATGATCTCGTCGGCGGCGCAAGCCAGCATGTAGCCGCCGGATGCGCCGACATCCTCGATGAAGGCCAGCACCGGGATCTTCTTTTCCTCGGCCAACTGGCGGATGCGGCGCATGATCAGATGCGACTGGGTTGGCGAGCCGCCGGGCGAATTGATCAGCAGGGCCACGGCGCGGGCATGGCGGGTGGCGAAAGCGCGCTCGAGTGAGCGGGCGGCGGTAGACAGCATCAGGCCGGGCCGCAGCGGTGTCCCCATGCCGATAACACCGGAGAGCCGCACGACCGGCACCACCGGGATATCGCCGCGAAAGCGCGCGGGGATCAGCCGGCGCGCGAACTCGAGCGGCCGTTTGAGCAGATCGGGCAAAGGTTGAGTTGCGGACACGGCCATCCTTTTCAGTTATGCGCCAGTTATGCCGGAGTCAAAGAAAGTCAATGAAATAGGCTTCAATTGCTCATCTACTAAGCGCCGAATCGATACCGAAAACTCGCATGCGCAAACGCCCCCAATTGTATACAATGCAACGCAATATATTGCAGTATGTTGCGCGGGAAGTGGTTCAAATTGCCTAATTTTTAACTTTGGCAAGGTTATTGCAATGCGGTAGTGCGTCACCAAATCGTGGCGGATATTTAGAGGCGGACTTATGGACCCCAAGCTCACCATCTTGTTCTTGTTGATTGGTTGCGTCGTCGGCCTGTCGCACCTCAACGAGGAGAATATGGGCCGCATGCGCCGCCAAATTGCCAACCGCAATTGGCGGGAATTCGTGCCGTTGCGGCGCAGAACCTAGGCCGTTTCGCTCAATCTGCGATTTTCAGCGTCTCACCGCCCCTTAGCACCGCCTCGGCGGCAGCCGTCGGCTTGCCCTGCTCATTGTTGAGGATGAGGCCGGGATAGTCGACACGGGACGCTTGGCCGCCTTTAACCGCGCGCACCAGCACGCGAACGGGCGGTGCGCCCTCGCGTGGATAGACCGGTAGCACCCCGACGCTGCCGAACTCGCCTCCAAGCGCCTCCAGCACCTCAGTCAAGCCGTCGGCCCGCCAGATCAGCGTCAGCACCCCTTGGGGCTTGAGCAGCCAACCGGCTGCCGCGACCCAGCCCGGCAAGAGGCCGGGCGTGGCGACATGAGCGAGGCGGCGGTTTGGATCTGGCGATACGTTCTGACGGCGGGCGTCGTTGAAGGGCGGATTCATCAACACGCGTTCGAAGTGGCCTTGCGCCAAGCCGGCTGCCGCGAGGCCTGCGAGATCCGCGACGTCGGCGCAAACCGCCCGCACGCGGCTTTCCAGTCCGTTGAGCAGCGCATTGCCGGCAGCGAGCGCGCAAAGCGCTGGGTCAATTTCGATGAGCGTAACCTCGAGGCCGGTAACCCGGACAGCGAGCGCTAGCCCTGCGCCGCCTATACCGGCCCCCAGATCGGCCGCCCGTTCGCCGGCGCGCCCGCCGGTCGCCGCGGCCAGCAAGATCGCATCATGGCCAACGCGGTGGCCGCGCTTGGGCTGGCGCAGCCGCAACCTTCCCCCCAGCACGGCGTCTTCGCTGGTCTCGAATGAGTCCGGTTCAACGCCCATCGGGGCGCAGCTCATTGGCAAGCCCCGCGTCGGTGAGCAACCGGCGGGCGGCGGCGAGGTCGTCCTCTGCCACCAGAAATCGGCGCGGCAGGATACCGAGCGAACCCTCCAGCACGCTCATGTTCTGGTCGAGCACCAGGTGCTTGATCTTGGCACCGTCGAGCAGCGCCCCGATCACCGAGACCAGAACGGCGTCGTTGGTGCGTACTAGTTCGCGCATCTATGACCCTGAAAAATGGCGCATGACCTTAATTACTGCCTTCTCTCATCGCCCGGCGCGCGCTGCGCCAGATAGGCAAACAGTTTGGTCTCGCGCCGGCCGCGTGTGACGGTGTCGAGCACCAGGCCTACGGCAATCGAGAGCGCGGCGAGCATCATCAAGCCGGTGGACAGGATAGCGGTCGGCACGCGCGGCACCAGGCCGGTTTCCAGAAACGTGACAAAAATTGGAATCGCGAAACCCACGGACGCAATCGCCAGCGCCAATCCGATACCGGTGAATAATGCCAACGGCCGTTCGGCACGATAAAGATTGAAGATGGTGGTCAAGATACGAAATCCGTCGCTCCAAGTATTGAGCTTGGAGGCCGAGCCTTGCTGGCGCGCATAATAGGGCGTGTCGATTTCGGCAACCGCCAGCCCTAGTTCGAGCGCGTGAATGGTGAGCTCGGTTTCGATCTCGAAGCCGCCGGACAGGATCGGAAATGATTTCACGAAGCGGCGAGAAAATACCCGGTAGCCCGACAGCATGTCCTTGATGTTAGTGCCGAACACCGAAGCAACGAATGCGGTCAGCAGCCAGTTTCCGGTGCGGTGGCCGGCGCGATAGGCCGTCTCTTGGCGCTCGACCCGGTTGCCCACAACCATGTCGAGCCGGTCCGCGAGCAGGCGCTCGACCATGCGGTGCGCGCTTTGTGCATCATAGGTGGCATCGCCATCGACCAGCACGTAAATATCGGCCTCGACATCGGTGAACATGCGCCGGACCACGAAGCCCTTGCCCTGGCGCCTTTCTTGGAACACCTGCGCCCCGGCCGCGCGGGCGGCGGCGGCGGTATTGTCGGTCGAATTATTGTCAAAGACGAAAATAGTGGCGCCGGGCAGAGCGGCGCGAAAATCCTTAACGACCTTGGCGACCGCCGCCGCTTCGTTGTAGCAAGGTACCAGCACCGCGATCTTGGTGCGGCCGAAACTGCGGGACTTTGCCGCGGCCGGATTTGTAGTCTTCCTCGCCAACTGGAGCCCCTTTGGCCACTTCGCTCGCGTCAAATTACGGTGATCCGAAAAACCGGCGCCGTCAGACTAACACCCTTGCCGCCTTAACATAGCGTTTCTATGCTTGCGCGTCCTTAGCTCTCCCGGAGAAGCATTTTGGCCGTTGTCCTTCCGTTTGAAAGCCCGCAGCCCGCCTCGATCGAGCGGCTCACCGAACTGGTGGCGCCCGACATGGAGCGGGTCAATGCCACGATCCTGGCGCGCACCGGCTCGGACGTCGCCATGATACCCGAGGTCGCCAATCACTTGATTTCGTCGGGCGGCAAACGGCTGCGCCCGATGCTCACGCTGGCCATGGCCAAGATCGCCGGCTATCCGGGCGACGGCCATATTAAGCTCGCGGCCGCGGTAGAATTCATGCATACGGCGACGCTACTGCATGACGATGTGGTGGACGAGAGCGACATGCGCCGCGGCAAGCTTGCCGCTCGCATGGTCTGGGGCAATGAGGCAAGCGTGCTGGTCGGCGATTTTCTGCTGGGCCAAGCGTTCAAGATGATGGTCGAGGTCGGCAATTTGCAAGCGCTGGATATTTTGTCGTCGGCCGCCGCTGTGATCGCCGAAGGTGAAGTGATGCAGCTTGGCGCCGCCAAGAACACCGCTACCAACGAGGACGAATATTTGGCGGTGATCCGCGCCAAGACCGCCGAACTATTCGCCGCCGCCTGCGAAGTAGGCCCGGTGCTGGCGGCGCGGGAAAAATCGGCGCTGGCCGCCTGCCGTTCGTTCGGCATGAATCTCGGCATCGCCTTTCAACTCATCGACGATGCGCTCGATTATGGCGGCACCTCCGCCAAGCTCGGCAAGAATGTCGGCGACGATTTCCGCGAAGGCAAGATCACGCTGCCGGTGGTCCTGTCATTCCGCCGCGGCTCGGACACCGAACGCGCATTCTGGAACCGCACGCTTGGCGGCGGTGAAATCGGCGACGGCGATCTCGACCGCGCCGTCGCGTTGATGGCCAAGCATCACGCCATCGAGGATACGGTCGGGCGCGCGCGTCACTATGGCGCCATTGCCACCGACGCGCTGGCGCTGGTGCCGGCATCCGAGATTAAAACCGCGCTGGAAGAGACAGTCGCCTTCTGCATCGCGCGCGCGCATTAAAATTGGCGCGTGATCTTAACCGAAAACCGGTTCCCACTTTTCGAGATCACGCGCATTAAAATTACCGCGCGATTGCACGGCGCAAGTCGGCGCAAATTTCAGAATTGGGTATAACCGGTCCGCGGATCGCGCATCAGTTGCAGGCGGATGAACGGATCGGGATCCTGCCCGATATAGCGGCCAAATTCATAAACCGGCGGCGCGCAGCCATTGGGCTGTGGCGGGCCGTTCGTGATAATCCCGCCCCAGGTGAATGTCTGCTGGCGCTCGACGCAGGCGGTGTGCGCCTTATACTTGGCGCGCGCCAAGGCCGGATCGGCGCCGATTACCGCAAGACCTCAACAGACCTGCAACGAGACCTGCGAGCGCGACGACCATCCATCCGAATTTCATGCCGCTCTCCTACTGGCGCTGCCTAACTGCAAATCGCCAAACGCCCAACGGTTCCCCGCAATCCCGGCATTTTCAAGAGTTAGCCAATGGTCGTGGGGCATACCCACCAGCCGGCGTGCCTAGCTTTCAGCATCCATGCCGCCGCCGCGGCCTCGCCAACGGTGGTGAACAGGGCAAAACAGGTGGCGCCCGATCCTGACATGCGCGCCAGTCGCGCGCCTGGCGCCGCGCGCAATGCCGCAAGCACCTCGGCAATGACCGGCAGGCAAGCGATAGCGGCGGGCGTAAGTCGTTGCCGCGATGCGCCAGCCAATCCATGAGCGCGTCCGGCTCGCGCGGCACGTCGGCGCTATCGTCGCGGTTGTCGAAGCGGTCGCCGAATTTGGCGAACACATCGCGCGTCGCCAAAGCGGCGCCCGGATTAACCAGCACCGCGGGCAATCGCGGCAGTTCAAGCGGCGGCGACAAGCCGCTCGCCCAAGCCACGCATCATGCACGCCCGCGACGCGAGGCAGACCGGCACATCGGCGCCTGTTTCAAGTGCGGCCACCATCAAGCGCGCATCGTCGATGCTCAGTCCATTGGTGCGCGCAAGCAAGCGCAACGCCGCCGCCGCATCGGCCGAACCGCCGCCCAGGCCCGCCGCCGCCGGAATATTCTTCTCAAGCTGGAAATGCCCCGCCTTTAATCCGTCGACGCGCCGCCCGAGCGCCGCCGCCGACTTAAGCACCAGATTATCGGCAGGCGGACCGCTTGCGCCCGCGAAGGGCCCGGACACGTCGAGCCCGATTGTGACGCCCGGCTGAAATGTGAGCGTGTCCGCCAGATCGGCAAAAGCCACCAGGCCCTCGATCTCGTGATAGCCGGCCTTGTCGCCACCTTGGCGGCGGCCGATGACGCGCAATGTCAGGTTGATCTTGGCGAAAGCCGCGTCGACGAGAGAACCTTCGACAATCGCCATTGGGGCGTTAGCCGCCGTCGCCGCTCTTCTTGCCGGCCTTGGCCTGCGACGAAGTCTCGTCCGGCAGTCCGTTTTTGATCTTTTCCTCGATCTTGGGCAGGTCTTCCGGATCGGGTTTCAAGTCGCGCGCATGCGCCCATTGAAATTTGGCTTCGAGCACGCGCCCGATGCGCCAATAGGCGTCGCCGAGGTGATCGTTGATGGTCGGATCTTCCGGCTTGAGCTCAATGGCGCGCTCAAGCTGTTTGGTGGCTTCCTGGTAATTGCCGATGCGGTAATAGGCCCAGCCAAGCGAATCCACGATATAGCCATCGTCGGGACGTTGCTGCACGGCCTGCTTGATCATGGCCATGCCCTCGTCGAGATTGATGCCCTGGTCGATCCAGGAATAGCCGAGATAATTGAGCACGTGCGGCTGATCGGGGAACAGCGCGAGCGCCTTCTTGAGATCGGCTTCGGCCTTGGGCCACTGCTTGGAGCGCTCGTAGCAGATGCCGCGGAAATAGAAGACCACCCAATTTGCTTTATCCGGCGTGGCGATCTGGTCGACGGCCTTGGTATAGGTGTCGGCGCATTCGGCGAATTTCTTATGGCCGCGCTGAATATTGCCAAGCGCCATGATCGCTTCGACGTCGTCGGGGTGCTGCTTGATCAGCGCGTCGAGGTGCTTTTGCGCCTCGTCCGAGCGGTCGAGCGCATCGAGATCGGAGGCCATCTGAATGGCGGCATTGCGATGTAGCGGCGAATTCGCCGGAATGCGCTCGTAGATATTGAGCGCCAATTCCGGTTTCTTGAGCGACTTGTAGAGATCGGCGAGCGAGAGCAGCGCCAGCGGATGGGTCGGCTCGAGATGCAGCGAAAGCTGGAGATAGACGAGGCCCAAGTCCTCGCCGCCGCGCCGGCCGAGCGAGGCGCCCAGACCGTAGAGCGCTTCGGCGGCGCCCGCTTGCGCGCTCGCGACCAGTGGCGGCAATTTCTCGCCGGCCTTGAGCGTTTTCATCGCCTCGACCACCAGCGGATGGCGCGGCAGCGTCTTGTCGAACGCCTCAAAAACCGCGAGCGCGTCCTTGGGCGATTGGTTGCGCGACAGCCAGCTGCCATAGGCTTCGACCACGCGCAGCGCGGACGGGTCGAGCTTGTAGGCTTGCTCGAAACGCTTGCCGGCTTCCTTTTCATTGTTGGAAAGATCGAGGATCATGCCGGCATGCAGATCCTTGAAGATCGCATACCATTCGGGGCCACTGAGTTTGTCGATGGTCGCAACGGCGGCTTTGCCGTCGCCGGCGCCATACATGCTCCACGCGGTGAGCAGCGCCGCGGTCAGGTCGGTAATAGGCCCGCGCACCGACTGCGATAGATCGCGGCGGGCGGCGGCATATTGTTTTCGCTTGAGCTCCTGCACGCCGATCACCAGCTTGGAGACCTTGTCGGTCTTGTCGACCAGCGCGACGCGCTCGGCATATTTCGCCGCTTCGTCGATTTCGCCGCTGATCAGCAGCGACAGGAAGGCGCGGCTGAGCAATTCGGCATTATTGGGGTCGCGCTTGAGCGCCGCCCGGTAGTAAGCGGCCTCGACCGAAGCATCGCGCTCGCGGCCGGCGTGGCGGGCGGCGAGATAGCTGCCGGACGCGGTCAGGCCCACGAAGTCCTGCGGCCCGGGCGACTGAGTGGCGGCTGGCGCTACAGCGGGGTTAAGTAGAAATGCAACAAGCGCGGTGCCGGCGATGCACCGGGCGAAGCTCAAGGAAATCACTGGCGATGCTCCAAAGAGGCGGCTGGGGCGCGGCATGCGCGCGAACCGCCAAGGTTGCGCCGAGAATGGCCTTTTTGCGCCGAACCCGCAAGAACGGCCCTGGCGGCGCACACAGCCATGAGCTTGAAAGCCCCGATGTGGCAGTATCGTGGCCGCTTTAGCCGGAGGTAATCACATATTCGGATAATTCGGTCCGCCTGAGCCCTCCGGCGGAACCCAAGTAATGTTCTGATTCGGGTCCTTGATGTCGCAGGTTTTGCAGTGGACGCAGTTCTGGGCATTGATCACGAATTTCGGCGAGCCCGCCTCCTCCACCCATTCATAGACGCCGGCCGGGCAATAGCGCGCCGACGGGCCGCCATAGATGTCGTGCTCGGAGGTCTTTTGCAGCGCCATGTCCTTCACGAGCAAATGCGGCGGCTGGTCTTCCTCGTGATTGGTGTTGGACAGGAACACGGACGAGAGCCGGTCGAAGGTCAATTTGCCGTCCGGCCGCGGATAGGCAATCGGTTTGCATTCGGCCGCCGGCTTGAGCGTGGCGTAATCGGGTTTGCCGTGCTTGAGCGTGCCGAACAGCGAGAAGCCGAGCGTATTGCACCACATGTCGAGGCCGCCGAGCGCGATGCCGAGCAATGTGCCGAGCTTCGACCATAGCGGCTTGGCATTGCGGACCTTCCACAAGTCCTTGCCGATCGGCGAGGAACGCCAACTGGCTTCATAGTCCGTCAGTTCGTCATGGGCGCGGCCGGCAGAAAGCGCCGCCGCGGCGGCTTGCGCCGCAAACATTCCCGACAGCATGGCGTTATGGCTGCCCTTGATGCGCGGCACATTCATGAAGCCGGCGTCGCAGCCGATCAGCGCACCGCCGGGAAATGTGAGCTTAGGCACCGACTGGTAACCGCCTTCGGTGAGCGCGCGCGCACCATAGGCCAGCCGTTTGCCGCCCGCGAATGTATCGCGCACCAGCGGATGCGTTTTGAAGCGCTGGAATTCCTCGAATGGCGAGAGATACGGATTGGCATAATTGAGATGCATCACGAAGCCGACCGACACCAGATTGTCGTCGAAGTGATAAAGGAACGAGCCGCCGCCGGTCGAACCATCGAGCGGCCAGCCGAAGGAATGCTGCGCCAATCCCTTGCGATGCTTGTCGGGCGCGACCTGCCACAGCTCCTTGAGACCGAGGCCGAATTTCTGCGGCTGGCTCTCATTGGCAAGATTGAATTTCGCAATCAGCTGCTTGCCGAGATTGCCGCGCGCGCCTTCCGCGAACAACGTATATTTGGCCCGCAATTCCATGCCGCGCGTGAAGCTTGCGTTCGGCTGTTTGTTTTTGCCGATACCCATGTCGCCGGTGGCAATGCCGGCTACCGCGCCTTTGTCGTCGAACAACAGTTCGGCCGCCGCAAATCCCGGATAGATTTCGACGCCAAGCGCTTCGGCTTTGGTGCCGAGCCAGCGGCAAACGCTTCCGAGTGAGACAATGAAATTGCCGTGATTGCTCATCAGCGGCGGCATCATGAAATTGGGCAGCCGCAGCGCACCGCTCTCGCCCAGGAAATAGAAACGGTCATCGGTCACGGGCGTCTTGACCGGCGAGTCGTCGTCGCGCCATTCAGGCAGCAACTTGTCGAGCCCGACCGGGTCGATCACCGCGCCGGAAAGGATATGGGCGCCGACTTCGGAACCCTTCTCCACCACCACCACCGTGACGTCGGGATTGATCTGCTTGAGCCGGATGGCCGCGCTCAAGCCCGCAGGGCCTGCGCCGACAATCACCACGTCGAATTCCATCGCCTCACGAGCGGGAAGATCTTGTGCAGGCAGATCTTGGGCAGGCAGATCTTGGGCAGGCAGGTCAGCCATCGCACTCTCCTAGCGCATGATCCCGAAAAGTGGGTACCGGTTTTCGGACCGGATCATGCGCAAGCCACTAAAGGCACATTTTCCACTTTTGCACAGCGGGGGCAACGCCGTGCCAGGCGGAGCTTATGTGCTAAGATGCAAGGATGATGCCCTCTGGCGATAAACCGACCCGCGAATTGCTCGACTTCTATCTGGAAGCCGGCGCCGACGCGCTGCTCGGCGAGACGCCGGTGGACCGTTTCGCGCCGGAACCGGCGGCGACACCCGCCCGCGCGCAGCCGCCTCTTACCGTGCCGCCCGATCTCGAGATCAAAACACGGGTGGCCGCGTCAGCCGCGCCACAAGCCCCTGACGAAGCCGCCATGGCCGCGCGCGCGGCGGCCAAAGGAGCGCAAAGCCTCGACGAGTTGCGCGCCATTTTGACGACATTCGACGGCTGCGCGCTCAAGGCCACCGCGACCCAGATGGTCTTTGCCGACGGCAACCCCGCCGCCAAGTTGATGTTTGTCGGCGAAGCGCCCGGCCGCGACGAGGACATCGAAGGCCTGCCGTTTGTCGGGCGCTCCGGCAAATTGCTCGACCGCATGCTGGCCGCGGTCGGGCTCGACCGCACTTCCGTCTACATCGCCAATATCGTGCCATGGCGGCCGCCCGGAAACCGCACGCCGACACCGCAGGAGTCGGCGATCTGCCTGCCCTTCATCCTGCGCCAGATCGAACTGGCCGATCCCGACATATTGGTATGCATGGGCGGGCCTTCGGCCCAGACGCTGCTCGGCATCAAGGAAGGCATCACCAAGACGCGCGGGCGCTGGTTCACGTTCAACACGGGAAAACGCGACATCCGCGCCATGCCGACATTCCATCCCGCCTTCCTGCTGCGCAGCCCGCTGCAGAAACGCTTTGCATGGCGCGATTTTCTGGCGATCAAAAAGGCACTGGCCGGCTGATCTTTCAGCTTCCGCGCGGCTTGGCCTGCGTTGCAATTTTTGCTAGTTCTCATCGATGGATGGGGGCGGTCAAACCACAATTTCCGGCGGCTTTATAGCTGCTGTTTTTATGTTGACCGCATGGGTGCTCATTTGGCCGGCGACTAATGCCGCGCGGGCCGAACAACCGGCCGTCACGCCGCTCGCACAATCCGCGCCTGCGCAGTTTGTGCCATCCATATACGACCCCAATATGCTCGCTCTGGCCTATACCGCGCCAATCTACGGCCTCGACAAAGTCGATGCTGGAAAATTCCGTAAGGACGCGCCGGAATTCGTTCTGCCCGATCGGGTCGATCTGGGATCTTATAAATTGCGGCTCGACACCAGCCGCACGCCCACTGAATTTGTGCCGCGCGCTTCGACCGACGCGCCCGATTTGTCCGATGTCATCGCGGCCCCGCGGTTCGGCAAGAAACACGGCCGCAGCCTGCGCAATTATTTCGGGCTCACCCTCACCACCGCGACGCAATAGCCTAGCGATAGGCCACCAGCACGGCGCCGACCGCGATCAGCGCGATACCAAGCCAATTCGGCGTGCTCAATCGCTCGCCCAAAAATATCACACCGAATATCGCCACCAGTACCACCGACAATTTGTCGATCGGCGCGACTTTCGCGGCCTCGCCGATTTTGAGCGCGCGGAAATAACAGATCCACGACGCGCCGGTCGCCAGCCCCGACAGCAGCAAGAACAAATAAGTGCGCGGCGAGACCGTGCCCGGCGCCTGGAATTGTCCGGTCGCCAGCAAGATCAAAGCCAGCGTCACCAGGATGACGATGGTGCGGATGAAGGTGGCAAAATCGGAATTGACGTTCTCGACGCCGACTTTGGCGAAGATCGCCGTGAGCGCGGCAAAAATCGCCGACAGCACGGCCCATGCTTGCCAGGACGAAAAAAGACTCATCGGATTTTCCTTCACGGTGAAATTTCCAGCCAGACCAGGATACCGCCGCAGCCCGCTTCGATTTAGCGCAGGTGCGGTACGCTTGCCACTCGCAAAGCTTATAGGACTGTGACTATGATTGCCGCGTTCAATCGGCCGGGCGGAGTGTGCAATGGAATTCGACCCTTTCCTGCTGGCGCGCCTGCAGTTTGCATTCACCATTACATTCCACATTATTTTCCCGACCTTCACGATCGGTCTGTCGGCCTATCTGGCTACGCTAGGCGTGCTGTGGCTGCGCACCGGCGACGAGCACTACCATCTCTTGATGAAATTCTGGACCAAGATATTCGCGGTGTCCTTCGCCATGGGCGTCGTGTCGGGCTTGGTGATGTCCTACGAGTTCGGCACCAATTGGAGCCGCTTCTCGGTCGTGGTCGGCAATGTGGTTGGCCCGCTGATCGGCTATGAAGTGCTCACCGCGTTCTTTCTGGAAGCGACCTTCCTCGGCGTATTGCTGTTCGGCTTCAACAAAGTGCCGCCCTGGCTTTACGTGATGTCGGCGGCGATTGTCGCGATCGGCACTTCGATGTCGGCGTTCTGGATCCTCTCGGCCAATAGTTGGATGCAGACGCCGGCCGGATTCGAAATGCGCAATGGCGTCGCCTTCCCGACCGACTGGATCGCCGCAATTTTCAATCCGAGTTTTCCCTACCGCTTCACCCATATGCTCAACGCGGCCTATGTCACAACGGCCTTCGTCGTGCTGGCGGTCGGTGCGCGTTATATGCTGGCCGAGAAACATCTTGAACATGGCCGCACCATGATGCGCATGGCCATCGGCCTCCTGGTCATCATCGCGCCGCTGCAATTGATCCTCGGCGACCAGCACGGCCTCAATACGCTCAAATATCAACCGATCAAGGTCGCGGCCATGGAGGCGCATTGGGACGGCTCCAAGCCCGCCGATTTCGACATCTTCGCGTGGCCGGACGAGAAGGCCGGCGTCAATCATTACGAGATTTCGATCCCGAAGGCGGGTTCGCTCATCCTCACGCACCGCCTCAACGGCTTGTTTCCGGGCCTCAATAGCGTGCCTGAATCGGACCGCCCGCCGGTCAAGAACGTATTCTTCGCCTTCCGCATCATGATCGGCATCGGCTTTTTCATGATCGCGGCGGCACTGATGGGTGCCTTCCTGTGGTGGCGCGGCACTTTGTTCGAGACGCGCTGGTATCTGCGCGTGATGGCGCAATGCTGGTGGTTGGGTTTCGTCGCGGTGATCGCCGGCTGGGTGGTGACCGAAAGCGGGCGCCAGCCCTGGATCGTCGAAGGCGTATTGCGCACCGCCGACGCCACCTCGCCGGTGCCGGGCGCAAGCGTTGCCACCACGCTGGCGCTGTTCGTGCTCTGCTATGGCATCGTGTTCTCGTTCGGCATCTATTACATCAACCGGCTGATCGCGCAGGGACCGCTCGGACCGGCGGTGGCCGAGACCGGGCATTTCGGCGGCAGTCCGATATCGTCGACCGCCGAAGCCGGCCGGCAAGCGTTGCAGAAAAGTTAGCGCGCATGATCCCGAAAAGTGGGCACCGGTTTTCGGACAAGATCATGCGCAGATTAGGATAACGCGATGGAATGGTATCTGCCGGTCATCTGGGCCGCCCTCATCGGCACCGCCGTGGCCATGTATGTGATCCTCGACGGCTTCGACCTCGGCATCGGCATTTTGTTTCCGTTTGCGCGCAGCGAAAGCGAGCGCGACCAGATGATGCGCTCGGTGGCGCCGTTTTGGGACGGCAACGAGACCTGGCTCATTCTCGGCGGCGCCGGATTGTTCGTGGCGTTTCCGAAAGCCTATGGGGTGATTATGCCGGCATTCTATCTGCCGGTGATCGTAATGCTCCTGTCGCTGGTGTTCCGCGGCATCGCCTTCGAATTCCGCACCGTCTCGCGCAGCAAGACCATGTGGAACGCGGCCTTCATCGGCGGCTCGACGCTGGCCGCATTCGCACAAGGCGTGATCCTTGGCTCGTTGATCCAAGGCTTGCACGTGACCAATGACGCCTATGCCGGCGGCGCTTTCGACTGGGCGACGCCCTTCGCGCTGCTGTGCGGGCTGGCGCTGGTCGCGGGTTATGGGTTGCTCGGCGCCACTTGGCTCGTGATGAAGACCGAAGGCCCAGTGGCCGATCGCGCGCGCGGGCAATCCAGGCAATTCCTGATTGCCGTGCTTTTGTTCATGGGCGCGGTCAGCCTCTACACGGCGTTGCTGGAACCGCGCATCGCCGCACGCTGGTTCTCGCTGCCGAATTTCTATTTCCTGTGGCCGGTGCCGTTGCTGACCGCGTTGGTCGCTTATGCCGCTTGGCGCTGGATCGGAGAAAAACGCGACGTGTTGCCGTTTCTGGCCTCGATCGTGCTGTTCCTGCTCGGCTATCTCGGACTGGTGATTTCCAACTTTCCTTATCTGGTGCCGCCCAGCCTCACGATTTGGGATACCGCGGCGGCGCCCGCCAGCCAGATTTTCATGCTGATCGGCACGCTGTTCCTGCTGCCGATCATTCTCGGCTATGTCGGATTTATTTACTGGCTGTTCCGCGGCAAAGTGCGCGAAGGCGAGAGCTATCACTAGCGCATGATCCCGAATTAAGGCGTCGCCGGTCTAAGCACCGCCCAGCCGATCTTGATCGATGGCAACAAGCCTTGGACCGACCGTGTGAAGGAGCGCGGCACTTCGGCCACCATGGCCGGAAACTGGGCCTTGAGCGTTGGCGGCGGCGCGCCGGTATTGTCGGGGGCCGGCCATACCAGCACGCCGCCTTGCGCAACGACATCGCCGGCGCTGGCCCAAGGGCTGCGCTGCGGCGCCCAATCGAAATAGACATGCGGGCGCTTGGGCGCGCCGAGTGCAACCAATAGCGCCAGCCGTTCATCGCCGGTCACAAACGGCAGCGGCTTGCCGTTGCGGCGCGCGAATGTCTCGCCGAAGTACTGCCCCTCCGCCTTGGCCGGCTGCGCGATCTTGAGGTCGGCAGTCACGATCCAAGGCAGCACGAAAAGCCCCACCACGACCAGCACCGGTGGCGCCACCAATAGGCCGGCCCAGGCCGACGACACCAGCCGCTCGCGGAACAGAAAGATTTCATCGCCGGCCGCCACCACTACCGCTAGGCCAGAAAGCAGGACTAGCGGCGCCACGCGGTCGAACGGCGCCAACCGCTCGCTGGCAAAGGCGACGGCGATAGCACTGGCCGCCGGCATCAGCGCAAAAAAATAGACAAAGCGGCGCGCAAAGGGTTCGACCGGATTGCGGTCGATCTCAGGCGCGCGGTCGCGCCAGCGGCGCCGGCTGCGCGGCCAGCCGCTCGCCAAAACAATAAGCAGCACGAAGCCCAGATGCGTAGCCGCCAACGCAATGCAAAGCCAAACGCCGGGCGGCCATTGGCCGGCGGCGGCCATGCTGTCGTTTATTCCCGACAGCACGAGCGCATGCGCGCTCCTCAGCCACGCGGCGTGCGGAAACACCACAATCGCCAAAAGTAGAGTGGCAACCCAGGGCTCCGGATGAAACAACGCTTGGCGCCCGCGCGAAGTCGCGAGCGTGAACAAAAGCATCAACGCGACCAGGATCAGTCCGACATAGTTTGTGAGCAGCAACAAGCCGAGCGTGAGCGCGAGCAAAAACCACGAGCCGCGCTTGCCTTCGCCGACCGCGCGCCAGTAATGCAAAAGCGACAGCGCCCAGAGCGGCGCCGCCAATATGGCCGGGCCAAAATCGGGGCTCGGCACCGTGAAGGCGGCGATGCCGACCATCAGCAAGATGGCAAGCACGGCATGCTTGGTACCGACAATGCCGCGGCCCAGCGTGAACACGGCCCAATAGGCGGTCACGATGCAGGCCTGCGCCAGAACGTAAAGCCCGAAGCCGCCCAACAAGCGGAACGCGATTTCGCCCAGCCAGAAGGCCAGCGGCGGTCCCAGATAGCTGCCCAGCATGAATTCATGACCGATGGCCAGGAGCATGGGTACATCGCCGGGCGGCGCGCTATAAAAAATCGCCGGGATCAGAGTCCATAGCAGCGCTTGCGTCAGCGCCACGGTCCAGAACACCACTACCGGGCGCCCGCGCAGGAATTCGATAATCAGGGATACGTAATGCATTGGCCCGCACGGGTAGAATGGACGGCCAGAGATAGAGAAAGCGGGCTAAAGAGGCAACAACTCGACCACGGCCTCATCGGATATCGCGCCCAATGCCGCCAGCCGCGCCGCCACCGGCGCAAACGACCGGCGGTGATGGATGGTCGGGCCCAAGCGGGCCAAGGCGGCGAAATGCTCGGGCACGCTATAGCCCATATGCCGCTCGAAGCCGTAGCCGGGATGCACTAGGCCCAGCCGCTTCATCAGCCGGTCACGGGTGACCTTGGCGACAACCGAGGCCGCCGCAATCGAGGCGACCAGCGCATCGCCCGATACGACTGCCTGGCAATCGCAACCGCAATCGATCTTCATGTTGCCATCGACGAACACCATCTTGGGCCGCACCGGCAGCGCCTTCACCGCGCGCGCCAGCGCCCAAAGCGAAGCGCGCAGGATGTTGTCGCGGTCGACGCGCGCCACCGAGCCGAAGGCGACCGCGACTTGGGCCGACGCGCAGATTTTCTCGTACAGCGCCTCGCGGTCGTCCGCGTCGAGCTTCTTGGAATCGTTCAGGCCGCGCGGGATGCGCACCGGATCGAGGATCACCGCGGCGGCCACCACCGGACCCGCCAGCGGCCCCCTGCCCGCCTCGTCGCAGCCGGCAATGGGAAAAGAGCCGTTATTGATATGCCGCCGCTCGCGCCGGAAAGTCGGGCGCAAGGCGGGCTCCTTGATCGGCAGACGCGCGGACGGTTTTGATTTGGCGGCCATGGCCCGCCGATCAACGCGCGCGACTCAGGCCATGTCAATCGCCGATACAGTGGCCGGTGAAATGCGGGGACGGTTAGAACAAACTCATCTGCGCCGCATCCCGCTTGGGATGGCGGAAATGCTCGGTCGAAAGCTGCAGCTTGTTGGTATTAAGGCCGAGTTTCTCGCAGGCCATCTCGAAGCGCCGGCCGATCATCCAGGCGTAAGGCCCGGTACCCTTCATGCGCTTGCCCCATTCGGAGTCGTAATCCTTGCCGCCGCGCATGTCGCGGATCAGCTTGAAGACGTGGTTGGCGCGGTCGGGATAATTCGCCGTCAGCCATTCGCGGAACAGATCGCGCACTTCCAGCGGCAGGCGCAGCAGCACATAGCCGGCTTCCTTGACGCCGGCGGCCTGCGCGGCATCGAGAATGCGCTCGATCTCCATGTCGTTGAGCGCCGGGATGATCGGCGCCACCATCACGGTGGTGGGTACCCCGGCCTGGCTGAGCCGGCGCAAGGTTTCCAGCCGCCGCATGGGTGTAGCCGCGCGCGGCTCCATCCGGCGCGCCAGATCGGAATCGAGCGTCGTCACCGACAGCGCGACCTTGGCCAGTTTGCGCTCCGCCATGCGCGCGAGAATATCGAGATCGCGCAGCACGAGCGCCGATTTGGTGACGATGCCCACGGGGTGACCGGCGCGGTCGAGCACTTCGAGAATGCGTCGCATGACTTTGTAGCGCCGCTCGATCGGCTGATAGGGATCGGTATTGGTGCCGATGGCGATTACCTTGGGCGAATAGTTCGGCGACGCCAGTTCCTTTTCCAGGAGTTCCGCGGCTTCCGGCTTGACGAACAATTTGGATTCGAAATCGAGCCCGGGCGACAGCCCCAGATAAGCGTGGGTCGGGCGCGCGAAGCAGTAGACACAGCCATGCTCGCAGCCGCGATAGGGATTGATCGAACGGTCGAAGCCGATATCGGGCGATTTATTGCGGGTGATGATTTTCCGGGTGGCGTCGTTGGTCACCGTGGTTTTGAACGGCGGCAATTCGTCGAGGCTGCGCCAACCATCGTCGAAGGCGATGCGCGCGTGCGGCTCGTAGCGCCCGGCGGCATTGCTCTGCGCGCCGCGGCCGCGACGGCGCTCATGCTCGACCACGACGCCGAGCAAGCCGGTCGCGTCGTCGACAAATTCGCCCGCCGGCTTGGAGGGCAAATCTTTCACCGGCGGGCGTTTGAGGGCTGCTGAATATCGAGCCATGGACATAACCTAGTTGTTCGATGTGAACAAAACAAGAACTTTGTTAAAAAGCCCACAATTTGAGCAGTTTAGGGCCGATCTCGTAGGGCTGTGATTGTGTCCCACATGATATGGTGGCAACCCTGTCGACATGCCCCGGGTTCCAAAAAACTAAAATGCTGAGCGCGATCATTGCGACCAACGAATTGGAACGCACGCTGGTGGCGACGCTGGCCGCGCTTGTGCCGGGCGCCACCGCCGGCCTGCTCGGCGAGGTGGTCGTGACCGATGGCGGTTCGAGCGATGCCACGGCCGAAGTTGCCGACGTCGCCGGTTGCCGCTTTGTAAGTTCGAGCGAGCCGCTCGGCACACGGCTTAAAACCGCCGCCGCCGGCACACATGCGCCGTGGCTCCTGTTCCTGCGCGCCGGCAGCGTGCCGGAGGCGGGCTGGGTCGAGGCCGCCGACCGCTTCATCGAGGCCACCGACGCGCTCGATGGCGCCGCGCGTGCCGCGGTGTTTCGCCCGCCCGGCGCCGCCGACCTGCTGCATCCGCGTCTGTCGGAAGTATTCGCTCTGCTGCGCGTGATATTCGGCGGCGGCCCCAAGCCCGAGCAAGGTCTGCTGATCGCACGCGGCTTCTATAATGAAATCGGCGGCCATCCCGAAGGCGACGGCGCCGAAACCGCGATCTTACGCAAGCTCGGCCGCAGCCGCGTCGTCATGCTGCCGGTGGGTGCCCGGCAGGCGCGCTAGGCACCCTGTCATTCCCGCGAAAGCGGGAATCCTGCCCTCGTTTAAAAGCTGGGTCCCCGCCTTCGCGGGGACGACACAGGCAGATACTTGACTTAGTCAACCAATTGGCCGAACCTGCCGGCATGCCCAAGGCCAGCCAGGAAAACGTCGGCGCGGTGCGCCGCTTCAACCGCTTCTACACGCGCCAGATCGGCGTGTTGCGCAAAACCTATCTCGGCAGCCCCTATTCGCTGGCCGAAATGCGCGTGCTCTACGAAATCGCGCATCAGGGTGCGCATACCGCCAGCGACATCGCCCGCGCGCTCGATCTCGACGCCGGGTACCTGTCGCGCTTGCTGCGCAATTTCGAAAAGGCCGGGTTGATCACGCGCAAGCCGTCGCCCAAGGACGCCCGCCAGAGCCATCTCGCATTGACCGCGCGCGGCGCCAAGATTTTTGCGCCCTACGAACGGCGCTCGCAAGCCCAGGCCGGCGACATGCTCGCCAAGCTCAAGGCGCCCGAGCAAGCGCGGCTGGTGGCGGCGATGGATTCAATCGAGACGCTTCTAACCGGCGATACCGCAAAGCCCCCTGAGGCGCCGCGCTATATTTTGCGCGCGCCAAAGCACGGCGATTTCGGCTGGATCGTCTCGCGCCATGCCGAGATCTATGCCCAGGAATATGGTTGGACCGATCCGTTCGAAGGCCTATGCGCGCAGATCGTTGCTGACTTCGTCAACAAATACGACGCCAAGCGGGAGCGCTGCTGGATCGCCGAAATGAATGGCGAGAATGTCGGCTGCGTCATGCTGGTCAAGGACGACGTGTCCGGCGTCGCCCGTATCCGCCTTTTAATCGTCGATCCGAAAGCGCGCGGACTTCGGCCTTGGCAACAGGCTGACCGGCGAATGCGTCAAATTCGCCCGCGCTGCCGGCTACAAGAAAATCACGCTCTGGACCCACAGCATTCTCAAAGCCGCGCGGCACACTTACGAGAAAGCCGGCTTCAAGCTGACCGGCTCCGAGAAACACCAGAGTTGGGGCAAGCCGGTGGTGAGCGAGTATTGGGATTTGCAGCTATGAGCCCGCGACCGCATGAGCCGAAGTGGCTTGCGGTCGATTTGCATAGCGCAAAAGCAAAACGCCTGCGCGCGCGGGCCCGCAGCGCCATTCTGTTCAAACTTATTTCGGCTTGCGCGCGTTACGCCTTCGCCCTTTTCGCCTTGCCGCGCCGCAAATGCTCGTCGAGCCGCGGCAAAATCTCGACGAAATTGCACGGCCGGTAGCGGTAATCGAGCTGGTGCACCAGGATCTCGTCCCAGGCGTCCTTGCAGGCGCCGGGCGAGCCCGGCAGACAAAAAATATAAGTCGCGCTAGCGACGCCGGCGGTGGCGCGGGTCTGGATCGCCGAGGTGCCGATCTTTTTCTCGCTCACCAAAAGGAACATGGTGGCGAAGCCCTCCATGCGTTTCTCGAACAGCGGCTCGATCGCTTCCGGCGTGACATCGCGCCCGGTGAAGCCGGTACCGCCAGTGGTGATGACCACGTCGATGAACTTGATCCGCGATCCAGGCCTTTACGCGCTGGCGGATCGCCTTGACCTCGTCTTTGACGATGGAACGCTCGGCCATAACATGGCCGGCGGCGCGAATGCGTTCAACCAGGGTATCGCCCGATTTATCCTCCGCCAATTCGCGCGTGTCCGACACCGTAAGCACGGCGATCTTGAGCGGCACGAATTGGCGGGTCTCGTCGATACCGGGCATCGATTGATCCTAGTCTATCGCGGAGCGCGTGCGAATTGGCGCTAGAGCTGCGCCGCCGAAAACGTATCGCATGCCGAGAGTTTGCCCTGTGTGAAGCCGGCTGTGAACCAGCGTTTGCGCTGTTCCGCCGAGCCATGCGTGAAGGCGTCGGGAACGATGCGCCCCTGCGCCTGTTTTTGCAGCGTATCGTCGCCGATGGCGCTCGCCGTTTGCAACGCAGCATCGACATCGCCGGGATCGAGAAAATCTTTGCGCTGCTCGGAATGATTGGCCCAAATACCGGCATAACAATCGGCCTGCAATTCGACCCGCACCTGGATGCGATTGGCGCCGACCTTGCTGCCAACCGCTTGCTGCGCATCATGCGCCTTGGTCAAAGTGCCGAGCAGGTTCTGGACGTGATGGCCGACTTCATGCGCGATCACATAAGCCTGCGCGAATTTACAGGCATTGCCCGAGCAACCATGGAAGCGCGTTTCGATTTGGCGAAAAAACGAAGTGTCGAGATATATGCGCCGGTCGCTCGGACAATAGAACGGCCCGCTCGCCGCTTGCGCATAGCCGCAGCCGCCCTGCTCGGCATTGGTGAACAGCCGCAAACGCGGCGGCGTATATTGCCGGTTCATCTGTTTGAAAATATCGCCCCAGGTGTCTTCGGTATTGCCGAGCACCGCCGAAACGAATTGGCCGGTCGCGTCGGCCGGCGCGCCGCTGCGCCGGTTGGGTTGCTGGTAGGGCTGCTGATATTGCGTGCGGCCGCCGCTGACCATTTCGGCGCCGCCGATCAGAATGCTGGGATCGATGCCGAGCGCCCATCCGATCAGCCCCAGCACCACGAGCGTACCAATACCTAGGCCGCCGCCACCGGCAGGAAATCCAAATCCGCCACCGCCGCCGCCGCCGAAACCGCCGCCGCTATCGCGGTCGTCCTCGACATTGTCACTGCGGCGAAAGTCTTCCCAGCGCATTCAAAAGCCCCCCAAACACTGTGTTTCGATCATTACCGAATGCGTCTATGGCGTCCAATTCGATCGGTTTTTCGCGCGCTAAAGTTCCGCTAAGCCTTGGTACCATAGGCACAATTTGCCCAGTAATGGGACACTTCCATAAACCGTTTTTTCACCTTGAAGCGCCATATTGCCGGCCTGTCGGTTGTAGGTCCCGCGTCTGCCGACCGCGTCGCCTAAGTCAGAGTTTGTGAGTCATGGTAGTGTCGCGTCGCGGGGCGCCCTCACGGGCGCCCCGTGGAGTTTTAGAGAGCACCCAACCGCACCGCATTTTGATCGGCGACTGTGTCGCCGAGATGCAAAAGCTGCCGGCGGCGTCCGTCGATCTGGTGTTCGCCGATCCGCCCTATAATCTCCAACTCGCCAACGACCTAAAGCGTCCCGACGACAGCCATGTCGATGCGGTCACCGACGACTGGGACAAGTTCGACAGTTTCGCGGCCTATGACGCCTTCACCAAAACCTGGCTCGATGCCTGCCGGCGCGTGCTCAAGCCCGCCGGCACGATCTGGGTGATCGGCTCGTATCATAATATTTTCCGCGTCGGCGCCACGATGCAGGACATGGGATTCTGGATCCTCAACGATGTGATCTGGCGCAAGACCAATCCGATGCCGAATTTTCGCGGCCGCCGTTTCACCAATGCGCATGAGACCATGATCTGGGCTTCGCGCGACGCCGGCGCCAAGGGCTACACCTTCAATTACGAGGCGCTCAAAGCCGGCAATGAAGACGTGCAGATGCGCTCGGACTGGACTTTCCCGCTTTGCACCGGCGAAGAGCGCCTCAAGGGTTCGGATGGCAAGAAACTGCATCCGACGCAAAAGCCGGAAGCGCTGCTGGCGCGTATTATCCTGGCGGCCTCGCGGCCCGACGATCTGATACTCGATCCGTTCAACGGCACCGGCACCACCGGCGCAGTGGCCAAAAAGCTCGGCCGGCGTTTCATCGGCATCGAGCGCGAAGCGAAATACGCCAAGGCGGCGCAAAAGCGTATCGCCGACGTGCAGCAAGTGCCGTCGCCGTCGATCGCGCCGTTCGTGACCGTGCGCGACGCGCCGCGGGTCGCCTTCTCGGCACTGATCGAACGCGGCATGATTTCGCCCGGCGCCCATCTGGTCGATGCCAAAAAGCGCCACAAGGCGGTCGTGCGGGCCGATGGCGCGGTGTCGCTTGGGGATAATGTCGGCTCGATCCATCGCATCGGCGCCATCGCGCAAGGCCTGGACGCCTGCAACGGCTGGACCTTCTGGCACCTACAGACGCCCAAGGGCCTCAAGCTGATCGATGAGCTGCGCGCGCAGTTCCGCTCCGAAATGGCGGAAGCGGCGGAGTAGCGTTTAAGCTTTCACGGAAATCGCTTCGAGAAGTAGTTCCAGCGCGCGCTTGGCAAACGCATCCATATTCGCCTGCCTATCGGCGCTGCCGGTTTCCAGCGTGATCGCTCGTTCGGTTGGTCCCAGCGACCGCGATGCAAGTATGCCCGGCCGCATCGCCATAACGATTGCCGGAAGGCCCGGTAGCCCCGGTTTCGCCAAGCGCCCAGGTCGTCGTGTTTTTCGCGCGCATGCGCGCCGCCAGCAGCTTCGCATAGATCCTCGGTCGAGGGCCGCAAGCCTTTCATGTCGGCTTCCGCAATGCCGAGCAAAGCCGCGCGCGAGGTCTTGGTATAGACCACGGCGCCGCCGACGAAATAAGCCGAAGCGCCGGGCACCGCCAGCAACGCCGCCGCGATCAGCCCGCCGGTCGAGGATTCGGCAATGGCAATCGTTCTCCTTGCGCTCGATCAGACGCGCGGCGATTTTTTCGGCTATCGGCAAGAGCGACTGCATGGTTCAAATCCCCGTTTCGCGGCCAAGCTGGCATAGCACGCGGAACACGCCGACCTCGGCGCTTGAAAAATCCCGCGCCAGCCGCTCGCCAAGCCGCTCCGCCTCGGCCTGGCGCAGCGTATCGACCATCAGGCAGGCTTTGATTTTCTTGTCGCCGCCGCGCAATTTTTCTTCCATCGACACCGGCTGGCCGGCGGGATCGACCGCGGTCCATATTTCGCAAGCGGCAACGCGCGCATCCGCCACCAGTTCTTTCGCCAGCGAAGTCAGCGCGGCCATATCGGGCTTGTCGTTGAACCGCGCCGTCACGGCATAGGCGCCGCGAAAACCGCCGACGCGCAGCGTGCGGTGGCAAACCGTGCGGTTCATATTGATGAAAATCTCCGACATGATTTTCTTGGTCATCGGTGTCGGATTATCGAGCCGCTCCAAATAGGGCTTCGACGTCAGCACCGCCGGGGATTCGACCAGATAGAAATTGAAATAGCCGCTGGAGCCCGAAATCGCCGCGTGCCGCCGCCCATAGAGGAAGCCGGGCACGCCAAGCCGTTCGATGAGATGCTCGCCCTGGAACCAGATCTCGAATTCGGCCTCGCGGCCGGGGCGGCAATCGTTCCAGATCGCCAGGATGCCGGGCTCCGCATTCATAAATTTTTTCCTTTGCGTATGATCTTGTCCGAAAACCGGCTCCCGCTTTTCGGGATCATGCGCGTGCCGCCACCACCATGATCTCGACCTTGTAATCGGGCGTGGCGAGCTTGGCCTCGACGGTCGCGCGCGCGGGGGTGTTGCCCGGCGAGACCCAAGCGTCCCAGACCGCGTTCATCTCGGCGAAATTGGCCATGTCGGAGATCCAGATATTGGCCGACAGTATTTTGGCCTTGTCGGTGCCTGCTTTGGCGAGAAAACCGTCGATTTGGGAGAGGATGCTCTTGGTCTGTTCGGTGGTGTTTTTGCCTTTCGGATTATCGGCGACAATGCCGGCGAGATAGACGGTGTCTCCATGCACCACCACTTTGCTCATGCGCGGGCCGACTTCGTGGCGTTCGATTTTCATGGTTTCCTCCAAAATTCCGATTGTTCGCACGATTTTCTAGCCGTCTTTGAGCGAATAGGGAACTCGTGACGCCTCCCCGACTTATCGCAGCAGCCATCATAGGGAGCGCGTAGCCATGGGCTGGTTTTCATCCGATATCGACACATTCGACGAGCTGTTCGTGCATACGCTGCAGGACATCTATTATGCCGAACACAAGATCCTCAAAGCCCTGCCGGACATGATTGCCAAGGCCTCCGACGCCGAGCTCAAGAAGGGCTTCCGCGTCCATCTCGGCCAGACCAAGGCCCACGTCAAACGGCTCGATCAGGTATTTAAGAAGATCAAATCGCTGCCGCAGGGCACCAAATGCCCGGCCATCGACGGGATCATCGAGGAGGCCAACGAAATCGCCGGCGAGATCGATGACAAGATCGTACTCAATGCCGCGCTGATCGCGGCGGCGCAGGCGGTCGAACATTACGAGATCACGCGCTATGGCACGCTGGTGGCCTGGGCCAAGGTCATCGGCCGCAACGACGTCGCCAAATTGCTGGCGATGAATCTCAAGGATGAAAAGGCCGCCGACAAAAAGCTCGGCGCCATCGCCAAGCGCAAGATCAACCGCAAGGCGGCGGCGCGTAAATTGTCGAGGCCCGACCGCACCGAGCGCGCGGAAAACGCATTCCTGAATGCGGCCGCGGGAATTCCGGCGATTTAAGGCACGCGCATGATTCCGAAAAGTGCGAACCGGTTTTCGGACAAGATCATGCGCAATTAAAGTTTATCGAGCACATGCGCGAGCACCTTGCGCATGACGCTCGGCAGCGCCTCGCCCGGCAGTTCTGAAATCTTGCTCCAGCGTGCGGGCTTGGGCGCGATTGTCGCGCGCGGCAGATGCGCGATGAAAACCGTCAGCTCGAGCGGGAAATGCGTGAACACGTGGCGCACGACGCCGGGCGCTTTGCGCCATTTCGCGTTTGCCAGACGCGGCGCTTGCGCCAGGGCGTCGGAAACTTCGAAATCATGTGCCCAATCGCTGCCCGGCACTTCGGTCATGCCGCCGAGCAGGCCGCTCGCAGGACGCCGGCGCAGCAACACGCGGCCATCGGCGCGCAACGCCACGAAGGCGGCGCCGCGGCGCAATTTGCCTTCGCGCTTTGGCGCCTTGCGCGGAAAGTCGCCCTCGCGGCCGAGCGCGCGCGCCACGCAAACATCGTTCCAAGGGCACAGCGCGCAGGCCGGGCGCTTGGGCGAACAAATACCGGCGCCGAGATCCATCAGAGCTTGCGCGAAATCGCCGGAGCGGCTTGCCGGCAGAAGCGATTGCGCCAGCCGCTTGATGGTGGGCTTTGCCGCCGGCAGCGTTTCCTCCACCGCAAACAGCCGCGACACCACGCGCTCGACATTGCCGTCCACCGGCACGGCCGGTGCGTCGAATGCGATCGCGCCTAGCGCCGCCGCGGTGTAGTCGCCGATGCCGGGCAGCGCGCGTAGCGCCTCTAGTTCGCTCGGAAAAACGCCGCCGTGGCGTTCCACCACCGCGCGGGCGCAGGCATGTAGATTGCGGGCGCGCGCGTAATAGCCGAGCCCAGCCCATTCGCGCAGCACGTCGTCGAGCTTGGCCGCGGCAAGCCGCTCGACCGTCGGCCAGCGCGCCAGGAAACGCGCATAGTAAGGCGCTACCGTCTTCACGCCGGTCTGTTGCAGCATGATTTCCGAGAGCCAAACGGCGTAGGGATCGGCCCGCTCGCCCACTTTCGCTCGCCAGGGGAGAATGCGGCGATGGCGGTCGTACCAGGCCAGCAAATCGCGACCGTCGGGCAAGGCGACAGGCATGGCGACGGGTTTGGCGACGGCTTTCTTCCGCCGCGGCACTTGGACTGCTACGTTCATGAAACCAAGGTTGGCACAAAGCACGTCAAAATGAGCAAGCCCTCGCGCAGTTTTCCCCGCCCGCTTTCGGAGCTTTTGAGCGCCACCCTCACCGATGCGCTCAAGAGCCAGGGTTTTGCCTCGGCCGAGATCCTGGCGCGCTGGGGCGACATTGTCGGGCCCGAAATTGCCGCCCATAGCGAGCCGATGAAGATCAATTGGCCGCGCGCCAATAGCCAGGGCACCATGGGCGATGAGGCGCCCGATCCGGCCACTTTGGTGCTGCGGGTCGAAGGCCCGGCGGCGCTCGAAATCCAGCATCTGTCGGCGGTGATCCTGGAGCGGGTCAACCGCTTTTTCGGCTGGCAGGCGATCGGTCGCATCGCGCTGCGCCAGGCGCCGCTGCGGCGCGCCGTAAAGCCGGCCCCGCCGCCGCCGCCCGATCCGGCAATCGCTGCCCGCATCGCCGAGGGCATGCCGCAAATCGAGGACGAAGTTTTGCGCCAGGCGCTGGCCCGGCTAGGTGCATCCATAAAGGTAAAATGAAATTGTCGGGCTCTTGGCAGAAGGGCCCGCGATTGCCACAATTGCCCTATCCAGCTAGTTACCCGCATGATCCCGAAAAGTGGGAACCGGTTTTCGGATAAGATCATGCGGTGAAACAAAAAAAGTCTTATTTTCAGTCCCAGGAGCTTCCATTGCGCATCACCCGCCGCGAATTTTGCCAAACGACTGCCAGTGTAACGCTAAGCCTCGCCGTGCTCGGCATGTCCTCGCTGCCGCCCTTCATGGGCGAGGCGCGGGCGGCCGACGCCATTCCGGTCGCCGAACTCATGAAGCCGGACAAGCTGCCCGACATGGTCATGGGCTCCGACAAGGCGCCGGTCACCGTGATCGAATATGCCTCGATGACCTGCCCGCATTGCGCCCATTTCCAGGAGACCACGTTCCCGGAACTCAAGAAGCGCTACATCGACACCGGCAAGGTTCTTTATATCTTCCGCGAGTTCCCGCTCGACTCCTTGGCGGCGGCGGCCTTCATGCTGGCGCGTTGCGCCGGCGAAACCGACAAGACGAAATATTTCGCCATGGTCGATACGCTGTTCCGCCAGCAGCGCACGTGGGCGATCGAAAAGCCGCTGCCGCCAATGCTCGCCATCGCCAAGCAGGCGGGCTTCACCGAGCAGAGCTTCGATGCCTGTCTTGCGAATCAGAAGATCCTCGAAGGCATAGAAAGCATGCGCCAGCGCGCGGTGGACGTGTTCAAAGTGCAGTCGACCCCGACCTTCTTCATCAACGGGGTGGCCTATCCGGGGGCGCTCTCGATCGAGGAAATGTCGAAGCTGATCGACGCCCAAATCAAAAGCTAAACCAACGGCTTATGCTTGTTTTTCGGCGCCCGCCGGGCGCCGTTTCCGGCAAATTTCGCGCTTTGGCCGTGCGATAGGTATGGAAAACCATGCCGGTCGTGCGCATGGCTATTGCTCCGAGGCGCGCGGCAATTCATTGTCCGGCCAAAGCGGCACACGCAAGCTCCTTCCGCGGGCCAAGCCCCGGATCGGATTGTACAGTTCAACCCAAGACGAGCGGAACCTGACGCATGAAGCTTACGCGGCTGCGCTTGATCGGATTCAAGTCGTTCGTCGAACCGACCGATTTCCTGATCGAGCCCGGTCTCACGGGCGTGGTCGGGCCAAACGGCTGCGGCAAGTCGAACCTGGTCGAAGCCCTGCGCTGGGTGATGGGGGAGTCCTCCTACAAATCCATGCGCGCCTCGACCATGGACGACGTGATTTTCTCCGGTTCCACCACCCGCCCGGCGCGCAACAATGCCGAAGTGGCGATTTCAATCGACAATTCAGAGCGCTCGGCGCCGGCCGCCTTTAACGACACGGACGGCATCGAAATCGCGCGCCGCATTGAGCGCGAGGCCGGCTCCGCCTATCGTATCAACGGCCGCGAAGTGCGCGCCCGCGACGTGCAGATCGTGTTTGCCGACGCCTCCACCGGCGCACGTTCGCCGGCTCTGGTGCATCAAGGCCGCATCGGCGAGATCATCCAGGCCAAGCCGGAGCAGCGCCGCCGGGTACTTGAAGAAGCCGCCGGCGTTTCCGGCCTGCATGCCCGCCGCCACGAGGCCGAACTGCGGCTCAAGGCTGCCGAAACCAATCTGTTGCGCGCCGAGGACGTGATCGGCCAGCTTGCCGCCCAGATGGATGGCTTGAAAAAACAGGCACGCCAGGCCATCCGCTACCGCACCGTGTCGGCGCAAGTGCGCAAGTCGGAAGCCACGCTTTACCATCTGCGCTGGAGCGCCGCGAGCATCGAAGTTACCCAGGCCGAAGAGGCCAAGGCCGTCTCGTTGAGCGAGGTCGCCGCGCGCACGCAGGCGCAAGCCGAAGCCTCCACGCGGCAGACCCTGGCCGCGGCATCGCTCCCGGCTTTGCGCGAAGCGGAAGCGAGCGCCGGCGCGGCTTTGCACCGGCTCAATATCGCCTCGCAGGACCTCGATCGCGAGGAAACCCGCGCCAAGGACCGTATCGCCGAACTCGACGTGCGGCTGGTGCAATTTGCCGCCGACGCCGAACGCGAGCAGCGCCTGGCCGCGGATGCGCAAACGGCTTTGGCCCGCCTGGCCGCCGAGGAAGAGACCATCCGCGCGGAAGCGCGCGAAAGCGCCGGCCGGCGCAGCGGGGTCGACGCCAAGGTTGCGCAAGCCGACGAGGAGCTGCGCGCCGCCGAAAAGATTTTCTCTGACCTAACGACCGTGCTTGCCGATCTTACCGCCCAGCGCAATCAGTTCGAGAATGCCGCTCGCGAGCATGGCGAACGTGCGGCCCGCCTGGCTGGCGAAATCGAGGCGATTGAACGCGAATTGGCGACGCTACATACGGCTGAGAATGCGCCGCTGACCGCCGCGGTCGAGGGCGCGCAGGCAGCTTTAAGCGAAGCCGAAGCGGCCGCTGTTGCCGCCGAAGCCGCGCACACCCTAGCGCGGGCCGAGCTTGAGACCGCGCGCGAAGCCTTGGCCGAATCCGAAAAGCGCGCGCAGCGCCTGGAGACCGAAGCCAAAACCCTCTCCAAAATGCTTTCGCTTGAGACCCGCAGCCTGTGGCCGCCAGTGATCGACCATGTTTCAGTCGAGAAAGGCTATGAGAAGGCGCTCGGCGCGGCATTGGGCGACGATCTCGATGCGCCGGTAGACGCTTCCGCGCCCATGCATTGGACCGAAGTGTCAGCCGAAGGCGGCGACCCGGTTCTGCCGGAAGGCGCAGAGCCGCTCGCTAAATTCGTGCAGGCGCCGGCGCAACTGGCGCGCAGGCTCGCGCAGATCGGCGTGGTCGAACGTGACGCCGGCAGCCGGCTCGCCAGCACGCTCAAGGCCGGCCAGCGCCTGGTGTCGCGCGAAGGCGACTTGTGGCGTTGGGACGGCTTTGTCGCCGCCGCCCATGCCCCGACCGGCGCCGCGCGCCGCCTGGCGCAGCGCAGCCGCTTCACCGAGATCGACGGCGAATTGGCGTCCGCCCGCGCCGAGGCCGACGGCAAACGGAGCGCCTTGCAAGCCGCGCAATCGGCTTTCGATACCGCCGGCCAGACCGAAACGTCGAGCCGCGCGCGCGAGCGTGACCTCAACCGCCAGGCCGCAAGGCTGTCCGCGTTGTCCGAGGCGCGCATGCGCCTCACGACAAGCCGCGACGAAGCGGGCGCCGCCAAGCTCGAGGCCGAACGCGCGCTAAACGCGCTTTCGCCCGCCGGCGATACGGAAACGCAATTGGCGGGCGTTCGCGACGACATCACCGACAAGCGCGCCAAGCTCGCCGATATCCGCGCCGAGCAGCAGGCCATCGTGCGCGAGGCCGAAATGGCCGACCGCCGGCTCACTACGCTGGCAACTGACGTCACCGGCTGGGCCGAGCGCCGCGACGGCGCACGCAACCAGATCGCCACGCTCGATCAGCGCATTACGGAAGCCAAGCGCGACCGCGTCGAATTGGAAAACGCGCCGGCGCTGTTTGCCGAAAAGCGCCAGGCTCTGATCAGCGAGATCGCGACAGCGGAAACCGAGCGCCGCGCCTGCGCCGATCGCTTACAGGACGCCGAAAACGCGCAGGCCGAAGCCGACCGCGATGCCCGCGCCGCCTTGGAAGCCGCCTCCGCCGCGCGCGAGGAACTTGCCCGCGCCGAGGAGCGTTTTGAAGGCGCCAAGCGCCGGCTGGCCGATATCGGCCGCGAAATTCATGACATGCTGGAGATCGAGCCGTCGGGTGTTGCCGAACTGGCCGGCATCGAAGCCGGTGAAGCCCTGCCCGAGCTTGCCGAAATCGAGGCGACGCTGGAGCGGCTGCGGCGCGAGCGCGAACGGCTGGGCGCGGTAAACCTGCGCGCCGAGGAAGAATTGCGCGAGGTCGAGGCCCAGCATACCGCGCTCACCACCGAGCGCGACGATCTGGTCGAGGCCATCAAGAAACTGCGGCTGGGCATCCAGAGCCTCAACCGCGAAGCGCGCGAACGCCTGCTGGCGTCCTTCGAGCAGGTCAACAAGCACTTCCAGCAATTGTTCACCCGGCTGTTCAACGGCGGCACCGCCGAATTGCAGCTGATCGAAAGCGACGACCCGCTGGAAGCCGGCCTCGAGATTTTGGCCAAGCCGCCGGGCAAGAAGCCGACGACGCTTTCGCTGCTTTCGGGCGGCGAACAGGCGCTCACCGCGCTGGCGTTGATCTTTGCGGTGTTCCTGACCAATCCGGCGCCGATCTGCGTGCTCGACGAAGTGGACGCGCCGCTCGATGACCATAACGTCGAGCGCTTCTGCGACCTGCTGGATGAGATGACGCGCTCGACCGACACCCGTTTTGTGATCATCACGCACAATCCGATTACCATGGCGCGCATGAACCGGCTCTACGGCGTCACCATGGCGGAACGCGGCGTGTCGCAATTGGTCTCGGTCGATCTGGAAGCCGCCGTGCGGTTCCGGGAAGCCAGCTAAGCGCCCGGGCCCCCCGCCCGCGGCCTCCTGTGGAAAATTAAAAAATCTTCGAAACCGGCCGGGAACCAAAGCCCGGGGGCGCCGTTATTACCACGTGAGTTTCAGCTGGGCGGCTCCCCCCTTACCCCCCGAATAGCCGTCTGGTGAAAAGGCCTCGAGCTTCGGCTCGGGGCCTTTTTTTATGTTTTTCAATGGGTTATTTGAAATCCGCTGGCGCGCCTAGCGCCGCCTTATCCGGTTGCCGTTGGCATCCCGCGTCCCATCTAAGTTAGGCTTGTTCCGTTCCAACTTCTTGTCAGGAGCCGCGCCATGTCCACCACCGGCTGGATCGTTCTCGGCGTCATCGTCGTGATCGTGATCTGGGCAATCAGCGTCTACAACGGCCTCGTCGCCATGCGGCAGAGGACCAACCAGGCCTTCGCCGACATCGACGTGCAGCTCAAACAGCGCCACGACCTGATCCCCAATCTGGTGGAGACGGTGAAGGGCTATGCCGCCCACGAGAGCGGAACCTTGGAAGCCGTCGTGCAGGCGCGCAACGCCGCGGTCGCAGCGCCCGGCGTCGAGCAGAAAGTGGCGGCGGAAAACATGCTCACCGGCGCGCTCGGCAAACTGTTCGCGCTATCGGAGAATTATCCGAACCTCAAAGCCAACGCGAACTTCCAGCAGTTGCAGTCCGACCTTTCCGACATCGAGAACAAGCTCGCGGCCTCGCGCCGCTTCTTCAACAACGCCGTGCAGGAATACAACACCGGCATTCAGCAGTTCCCGGCCGCCATATTCGCCGGCATGTTCGGATTCAGCCAGCGCCCGTTCTTCGATGTCGGCGGCGACCGCGCGCAACTCGAGCAGGCGCCGAGCGTGAAGTTTTAATGGTCATTCCGGGCGCGCCGTAGGCGCGAACCCGGAATCCAGACTTTGAAGGCAAACTAACCATCGGGATTCCGGGTTCGCGACTTCGTGGCGCCCCGGAATGACGGAAGCAAGCCATGGCCGCCTACGGTCTCTACACCCATATCCAATCGAACAAGCGCCGTTCCGTTGCGCTGCTGATCGGGCTGTTTTTTCTCGTTTATGTGATGGTGTTTGCCGGCGCGCTGCTGGCCGAGGCGTTCACAGCCAATAATGCGCCGCTCGACTATCTGCTGCGCGCCGCCGAATTCGATTTCATCAAGGCGCTGCCCTGGGCGACCTGCGGCACCATTGTCTGGATCGCCGTCGCCTATAAATTTCACCAGTCGCTGATCGACGCGGTGACCGGCGCCCGCGAAGTCAGCCGCGCCGAAGAGCCGCGACTCTATAATATCCTTGAAAACCTTTGCGTTTCCCGCGGAATTACAACTCCGAAGCTGCGCATCGCCGACGACGACGCGCTCAATGCCTTCGCCACCGGCATGAACGACAAACAGTATTCCATCACGGTGACCAAAGGCCTGCTCGGCGCGCTTAACGACGCCGAAATCGAGTCGGTGCTCGGCCACGAACTCACGCATATCCGCAACGGCGACGTGCGCATGCTGGTGATCGCGGTGGTGATCGCCGGCGCGCTCGGCTTTTTCGGCGAATTGGTGTTTCGGATTTTCTTCCAGAACATGATGTGGGGCGGCGGGCGGCGCTCGCGCGACGACGGCAAAAGCGGCGCCGGCATTGCGATTGTGATCGCCATTGCGATCATCGCGCTGGTCTGGATCCTATCGGTGGTCATCCGTTTCGCGTTGTCGCGCCAGCGCGAATATCTCGCCGACGCCGGCTCGGTCGAACTCACCAAGAATCCCGACGCCATGATCTCGGCGCTGCGCAAGATCGAGGGCCGCGGCGAAATTCCGGGCGCCAATTCCGCGGTGATGGAAATGTGCATCGACAATCCGCGCGAGGGATTTTCGAATGTGTTCGACACGCATCCGTCGGTCGAAAAACGCGTCGAGGCGCTGGTGAAATTTGCCGGCGGCCACGATCCGGGACCGATTGCGATTGCGGCGCCGGACCAGCCTGCGCAGATCGAAAGCGACCCGCCTGTGAGCGGACCTTGGAGCGGCAAACCGCCCGCCACTGGAACGCCGGGGCCTTGGGGCGATGCGCCATCGCCTCGAAAAGCCGGCGGCGGCCCATGGGGGCCGCAGCGGGATTAGCTGGTCATCGGGCTTGCAGATCGCCTTTTTTCTGCAAATATTCTTCGCGGTTGACCTCGCCGCGCGCGTAGCGCTGCTCAAGCAAATCAAGACCGCCCGAGCGGCCCGGAACGGTTGCGCCGCCCGATGCCTGGGAGCGGACGAACCAAACAACTCCACCGCCAATCAGCACGAGCGCGAACAGCCAGAATATCATGCCGAAGCCTCCCATTGCGGCGTAGCCGTCGCCCATCATTCCCCAGCCGTTGCCATATCCGTACATGAGTTAGTCTCCTTCGCGCCAAGCGCGGAATAGTTTACGGGCCATGCGCATATCGCTGGCGCGTAGCCTTGCGTCATCTGTCGCGATGTCGATTTCATGGTTGCGTAGGGTCAAGTTCCGGCAGCCTGCATCGTTCCTTCGAATGCACGCTGCACGCGCCTTGAGCGAAGGAACTAATGCCCTTCGAAGCTGATCAGCGTCCGCACCGGCACGTCGAGCTTGCGCAGTTTTTCGGCGCCGCCGAGCTCTGGCAGGTCGATGACGAAACAAGCCGCCAGCACATTGGCGCCCAATTGCCGCAACAGCTTCACCGCCGCCGTTGCCGTGCCGCCGGTGGCGATCAGATCGTCCACCAGCACCACGCGCTCGCCGGCGACCAGCGCGTCGGCATGCATCTCGATGGTGTCCTCGCCATATTCCAGCGCATAGGCCACGCTCACTCTTTTGTGGGGCAGCTTGCCCTTCTTGCGGATCGGCACGAAACCGGCCGAGACCTGGTGCGCCACCGCGCCGCCCAGAATAAATCCACGCGCCTCGATGCCGGCGACCTTGTCGATCTTCATGCCGGCCCAGGGCTGCACCAGCGCATCGACCGCGCGGCGGAACGCGCGGGCGTCGCCGAGCAGCGTCGTGATGTCGCGAAACATGATGCCGGGCTTGGGATAATCCGGGATCGAGCGGATTGCGTCGCGCAGGTCGTCATCAAGGGTGGGATTGGCCATGGAGTTCGTCCTTGCAATTCGTCTTTGGTGCAATTCGTCCTAAGTGTCTGTCCGCTCAACCCGGCAGCCAGCGCCGTGGGCTCTCGCGCTTGTCATCATAAGCCGCCTCGAACACCGGCGCTGCCAGCGTCGATGCGATGTGCAGGATCGTCGTGCCGGTATTGCTAAAGCCGTGTTTACGCCCGGCCGGCACCACCGCCAATTGCCCGCCGGTCAGCCTGGCATGCTGGTCATCGATCCAAACATCCGCCTGGCCTTCGAGAACGTGCAGTACTTCCTCGACCGCATGCAGATGGGTGGGCGCGCCATGCCCCGGGTCGCACCATTGCTCGAACATGCAAAGTTGCGCCGCGCCATTGGCCGCCGAGACCCGCATGCGGGTTTTGACGCCCGGGCGCCACTCCTCGCGCGGCTGTTGCTCCAGATCGACGATGCGCATTGGCTCTCCGAAATTCTCGCCCAAAATTCTTGCGTCGTCAGAGCTTCAACACCCTGCCCGCGACCGCGTCGAGCTTCTTCAGCAGTTCTGGATCGCGTGCTTCCGGCGCCGTGATCATGGCGGTGTCGAGGGCGCGGTCGGAGCCGATCGGACAGGGCTCGTGCTCACGCGGAAAATCCGCGGCCAGCCGCGCCACCAGGCGTTTGGCGCGGTCGGCATTATCCACCAGCACCTTGATGATGTCCTGCACCGTGACCGCGTCATGGTCGGGGTGCCAGCAATCGAAATCGGTCACCATGGCAACGGTGGCGTAGCAAATCTCGGCTTCGCGCGCGAGTTTGGCCTCCGGCATATTGGTCATGCCGATCACCGAATAGCCGAGTTCCTTGTAGGTCATGCTCTCGGCCAGCGTGGAGAATTGCGGGCCTTCCATGCAGACATAAGTGCCGCCCCAATGCGGCACGATGCCTTCGGCCAGCGCCGCCTCGCGCAAACGCTTGCGCAGCAGCGGCGATACCGGATGCGCCATCGAGACATGCGCCACCAGCCCTTTGCCGAAAAACGAACTCTCGCGCTTGTAGGTGCGGTCGACGAACTGGTCGATCAGCACCAGCGTGCCGGGCGGCAGATCCTCCTTGAACGAGCCGCAGGCCGACAAGGATACGAGATCGGTGACGCCCGCGCGTTTGAGGATGTCGATATTGGCGCGGTAATTGATGTCGGAGGGCGACAGCCGGTGGCCCTTGTCGTGGCGCGGCAGAAATACAACCGGCAGACCGCCGATATCCCCGATGCGCAACGCACCGGACGGCTCGCCCCACGGGCTCGCCATACGCTGCTCGCGCACATTTTGCAGACCCGGCAATTCGTAAATGCCGCTGCCGCCGATGACGCCGAGAACCGCTTTGGTCATGCCCCTGTTCCAGCGCAAACAAATGCGCAAGATCGCCCGCGCAACGATTTCATTATGCCTAATTCATCCGTCCGAGGCCAGAACCCGGCAAACTTGTCGTATCTTTCGCGCACGTTGTATACCTTGCGCGCGAGCGAGTTTTGCAATTCTTTGGTGGAAAAATCGGATGGGTGAGAACAATGGCATCGAGCCAAAATCCGCCCCAAAATCCGCCGATGCCCTTCCCCGTCTGGTGCCGCTGAGCTGGCCGCAAGAATTCGCCGTTATCCTTGGCGGCCTGGTCGTCTCATTTTTCCTGTTCGGATTTTTCAATCCCTATTGGCGCGTCACCGACCAAGACATTTTGATGATCTATGACGCGTTTCTGCAAAACGACGGCCTGCCACGCCAAGTCACCTTCCATCCCGCGCATCTTATCGTCACGGCGCTCAGCACAATCTACCGCGCGCTGCACGATTTGGGCCTGCTCAACAGCTATTCGCTCTCGACACTGCCGCCGGCGAGCGACGCCAATGCTTTCAACCAGGCCTGGACCGACGTGGTGCGCATTTCCCGGCTGTTGAGCCTATCGATCGTCTTGGTCTACGTGACGGCGTTCGGATTCTTGCTGCGCCGGCTGGTGCGGGATTGGCGCGTGGCCGTGCTCGGTATGTTCGCACTCGCCTATTCCGGCGGCATCGCCATGGGCGTTCGATCGGTTAAGCCGGAATTATTGTCCGGGGCGCTTGTCGCCATCGCTTTGCTTATCTTGCTTATCGCGGCGCGTTCGCCGCGCACGATCTGGCGGCCCTTGCTGGTCGGCGCGGCAGCGCTATCGGCGACACTTGCCCTCGACAACAAGGTGCAGGCGATATTTCTGATCTGCGCAATGCCAATTCTGCTGCTGCCGTTCGGCGAGCCCTCGGGCCCCGGCGGCTACTGGAGCCAAAAACGCGCCGGCTGGCCGCTTGCCACGCTTGTCGTTGCCGCGCTTCTGGCGGCAGCGGCCGCGGCGCCTTTGGTGCTTCAAGGCGTCTTTTATCAGGGGCCGCAGCCCACGATGCATATTCTCTTCGGCCCCGGAGTTTTTCAGCCGCTATCGGCCGCCTGGATCGGCCTCGGCATGGTGGCCTTTGGCCGGCTGTGGCGCGTGCCGGTAAAAGAAGACCTGGCCGCGGCTGCAGCGTTAGTCGGCGGGATAGCGCTTGGCCTGTTGCCGCTTTACATCCACCGCGAAGCTATTTCGGTCGTGACGGTCATCAATCCAATCGACGCACTGTATTATCACAGCGGTGCCATGCCATCGGACTGCGGCGCGACTCACTGTGGTCTGCCCTTTGCGCTGCTTTCCCGTAGCCTGGGGGAGATGCTCAAGCATCACAGCTTTTTTCTCGCAACCTCGCCGCGCCCGGAAATTTTTCTGGAGTGGGCCGTGATCGCCGGCATCGTCATCGCCATCAGACGCGGCGAGTACAAGGTCGCGCTGCAAGCTACGTTCTTAATTGGCGCGACCTTGGGTATCGATACGTTGCAGGCCGCGCGGGCACTGAAACAAGATTATTTTCACTTTACCGACCCGCTCATCATCATCGCCGCGGTGCTGCTTTTGGCGAAGGTGACGAGCCTGCGATTTCACCGCTGGGCCTTTCCGGTCGGTGCCGTATTCATCGCCCTGCATATCGTCTTGAGCCAGGCCGAGCCGATCAAGCACGCCTATTTGTTGCATTCCGGTCCGGAGACCATGTGCTCGATCCTTGACACCTTGCAGCGGATGGAACGCTTTCCATTCTGCCGAAATTAGCGCGGGGCGCCCGACGGTAGCGTTATTAGGCCTGCCTTGACCCCACCCCCACCCCACCCCTATACTAAGCGTCATCCGTTGGGAGAGTGCCATGGGCTATTTGAAAATCGGCGACGATCTTTTGTGGGCAAAGCATATCGAAGGCGACAAGGAATTGCGGGACCGGATCGTCAATCTGCCCGCCGAAGGCTCCATCGACCTGGAAATCGACGGCATTGTTGGTCACTGGGAAAAAGCCAAGATCGGAAAAGACGGCCGGGCAACCGACGCCGTCAAGCCGGTGGGCCCGATGCGAGAAATCTGGAAGCGTTTCCAGGCACGCCGCGGCGATATCGTCAAAATCCGCGAGACACGTACCGCTGACAGTTATTTAAAAGCGATCGGTGAGACGCTGACCGAGTGGAATTCGCCGGCCGACGAAGAAGCCTTCCGTGATTTGTGACGTCGGCGACATCGTCGTTCTGCCGTTCCCCTTTGTCGACGTCGCTGCGGATAAGCGGCGCCCCTCTGTCGTGCTGTCGAAACTAGAGTTCAATGGCGCGAACGGCCATTCGATCTGCGCCATGATCACGACGGCGGGTCGAACAAACTGGCCAAGCGATATCGCCATCACCGATCTCGCAGCGGCGGGTCTGCCGCGTGCCTGCGTCGTACGCTTCAAACTCTTCACACTGCCGAACGCCATTATATTGAGACGAGCGGGAACGCTTGCCGCGCTGGATCGCAGCAACATTTCCGCAGCGGCACGCGCGATCTTACTTTAACAAAACGAAAGGGCCCCATTTGGGGCCCTTTGCATCGAAACGATCTTGTGCCGGCAGCTTAATGTACCGCCGACCAGACCTTTTTCTTGACGAAATACATCAGCCCGGCGAACACGATCAGGAAGATCATCACCTGGAAGCCGATACGCTTGCGCGCGACCATGTGCGGCTCTGACGCCCACATCAGAAACGCTGCGACGTCCTTTGAATATTCTTCCATGGTTTGCGGCGCGCCGTCGTCGAAGGTCACCTGCCCGGCCTGCAGCGGCTGTGGCATGGCGATGACATGGCCGGGGAAATATTCGTTGTAATTGCCGCCCGGCGGCAGCTTGAAATCCTTCGGCGGATCAACATAGCCCTTGAGGATGGCGGCGATATAGTCCGGCCCCTGCTCCTGGTATTGCGTGAACGCATCGAACACGAACCAGGGAAAGCCGCGCGAATAGCTGCGCGCCTTGGCCAGCGTCGACATGTCAGGCGGCGCGGTGCCGCCATTGGCCGCCTTGGCGGCCAGCGCATTGGGAAACGGCGCCGGGAAATGATCGGCCGGGCGGCCGGCACGCTCGGTCGGCTGACCGTCGCCGTCGAGATCGCTGATCTTGTATTCGGCCGCGAGTGCTGCCACCTGCGCTTCCGAGAAACCGGGCCCACCAGGCTCCGGCGAGCGAGCCGATCGAGAGCAGATTAAGCGAATGGCAGTTGGAGCAGACTTCCTTGTAGATCTTGAAGCCGCGCTGGAGCTGGGCCTCGTCATATTTTCCGAACGGGCCCGAAAACGACCACTTGATGCCGCGGCGGCGGTGGCGGGGGCGCCTCTTGCGCAAATGCAGGCAAGCTCAGCGCCAGCAGACTGCCGGCGAGCGTAACAGCGACGAGGCTGCGGTGTTTGGTCATGGGTCTAGTCATGGCGGCGCTCATGACTTCGCACCCAATACCGATTCCGAAATCGAATTCGGCAGCGGCTTGGTCTTTTCGAAAATTCCCAAGAGCGGCAGCACGATCAGGAAAAAGGCGAAATAGTAGAAGGTGAAGATGCGCGCCAGCACGACATAGATGCCTTCCGGCGGCTTGGTGCCGAGCCAGCCGAGCGCGACGCAGGCGATCACGAACAGCCAGAAGAACTGCTTGTAAAGCGGCCGGTAGCGCGCCGATTTCACGCGCGACGTATCGAGCCAGGGCAGGAACGCCAGGATGCCGATCGAACCGAACAGCGCGCACACGCCCATCAGCTTGTTCGGGATCGAACGCAGGATGGCGTAGAACGGCAGATAGTACCATTCGGGCACGATTTCCGGCGGCGTCACCGCGGGATTGGCCGGGAATGTAATTGTCGGCATGGCCGAGATAGTTCGGGATGTAGAACACGAACCACGCGAAGAAAATCATGAAACAGGCCAGGCCGAAGCCGTCCTTGATGGTCGCATAGGGCGTGAACGCCACGGTGTCTTTTTCCGACTTCACTTCGATGCCGGTCGGATTGTTCTGTCCCGCCACGTGCAGCGCCCAGATATGCAGCACGACCACGCCGGCGATCACGAAAGGCAGCAGGTAGTGCAGCGAGTAGAAACGGTTGAGCGTCGGATTGCCGACGGCGTAGCCGCCCCAAAGCCAGGTGACGATAGTGTCGCCAACGCCGGGAATGGCCGAGAACAAATTGGTGATCACGGTCGCGGCCCAAAAGCTCATCTGGCCCCAGACCAGCACGTAACCCATGAAGCCGGTCGCCATCATCAACAGATAAATGATGACGCCGAGGATCCACAGCACCTCGCGCGGCTCCTTGTATGAACCGTAATACAGCCCGCGGAACATGTGGATATAGACGGCCAGGAAGAACATCGCGGCGCCGTTGGCATGCAGGTAGCGCAGCAGCCAGCCGTAATTGACGTCGCGCATGATCGCTTCGACCGAGTTGAAGGCCATATCGACATGCGGGGTGTAGTGCATCGCCAGCACGATGCCGGTGATGATCTGCACGCCGAGCATGAACGAGAGAATGCCGCCGAAGGTCCACCAATAGTTCAAATTCCGCGGCGTCGGATAGGCGACGAACGAGGAATGAATCAGACCGCCGATCGGCAGCCGCTTCTCAAACCACTGCAGAGCCTTGTTCTGCGGCTGGTAGGTCGAATTTCCGCTCATGGTCGAACCTTGAATACGATTTTCGCTCAGCCGATTTGGATCTTGGTGTCGGACGTGAATTTGTACGGCGGCAAATAGAGATTCTTCGGCGCCGGACCTTTGCGGATGCGGCCCGCGCTGTCGTATTGCGAGCCGTGGCACGGGCAGAACCAGCCGTCATAGTCGCCCTGGTGGGCGAGCGGGATGCAGCCGAGATGGGTGCAGATGCCGATCACGACCAGCCACTGCTCGTGGCCGGGCTTGACCCGTTCGCTATCGGGCTCGGGGTCCGGCAAAGTGTGCCAGTCCACATCCTTGGCAAGCTCGATGTCGTGCTTGGCGCGATGGAAGATGAAGATCGGCTTGGACCGCCAGAATACCTTGACGATCTGGCCATCCGCGATCGGGGCGAGGTCGATATCGACCGGGGCGCCCGCGGCAATCGTCGAGGCGTCCGGATTCATTTGTGCGATCAGCGGCACAAGGACCGCCGCGGCACCTACCGCGCCAATGGCGCCGGTGGCGATGTACAAGAAGTCGCGGCGCGTGTGCTCCGCCGAAGACACGGTCGTCACGTCTTAATCCCTCTCCCCCGGCTGGGTATTCATCCGCCCGCGGCTGGAGCCGAGGAACGTCCTCGGTGGCGGGGCAGACCGTTTACGACAGTCCTGGGAAAGGCAGGACGACGCTGCGGTGCATTTTATTGGCACCCTTGTGGTAATAGCGCAAGCCCGCTATCGCACCTGCGAACAGGCTTGCATAATTCATTCGTCTAAAGCGGTTTCTTGGGCACACTGGGGGGCCGACCGGTCAGCCATGCGGATTGCCCTTTACGAGCCCGACATTCCACAGAATACCGGCACGATTCTGCGCACTTGCGCCTGCTTGGGCGTCGAGCCGCCCATATCATCGAGCCGGCCGGATTTCCGGTCACCGACCGGGCATTTCGCCGCGCCGGCCTCGATTATCTCGACCAAGTTGCCATTACCCGCCATGCCTCGTTTGCAGCCTTCGACGCCTGGCGGCGCAACGAAGGCCTCACTTTGGTGCTGCTGACCACCGCCGCCCCTTCAGTCCTACCTCGACCATGCCTTCCGGGACGACCAGATCCTGCTGTTTGGCCGCGAAAGCGCCGGCGTGCCGGAGGCGGTCCATCGGGTTGCCGACGCAAGGCTTAGCATCCCCCTGCGCGAGGGCCTGCGCTCGCTCAATATCGCGGTCGCCGTGGCCATGGTGGCCGGCGAAGCGCTGCGGCAGACGGGCGGCTTTGGGCGGTAACATTGCGGCTTATTGTATATTATAGTAATATACCCAAATGATCGATCTGTCCGCGATTGAAGGTTTCGATTGGGACGACGGCAACGCGCGCAAGAATCTGGTTAAGCATGGAGTGAGTCAGGCGGAGGCCGAGCAGATATTCGCGGCAGAACCTTTGCTCTTGGAAGATTTCACGCACAGCGGGGCAGAAGCTCGAATTCCCGGCACTCGGTGAAACAATCGAAGGACGGCGGCTTCACGTTAGTTTCACGTTGCGAGGGGGTCACCGGAAGATCCGCATTATTTCCGCCCGCGACATGAACCGCACGGAAAGGGCCGCTTATGAACAAGCCACTTAAGCCAATTCCAAAATTCCGTAGCGAAGCGGCGGAGCGAAAATTTTGGGAAACGCACAATTCCACAGACTATGTGGACTGGAGCAAGGCCCAGCGCGCACGGTTTCCAAATCTCAAACTATCGACGACCGCGATATCTTTGCGGCTGCCGCAAGGCACCCTCGATCGCATCAAGGTCGCCGCTAACAAGCGAGACGTGCCTTATCAGTCGCTGATTAAGATGTGGCTTGCGGAGAAACTAGACACCGAATGAACGAAGCACTCGAAATCCGCAAGACCCGCGCACGCGCCTGGTTCGAAACGGCTTGCGCGACGACATTTGCAAGGCGATTGAATCGCTGGAAGACGCCCTGCCCGCCACCGCGCCGCTTGGCGCACAAGCGCCGGGCCGTTTCACGCGCACGCCGTGGCAGCGCACTGACCATTCCGGAACACCGGGTGGCGGCGGCGTCATGTCGATGATGCGCGGGCGCGTGTTCGAGAAAATCGGCGTGCATTGCTCGACCGTGCATGGCGAATTCGCCCCCGAATTCCGCAAGGAAATTCCCGGCGCCGCCGAAGACCCAAGCTTCTGGGCCTCGGGCATTTCGCTGATCGCGCATCCGCATAATCCGCACGTGCCGGCCGTGCATATGAACACGCGCTTTGTGGTCACCAGCAAAGCCTGGTTCGGCGGCGGCGCTGATCTCACGCCCGTGCTCGACACGCGCCGCACGCAAACCGATCCCGACACACTGGCTTTTCACGCCGCCATGAAGGCCGCCTGCGACGCGCATAAAGACGTCGCGCCTTACGAGAAATACAAAAAATGGTGCGACGACTATTTCTTCCTCAAGCACCGCAACGAAATGCGCGGCATCGGCGGGATTTTCTACGATTATCTTGAGGGCGATTGGGACGCTGCCTTCGCCTTCACGCAGGATGTCGGCCGCGCCTTCCTGCGCGTCTATCCCGAACTGGTGGCGAAGAATTTCACGACGCCTTGGAGCGAGGCCGAGCGCGAGGAGCAACTGGTGCGCCGCGGCCGCTATGTCGAGTTCAACCTGCTCTATGACCGCGGCACGATTTTCGGTCTCAAGACCGGCGGCAATGTGGAGTCGATTTTGTCTTCCATGCCGCCCGTGGTGAAGTGGCCTTAACTTCGAATTTCAACGCAGCGCCCCGACCACCAGGAATATTCCGCCGATCAGCACCACCGCGTCCAGAATCGCGGTGTGCACATGCAACGGCATGCGCTCGACGAAAGCGCGCGCCAGAAACGCGCCCGGTAGCGCGACAATTCCGATCAGCAAAGCGAAGCTGACAACCTGCGCGGTCAAGACGCCGGCCAGCCCGAACACCGACACCTTCGACCATGCCGATCACGATCGAAATCGCCGCGTCGGTGGCGATGACGCCAGCGCCTTCGACGCCCGCCGCCATCAACAGCGACAGCAAGATCACGCCCGACCCGCCGTGCCGCCGACCACCACGCCATAGCCGATAGCGCCCAGCGCCAAGCCGCGGTCGCCGACCTGCACGCCGTGATATTTCAACAGCCGCCGCAGCGGCACGCTCAGGATCAGCATGCTGCCGATCACCAGCGCGGCGCCGGCATTGGTGAGCTTGGTGTAGCCCCAGGCGCCGAGCACGCAGGTCGGCACCGCCATGACCAGCACAATGGCGGCGCGTCGCCAATCGACATATTTCAGGAATGCGCCGACGCGGCTGGTGTTGGAAAACAGCGCCGAGATGGCGATGATCGGCACGATCGGTTCGGCGCCGACCAGCGGCACCAGCACCAGCGGCATCAGCGCGCCGGTGCCGTAGCCCGACACGCCGCCGACCAGCGAGGCAAACAGCGCGACGGCTGCGACCAGCGCGAGCTGCCAGAGCGAGATGTCGGCAAAGCCGGATAAAATGCTCATGAACGGCTTGCGGAGACTACATGCCGTCGGCAATTTTGACAAGCGCGCTCGTATCCATCGGAAACCCGGCCGTGATCCAGGCCGCTTCCGCGGCGCGCAAGGCAGCGCCCAGCGCCGGACCTTTCTCAACGCCGCGCTTGATGAAATCCGCGGCCTTCAATGGAAACACTGGCGCGTTCCAGCGCGCAGGTAAGGTCGCCAGCGCACGCCAATCCTGATCGCTCGACGCGGCGGCCGAGCGCGCCCAGCCGAGCAGCGCGTGATCGGTGAAATGTTGCGGCCCGAGCCGGTAGAGCAGCGCGCGCGCGCCTTGCTCACCGAATGCCGGCGACATGCGCCGCCAGCCTTCCGCCGTCGATGCCAGCCGCTCGTGCTCGACATTATGCAGCCGCAGCTTTTGCCACAGCCGTTCGGCGTCCTCGGCGACCCAAACCCCAAGCGCGCCCAGCCGGCGCACCGGATCGGGCTCGGCGCCGGCCGCCGCTTCCGCCTTGGCCATGTTCTCGAACGAGCCGAGGTAACTCACGCCGCCCAGCACGCGCAGCAAGAGCCCTGCATCCGCCATCGAAATCAGCGTCGGCACCGCATGCGGCGCCACCACGAGCTTCATCACTTCCATGCGCACACGCTCGCGCGACAGCCCGTCGAGCCCGGCGCGTCCCGCGATACAGGCGGCAATCCCCTCGGCGTAAGGATGACCGCCGGCGCCATAGGCGGCGTGAAAGCGGAAGAAGCGCAGGATGCGCAGATAATCTTCCGCGATGCGCTTTTGCGGATCGCCGATGAAGCGCACGCGCCGCCCGCGGCAGATCCGCAAGGCCGCCGACATAATCGTAAACCGTGCCGTCGCGGCTCACCGACAACGCATTGATGGTGAAATCGCGCCGCTCGGCATCGGTTTGCCAGTCGCGGCCGAAGGCGACCGTGGCGTGGCGTCCGTCGGTTTCCAGGTCCTTGCGCAGCGTGGTCACTTCGAAGGGCTGCTTGTCGATCACGACCGTGACGGTGCCGTGCTCGATGCCGGTCGGCACCGCCTTGAAACCGGCAGCCGTCACGCGCCTGACGACTTCCTGCGGCACCGCCGTGGTGGCGACGTCGATTTCGTGGATCGGCATCTCAAGCAGCGCATTGCGCACCGCGCCGCCGACCACGCGCGCCTCTTCGCCCTCGCCGTCGAGTACTTGCAAGCAGACGCGCCAAGGCGCCGCCGCTCAGCCAGGATGCGCCCTTGAGGCTGCGGGAAGTCGCGCCTGTCGTCACTTGGCGAGTCACTCGGTTTGTCCCGGCACGAATTTGCCGTCCTCGATATGGGCCGGCACATAGGTCGCGCCTGGCGGCGCGCCGCTGTATTCGGCGAAATAATAAAAGCTCCCGGCCATCAGCAGAAGCGCGACAATCGTCAGCCACGCCACGCGCGAGACCGGCCAGGAATCCGGATGCATGATGCCGGCCTGGGTCGCCCACAGAAACGCCACGTAAAGCGCAAACGGCGTCGCGAACAGCAGGATTTCCGTGAACACCGGGCGGATCATCGATAAATCCGTTCGTGCAGATTGCGCAAAATTCCGGCCGTCACGCCCCAGATATAACGCTCGCCGAATGTGATGGCGTAATAATGCCGTGTCAGGCCGTCCCAGTCGCGCGCATGACGCGCGAAATTGGCTTGATCCATGACGAAGGCGAGCGGCACTTCGAACGCGTTGTCCACTTCTTTGGCGTTGAGCGTGAGCGCAAAGCCCGGCGTCACGCGCGCGATCACCGGCACAATGCGATAGCCGAGCGTGGTCATATAGAGATCGAGATAGCCGAGCGGTTCGATATGGCTGCGATCGAGCCCGATCTCCTCGTCAGTCTCGCGCAACGCGGCGGCCAGCGGATCGGCGTCGGACTTTTCGATCTTGCCGCCGGGAAACGAAATCTGGCCGGGATGGTTGGGCAGATGCTTCGCGCGCTGCGTAAGCAGCACCGTGGGCTCGGGATGATCCACCACGCCCACCAGCACCGCGGCCGGGCGGATCGGCCGCACCTCGGCTATTTTCTTCATGACCGGATCGGCGTCGTGGTCGCCGCGCGCCGGCGTGATGTTGGGATCGTCGATCGATGCCGGAACGGTTTGCGACAGCCGCGCCCGCGCGCGCGCGAAGAATTCGGCGGATGAAAGTTTGGCCACCATATCCATTAGGCAAACTCCCGCACCACGCTGGCTTCCGCCATGGCAAAAAACTCGCCGCCCGAGGCTACGCCGAACATCGCTTTGCCGTCGATCACGCGTTCCTCGCCGCGTTCGACCAGATCGTAAAACAGCGCTCGCGTCACCTTCGCCCACAGGTCGCTGCGGACATGCAAATAGGGTTTGAGCCCGCCGCTCGCCTCGGCCTCGAACCGCAGCGCGTGACCCGGGCCGGCGTCGACCCAGTCCTCGACATTCGTTCTAAAGCGCAGAACGGGAAGAAGAACATCCTTGTCGGGCCCGATCAATTTGAGTTCGACCGCGAGGAACGGCACGTCTTCGACGACGATCCCGACTTTCTCCACAGGCGTGACCAGGAAATATTTGTCGCCCTCGCGTTTGAGGACGGAAGCGAAAAGCTTGACCAAAGCCGGCCGCCCGATCGGGGTCTTTTGGTAGAACCAGGTACCGTCCGAGGCGATTTGCATATCGATATCGCCGCAAAACGGCGGGTTCCACAGATGAACGGGCGGAAGTCCGCGCTTTTCGCGCGGTAGCGCCGCCGCGATCCCTTCCAAGCCGCCCAGCCCGCCAATCCCTGGACCTTGCCCTGCCTTCGCCATGGTTTCCCTAACTATTTGCCTAACCACTTCGCCAGTCTGTTGCCTGTTCGCAACTTTGTGAACACCCGGGGCTGGTGGCGGAAGATAGCGTAAGCTTGGCCGGAGAATGCGGCAGATTCGCCTTAAATAGCGCAGAAAAATCGCTTTGGTGTGTTTGTTGCATATCCCTTAGGCAGCACTTTTGGCAGGCCCAATCGAGCGATAAAAGGAACCGAAACCATGGCGGCGGCAGGCGGCGAAAATCTCGAAAAACTCGAAGATATGATCGTGCGCGCGGCGGAATCGACAGCCGTCCACATTCGCGCGGCAAAAGCCGCCATCGGCGCCGTGATTTTCGGCCAGGACATTGTCGTCGAGCGCGCCTTGGTGACGGTCCTGTCGGGCGGCCATGCGCTGTTGATCGGCGTGCCCGGCCTCGCCAAGACCAAATTAGTCGAGACCATGGGCATCGCGCTCGGCCTTGACGCCAAACGCGTTCAGTTCACCCCCGATTTGATGCCGTCCGACATTCTCGGCACCGAAGTTCTCGAGGAAACGCCGGGCGGCAAGCGCAGCTTCCGTTTCATCCCCGGGCCGGTATTCGCGCAATTGCTGATGGCCGACGAAATCAACCGCGCCAGCCCGCGCACCCAGTCCGCCTTGCTGCAAGCCATGCAAGAACAACATGTGACGGTCGCCGGCGCGCGCCACGATCTGCCAAAGCCGTTCCATGTTCTGGCAACGCAAAATCCGCTCGAGCAAGAAGGCACCTATCCGCTGCCCGAAGCGCAACTCGACCGCTTCCTGATGGAAGTCGATGTCGATTACCCCGACGCCGCGGCCGAGCGCAAAATCCTGTTCGACACCACCGGCGCCGAGGGCATACGCGCCAAAGCGGCGATGACCTCGGAAGACCTGATCGCCGCGCAGCGCCTTGTGCGCCGCTTGCCGGTCGGCGAATCCGTGGTCGAGGCCATCTTGCAACTGGTGCGCTCGGCGCGCCCCGGCCCGGAAGCCGGCGATCTCGGCAAGCTGATCTCCTGGGGACCAGGCCCGCGCGCCAGCCAATCGCTGATGCTGGCGGTGCGCGCCCGCGCGTTGCTCGACGGCCGCTTCGCGCCCTCGGTCGACGACGTGCTCGAACTGGCCGAACCCATCCTCAAGCACCGCATGGCGCTCACCTTCGCCGCCCGCGCCGAAGGCGAGACCATCACCAATGTGATCAAGCAGCTAAAGGCGCGCATCGGATAACATGGCCGAGCCCCGAGGGAGCGATCCCGAGAACGAAGCGGTACGTGCGGCCGTCGGCAAAAGCCGAAAGCTCGCCGCGCGTATCCCGCGGCTCATCCTGGAAGCGCGCCGTGTCGCCTCTACCGTGATTCACGGCATGCATGGCCGGCGCCGCGCCGGATCCGGCGAAAATTTCTGGCAGTACCGGCGCTTCATCAACGGCGAGGCATCGCACAACGTCGATTGGCGCCGCTCCGCCCGCGACGATAATCTCTACGTGCGGGAACGCGAATGGGAAGCGTCCCACACCATTTGGCTATGGGCCGATCGTTCGCCCTCGATGGATTTCACCTCGGCGCTGTCGGAATGGAGCAAGCTCGACCGCGCGCTGGTCGTATCTTTCGCGCTCGCCGAGGTCCTGGTGCAGGGCGGCGAGCGGGTCGGCATTCCCGACCTGATGCGGCCGACCTCGAACCGCAACATCATCGAGAAAATGGCGCAGACGATCGTTCACGACGCGTCCGAGCATCCGAGCTTGCCGCCGAGTTTTTCGCCGGCGCCGTTTTCCGAAGTGCTGCTGCTGTCCGATTTCTGGTCGCCGGTCGCCGATTTCCGCCGCACCATTGGCCATCTCGCTGCCAATGGCGCGCGCGGCCACGTCGTGCAGGTGGTCGACCCGGCGGAAGAAACCTTTCCCTATTCCGGCCGCATTGAATTCGTCGAACCGGAGGGCTTTGGCAGTATCACAGCCGGCCGCGCCGAGACTTGGCGCAATGACTACCGGGCATTGCTCGCCAATCATCGCGCGGCGCTACGGGCGGAGTGCGAACAATTCGGCTGGAGCTTCACCGTCCATCGCACCGACCGCGGTCCGACCGAGCTGTTATTTGCGATCCATGCGCGCATGGGCGCCGGAGCCTTGCAGACCACCGTCAATAGCCGGCATGCGCCGGCGCAGACCAGGAGCCTGGGGTGATCGGCTCTCTGTTTGGCGCGTTTCCGCTAGGCTTTGCCCAACCGCTGGTGCTGCTTGGCATGCTTAGCCTGCCGGTGCTGTGGTGGCTGCTACGGCTGGTCCCGCCACGTCCGCGCCGGCTCGATTTCCCGCCCACCCGCCTGTTGTTCGATATCTCGCCCAAGGAAGAGACGCCCTCGCGCACGCCATGGTGGCTCACTTTATTGCGACTGTCGCTGGCGGCCTTGTGCATCATCGCCGCCGCCGGTCCGCTGTGGAATCCGCCGCTTGCCAGCGTGAACCGCGCGGCGCCCTTGCTGATCATGCTCGACGATGGCTGGGCGGCGGCCTCGACCTGGGACGCGCGGCTGCGCACCGCCGATGAATTGATCGCGCGCGCCGAGGCAGACAATCGCGGCGTCGCGGTGCTGCCGCTGTCGGAAACCGCGCGCGATATTTCGTTGCAGGTCGCGGGCGCGGCCCGCGTACAGATCAATCAACTCAAGCCCGCGCCGCAAGGCATCGACCGCAGCGAAGCGCTGCCGCTGATCGAACGCTTTTTAAATGCTACGCCGGATGTGGAAATCGTCTGGCTGTGCGACGGAGTCGATCTCGGCAAAGGCGGCGCCTTCGTCGATGGGCTCAAGCGTGCCGTCGGCAGCCATCCGCTCACCATTGTCGAGGGCGGCATTACGCCCGCGCTGGCGCTTGCCGGCGCCGACAACGCCGCCGGCGCGCTTACGGTAAAGGTTTTGCGCGCGCAAACTGGCGGCGCCGACAGCGGCATGGTGAATGCCATCGATCTCAAGGGACTGGCGCTTGGCGAAGCGCAGTTCGCGTTCAAGTCCGGCAGCCGCGAGGCCGATGCCGTGATCGATCTACCGGTCGAGATCCGCAACGACGTGGCGCGGCTGGAAATCGTTTCCGAACGCTCGGCCGGCGCCGTACAACTGCTCGACAAGCGCTGGCGGCGGCGCACCGTTGGCATTGTGTCCGGCTCGTCCGCCGATCGTTCGCAGCCGCTACTTGGCGCCACCTATTATTTGTCGCGCGCGCTCAATCCCTTTGCCGATATAAGGCTGGCCGAAGGCGTCGGTCCGGCGGAAGCGGTGACGCGTTTCCTCGACCAGCACCTGCCGATGCTGATCCTGGCGGATGTCGGCAATGTCGCTGAGGCGCAAGACCGCCTCAACAAATGGATCGACAATGGCGGCGTGCTGGTGCGCTTTGCGGGCCCCCATCTCGCCGCTGCCGATGACGATCTGGTGCCGGTAAAACTGCGCCGCGGCGGCCGCATTCTTGGCGGCAGCCTGAGTTGGGAAAAGCCGCAGCACCTTGCCGGTTTCTCGCATGACGGGCCGTTCAACGGCATGGCGGTGCCCGACGATGTCACGGTCACGCGCCAGGTGCTGGCCGAGCCGGACGCGCAATTGACCGAGCGCACCTGGGCGACGCTGGCCGACGGCACGCCGCTAGTCACCGCGCAACGCCGCGGCAAAGGCGTGATTGTGTTGTTCCACGTAACCGCAGACACCCGCTGGTCCGATTTGCCGCTGTCGGGCGCTTTCGTCGATATGCTCAGGCGCATCGTCTCGCTCGCCGGCGCCACGGCGAATGCCGATACGGAAGCCGCCGGCGACGCCAGCAACGCCACCAAAACCGCCAACCAGGTCGTGCCCGCGACCCGTGTGCTTGATGGCTTTGGCACATTTTCCGCGCCGCCCCCGACCGCGCGGCCTATCCCTGCCAACTTCGCCGGCCGCGCCACCGCCGATCATCCGCCAGGTTTTTACGGACCGCCCGAAGGTCTGGTTGCGGTCAATACGCTGGCACCCGCCGATCGTCCGCTGCCGCTCGATGTATCGCCGCTCAATGCCCGCATCGATGTCTATCGGCACGGCGAGCCGCTCGATTTGCGCGGGCCGATATTCCTTGCCGCCCTCGCGCTGCTGCTGATCGACGCACTGGTGGTGTTCTGGCTTTCCGGCGGCTTGGGTGCCTTGCGCCTGCGCCGGCGCGTCGCCGCGAGCCTGATTGCCGTAGGCTTGGCCGGCGCATTCGCGCTGCATGACCGCGCGCAGGCACAAGCGCCCGCGCCAGTGCCGCAGTTGACCCAACAGCAAGAAGAATTCGCCATCAAGGCGACCCAGCAAACCCACCTCGCCTATATCATCACCGGCGATGCCGAAGTCGATGCATTGAGCAAATCGGGCCTACAAGGCCTTACGCTGTTCCTCGCGCAACGTACCGCCTTGGAGGCCGGCGAGCCGATGGGGCTCGATCCGGCCAAGGACGAACTCGCCTTCTTTCCGATTATTTACTGGCCGGTATCGCCGAGCTGCGGCGAAACCGTCGCGCGAGGCGCTCGAGCACATCGACACCTATATGAAACGTGGCGGCACCGTTTTGTTCGACACCCGCGACGCGGTCGACGCGCCGCCCGGTCCCGGCGGCGAAATGCAGGGGCCGGGCATGGTGGCGCTGCGCTCGATACTGTCCTCGCTCGATATTCCCGAGCTTGAGCCGGTACCGCGCGATCACGTGCTGACCAAAACCTTTTTCTTGTTGCGCGATTTCCCCGGCCGCTTCACCAATGGCCAGTTGTGGGTCGAGGCGCTGCCGGCCGAAACCGAAGAAGATCCGGGCCGTCCCGCGCGCGCGGGCGATGGCGTTTCCTCGATCCTGATCACCTCGAACGATTTCGCCGGCGCCTGGGCGATACGGCAAGACGGCCAGCCCATGCTGCCTTTGGTGCCGGGCGAGCCGCACCAGCGCGAATATGCCTTCCGCTCCGGCGTCAACATCGTGATGTACGCGCTTACCGGCAATTACAAAGCCGACCAGGTTCATATTCCGGCGCTGCTCGAACGGTTGGGGCAGTAGATGTTACTATTGACAATAGTATATTCATATGAAAACTTACTATCGTGTCATAACGATGGGAGTTTCCATGAGCAAATATGAGCCCTTGCCCCAGTTCCTAGGTTCGGTTGGTAGTGCCGCGCATCGAATGAGCTTTCACGAAATCGAACGTATTTTGGGGTTCAAACTTCCGAAAAGCGCCTACGAGCATGAGGCGTGGTGGAGTAATAATTCGACCGGCCATTCGCATGCCAAGGCTTGGCTGAAGTTCGGCTGGCGCACGGAAGCTGTCGATCTTGCCGGGCGCAAAGTTACTTTCCAACGTTCGCAGTACGCCGACAGCAGACCGCAGCCTAAGAGCGACCCTTGGGGTTGTATGGCGGGTACCATAACGATCTTGCCCGGCACCGACCTGACGGCTCCCTCAGGCGAAATGTGGAATGCCGAACGAGGGAGGCTGCTCAGTGAGTGATCTCCTGCTCGACACCTGCGCTGTCCTCTGGCTTGCACAAGGTTCGGAAATAACTCCGGCTTCCCGCACAGCCATCGTTGACCGCAACGTGAATGTGTCGCCGATCAGCGCGTGGGAAATCGCAAATTTGGTGCGCAAAGGACGCCTCGCATCGACGTTACCGGTGGCGAACTGGTTTCATCAAACCATCGGAAAGATAGCGGCGGGAATACCCCCGTTGAGCGTCGAAATTCTTGCCGGCTCGTGCAGTTTGCCAGGCTCGCCGCCAGAAGATCCTGCCGATCGAATTATCATCGCTACCGCACGCGAGTCCGACATGACCGTCGTTACGCGCGACCGACAAATTCTTGAGTATTCGCGTGCAGGCCACGTTCGTACATTGGTGTGCTGAACATGAATCTCGGCATTTCATTCGCACCTTTGGTGCCCGACTATGTGGTGTGGGCCGCATTGGCCGCTGCCATTCTGATCGCGGGTCTGTTGCTGCTCGCGCGCAGCCGCGGCGCGATCGTGCGGGCGGGCGCGCTGATGCTGATGGTGCTGGCGCTTGCCAATCCGTCCCTGACCCGCGAGGACCGCGACCCGATTCCCTCCGTCGTCGCCGTCATTGTCGATAAAAGCCCGAGCCAAGATTTCGGCGACCGCAACGCCCAAACCGAGGCGGCGCGCACAACACTGGTGGAGCGGCTCAAGCGCATTCCGGGCCTAGAAGTGCGCGTGGTCGAAGCCGGCGCCGCCGACGGCGAGACCGACGGCACGCGGCTGTTTTCGGCGCTGTCCTCGACGCTCGCCGACGTGCCGCCCGACCGTGTCGCCGGCGCAATAATGATCACCGATGGGCGCGTGCACGACGTGCCGGCCGACATAGCCGGTTTGGGCTTTGCCGCGCCCTTGCATGCGCTGATCACCGGCCATGCCGACGAGATCGACCGCCGCATTGCGCTCACGCAAACGCCGCGCTTTGGCATTGTCGGGCAATCGCAGATCATCGGCTTCCGGGTCGAGGATCAGGGCGTCAGCCCCGGCACCGCGCAGGTCACCATCCGGCGCGACGGCGAGGTGCTGGAGACACGCACCGTTACTGTCGGCACCGACGTCAAGCTGAATATGCCGATCCCGCATGCTGGACCCAATATCGTCGAGGTCGAAGCTTCCCCGCTGGCCGAACGAAATCACGACCATCAATAACCGCGCGGTGATCTCGATCGACGGCGTGCGCGACAAGCTGCGCGTGCTGCTGGTGTCGGGCGAACCGCATGCCGGCGAGCGCACATGGCGCAATCTCTTGAAATCCGACGCTTCGGTCGATCTGGTGCATTTCACTATTCTACGACCGCCGGAAAAGCAGGACGGCACGCCGATCAACGAGCTCTCGCTCATCGCCTTCCCGACGCGCGAACTGTTCCAGCAGAAGATTTCGGAATTTCAGCTCATCATTTTCGACCGTTACGCGCGCCAGGGCGTGCTGCCGATGATCTATTTCGACAACATCGCGAAATATGTGCGCGACGGCGGCGCCGTGATGATCGCCGCCGGGCCCGATTATGCGAGCACGACCAGCATCTGGCGCACGCCGCTCGACGTGATCCTGCCGGCGGAGCCTTCCGGCGAGGTCACCGAACGCCCGTTCCGCGCAACGCTGACCGACGCCGGCAAGCGCCATCCGGTAACGCGCGGCCTGGAAGGCTCGGATTCCAATCCGCCGCATTGGAGCCAATGGTTCCGCGTGGTCGATACCAAGAACACGACCGGCTCGACCGTGATGCAAGGGCCCGACGGCAAGCCGCTTCTGGTGCTGGCGCATCAGGGCGAAGGCCGCGTCGCGTTGCTATTGTCCGATCAAATCTGGCTTTGGGCGCGCGGCTATGAAGGCGGCGGTCCGCATCTCGATCTGCTGCGCCGGCTGTCGCACTGGCTGATGAAGCAGCCCGAACTCGAAGAAGAAGCGTTGCGCCTCATCGTCAATGGCCGCGAAATCACCGTGCAACGCCAGACCATGGCGGATACGGTCAACGAAATCACGCTCACCTCACCTACCGGGGCGACCCGCACGCTCACGCTGGCGCCGGTAGAACCCGGCCTGTGGCGCGCCAGCGTCCCCGCCAACGAGCTCGGCCTTTGGCGCGCGACCGACGGCAAGCTTACCGCGCTTGCCAATGCCGGGCCGCCTAATCCGCGCGAATTCGCCGAGGTCACATCGACGACCTCAGTGCTGGGCCCGCTCGCCAACGCCAGCGGCGGCGATGCGCGACGGCTCGCCGATGGCAGCAACCTCACCGTACCCCGTGTCTTGCCGGTGCGCACCAGTACGACCTACAAGGGTGAAGACTGGATCGGCTTGAAGATGCGCGACGTCAGTGTCGTGCGCGGCATCGGCGTGCTGCCGATTTTCGCAGGGCTTATCGGATTGCTGCTGTTGGTTGGCTCGCTGGCGCTGACCTGGGCGAGAGAAGGCCGCTGACTTTATTTATTTTGTATGCATAAGTCGTTATCCGAGAAACTTGGCTCTGGTTCCGCAGCTTCGCTTCGCTCGGATTCCGGATGACAGTCGTTCCCAATCCGGCCTAATCAACCCCTTCACGCCTTCGAACGCGCCGGGCACGAGTTCGGCCACCAACAATCGCGCCGGATCGACCGGCCCGGGCATTTTCACCAGGCCCTTGGGAATTTTTTTGAAACCGGTCTTGATATAGAACGGCTCGTCGCCGACCAGCACGACCAGTTTGTGGCCCTTGGCTTTCGAATCCTTGAGCGCGCGTTTGATGAGCGAACCGCCGACGCCGCGCTCGCGAAACGGCGGCTCGACCGTGAGCGGCCCCAACAGCAAGCCCGGCGTCTCGCCGATAAAGATCGGCGTCAACCGCACCGAGCCGATCAGCAGCGTGCCGATGCGCGCGGTGAACGACAATTCGAGCAAATGACGCCTATCCTCGCGAATGCGATAGGCGCTGCGCGCATAGCGGCCGGGGCCGAAAGTGCGCTCATGCAGCCGCTCGATCGCTTGCGCGTCGTCAGGCATTTCCGGCAAGATGGTCAGTGAAAGTTCGCTCATCGGCCCCAAACATTAGCCCCTATCGGCCTGCGCCGATTAGCATTTAGGCCGATTCTGGTCCATCGCACTCTAAATCGCCTCTTGAATCACCTCTTGGCGTTATGGGCCGCAAAGCCTTAAATGAACAGCGGCACATCAGAGGATTACGCGCATGGGACTGCTGGTTGACGGCGTTTGGCAGCAAGACGGGATTCGCACCAAGGACGGCCATTTTGTGCGCCCGACCACCAAATATCGCCATTGGGTGACGCCCGACGGCAAAGCGGGACCGTCGGGCGAAGCCGGCTTTGCGGCCGAGGCCGGGCGCTACCACCTCTATGTTTCGCTGTCCTGCCCATGGGCGCACCGCACCGTCATCTTTCGCAAGCTCAAGGGCCTCGAGAACGTCATTTCCATGTCGACCGTTTCGCCCGACATGCTCAAGGATGGCTGGACCTTCAACAAGGACGAAGGTTCCTCCGGCGACGCCGTCAACGGCAAGAGCAAGCTGTCGGAAATTTATGTGCTGGCCGATCCGAAATATACCGGGCGCGTCAGCGTGCCCGTATTGTGGGACAAGAAAAAGAACACAATCGTCAACAACGAGTCGTCCGAAATCATCCGCATGTTGAATTCGGCGTTCAATGCATTCACCAATATCGCCACCGATTATTATCCGGAAAATTTGCGCCCCGAGATCGACCGCATCAACGATCTGGTTTACGTCAACATCAACAACGGCGTCTATCGCGCCGGCTTTGCGACCGCGCAGGCGGCCTATGAGCTGGCGTTCCGCGGCGTGTTCGACACGCTCGACGAGATGGAGCAGATCCTCGGTCAGCATCGCTATCTCGCCGGCAGCGCCATCACCGAGGCCGACTGGCGGCTGTTCTGCACGCTGATCCGCTTCGACGCGGTTTATTATTCGCACTTCAAATGCAATTGGCGCCACATCTACGAATATCCGAACCTGTCGAATTACGTGCGCGATCTTTATCAGCAGCCGGGCGTGGCCGAGACGGTGAGCCTCGACCAGATCAAGCGGCATTATTACGGCAGCCAGCGCCAGGTGAACCCGACCGGCATCGTGCCGGTGGGACCGCAGCTCGATTTCGCCGCGCCGCACGACCGGGCGAAGTTTAAGTAGCGCGCTCCCATCACGGATTTAATTTTCAAACAGCAGACGCGCGTCATCGCCCGTGTTTTTAGCGGCCCCGGGTAGGCCGTCTTCCCTGCCCCGCTTTCGCGGGGGCAAGCTTTTATTGCGTCTCGAAAAGCCGAACGGATGGAGCGCCAAGCGGCGCGTCCGTATTCGTCTTGCCGCTCTCTCTTTTTGCCGCGCTCTCTTTTGGAGAGCACGGGCGCCTCTCGGCGCTCCACCCAGACAAGCTTGCGCAGTCTGGGCTTATTTTGCGGTTTCGCGCCTCCGGCCGAAGCCAGAAACACAGGCCCCGGGTCCGCGCTTTCTGGGACAAGGCATTCGCGCCAGTCCCAGTCCAGCGAAGCTCCTCGCGGAGGAACCCCGCCCACAGGCGCCGCATCCCCCCGCTGTCAAAACGTCTCATGACAACGCCCTCGGAAGGAGAGGACGCGCGGAATACAGTCAATTTTTAGGATTTAACTCAAGATACCTGGCGCGAAATATTTTCAGCCAGCGGCTCGCTCTTGCCGAAACGCAGCGACGGCTCGCCGACGAAATCATGCGTGCCGGTGTGCGTTAGCGAGCCCTCGACGTCGAGCCAGATTTTGCCGCCGAGCGCGCGCCAAAGCCGGCAAAAGCCGAAATCCTCGCTGAGATATTCCCGGGTCTCGGGGTCGATCATGCACTCGAACAGCGCATAATATTTCCGCTCCGCCTTGTCGGGCGTGTGCACATGATCGGACGCATAGGCGCATTCCGGATGCGCCGCGATCAGCCTTTCGATGACGCAGCGCTTGATCAGGACAAAGCCGGTGCCGCAATAGACGCCGGTGGCAAAGGGTCCGCGCCGCTCCAGTTCGGCGCCTTCGCAGAACTTGCCGACATATTGCAACGTCGCGGTCTGCGGCGGCTCGCGCCGGTTGATCTGCCCGAGCGCGTCCCAGCACACCGCCTTGGCCGGATACATCCCGGCGACGACGTCCTCGTCAAAGGTCAGCATCCGTCGAACCAGTTCCGGCTCGAACGAGATGTCCGCGTCGATGAACATCAAATGGGTCGCTTCCGGCGTCATCAGGAACTGCGACACCAGCGTATTGCGGGCCCGCGTCACCAGCGAATCGCGACCGAGCAGATTGAGGCTGACCGAAAAGCCGTAGGCATCGGTTTGTTGCAGAAGCTTGAGAACCGACAACATGTAACCGGTGGTCACGGTCCCGCCGAAACACGGGGTCGCTAGGAAAATCAGCGGCGCGGTTTGCTCGGGCTGCATCCTTGGTTCGCTTCGAATGTCATCAAGTCGCCCGGAACTATCGAATCTTCGAGAATCACCGGCAGGTCAAGCGGTGCGGCCGGCTTCACCACAACTCGCTCACCGTCGCGCCGGAGAAAACCTCGGCGATGCGGGCGCGCGTGGCGCGGGTGGTGTCGGCCGGCAGCGCGTCGAGCGCAAAAAATCCGTGTTCGACGATTTCGTGATTGGGCACCGGCGCGCCGTCGAGGCGGAATTCGCGCACGATATAAAGCGCCACATGGTCGCGCCGCGATATCCGGCTGTTGAAAAACATGCCGTGCAGCGCCGGCACGCCGGTGATGACGATATTGCCCTCCTCGGCGAGTTCGCGCGCCAGCGCGGTGCGCAGCGTCTCGCCGGTCTCCACGCCGCCGCCCGGCAAATGCCAGCCGTCGACATAGGAATGCTTGACCAGGAAGACGCGGCCCTGGCCGTCGATCACCATGGCGCGCGCGCCCAGCGTGGCGCCGCGCGCTAAACCGCCAATAGAGATGCACCAGCGGCCGGATCGCCGGCTCAAGCGCGCGGCGCAGGCCATGCAAAAAAGCTCGCAATCGCAGGTTCCTTCTTCGCTATCGGCCATGCGGCCAGCCGCCGGCCGCCGCACGGAAATGTAGCAAACTCGCCCCTTCCCTGTTTAGAATAGTTCTAATACATAACGAAGGGCGCCGTCCGGCGCTTTGAGGGGCGTGCCGTGAAACGATTTGCCGACCTGACCGAGCAGGAAGTGCTGGCGCTGGCCATCACCAATGAGGAGGAAGACAGCCGCATCTATCGCGGCTTCGCCGAGGGCCTGCGCGCGGAATATCCGGCTTCCGCCAAGGTGTTCGACGAAATGGCGGACGAGGAAGTCACGCACCGCACCAAGTTGTTCGATCTTTATCAGAAAAAATTCGGCGATTATCTGCCGCTGGTGCGCCGCCAGGACGTCAAAGGCTTCATCACGCACCGCACGTCGCTTTGGCTGATGCGCCCGCTCGGCCTGGACGCCGCGCGCAAGCACGCCGAGACCATGGAGATCGAAGCCGAGCAATTTTATCGCAAGGCGGCGCAAACCGCGCGCGACGTCCCGGTGCGCCAGTTGTTGATCGAACTGGCCGAGGCCGAGGCCGGGCACGAACAACTCGCCCACAAGCTCAGCGCGGAAATCCTGACGCCGGGCGCGCGCGCCAGCGAGGACGAAACCTCGCGCCGCAAATTCATGCTGCAATATGTGCAGCCCGGCCTGGCCGGGCTGATGGACGGCTCGGTATCGACACTGGCGCCGCTATTTGCCGCGGCCTTCGCCACGCATAATACCTGGGAGACGTTCCTGGTCGGCATGGCGGCTTCGGTCGGCGCCGGCATTTCAATGGCCTTCGCCGAGGCGCTGTCGGACGACGGCACGCTGACCGGACGCGGCTCGCCCGTGATCCGCGGCATCGTCACCGGCGGCATGACCGCCATTGGCGGGCTCGGCCATACGCTGCCTTATCTCATTCCGGATTTTCACATCGCGACCGCCGTGTCGTTCTTCGTGGTGGCGATCGAGCTTTCGGTGATTTCCTGGATCCGCCACCGCTATATGGATACGCCGCTGCTGCGCGCGGCCTTCCAGGTCGTGGTCGGCGGCGTGCTGGTGTTCGTCGCCGGCATATTGATCGGGAGCTCGTAGCACCCAGTGTCGTCCCCGCGCAGCCGGGGACCCTTCCCGGTCTGAGTTGACTGACCTCGGACCCATGTTGTCTCAGTGAGTACTGGATGCCCGCTTTCGCGGGCATGACAGAAGAAAAATCATGTTCACCCTCGCCCATCTGTCCGACCCGCATCTGGCGCCGCTGCCCAAGCCGCGCTTGACGCAACTCTTCGGCAAGCGGCTGACCGGCTATGTCAACTGGCAGCGCAAGCGCCGCTTCGTGCACGATCCGGCGGTGCTCGCAAAAATCACCGCCGACATGGCGCAACAGGCGCCCGACCACATCGCGGTGACCGGCGACCTTGCCAATATCGGTCTGCCGGACGAATTCCTGCGCGGCCGCGAATGGCTGCAAACGCTGGGCAGCGCGCGCGACGTGAGTTTCGTGCTCGGCAATCACGACGTCTATGTCAACGACGCCATTCAATATGCCGCGCGCAGTCTGGGGCCCCTATATGACCGACGACGACGGCAGCGCCGGCTTTCCCTATCTGCGCCGGCGCGGACCAGTGGCGCTGGTCGGCCTCTCGAGCGGGGTTCCGACCGCGCCGTTATTGGCGACCGGGCTCGTAGGCAACAAGCAGCTCATGGGACTCGCCGCCATTCTCAACGGCTTGAAGGACGAAAGCCTGTTCCGCGTGGTGATGATCCATCATCCGCCGGTCAGCGTCGCCGCCGGGCATAAGCTGTTGCTCGATGCCAAGGTTCTTTTGAAGCTGCTGGCGGAATTCGGCGCCGAGCTGGTGATCCACGGCCACGACCACTTATCCATGTTGTCATGGCTGGGCGGTCCCGATGGCGGCAAAATTCCGGCGCATCGGCGTGCCGTCGGCTTCCGCCGTGCCGGGCGCGGGTCACGCCGCCGCGGCCTATCATCTCTACAAGATCGGCGGCGAGAAAGGCGCGTGGAACTGCGAATTGATCTCGCGCGGCATCACGCCCGCCGGCGAAGTGGTCGAGCAGAAGCGGATGAATTTATTTTCTTAAGCCCGCGGCCCGTGCAGCAGCGCGAACACGAACAGCGCGGCGACGCCGAGGATCACGCCATAGATGAAAGTGCGGAAGGCGCGCAGGCGGCTGCGGCGCTGCTCGTGCTCGACCATTTTTTGCGCGGCAGCCTGCCCGAACGGCGCGTCATCCGAAAGCGCGCGCTCGCGCTCGACCATGCGGCGCGCCACGTAGCGCGTCACGGCCTGCTTGATCTCGGCAGTTTCGTAACTTTCCGCCAGCACCGCGCGGCCATAGCGGGTGTCCTGCACGAAACGGAATTGCCGCTTGTCGCGGCCCATCTCGACATGCGCGACCACGTCGATCCATAGCCGCGGTACGTCGCCACGCGAAACGCCGCGATCGAACAATTCGACATCGGCCGGGATTTCCTTGAACAGCGGGTCGAGCGCTTCGTTGAGCAGTTCGAGCCGCGCCAGTTCGGCGTCGCGCAGATCGACGACCACGCCGGAACGCTCGGCCGCTTCGATGCGCGCGTCGCGCACCGCGTCCTTGAGCGCATTGGGCGGCTCGGGCTTTTCAGGTTCGGTCGGTTTGCGGCGTCCCCACATGCGCTTTGTTTAGCAAGCCATGGCACTGCGGGAAAGCGAAAAAGTGAGGCTTATCAAGAAGTTTGATGGTTAATCGGGGGTTAAGGCGTGGCAATGAGGCCAAATTCCTTGCCCCAGCCGAGCCCGGCTTCAGTGCGCCCGCGCGGCCGATATTCACAGCCGATCCAGCCGGTAAAGCCGAGCCTATCGGCGGCGGCAAACACCGCCGGATAATTGATCTCGCCCTCGTCGGGCTCGTGGCGCGTCGGCACCGCCGCGCATTGCAGATGGCCGATGCACCGGCATGAATTTTTCGAGCCGCGTGATCAGGTCGCCGCCGACGATCTGCACATGATAAAAATCGAACTGCATTTTGATGTTGAGCCGGCCAGCCTTGGCGATGATGTCGGCGGCGTGTTCGACGTGATTGAGATAATAATTCGGCCGGTCGCGCGCATTGATCGGCTCGATCAGCAACGTGATATTCTTCGCCGCCGCGAGATCGGCGGCGGCTTTCAGGTTTTCGATATAGACGCGCTCGGCGGCGGGCCGCTGCTCGGGCGCCACCTTGCCGGCCAGGCAATGAATGGCGCTGCCGCCGATCGCACTGATGTAATCGAGCGCGCGCGCAAACAAGGCCTGCCAATCTTTTTCGCGGCCCGGCAGCGCGGCCAGACCAAATTCGCCGTCGCGCTCGCCGGGCGGTGTATTGACGCCCAGCATCGTGAGTTTGTTGCGGGCGATCGCTGCCTGCACCTGGCCGGCCGGCACGTCATAGGGAAATTGCAATTCGATGGCCTTGAAACCGCAGGCCGCCGCCGCGTCGATGCGCTGCAACAGCGGACGGTCGGTGAACAGATAACCCAGATTGGCCGCGAAACGGGGCATGGCAATTTTCCCTTGCATCCCTTGCGCAGGAGCGCACGGACGTATTCATTACCCACCCATCGCCCATAAGACCAGCCGGAAACACACCATGTCCGCCAACACCGCCTTCCATATCGCCGTTCTGCCGGGCGACGGCATCGGCCACGAGGTGATGAAGCCGGCGCTTGATATTCTGCGCCATATCGAGGCGACGACGCCGAGCCTCAAATTTCGCTTTAGCGAGGCGCCAGCGGGCGCGGAAGAATACAAGGCCACCGGCAAGTCGATGTCGGAGAAAACCGTCAAACTGTGCGAGGAAGCCGACGCCATTCTGCTCGGCGCCTGCGGACTGCCCAGCGTGCGCTATCCCGACAGCACCGAAATCATGCCGCAGGTGGAGCTGCGTTTATTTTCGATCTCTATGCCGGCGTGCGGCCGGCGCGGCTGGTGCCGGGCGTGCCCTCGCCGATTGTCGGCGCGCAGGAACACGGCATCGACTTCGTGCTCATTCGCGAATCGACCGAAGGCCTGTTCGCCTCGATGGGCAAAGGCGTCACCACGCATGACGAGGCGCGCGAAACTTTGGTGGTGACGCGCAAGACCACCGAGCGCCTGTTCGACTTTTCGCTCAAGCTGGCGCAGCGGCGCAAAACGCGCGGCAAACCCGGCCGTTTGACGCTTGTCGACAAGGCCAATGTGTTCAAGGCCTTCAACTGGCAGCGCGAAATCTTTACCGAGCGCAAGGTGAAATTCCCCGATGTGAAAACCGATCTGCTCTATGTCGATGCCTGCGCCGCCATGATGGTGAAGAAGCCGTGGGATTTCGACGTCATGGTGATGGAAAACATGTTCGGCGATATTCTTTCCGATCTCGCCGCCGGATTAATCGGCGGCCTCGGCATCGCGCCGTCGGCCGATATCGGCGACAAGCATGCCGTGTTCCAGCCGTGTCACGGCACGGCGCCCGACATCATGGGCCAGGGAAAAGCCAATCCGACCGCGATGATATTGTCGGCCGCGATGATGCTCGATTGGCTCGCCGACAAGCACGATCATTCGCCCGCGGCCGAAGCAGCGATGCGCATCGAGCGCGCGGTCGACAAGGCCTATGCGGCGGGGCATCAAGCCGATGGAATATGGCGGCAAGGACGGCACGGCCGCCATTTCGAATGCGGTGCTCAAGGCGCTCGGTTAAACACGCCATTGCGCAGGGTAAACAAGTAATAAAATTGCGCCAGATCTGTCCCATTTGGCGTGAATTTTGAATGGGATAGGCGGTCGCGAGCGAAGCTGCTTGCAAGGTGGTTGGGGACTAAGATGGCCTCGAATGCAGCGCTTAGTGCTTCCCGCGCCGCGGCCACCGGAGCAAAGTCGGTAGGCCGCGCCGATCAACCGAATTATCTCAATCATGCCGGCGGTCCTTGGTTTCTCGCGCTGACCGCGCTCGGCGTGGTCTATGGCGATATCGGGACGAGCCCGCTCTACGCTTTTCAGGTTGCCCTTACCGGTATCGGTCACCCGGTTCCGCTGCCTGGCGACGTGCTCGGCATCGTATCGCTGATCTTCTGGGCGCTGATGGTGATCGTGTCGTTGAAATACGTCGTCTTCGTCCTGCGCGCCGACAATGAAGGCGAAGGCGGCATCCTGGCGCTGTTGTCGCTGGTCGCGGAGGGCAAGATTGCCAACGGCGCAAAGCTTCCGGCGTTCGTCTTTCTCGGCATCGTGGGCGCCGCACTGCTTTACGGCGACGGCGTCATCACGCCGGCGATATCGGTGCTTTCGGCCATGGAGGGGCTCAAGCTCATCGCACCGGCATTTGAAACATTCATCGTGCCGGTCACATTGATCATCCTGATCGGATTGTTCGCGATTCAGCGCTACGGGACCGAGAGCATAGGCCGGCTGTTCGGTCCGATCATGGTGATCTGGTTCGTCGTCCTCGGCGCACTCGGAGCCGTTAATATCTGGGCGGCGCCGGTCATCCTGCATGCGATCAATCCGATGGAGGCGGCGCACTTCCTGGCGGCGGACCCATTCATCTCCTTCGCGGTGATCGGCGCGGTATTTCTTGCGCTGACTGGAGGCGAGGCACTCTACGCCGACATGGGCCATGTGGGTCCCACCGCGATCCGCCGGGCCTGGTTTGGCCTGGTCTTGCCGGCGCTGCTGCTCAATTACTTTGGCCAAGGCGCGCTGGTCCTCACCGACCCGCAGGCGGCCGGCAATTCATTTTATAAATTGGCGCCGGACTGGGCGCTGATCCCGTTGGTCGTGCTCGCTACGTTCGCCACTATCATCGCATCGCAGGCGCTGATTTCCGGCGTGTTCTCGCTGACGCGCCAGGCCATGCAAATGGGTCTATGCCCGCGCGCCAAGATCATATCGACGTCGAGCGATGAAGCGGGCCAGATCTATATACCCGCGGCCAACTGGCTGCTGATGGTTGCCACGCTTCTGACTGTCGTCCTTTTCAAAACGTCCGACAATTTGGCGGCCGCCTATGGCATCGCCGTGTCCGGCACGATGCTGATCACCACGATCCTGCTCTACCGCGTCGCTACTGGGCGCTGGCACTGGCCGAGCGCCGTCGCGATTCCGGTGATCGCGGCCTTCGGCGCGATCGACGCGACATTCCTGGTGTCAAATATGATGAAGATCGTGGCTGGCGGCTGGTTTCCGGTGATTATCGCCGCGGCAATCGCCATCTTGATGCTGTCTTGGCGCACGGGTTCGTCGGCGGTCAAGCATCGTTTGCATGAGATGTCGATGCCGCTCAAAACGTTTCTCGATTATGCCGACAAGACGGTCATCGGCCGGGCGCCCGGATTGGGGGTCTGGCTTACCAAGGTCGAACATGGCGCGTCGCCGATGCTGTTGCGGCATATCGAGCACAATCGCGTGTTGCACAAGACCGTGGTGCTGTTGACCTTTGTATCCGACCGCCGGCCGCGCGTGCCGTTCCATGAGCGCCACCAGGTGGAACGTCTCGGCCATGGCTTTTATCGCATCCAGGTAAAGCTCGGCTTCATGCAGACGCCCGACATTCCGCTCAGCCTTATCAATTGCAACAAGCTTGGGTTCGACGCCGATCTGGATCACAAGAACTATTATCTCGCGCATGAGACGATCGTGCGCCGCGAATCCGGATCGCATATCGGCGCCGTTCCATTTGCGATATTTTCGCTGCTCAATCGAGTTGCCAGCCGGGCGCCGGATTTTTTCAAGAATTCCGCACGACGCGGTGATCGAAGTGGGATTTCGCGTGGAAATATGATTGCGTTGAATGACTAAAGCCCGACGAAACCCCTTGATCGCCGCGATGAATTGCTCCGGCTGTTCGAGCGGCGGGCAATGGCCGCAGCCGGGCAATTCGACGTATTTCGCGCCCGCGACTTTGTCGGCGATCGCCTTGTTGAGCGCGGGCGGCGTGGCCTGGTCGAACTCGCCGCATACGATCAGCGTCGGCACGGCCAATCGATGCAGCATCGGCTCGAGATCGGCCTCCTGCAAAATTTTGCAGGCGTGCTGGAACGCCTTGGGATCGATTTCGAGCAGAACTTTTTTACGCTCTTCGACCGCTTCCGGATGCGCCGCCAGATAACCGGGCGAGAACACGCGCTTGGCGGCGATTTCGGCAATCGAGCCGAGCCCGCCCTCGGCCACTTTGGCGGCCATGACTTCGAACTGCTTCTTGCCGTCGTCGGGAAAGCCGGCGGCGGCATCGCAGAGCAGCAGTTTGGCAATACGTTCGGGATGCGCGAGCGCGAAGGCCAGCGCCAGCGTGCCGCCAAAGCCATTGCCGATGAGGATGGCGTCATTGGCGATGCCGAATTCCTCGAAGCCGTCCTCGATCACCGCTACATAGGCGTCGATGAGCGCCAGCAGGCAGGGCTGCGAGCCGTGAAAGCCCGGCAGATCGATCAGCGTGACGCGATGCTTGGCCGATAGCGCCGGCAGCACCGGATCGAAGGCGCGGCGGTCGCTTAATAGCGAATGCAGCACCACAATATCTGGGCCAGCCTCCGTATTTTGGCCAATGCGGGCGGCCGTGAGCGTGCCGTGGCCCGCCGTGAGTTGTTCAATCGTCATCGAAGTCTCCAATCCTGGCCTGTCACGGGCTCCGCTCAATAGGCGGCGATGGGCAGGGTCCCGCTTATATAGGCAGTTTTTTACAACGCGCAGCCTCGCGTTACTTTCCATCCTGTGCGAAAATTAGCGAAACAAACGGCCCCGGCGGTGCGGCCACATCGCGCCCACCGGGTAGTCGCTATAATTCATAACAAAAGGGGAGGATAAACTGATGTCGGTCCTGACACATTCGGCCAGGATTTGGCGCCTGACCGGCGCGGTTACCGGCTTGGCGCTGAGCGCAAGCCTGAGCCTAAGCCCCGCCGGCGCGCAGACTTACGGGCTCGCCACCATGCAGCCCGGCACGCTCAGCTACACCAGCGCCGCGGCAATCGCCAAAGTGCTCAAGGAAAAAGGCGGCTTCAACGTGCTGGTGCAGCCGATGGCCGGCGAAACCACGCTGATCCCGCTGGTGGCGCGCGGCAAATCCGATCTCGGTATCGCCAATATTTTCGAGGTGACCGCGGCGGTTAAAGCCAGCCCCGATCTGCGGCTAATCGGTTCGGTCTATGCGCTACGCGGCGCCTTCTGGGTGCGCAAGGACACAACCATGAAGACCATCGCCGACCTCAAAGGCAAGAAAGTCGAGATGGGATATTCCGCCATGCGTACCATCGACCCGCTGGTGCGCGCCATCCTGGCGACCGGCGGACTGACCGAAAAGGACGTGAGCCCGGTGCTGGTGCCCAATGTGGTGCGCGGCGCCGACGATTTCATCTCGGGCGCCTCCGACATGTTCTTCTTTGCCTTCGGCGCGCCGAAAGTGCGCGAAGTGGATGCCACCACCGGCGGCATCCGCGCCCTGGAAATTCCGGAAAGCGGCATGGCGGCGGCCAAGAAAATCCTGCCGCAAGGCTATCTGTCGCCGGCGGTGCCAAGCCCGTTCTATGTCGGCGTCGATCATCCCATGGGTGTCTATGCCTGGGACAATATGATCTTCACCAATTCCAAGGTGAAGGACGAGGTCATCTACAAGATGATCGAGACTTTGGAAAACAACAAAGCCGATCTGGTCGCTTTGCTGCCGGCGTTCCGCGATTTCAGCGCCGCCAGTTTGTACAAGCAATACGACATTCCTTACCATCCGGGCGCCTCGAAATATTTCAAGGATCACAACATCGAAGCCAAGGCGGTTAAGTGAGCGATCTGCATACAACCAACGATGCGGCGGGTGCGGACCCTGCCGCGTCGTTGGCCGTTTCGCGCGCCACCGATATTTTGCAAGCGATACTGCTTGCCTGCGTTGTCGGCTGGGTGCTCGACGTGCCGCGCCGGCTATTCGGGATTTCGTTTTATACCGAGCAATTGCTGGCGGTGTGCCTGGGCGTGAGCCTGGCGATCTCATTCATCAACGCAAAATTTTCCCAAAGCTGGCTTGGCTGGGGCTGCGCCGCGGCCGCAATAGGCATTTGCGGCTATATCGCGGTCCGCTACGAGCCGCTGACCTATTCGATCGCGCTGCTGCCGATGGAAGGCGTCATCGGCAGCGCTATTCTCATTGTTCTGGTATTGGAAGCCACGCGCCGCACCGCAGGCTCCGTGCTGGTCGCCATCATCCTGATCATCTCGGCCTATGTATTTATCGGCCCGCATATGCCGGGCGATTTTGCCACCAAGCCGGTGTCGTTCGAACGATTGCTGGTTTATCTCGGCCTCGACACCAATGGTATGATCGGCCAGATCCTCGGCGTCGCGGTCTTGATTGTCGTGCCGTTCACGCTGATGGGCCAGGTGCTGGGGCGCACCGGCGGCGCCAATTATTTCGCCGATCTGGCGATGTCGGCGATGGGAAATTTCCGCGGCGGCTCGGCCAAGATTGCGGTGCTGGGCTCCGCGCTGTTCGGCATGATTTCGGGCGCGGCGGTGAGCAATGTGATGGCGGTCGGCATCGTCACCATTCCGCTGATGGCGCGCTCCGGCTTTTCGCCGACGCGCGCGGCCGCGATTGAATCGGTCGGCTCCACCGGCGGGCAATTGATGCCGCCGGTGATGGGCGCCGCCGCCTTCATCATGGCCGAATTCCTGCAAGTACCCTATGGCGCGGTGGTGGTGGCCGCGGTGATCCCGGCGCTGCTCTATTACATCGCGCTGTTCATCCATGTCGACTTGGAGGCCGCCAAGCACAAGATCGGCGCCGTCAAGGTCGATAACATTCCGCCGTTCCTCGAGGTCGTGAAATCGGGCTGGCATTTTCCGATTCCGATCGCGTTCCTGATCGCGACGCTGACCTGGCCGGAATATTTCCAGATTCCGATCGAGCGCGCGGCGATCTATTCGACCGCCATGCTGGTCGTGCTCAGCCTCACTTTCGGCTATCGCGGCAAGCGCGTCACGATGCAACAGATGCTGCGTGCCATCCTCGACACTGGGCGCGCCGCGCTCGACATCATCTTGATTGGCGCCGCCGCCGGCATGGTGGTGGGCGCGCTCAATATTTCCGGCATTTCGTTTGGATTGACGCTGCAGCTCATCGCGCTGAGCGGCGAGAACCTGTTCCTGCTCTTGGTACTAACGGCCCTGATCAGCATCATCCTCGGCATGGGCATGCCGACAGTGAGCGTCTATGTGCTCACCGCCTCGCTGCTGGCGCCGGCCATCATCAAGCTCGGTGTCTCGCCGATGGCGGCGCATATGTACGTCATGTATTTCGGCATGCTATCGATGATCACGCCGCCGGTGGCGATCGCGGCTTATGCCGCCGCCAATATCGCGCGGGTATCGGGCTGGACCACTGGCTGGACCGCCGTGGTGGTGGGCTGGAGCACGTTCTTCATTCCGTTTTTATTCGTCACCGAACCGAGCATGTTGATGAACGACACTTGGCTCGCGATTGGCTGGAATTTGACGCGCAATGTACTCGGCATATTTGTCGGCACCGCCGGCATTGTCGGCTTTGCCTTCTGCCCGCTGACGCCGACGCTGCGCATCGGATTTGGCGCGACCGCGCTGGCGATCCTGATCCCGCCGCATGTTTTTGCCGGCGCCGCTGTGCTCGACTGGTTCGGCTTAAGCGGCGCGGTCTATTGCTGGCGGTCAATTATATCCAGGACCGCGCGGCCAGGCGCCTGGAGGCGCAAGCGCCGGCCTAGTTCCTTTCCCGCCAGATGCCGAGCGCTTCCTGCGCCGGGCGGTCGGAAATCGAGAACAGCACCGCTTCGCTCGAGACCTGATGCGAATAGGGCTTCCAGCTCGGCACGACGAAAACATCGCGCGGACCCCATTCGATGGTTTGGCCATCGACCTTGGTGACGCCTTTGCCTTCCAGGCACGCGAATATGGTGCCGTCGGTCGAGCGATAGGTTTCGCCCTTGAAGCCCTTGGGCAGCAGCGCGAGATGTGCGCCCATGGTTGGCCCCGACCAGCCGCCATTGAACGGATTGGCATAGCGCAGGCGAAAGCCATGATGCTTGTCGGCGTCGCCGGTATCCTTCATGCGGTCCAAAATCGGGCGCACGCGCTCATAGGCGTAATTGATGATGGGCGAGCGGATCATCCGTGGTGTCGGTGCCGTCCGGCAGCACGCTGGAGCCGAAGCGCCGAGCGAATCGCCGTCGGCGCGGTTGGTGTTCTGCATCTTCGCTTCGAGGTGTTCGGAAAAGCCGTCTCGAAGTAATTCACGGTCGGCATGTCGAGCACGTCGAGCCACATCATCGGCCTGCTTGCGATTGATTGCCATGATCATGCGGCGTCCAGTTCGGCGTGAGGATGAAGTCGCCAGTACTTCATGATGGTCTTCTCGCCATCGACCTGGTATAAGCGCCGTCGCCGTCGAGGATGAAACGGATGGCGGAGGAGACGTGGCGGTGCACGTCGGCGACTTCGCCCGGCATGATGAGCTGGATGCCGGCATACAGCGAATTGGTGATCCGCGATTGGCCGGGCACGCCGGATTTTCCAGAACCAGCACGCGGCGCTCGGCTTCCTCGGCGGTGATCAGTCGCCGGCTTCCGCATCAGCCGCTTGACGTCGGCGAATTTCCACATCGCCGGCTGGATGTGGGTCTTCGGCTGCGGGGTGACCAGATCTTTGAGCACTTCCCAGAGCGGCGTCATGTGGACTTGGAAATCCTCTCGTAATAGGCCTGCCCGGGCGCGCCGCCGTTATGCTCGGAACCTTGCTTTTCTTCTTGGTGGCGAGGGTTGCGGCGTCCTTGGGTCCTGCGAGTGCTTGATTTTCGACTTTATAATAATGGCTTGCGGCGCGAAGCGACAGGGGCACAACCTAGCGCCGCCGATTTGGAGTTCCTGGAGCGCTTGCAGCGAGTTCGTTCAGGAACTTCAATTCGAAAAGCGGCACTAAAATCATAGATTTGCTAGTGCCCCTTTGTTTCCGTAGTTCGGCGCAGGCAGGAACGCGTCAGGAACAGCGGAAACCAAGCTGACACTAGGTATTGATCGCGCCGCCATCGACCGCGACCGTCTGCCCGGTGATGAAATCGCTGTCGCTACTGGCCAAAAACACCAGCGCGCCCAGGAGATCCTCCGGATAGGCGTCGCGCTTGAAGGCGCGGCTGTTGCGCACTTTGACCCGCTCCTCATCGACATGGGCGGTGTTCTCCAGCCCGGTGTCGCTTAGGATAAAACCGGGCGCCAGCGAATTGACCGAAATACCGTAGTCGCCCAGTTCGCGCGACAGCGCGCGGGTAAATGCCAAGAGCGCGCCCTTCGACGAAACATAAGGCAGCATGTGAACGATGCCCTTATAGGCCGCGGCGGAAGCGATATTGATGATCTTGCCGGAGCGCCGCTCCTTCATGTGCGGCGCCACATGTTTCACCATCAGAAACGAGCCGCGCACATTTACCGCCATGACGCGGTCCCACAGATCGACATCGTAGTCGGTGACCTTGGTGGGCTTGAGCGTGGAATAGACCGCGGCATTGTTGACCAGCACGTCGATCTGGCCGAAGCGCTCGATGGTCTGTGCCACCAGATTCTTGACCGCCTTCTCGTCGCTGACGTCGAATTTGATGGAGGCAACCGAATTGGCGCCGTGGCGGCCGGCGATTTCCTCGGCGAGCGACTTGCCGTCGGCAATATCGGCAATCATGACGCGCGCGCCTTCGGCGGCGAGCGCCTGCGAATAATGCCGGCCGATGCCCTTGGCGCCGCCGGTGACGATCGCGGTTTTGCCGTCGAGTCTCGCCATTATATTTCTCCCGGCCGTAGACGATGACGGCCAACTCCATATCAGTTATGAAGCACAAAGCCGAGAGGGTGCCCCATGCCGAGCGAAACTGCCGACCGCGTCGCGATCCGCGCGCTCATCGAGAACTGGGCGCTGTGGCGCGACGCGCGCCTGTGGGACCGTTTCCGCACCGTCTGGCACAGCGACGGCCATATGTGGGCGACCTGGTTTCAGGGCAGTTTCGAAGAATTCATCGAGGTCAGCCAGCAAAGCCATGACAAGGGCGTGCGCATCCTGCACATGCTGGGCGGGCTGAGCATCGACATCAAAGGCAAGCGCTCCATCGCGCAGACCAAGATGACCATTTCGCAGCGCGCCGAGGTCGAGGGCGTGATGTGCGACGTGGTATGCACCGGACGCTTCTATGACTTTATCGAAAAACGCAAAGGCAAATGGGGCATCGTGCTGCGGCGCGTGATTTACGAAAAGGACAGGATCGACCCGCTCGACCATTCGGCCAAGCTGGTGCTCGACAAGAAGCTGCTGGCGCAGTTTCCGGAAGGCTACCGCCACCTCGGCTATTTGCAGGCCAGGATCGGCTACAAGGTCAAAGCCGACCTGCCCGGCCTCGAAGGGCCGTCGCTCGACGCGCTCTATGCCAAGGGCGAGGCATGGCTCAAGGGCAAAAAACTGGCATAATGCCGGCAATCAATAAGCCAGGGGGCACGATGTCATTTGCCGACAAATTCAATCTGCTCAACGAATTCAATCTTCTGCGCATCATTTGCGCGCTATTCTTCATCCCGCATATTATCGCCAAATTCACGGTGCCGCAGGCGCTGCAATTTTATGTCGATGTCGGATTCAAGCCGCCGAAATTCTGGATGTATCTCGCCGGCGCCATCGAGACCGTACTGACATTCTTCCTGCTGTTCGATATTCACACCGCGATTTTCGGCGTCATCGCCTTTATTCACCTGCTGGTGGCCGGTGCCGCCACTTACAAACTGACCAAGAGCTGGATCTGGGTGATCGGCGGCATCGAATATTGCATCTTCTGGGCAATCTGCTGTTTGATCGTCGGCATGCACGCCTATCACACGGTCGGGCTCTAACCCCGGCCTCTGCGCACCCAAAAGGAAACGTCACCAATGGCTAGCGTCCTGTTTTCTCCGCTCACGATGCGCGGTCTCACTTTGCCCAACCGCGTCGTGCTGTCGCCGATGTGCCAGTACAATTCCAACAACGGCTCGGCCAATGACTGGCATCTGATGTGGCTCGGCGGATTTTCGCTTGGCGCCGCCGGGCTGGTGATGACCGAGATGACGGATATCAATCCGCAGGGTCGCATCTCGCCGAAATGCGCCGGCATGTATTCCGATGACAACGAAGCCGCGCTCAAGCGCGTGCATGATTTCTGCCGCCAATACGGCGTTGCGAAACTGGGCGTGCAGTTGGCGCATGCCGGCCGCAAGGGCCCGACCACGCCGCCCGGCGCCGGCGGCAAGCCGATCCTGGAAGGCCCCGACGCCTGGACGCCGGAAGCGCCCTCGGCGATCCCCTACGACACCGGCTGGCCGATGCCGCACGCCATGACCAAGGACGACATCAAGCGCGTCATCGGCGAATTCGCCGACGCCGCCAAGCGTCTCGACCGCATCGGCTATGACGTGATCGAACTGCACGGCGCGCATGGCTATCTGGCGCATCAGTTCCTGTCGCCTTTGTCCAACAAGCGCACCGACGAATATGGCGGCTCCAGCGAAAACCGCATGCGCTTTGCCATCGAGATGTACCAAGCGGTACGCGCGGTATGGCCCGAGCAAAAGCCGATCGGCATGCGCGTCTCCGCCACCGATTGGGTCGATGGCGGCTGGACGCCGGAAGAGACGGTCGTGCTGGCCAAGAAACTCAAGGCGCTCGGCATGGATTACATGGACGTGACCAGCGGCGGCCTGTCGCCGGCGCAGAAAATTCCGCTCTCGCCCGGCTACCAGGTGCCGTTCGCCGAAAAGGTGAAAAAGGAAAGCGGCATCACCACCATGACGGTGGGACTGATCGCGGGCTACCAGCAGGCCGAGGACATTCTCGACGTCGGGCCAAGCCGATTTGATCTGCATCGGCCGCGCCGCGATTTACGATCCGCGCTGGGCCTGGCACGCCGCGGAAGAACTCGGCGCCGAAGCGCCCTACGCGCCCAAGACCATGGCCGGACATCCCAAGCTGCGGCCGCAATTGTTTCCCAAGCGGGCGGCGGCAACTTGATTTATGTCATGGCCGGGCGTACGTCGTCCAAAGGCGGCGTTGCTTCGCGGCGCCTATGTCCAGAGCCATAACTTACGGCCGCTTCGCCTTCCTAAGCGGGATCACCGGGATCAAGCCCGGTGATCGACAACGCCTAGTTCTGACGACCTACGCCTTCACCCGCTCGACGAATTTCGCAAATGCCGCGAGTTGCGCCTTGATGGCGTCCTTGGTCGGCGATCCTTGAGTTCGAGCGTATCCTTGTCAAACTTGGTTTGCGCCAAGCCGATAAAGACCTCGGGCGTGCCGAAGATAAAAGCTCCAGGAAAGTCATCGACATGCGCCAGTGATACTGCATGCGCGCGCCGCCGAGCGGGCCCTGGCTCGCGGACTGAATCGCCACCGGCTTTTCCTTGAACGGCTGGTCCTTCATCCGCGACACCCAGTCGATGGCGTTCTTGAGCACGCCCGGCATCGACCAGTTGTATTCCGGCGTCACGAACAGCACGGCGTCGGCGCCGCGGATCGCGGTGGCCAAATCCTCGGCGTCCGGCGGAAAGCCGGAGGCCTCCTGGATATCGGCGTTGTACAGCGGAAATGTTCCGATCGGCGGCCGCCATGATCAGTTTCATGCCTTCCGGCGCCAATGCCGGCAACGCGCGCGCTAACGCCGCATTGTAGGAGCCCTTGCGCAGCGAACCGCAGATGACGAGTACTTTTTGATCGGCCATTTTAATCCTCTAATGTTTGGCTGACAACAGCTCAGCGTTACTTCTGTTCGATGCCGGCCTTTTCGCGGACCGATTTCCATTTCGCCACTTCATCCTCGATGTGCTTGCCGAATTCCGCCGGCGTCGAGACATGCACCACGACGCCGACCTTTTCCAGCTGCTCGCTGACGGACGGGCGCAACAGCACCTCCTTGATCGCGGCATTGGTCTTGTCGACGATCTCCTTGGGCGTGCCGGCGGGATAGAGCCAGCCATACCAGCCGATCACCGCATAGCCCGGCACGCCGGATTCGGCGACCGTGGGCACGTTGGGAAGCGTCGGCCAGCGTTTGGGCGCGCCGACCGCGAGCAGCTTCAACTGGCCGGCCTGCACCTGGCCCTTGACCGCATGCGCCAGTTCGACGCCGTAGCCAATGTCGCCCGAGAGCAAAGCGGTGATCACGCCCGGCGTGTTGCTATAGGGAATATGCTTCACGTCGATGCCGGCCATCTGGCGCAGTAACTCGCCGGCAAAGTTCTGCGTCGAACCGACGCCGACATCGCCGAAGTTGAGCTTGCCGGGCGAGGCCTTGGCCAGCTTGACCAGCCCCTGGATATCGTCGGCGGGGAAATCCTTGCGCGCGACGAAGACAAAGCACGAGTCGCCGACCCACGACACCGGCGCGAAATCCTTGATCGTGTCGTAGCGGATCGATTTGAGCATGGCCGCCGCCACGGTGTGGGCGGGGCTGGTCATGAGCGCGGTGTAGCCGTCCTTGTCGGCGCGCGCGACCGTTTCGGCGGCGATGGTTCCGCCGGCGCCGGTCTTGTTCTCGACCACGACCGATTGCTTGAGCACTTCGGACAATGACTGGGCGAGAATGCGCGAGACGATGTCGGTGCCGCCGCCGGCGCCAAAGCCGACCAGCACGCGGATCGGCCGGTCGTTGGGCCATTCGGCGTGCGCGGCGGAGGTGAAAATCATGCCGGCGGCCATGGCCGCGGCGAACATCGCGCGTTTCATTTTATCCTCCCCATTTTATTGGCGCGCTTTTGCGCGTCCGATTGTTTAAGCGTTCTCGTCCACGATTGGATTGCGCAAGATGCCGATGCCTTCGACCTCGATCTCGCAAATGTCGCCGGCCTTCATCCAGACCGGATCGGGCTTGCGGGCGTGGCCGACGCCGGACGGCGTGCCGGTGAGAATAATATCGCCGGGCTCCAGCGTCATGCCCTCGGTGAGATAGACGAGCGATTCCGCCACCGGGAACATGAAATTGTCCGTGTTGGAAGATTGCATGGTCTTGCCGTTGAGCCGGCTTTCGATCTTGAGGCCCTTGCCGCCGGGCGGCAGTTCGTCGGCACTCACCATCCAGGGACCGACGCTGCCGGTCTTGTCGAAATTCTTGCCCATGCCCCATTGCGTGGTGTGGCGCTGATATTCGCGCACCGATCCCTCGTTGGCGCAGGTGTAACCGGCGACGCAGCCGAAGGCGTTTTGCATGGTCAAATGCTTGGCGCGCTTGCCGATGACCACCACCATTTCGGCTTCATAATCCAGCTGGATCGATTTGAGCGGGCGCATGAGCGGCGTCATGTGGGGCGTGAGCGACGTCAGCATGCGGAAAAAGATCGACTGGAATTTCGGGATATTGTCCTTCTGCGGGCCTTCCTTGACGTGATCGAGATAATTGAGGCCGAGGCAAATGATTTTGCCGGGCCGCGCCACCGGCAGCGCGTATTTCAAGCCGGCCAGCGGCAGGCGCGCGGAAGCCGGCGCCTTTTTGGCAAGCTCAGTGAGCGGCGTGAGGTCGCCATTATTGACGCGCAGGAATTCGCCGAGATCGCCCGGCGCGCTGGCGTCAATCGCCTGAATATCGATGACGGTGTCGCCCTCGACCACACCCAGCCGCACGCCACTGTTCGTTAGAAAACTGACGATCTTCATGAAGCCCTGCCCTGCCGTTATTACGTGGTGCAAGGCTTAGCGCAGGAAGACGCCTTCGGGAAGGCACCCTTCCCCGGAAGCGGCGCAGCACGGGCTGTCAATTACTCCGCCAGTTTGAAAGCCTGGATCGAGAAATACTGGTGCTTGTCGGTCCAGACGCCGGCCGGCTCCCAGCCCACGCCGCGCGCCAGCGCGCCCAGCGACTCGACGCTGTATTTGTAGGAATTCTCGGTGTGGATGGTCTCGCCGGCGCGGAAATCGAAGCACTCGCCGGCCACCTTCACCTTCTGGCGCTTGAGGCTGGCGAGGTGCATTTCGATGCGGTTGCGCTCGCGGTTGTAAAAGGCGTGATGCTCGAAAGTGTCGAGCTTGAAATTGCCGCGCAATTCGCGATTGATGCGCGTGAGCAGGTTGCGATTGAACTTGGCGGTGACGCCGTCCTTGTCGTTATAGGCGGCGTTAAGCACCTCGACCGGCTTGATCAGGTCGACGCCGATAATCAGCGTAGCGCCGGGGCCGAGGATTTTCGCGGCATTGCGCAGGAACGACGCCGCCTCGTGCGGTTCGAAATTGCCGATGGTCGAACCCGGAAAAAATCCGACCCGCGACGGCGCAGCCTTGGCCGGCGCCGGCAATTCGAACGGAAAGCAAATATCGGCGGTCACCGGCAGCACTTTAAGCTGCGGGAAGTCCGGCCGCAGTTCGGCGGCTTCCTGCTCCACCATCTCGCCGCAAATATCGACCGGCACATAGGCCGCCAGCGGCGGCACCGCGCGTAGCAGAATGCGCGCCTTCTTGCTCGAGCCAGAACCGAATTCAACCAGCGCCGAACCCGGCGCAATCAGCTTGGCGATATCGGCGGCATGGTCGCGCAAAATGCGCATTTCGGTGCGGGTCGGGTAATATTCCGGCACTTCCGTAATTCGCTCGAATAATTGCGAACCGACACCGTCATAGAAATATTTCGCCGGGACATGCTTGGGCGTCTCGCCAAGGCCAGCCAGCACATCGGCCTCGAAAGCGGCCTTATCGGCGACTTGCGGCTGCGGAGATTGCGAATGTGCGAGCGCGACCATGGTTGTCTGTTCTCTCGACTTTTCTCTTTTGATTTTTCTCGTTGCTCAAACAAACTCGGCCAGCCGCAAACCGCTGAACTGCCAGCGCGCGCCCGGATGGAAGAAATTGCGATAGCTGACGCGCTCATGATTTTCCGGCGTTGCCAGCGAAGAGCCGCGCAGCACCATCTGGCTGACCATGAACTTGCCGTTATATTCGCCGAGCGCGCCTTCGGCGGCGCGGTAGCCCGGATAGGGTAGATAGGCACTGCGCGTCCATTGCCAAGCCACGCCGAAGTCGTCGGCCAGCAGACCGGCGCGGCTCGCCACCTCCCATTCGGCCTCGCTGGGTAGGTGTTTTCCGGCAAAGCGCGCGAAGGCTTCCGCCTCATAATAACTGACATGCATCACGGGCGCCGCCGGATCGACGGCTTTAAGCCCGCCCAATGTCATCGTGTGCCAAGTTCCGCCCTTTGTGCCGTCTTTGAGCCGCCAATAGCCCGGCGCCTGCCAATCTTGCGCTTGCACCGCCGCCCAGCCATCGGACAGCCAGAGCGACGGCGTCTGGTAGCCCTTGGCGGCGATGAATTCGAGCCACTCGGCATTGCTCACCAGATGGCGGGCGATGCGCATGGCCGGAATCAGCTCGTCGTGGAACGGCGTTTCGTTGTCGAAGCAGAAGCTGTCGCCGTCGTGGCCGATCGCGTGAATGCCCGACGGCACCTCGACAAAACCACGCGGCCCTTGCGCGGCGCGCGGCGGCTGCCAGGCTGCGTCATAGACCGGATCGGTCGGGTTCTGCGCGAAAGCATGCAGAATGTCCGTGATCAGCAATTCCTGGTGCTGCTGCTCGTGATGCAGACCGATTTCCAAAATTGAGAATACTTCGGCGGCTTTATCGGCCGCAACATTCGCGATCAATTTCTCGACCGCGGCATCGACATGCGCGCGGTAGGCCGTCACATCCGCGCCGTTCGGGCGCGTAATCAGGCCGCGCTCGGGCCGCGCGTGACGGGGACCGGCGGCGACATAATAGGAATTGAACAAGAACGGAAAACGCTGGTCGAAAATCTTGTAGCCGGCGTCATGCGGCACCAGCAAAAACTGCTCGAAAAACCAGGTGACATGAGCGCGGTGCCATTTGGTCGGACTGGTATCGGCCATCGACTGGACGATCTGGTCCTCGGCCGACAAATGCGCCGCGCGCTTTTCCATCTCGGCGCGAACGCGGCGGAAGGCTTGCGTCCAGGCGGCCCGCGCCTCATCGAGAGTTCGCGGCGGCTGCTTGATGCGCGCACCTGGCCCTTTGGCGGCACTTTGCGGGACCGGCACAATCGCGCTGCGCGCCATGGAATGATCTCCGTCCAATAATCAATGGAATGCGGCGGCGAATCTACAAGTGGTTACGATTTATGGAAGCAATTGTTCCATCGCAAATGCATTAGGGCAACCACGGATTTGCCACCCAAGCGCCATCTGACAGGCTTGTGATGGATGCGTGAGGCGGGGCATAGGCATTTTGCCGCAGGCTTGGCGCGCTCGCACTTGATTGTTCGGGTAATTTGGTAGCGGGGGACGGAGTTGAACCGCCGACCTCCGGATTGGGATTTCAATGGTCTTACCGTTTCCGTTGATCCAAACGACATTTTAGGGAAGCGATTTACGATTTACGTCCCTCGCTAAGCGTTTGGACCTGCGCGCAAAATGGCCCCAATCCTCGCTATTCATCAAGAGGTACTTTGCCTCTTGAATGAATCATGTGCCCCTCGACCCATTGCGTCGTTCCCTGTGACCCCAGAAATGGGAAACTAGCCTTGTGCCCCAGAGGAATCCGATCCCAAAACCAGCACTGGAAACTCGCATAACCGACGCGACGATGAAGATGGCCGGGCGCGATGCGCGCGCCGGTCTGGAATGGCAACACTGCGATCCCGAATGCAAAGGGCTGATGCTTCGAGTGCGCGACTGGCAGGTGTCATGGACGTTCGGGGGCGCATCCGAGGCAAACGGCGGCGATGGCTGCACGGCAACCGCACTGTGTCGCCTCGAGAGACCCGCCAGAGAGCCTGGCTTGTGAGGGCCCGCATCCAGCAGGGCCTCGATCCCGGACCTCTGGCGGCGGCTTTGGTGACGGGGCAGCTCCACCTCTGTCAAACGCAGACATCAGGAAAGGCCACTTCAATGGGCACAGATCAATCTCACGACCGATTGCCCTCTTCCGAGTCGGCATGCATCGAGTGATCGGCGGCGATCAACATGTAAACTGCTGGTACGACAAACAGGGTAAATAGCGTTCCGATCGAAAGCCCGCTGGCAATAACCAGCCCCATGTTGAAGCGCGACACCGCGCCGGCGCCGCTGGCAATAATCAGGGGAATTACGCCCAGCACCATGGCGGCAGTGGTCATCAAGATCGGCCGTAGCCGAATGCCGCAGGCTTCTTCGATCGCATCACGCTTCGATTTTCCCTGCTGCTGCAGTCCATTGGCAAATTCAACGATTAGTATGCCGTGCTTGCTAATCAGTCCCATCAAGGTCACCAGACCTACTTCGGTATAGATGTTGAGGCTCGCGCCACCGATACCGACGCTGATAAACAGTAACGCTCCGGCAATCGACATTGGCACAGACACCAGGATGATGATCGGATCGCGGAAGCTCTCGAACAGTGCAGCGAGCGCTAGATAGATAATGATGAGCGCAAATCCGAAAGTGGCGACGAAGGCGCTCGATTCCTGAATGTACTGCCGCGACAGTCCGCCATAGTCGACCGCATAACCTTGTGGCAGCGAGCGCGCGGCAAGACCTTGCAGAAATTTTAGCACGTCGGCCTGCGCCACGCCGGGCGCCGCGACACCCTGGATGGTCGCGCTGTTGAGCTGCTGGAAGTGATTGATCGATTGTGGGATCGTCTTGGTCACGATGGTCGCCACCGACGACAGCGGGATCGGCACGCCGTCCACGGTGCCGATATAATAATTAAGGAGCTGCTGCACATTCAAGCGGCTCGCCTGTTGCACCTGCGGAATCACCTTGTAGGACCGCTGATCCAGGCTGAAATAATTGACATAACCGCCGCCAAGCATGCCCCCCAGCGCCGCCCCTACGTCGCTCATGGTCAAGCCGAGTTGTGCGGTCTTGTCACGATCGATCTGCACGGTCGCTTCCGGCGTGTTGATCTTGAGATCGCTGTCGAGGAAAATGAACATTCCACTCTTGACCGCATCCTGAAGAAAAGTCTGCGCCACGGTGTCGAGCCGTTCGAAGGAATCGGTGGTCTCCAGCACAAATTGAACCGGCAGGCCCTGACTGCCCGGCAACGGCGGTAGTTGAAAGGCCGCAACACGGACCCCGGCAATACGGTTAAGTTGGTTCTGGATGATCGGCTGCAATTGATTAGTGGACTGGGTGCGTTCGTCCCAGGGCTTGAATACCATGCCGGCGATTGAAGTGCCGGGTGCGTCGATCTGGAATACGTGCGCCGTCTCCGGATGCTTTGAAAATATCTGGTAGACCTGCTTCGAATAAATTAGTTTTTGCTCCAGCGTCGCATTCGGGGCCGGCGTCGATGATGCAATGATGATGCCTGCGTCTTCCTGTGGCGCCAGTTCGCTCTTGGCGCCACTGAAAAGAAAATAAATGCTGCCGAGTATGATTAGGGCGAAGGTCACGGTCACCGGCAGGTAACCGAGACTTCCATGCAGCCAACGCTGATAGCGACGACGCCCGCGATCGAAAGTATGGTCGATGAAATCGGTTAATTTTTCCTGCCAGCTCCGGCTGCCGGGGTTGCGCGGCTTGAGAATGCGCGAACACATCATCGGCGACAGCGTCAGAGCGATAATCGCCGACACCGTCACGGTGCCGACCAGCGTGAAGGCGAACTCGGTGAACAATGCGCCGGTCAAGCCACCTTGGAAGCCGATTGGTACGTACACCGCAACCAGCACCACGGTCATCGCGATGATTGGTCCACCGAGCTCTCGCGCCGCCGTGACTGAGGCCTGCACCGGCCGCATGCCTTCGTCGAGATGGCGATTGACGTTTTCGACCACGATGATGGCGTCGTCTACCACCAGGCCGATCGCCAGCACCAACGCCAGCAGCGTGAGAAGATTGATGGAGAATCCAAGAACTAGCATCAATGTGAACGTGCCGACGAGCGATAGCGGGATAGCGACGGTCGGGATGAATACCGAGCGCAGCGAACCGAGGAAGGCGAAAATCACAAGCGTCACGATGATCAGCGCTTCGCCGAGCGTCCAGATGACTTCGCGGATCGAGCTGTTAACAAAATCGGTCGAGTCGTAGATAACGGCACCACGCAGGCCTTGTGGAAGCGCCGCGTGGATGCCAGGGAAAGCTTTGCGAACTCCGGTAATAACGTCCAGCAGATTGGCGCCGGGCGCTACTTGGATGCCGATATAAACCGCCTGCTTTCCGTCAAATGAAACCTGTGTTTCGTAGTCGTCGGCGCCAAGCATGACATTGGCGACGTCTTTCAGTCGCACAATCGCGCCGTTCGCCTGCTTAATCACGAGGTTGGCAAATTCCTTGGCATTGTGGAGGCTGGTAGACGCCGTCAGGCCAACCTGAACCATCTGCCCCTTTGTGGTTCCGAGACCCGAAATGTAGTCATTCTTTTGCAGCGCGGCGGAAACGTCCGTAGCGGTGAGGCCAAATGAAGCGAGCTTGGCTGGATTAAGCCAAGCCCGCAGCGCGAAATTCTGCCCGCCCAAAATCTCGGCGGTCTGAACGCCTGGCACCGCTTGCAGCTTCGGCTGTACCACCCGGATCAGATAATCCGTGATCTTGTTGCGCGGCAGCACGTCGCTATCAAAACCCATATACATGGCATCGATCGTCTGGCCGACCTTCACAGTCAGGACGGGTTGTTGCGTGCCTGTCGGCAACTGGTTGAGCACCGATGCGATCTTCGTATTGATTTCGGTCAGCGCCTTGTCGGCGTCGTAGTTAAGTCGCAGATAAACGGTGATGGTGCTGACGCCGCTTTGGCTGGTCGAGCTCATGTAGTCTATGCCATTCGCCTGCGCGATGGCGTTCTCCAAGGGTGTCGAGATGAAGCCGGCGATGACGTCAGGATCGGCGCCGTAATACGTCGTCATCACCGTAACCACGGTATTCTCTGTTCGCGGATATTGCAGGACCGGCAGCGAGCCGACCGCGCGCAACCCGAGCACCAGGATGATCAGGCTCACGACCGTCGCCAACACCGGACGACGAACAAAGATATCGGTGAAGTTCATCAAGATCGCCTCGACGCCGTGTCGGAAGTGATTGCGATCATGGTAGACCCATCATCGATCGACCGTTTCCGGATTGGGATTATTGGCTGGCTGAAGGTCGTTGTTGATAAGCACCGGCGAGCCATTGTGAAGTTTGACTTGTCCGGCGGTAACGACCGTATCGCCGTCCTTGACGCCACTTATGATCGCGACTTGATCGCCGCGGGTGAGACCCGTGGTGACGAAAGCCTGGCGCGCGATAAGCTGTTCTTTACCGTTGGCATCTTTACCTTTATCGTCAATCAGATAAACAATGTCGCCGTATGAATTATACGCAATAGCCGTTTGCGGCAAAGTCACGAATTTCTGCGGCGCGGCGGTGTCTATGTCAACGGTCGCGAACATTCCCGGCAGCAGCAGTTTGGCATTGTTCGAAAACGTAGCCCGAACCTGTACGTTGCGAGTTGCAGGATCGACCTGCGAATTGATTGCCAGTATCTTTCCCGGAAAACTCTGCTTTGGATAGGTGTCGACTTTTGCCGTCACCGCTTGCCCGACTCTAATTTGTGCCAACGCCTGCTGCGCTACGAAAAAGTCGACGTAAATTGGATTGAGCTGCTGAAGCGTGACGATGGTCGTTCCGGCCGCCAGATATTGGCCAAGATCGACCTGACGGATTCCGAGCCGGCCGGTAAATGGTGCCTTGATGAATTTGTAATTCACAAGCGCCTGCTGCTGCGCCACCAGCGCCCGCGCGTTCTCCATATTGCCCTGGTCGGTATCGACAGTCTGCTGGCTCACCGCGTTTGTTTTGACCAGATTGCGGTCGCGGTCGTAGGTAATTTGTGCGAGAGTCGCCGTCGCCGTTAGCGCGGCGAGATGTGCGACGTCGTCGGCCGATTCCAATTCGAGCAGCAGATCGCCTTTCTGGACGTCGGCGCCCGATTCAAATTTTATCGCGGAAACAGTGCCGGCGACCTGTCCGCTCAGATTGGCGCCGTTGACCGCTCGCACGCTGCCGACCGATTCGATTTGCGAGCTCCATTCCATTGATGCGGCGATCAAGGTCGAGACGGTCTGCGGCGGATTGGACAACGTGGCGAGAAATTTGTGGATCATCACGCCCTTGAACGCCTCGAACCCGAATACAGCGGCCAAAACTGACCCGGTCAGGACCAGCATGATAATCATCCGCTTTCGCATCGCGTACCCTTTCCGAGTATTTCCACCATTTCTACGAATTTTGTCTACGTCTCGAACATCACCCGATCAATTGTGAATTGCCCCAATCACCGATTGTGGCTGAATTCACAGCTATAGAGCTAGTCGCGCGCTGCCCGTCGCGCCAGCCCGCCTTGGTTTATCCTTCGACCGGAGCAACAGTCTAATTGACTGCGACTTGCGGCCAGGAGCGGGCGTTTGATGCGTCGCCTGCTCACGACGGCGGGATTCCTCTGGCCAAAGCCTGCACGTCGCTAATTGTTCATTCGCTGCGTAGCTTTTAAGGCTCCCGGCGTACGATTGCCCGTTGTTAGCACGGTTAGGATTTTAGGAGTTCCAAAGTGCAAAAAGGCGACATGGCGCGCTTGGCTTAAAATAAAAGAGGCCGCCAACTGAGGCGGCCTCGATACAGCTTCGCTCGTGGCAAGACTATTAGTGAAAATGCCAGAACGCCAAGACTGCAATCACAAGCAATCCTAAAAACGTTATTGGCTCGCGACAGACAGTACTAACTATCACCGCAAATACCCGGAATGCCGCAAAAAGTCCGCTTTTGGTCAATGGTGCGCGAAAGTAAGCGTGTCGAGATGCTGTTTGCCCATCTCAAGCGCATTCTGCGGCTCGGCGTCTGCGATTACGCGCGCCCCTGCGGCGCTCAGTTCGAGTTTGCGCTCGCGGCTACCTGCATTATCGGAAACTTGTGCAGATCGATCTAGCGATCACCTGGTACCCTTTCATACGCGCAGGGTTCGCGCGCCCGGCGCGTTATTCGGATGGGAGTGACCATAACGGTCAGTTTCATTTGATGAATTTCGCATCGCTACGGGGCATCACAGCGAAACGGCGCTCTTGGCCCGATTTATTTCGCTGGCTGTGGGCCGGTTCGCTTGCTCTTAATCTGTTTTTTATTGGCGTAGAGGTGGTAATTGCGATCCGTCCCCCTGCCCCGTCCTATTGGGACCAGGACGTATTCGTGCGCATAGATCGGCTAGCAGCCACACTGCCGCGAGCCGATGGTACATTGCTGCGCGCGCGGTTCGAAGACAGCCGCGACGCGATTGAGAATGCTCAGTCGGCTTACCGTTCGGCCCAATATGAAATCCACCAAACGCTGCAACGAAATCCGTTCGACCTTGACGCCATGCGGGCGGCAATGGGCAAAACACGGGCGAAACGGCAGAATTTTGACCGGATCCTCCAAGGAATACTTGCTGCCGCCGGACAACAAATGTCCGCGGCCGGCCGGCACGCAATAGCTGACGGAACCCCGAGATCATAAATGGGTTGAATGGAGTGGTTTCCAACACGTTCGCCTCGGTCGCGGAGATATAAATTCGAAATTAATGTCGGCCATTCCCAAATGGACCGTGATGTTGCCGATTTTGTGATTGATCGCAGGAATTAGCCAACTTGCGCGTTAGTTGGATGCAATTGGTGATATAAAGCGGCGGAGCATCTATGCTTTGACTGCTGATGGAGTAGCCGTTTGACTACAATTCATCGATTATATTCGCGCAGCCCCAAAACTCTTTTTGCTTTAGCGGGGCTGTTGCTCATCATAGGCTTTCTCGGTTGGCGCTATTTTCCGTCGCGGGCTGCCGATGTCGCTGCAAATTCAGCCGAAGTTGGCAAGCGACAGGGAAAGGGCCCGGCGCCCATCCCAGTCACAATACAGCCAGTTCAAAAACACGATTTCCAAGTCTACCTGAATGGACTTGGGACGGTACAACCTTACGACACAGTAACCGTTCGCAGCCGCGTCGATGGTCAGGTCATTAAAGTCGACTTTCGACAAGGGCAGATGGTGAATAAAGGCGATTTGCTTGTACAAATTGACCCCAGACCATACCAGGCAGCTCTTGAACAGGCGCAGGCAAAGAAGGCACAGGATGAGGCAAATCTAAAGAACGCGCAGCTCGATCTTAAGCGCTATAGCACTCTTGCCCAGCAGGAATTTGCCACGCGTCAGCAGCTTGATACACAACAGGCTACCGTTGACCAGCTGATCGCTCAAATAAAAGGCGATCAAGCAAATATCGATAACACCGGAACGCAGCTCAGCTATACCGATATTCGTTCTCCTCTGACTGGCAAAACCGGATTTCGTCTCGTTGACCCCGGCAACATCGTGCATGCGAGCGACACTTCTGGCATCGTCACGATCGTGAAGCTTCAGCCAATCTCTGTTGTGTTCACCGCGCCTGAAGAAGAAATCGGGAAGATCAATAACGCACTGGGCTCCGGCGTGGTGCCCGTGATGGCATTGACGTCGGACGGCACCAAGGTTCTCGCTCAAGGGCACCTTGCGCTTGTCAACAATGAGGTTGATCAGGCAAGTGGGACTATTCGTATGAAAGCGACGTTTCAAAATACCGATAATGCGCTGTGGCCCGGCCTGTCTGTTGCTACGCGGCTCCTGGTCAACACACGGAAGAATGCCATTGTGGTGTCCAGTGACGCTATTGAGCACGGGCAAAACGGTCTCTATGCCTTCGTAGTGGGTGACGAAAATAAGGTCGAGATCAAGGAAATTAAGGTCGGTGATGAGGACGCGACGCGGGCCGTCGTTACCGAAGGTTTGGCCGTGGGTGATCGCGTGGTCGTCGCCGGTCAATATCGCCTAACACAAGGTGTGGTGGTAGATCCGCGCGAATCGAATGCGCGTCCTTCTCCGGCCGACAAAGAGGCGAGCAACACCTCACAAAAAGTACCTTGAACATGGAAGGTGGGATTTCCGCGCCATTTATCCGGCTACCGATCGCCACATCGTTACTGATGGTCGGTGTATTATTCGTGGGCATCGTCGCCTATCCGAGACTGCCGGTCGCGCCGTTACCGCAGGTGGATTTCCCCACCATCCAGATTTCGGCGAACTTGCCGGGCGCAAGCCCGGACACGATGTTTTTTTTT
>CAWEDE010000004.1:0-240321 GCA_963807665.1 uncultured Alphaproteobacteria bacterium | reverse complement strand
CGTCGCCCAAGGCACGCCCGAAGACATTGTCCGCGCGGCGCGCTCGTATACGGGCCAGTTCTTGAAACCGGTGCTGGGAAGAAGAGAGAATAAGCGCAGGAAGGGCCCGCAGGCGGCGGAGTAGCTAGTATTTCGAATAGACATTTAACATCAGAACTTCGATATGATGCGCGACAGTATGTTCAGCGACCTCAATGGGGTTCGGATGACCACACTGATTTCTGAGGTTGAGACGGTCTTCCAGAATTTGCTTTTCGGCCTTGTACAACATTCCAGCATCTTGACATATTTGGAGCATGTCCGCTTCACCGACAGTCCCAAAATCTTTACTGCTTTTTACCGGGACGAAATTAAAGACTTTGCCGGCTGCAGCATACTTTGCGGCACGCGCTGCGCCTGCTGCATTGAAGGCATCCTTGTGTTTGGCAACAATGTGCTCTTGAATGATGTGCGCTGGCCCACCCCAAGATAAGACGATAGCAGCGCGATAGGCTTTCACGTCGAATGATCTGCACGTCTCGCATTGCGGGCTACAAGCTAGTCCTCCTCACCAAGCGATCCCCCTTGCCCATCCGCCCGATCATCACAGGCTCCACAGGCATGGTCGGCGAAGGCGTTCTGTTCGAATGCCTGGCGCATCCCGATGTCGACCAGGTGCTTGTCATCAACCGCAAGCCCGGCGGCGTCACGCATCCGAAACTGCGCGAGATCGTGCATGCCGATTTCTTCGATCTGACGCCGATCGAGGCGCAGCTTGCCGGCTACAATGCCTGCTTCTTCTGCGCCGGCGTGTCGTCGGTAGGCCGGAAGCCCGACGTCTACAAACGCGTCACTTATGATCTCACGATGAACTTCGCGCGCACTTTGGCGAAGACCAGCCCGGACATGACCTTCACTTACGTCACCGGCATGGGCACCAATTCAAGCGAACAAGGCCGCGTCGCCTGGGCGCGCGTCAAAGGCGCGACCGAGAATGCGCTGCTGGCGCTGTTTCCGAACGCGTACATGTTCCGGCCCGGCTTCATGAAAGCCTCGCCCGGCCAGAAGAACCTGAAGACCGCGTACCGCCTGTTCGCATGGATCTATCCGCTCGGCCGCGCGCTGTATCCGGCCGGCTTCTGCACCTTGCACGAGGTCGGGCTCGCCATGATCAACGCCGCGCGCATCGGCGCGCCGAAACGCATTCTCGACGTGGCGGATATTGTGGCGTTGGCGAAAGCCTGAGCGCCGCTCAGCCTAACAGCTGCAACCGTAGTTCTTTTGGACGACGACCTGACCGGCTACCGAGACAGTGACCTCGATACCGCAAGGGATGCCCCACTTCGTACAGATGTCGAGACAGGCTTGGCACGCCGTCCCGTTGGGTATCCAAGACGGAACTGGCAGGCACACACTGCCAATGCCCAAAGGGAGATTGAGACACACTTGGCCATTTTGAACGGTGACGCTGATACATTGCGCGGAGACTTTTAGTTGGCCGTCGTCGAGCGCCGTCTCGTCACTTAATTTTGGCGGTGTTCGCGTCTTGCTGAACCGCTGCGCGGCCTCGAGCGCCTGATTAATCGCTTCCTTGCTGAAGCTGGGTGACTCGCCATTTGTAACTCCCGTGTGGCGTGTATGTTTTATATATACACGTATTTGGATCGGTCTGCAACTCGTGCTCCCAAATAAATCGGGGTTCCGGCTCTGCGGCACAGGCCAAGCCGCGAAAGCGCGGCCCAGCCGTCTGGCCAAGACAAATCACCTATTGATCTCATGCTTCTTATCGAAACCGAACGCGACGACGATGGTCGCCGCCTTGCGGAAGTGCCGGCCCTGCCGGGCGTGCTCAGTTATGGCGCAAGCGATACCGAAGCGCGCTCCAAGGCGACCGCGCTGGCGCTGCGGGTGATCGCCGAACGCGTCAAAAACGGCGAATTGTCATGACCATCGAAGACCTCGAAATCGCCGTCGCCAAGCTTGCGGGCGACCAGTTCGCCAAATTCCGCGAATGGTTCGATGCGTTCGATGCTACGCGCTTCGATCGCAAGATCGAGCGCGATGCCAAGCCTGGCAAGCTCGATGGTCTCGCCAAACAGCCCCTCGCCGACTTTCGCCAGGGCCGCGCCTAGCGCCGTCCCGGGCGCGCGCGCAAAAGCGCCGAGCGCGTGGCGCCTAGCGCCGTCCCAGCCGCGCCTAGCGCCGTCCCATAAACCAGCCGGCCATGAGCAGCACCACGCCGACGACGCCGGTGACGATGCCGTGTTTGTAATGCATGCGCATCACGCCGGCCTCGTGGCCGGGAAAAAATCCCGGCAGCGCCTCGGCCGGCACCAGGAAATAGATCGCGGCTATCACGATCAGCGCGAGGCCGAGCACGATGCAGATCAGCTTCATCTTGGGTCCTTCGTGTTTTCTAAAAAGCGGGGCTTAAGGCACAAACATAGCAAATCCAGCATGGTTGAAAACCGCAATCAGGCCGTTTGCCACAGGGCTCTTTTTTTGCCGTCTCCCCTTGTGGGTGAGGGTACTAAGCAACGCAATATTTACCCTTCGGTAAGACATTAAGCCGCGCGCAACCGCAGGAGTTCCCGTTGGATTTTTCGGCCGGCATATCGTTTTTCTTCGGCCAGCTCGGCAAATTGCTGTTCTCGCTCGGCTCGCATTTTTCGCTCACGTCGCTCGGCGTCGCGCTGCTGTTGTCGGCGGCGTATTTCGTCCGCCAGCGGCTCAAGCGCGGCCGCCGCGTTCGGCTGCGCACGATCTGGCGCGCACTGTTTCCCCGTCACATCGTCACCAGCAAATCGAACCAGGCCGATATCGGCTATCTGTTTTTCAACGTGTTCGTGTTCGGCGTGGTGTTCGGCTGGGCTGTGCTGTCTTATCAGTTCATCTCGAACGGCGTCATCGCGGGCCTCGTCGCCACCGCCGGCCCGGTGCAGCCCTCGGCCTGGCCGCATTACGTCACGCGCTCGATCATCACCTTGATGCTGTTTCTCGCCTACGAGCTCGGCTATTGGTTCAACCATTGGCTCAGCCACAAGGTGCCGGTGCTGTGGGAATTCCACAAAGTGCATCACACGGCGGAAGTGCTCACGCCGCTGACCAATTTCCGCGTCCACCCGGTCTATACCTGGATCTTCGCCAATATCCTCGCCGTCTCGGCCGCGCTCGCCAATGGGCTCGGCAACTACATGTTCGGCGACACCAACTATCAATACGCGCTCGGCGACAGCAATATCATCCTGGTGCTGTTCATCCACACCTACGTGCACTTGCAGCACTCGCATATGTGGATTTCGTTTACCGGACTGCTCGGGCGCATTTTCGTATCGCCGGCGCATCATCAGGTGCATCACTCGGACAATCCAAAGCATTTCAACAAGAACTTCGGCAGTTGCCTGGCGCTGTGGGACTGGATGTTCGGCACGCTCTATGTGCCGGGCAAAAAACGCGAGCCGCTCACCTTCGGTTTCGGCAACCGCCCCGACGCCCATACCGTGAAGGGCGAACTGGTCGATCCGCTGGTCAATGCCGCCGGCCATTTCAAACATTGGTGGCCAAAGCGCGCGCCGCAATTGCCGCCGATTCCGGTTGCGGAGCGCAAGCGCGTCTAGTAGGTGCGCGCATGCGCAAACGCACCGTCACCGTCAACGACAAGATGCAGAAGCGCTACCGCTATGCGCTCACCGCCCCGGCAGGCCGCGGCTTCGATCCGGAATTCAAGCCGCAACTGACGCCGGCGCAGATGCTCAAGCTCGGCGTGTTCGCCGGCAAATATATGACGGATTGCGCGGGCGAATTTCCAAAAAGCTGGTTTGCGGCGGCGAAATTGTCGCCGCAGGGCCGCGACCCGTCGCTCAATTACTTCGGCGTCGATGCCAGTCAGCCTTTGTCGGAATGGCGGCGCAAAGGCTGGCTCCATCCCGACGATCCGCGCGGCTGGTTTCAGTGGTATTGCCGTTACTATCTCGGCCGCCGCATGCCGCAAGAAGATCGACGGCAGATCGCGCGCTGGAAAGGCATTCGCCGCCACATCCGTCAAATTCAGAAAAACTGCGAACCCGGCGACGTGTTCTGCCGTCCGCGCCAGCGCCAGGCGCTGCTGCATTGGGCTTATGACAGCCGCAAGATTTAAGCGGCGGCTGGCCTCGCCCGCCTGTTCCATCTTGCACGCACGAAATCGAGCGCCACGACGACGAGCCCTGCGGCGAGCACTTCCCAGCCCGGGCGAATGCCGGCATCGAAATCGAACGCCGCATCGAGTACCCGCAGCGGCGAGACATGAAACGCAATGCCGATCCCAATCGCCTCGCCAACGAATGTGAGAATGCACACGGCGACGCTAAGTGCGAGCAAGCTCAACGTGGTCAATTCATTCGTGTCTTGCCACCACGCGAGCAAGCGATAGGCGATCAGCCACAGAAACAAACCGGCGGCGAAAGTCGGCACCGTGATGTCGGCTTTGGTCTGCTGGAAATAATGGATGAGCGCGAGCAGTGCGATGGCGTAGATGACCTGATGCAGCCGGCGCCAGCGCAATCCGCCAAGCCTGCGCACCATGGCGTCGGTCGAAGTCACAGCCAGCGCGGCCAGTCCCAGCCACGCGATCGCGCCGATGATCAGATAGACGCGATGGCTGATCTCATGCACGGCCTTGCCGAGATCGTAGCCCTGGTCGGCGAAGAACAGCGTGAGATGCGCGGCAATATAGAAAAATGTGCCGACGCCGAGCATGCGCCGCACGTCGATCAAATTGCCGTAGCGCGCGATGCGCCGCAGCGGTGTCACCGCCAAGGTCACGCCCAGAAAAACCAGCGCCCAAAAACCGGCGCGGTGGATCAGTTCGTTGATTGGGCGCGCGCCGTGGGCGATATCGCCGGCGTCATAAAACGCTTTGGCGAGCGGCAACAGCAAAAGCGCCAAAGTACCCAGCCGCAGCGGCGAAAGCCGCCCGCGCCGGTCGCGCCATACCTGCCATTTGGCCTTCATTTGCTCTGCTTTTGTTGCATGACAGTTATACCGCAGTGCACAATTTTACCCGATTTTGATGTGGGTCGTGATAGCATTTCAATGTTGGACCGATTCGTCACAACCGATCACATGGTTGGGTGCGGCGTCACTGCTTGACCGGCAAAGCCGGCGGCAGACCAGCGAGGGAGTAGGAGGAGCAGACAAGAAACCGTTGTAACGCCGCGCCGGGCCACCACGAGGAGGCCACCGATGTTGCGAAACTTGGGTTACTCACTGCTTGTGCTCGTTCCGTCCCTATTAGGCTCTGCCGCACTCGCCCACGATACGTGGATCAACCGCGGCAGTTACAAGAATCCTGCCGGCGAATGGTGCTGCGGCGCAGAGGATTGCGGCGTGGTTTCGCCCAATGCGGTGAAGGCCGTCGTTGGCGGCTATTCATTGCGCGGCGATGTCACTTACGGCGTCGGCGTGACCGGCAATGAGGCCGACGGCCCGACGCGCCAGGAAAATATCAACGAGACGGTGCCCTACAGCCAATCCCTGCCTTCGCCCGACGGCGCCTATTGGCGCTGCAAACGGCCTGACGGTTCGCCCCGCTGTTTTTTCGCACCCAAGCCTGGCAGCTGAAGGAGCGCAATCTAAGTTAAATTAGTCGGCGTCACTCATTCAGTGTCATTTGGAATGTCATCCGGCGCGGTGCTGAACCCAAGCACCATCGCAATGATGATGGCTGTGCCGAACAAGATCATCGATGCACCAGTCGGGTCGCCGGCGCCATAAAACGCAAGCGCGGCGAGGACCACGGCCGACAAACCCAATGACAACGCCCACAGTGCGAGCCAATCGATCGACTCGAAAGTGTCCGCGCGCCGCCGCGCGACATTGCGTGTCACTTGGCGCTCGACATTAGTCGGATGAATGGCTTTCGCGCGCGGCTTCTTCGGCAGGTGGATCGGCAAGTTGTTGCTCCATCAATTGCCCCGTCCCGCCATTTATTACGCAAATATCGTGCCGCCCGAATTCAACGCTGCCCCTCAGGCAACGCAAATCTCCGCGACCGGTTCCCCGGCTTGCGCCTAAAACGCAGTTTGCGGTTTATTACTTAGACGCGCGCCAGCGGCCGCCCGCCGGCTTTGCGCGAGGGCACTTTCACCCAGGCTTCGCCGTCGAGTACGATCTTACCATCGACCGAACAGGTGCAGGTGAGCCGCGCGCGGAATTTTTTCGGTACCAGTTCGGCGACCGTCACATCGACATCCACCGTATCGCCAATCTTAACCGGCGCGCGGAAATTCAAAGTCTGCGAAATATAGACCGCGCCCGGCCCAGGCAAACGCGTACCGAGCACCGCCGAAATCAGGCTGGCGGTATAAAGCCCATGCGCGATGCGTGTACCGAATGGCGTTTTGGCGGCGAAATGTTCGGACAGATGGATCGGATTGCGGTCACCGGTTACCGCGGCGAAACCCACAACGTCGGACGACGCCACGGTCTTGGCAAAGCGTTCGGTCATGCCGACCGAGAGATCCTCAAAGGCCAGCGTGCGTAAGGTGAGCGTGTTCATGCGTCCATCGGTCTCCGCGCGCGGCACACTGCCCATAAAATGGCGATCAGCACCACATTAATTAAAGCGAGCGCGGTCAAAACACCGATGGTGACATTGGCTCCGCTGGCTTCAATTAAAAGCGCGCCGGCCGAGGGCGCCAGGGCCTGCACAATCAAGCTTGGAAAAGCGAGCTTACCCATCAATCGCGGAAATCGCAGCGGACCGAACAGCGCTAGCGGCAGGGTGCCGCGTCCGATCCAGGAAATGCCGTAGCCCGCGCCATAGACCAGGATAATCAGCAGCAACAGCGAAAAATGGCCCGACAGCATGATCAATCCAATCGCCATCAGGCTGCACGAGGCGATCATGGTCCAGATCGGGTGATAATTCTTGCCGAACAGGCGCTCGACAACGCGGGCGCCGACTTGCGCCGGGCCAAACAGGGTGCCCAAGCCAACCGCCGTGACGTAGTCGACGCCCCTCGCCTGCAAAATGATCAAGAAATTCACGATCACGATCGAGCCGATGCCTGCCGAGACCGATAGCACCACGGCCAGCAAAGCAAAGATCAAACTTTCGTTTTCAATGCGCGCGGGCGCGGCGGGGGTATTGCCCTCTTCGGGCGTAGTTGCGGACGCGGGTTGAGCCGGAACGCGCGGCACGACCGCCATTTGCAGCGGCAGCGCTACACAGATATGGAGCGTCGCGTAGATGAAACACGCGATGCGCCAGCCGACATGGTCGATCATGAAGGCGCTGAGCGGCCAGCAAATGGTGCTGGCAAAACCGCCGAACAGCGTGAGATTAGTGATTGGCCCGCGCGCCTCGCTGCCATAGAGGCGCCCAAGCGCTGCAAACACCGCGTCGTATAGGCCGGTGCCCATGCCAATGCCGATCAGCACCCAGGTCAACAAATAAAACGGAAGCGCCGGCGCCAGTCCGGCGCCGATAAGCCCGGCCGCAAAGAACAACGAACTCGCCAACATGACGGGGCGCCCGCCATGCCGGTCGATGATGAGCCCGACTTGCGGCGAAATCAGTCCAGCCACCAGCAGGCCAATCGAGGTGCCGCCAACCACCCAGCCGAGCGACCAGCCGGTGTCGCGCACAATCGGCTCGGCAAATACCGCCGGAAAATAGAACGACGTTCCCCAGGCCAGAATCTGCGCGATGCCGAGCGCGCCGATGACGACGCGGCGATCGAGGTTTTGCGATGTCACCTGGCCAGCCATTTTTCGTCACGCCCGGACTTGTTCCGGGCCATGACGAACTCAATCAGGCCGCCATGTCCATGCCATTGCACTTGAGCACTGCGGCAGCGCGCGACATATGCAAATTCGCCGGGCGACGCGCCCCCTTGAGACGGGCGAATTTACACGCCTTTCAACCGTTTATTACGGTTAGTGGCCAATTTTTGTGTTCCCGCAGATTCTTGGCGAAAACGCCGTCAAAAAACGACCTAAAAGCGACCTTCTCGTTAAGTTTCAGTTTCCGAAGCCATGCAAATGCAGCGTAGCTGCAGCGCAACAATATTGCTTTTAAAGAGCCGCGAAATCCCTATTTTGCGGGTAATCGACCTGCCGGCCAGCGATTAAACCTCCCTGCGCCGATTTTGAGAGAAAGAGAAAGAAGAACCATCATGTTTGCTTCAATCGTCCGCTTCATCCAGGAATGGAAGCGCTACAACCAGAGCCTCAACGAGCTGTCCCGCCTCGGCGACCGCGAGCTTGCCGATATCGGCGTCAGCCGCTCGGATATCTCGCGTTTGGCCTGGAGCGCCGCCCACAAGCGCTAAGCCTGTAATCTACGGCTACGACACCCGAAACGCCCGCGCCCTCCGCGGGCGTTTTCGTGTAATTTCACCGCCATGACAAACAAAGACTTGGTTCACATTATCGGCGGCGGCCTCGCCGGTTCGGAAGCCGCTTGGCAATTGGCACATCATGGCGTGCCGGTGACGCTGCACGAAATGCGGCCTGAGCGCGGCACCGCCGCCCACAAGACCGATGGCTTTGCCGAACTGGTCTGTTCCAATTCCTTCCGCTCCGACGACAAGGACCACAATGCGGTCGGCCTGCTGCATGAAGAAATGCGCCGGCTCAATTCGCTGATCATGCAGGCGGCGGATGCCAACCAGGTGCCGGCCGGCGGCGCGCTCGCGGTCGACCGCGACGGATTTTCCGCGGCCGTCACGGCGGCGCTCACCGCCCATCCGCTCATCACGCTCGAGCGCGGCGAAGTCGTGCTGCCGCCGGAGGATTGGGACAGCGTCATCATCGCGACCGGCCCGCTTACCTCGCCCGATCTCGCCGCCAGCATCCGCAAGCTGACCGGCGAAGACGCCCTCGCCTTTTTCGACGCCATCGCGCCCATCGTGCATCGCGAAAGCATCGATCTCGAGCAAGCCTGGTTCCAGTCGCGCTACGACAAAGTCGGTCCCGGCGGCTCCGGCGCCGACTACATCAACTGCCCGATGACGCGCGACACAATACGACAGCCTTCATCGACGCGCTGATCGCCGGCGACAAGACCTCGTTCAAGGAATGGGAAGCCTCGACGCCCTATTTCGACGGCTGCCTGCCGATCGAGGTGATGGCCGAGCGCGGCCGCGAGACGTTGCGTCATGGCCCGATGAAGCCGTTCGGCCTGACCAATCCGCGAGCGCCCGACGACAAGCCCTATGCGGTCGTGCAACTGCGCCAGGACAACAAGCTCGGCACGCTGTTCAACATGGTCGGCTTCCAGACCAAGCTGAAACATGGCGAACAGGCGCGCGTGTTCCGCACCATTCCCGGCCTGCGAGAATGCCGAATTCGCGCGGCTCGGCGGCCTGCACCGCAACACTTTTCTGAATTCACCCGAAACTGCTCGACGAGACGCTGCGGCTCAAGGCCAATGCCGCGCTGGCGCTTTGCCGGCCAGATCACCGGCTGCGAGGGCTATGTCGAATCCGCGGCCATCGGGCTGCTGGCCGGCGCGGTTTGCCGCGGCCGAGCGTGCTCGGCGAGCGCACTGGCCCCGCCGCCGCCCACGACCGCGCATGGCGCGTTGCTGGCACATATCACCGGCGGCCATATCGAAACCATCGACGCCGGCCCTTCGTCGTTCCAGCCGATGAATGTGAATTTCGGGCTGTTCCCGCCGCTTGCCGAGAAAGTCGCCTTCGACAAGGACGGCCGCAAATTCGGCCGCGGCTCCGCCAAGAACCTGGCGCGCAAAGGCGCGCTCAGCAAACGCGCGCTCAACGATCTCGATGCGCTGGATCGGCAGCCAATCGCGCACGCCGGCCGCGGCGGAATAGAACTTAACCCGCGAAAATTCGATCCGGATTTCGCGCCGCGCGCCACAGCAGCCATTGCCGGCGCCAAGGCGCGAGTGGCGCATATTGAAACGGCGCATAGCCGGCCCCGTCCATCCGGCGCAATTGCGGACCCACTAATGCCGCGGGCAAGAATGCCGGCAGAACTTCCGGCGCAACCGATTTCAAATTTGCCTGCGCGAGCCGCAAGATGCGAGCGGACAATCGCGCGCATGTCGGCAAGCGCCGCAAGCAACGCTTTGCTGCTCTCGCCGGCATAAATATCCTCACGATCGACGCCATGACGGTCCAATATTTCGAGCGGCACATAAAGCTGGCGGCGCGCGGCATGCCGCCCGAAACCGTTCAATAACGCCTGCGATGCCATAGCCCACGCTGGCGTCTAACGTCGACAACTCCGGCATCACCTTGCCGGCGTTCAAAATTCCGGCGGCCATGGCGAATAACGGCGATTGCGTGCGGATGGCGTATAATTCCAGATCGGCCAAACTCGCCATCGGCTCGTTGTACAAATCGAACAGGCGGGCATCGATCAGTTCGAGCAGCGGCGCTGGCGACAAAGCCGTAGCGCTCCAACGTCTCCCTTAACGCCGCTGCGACCGGATTGGCCGCCGCTTCGCCGTCGCGCACGCCCTCCAACATCTCGCGCCACCATTGCAGCCGGATTTCGCCCGGCAGCGGCTCACGCGCTTTGTCGCGCACCTGCGCGATTTCGACATTGAAGGCATAGAGCGCAAACAGCCCGTCGCGATGCTCGGCCGGCGCAAACAGCGTGGCGAGATAGCGGTCGCGATCGGCTTCCCGCACCAGCGCCGCGCAATAGTCGAAATTCTTTTGCATCACGCCATTGTAGCCCAACCGCTACTCTACCGCGATCAGTCCGGCGCCGACGCGGCGGTCTTCCGCCAGCAGGATATTGTAGGTCCGCACCGCCGCGCCCGTCGGCATGGTATCGACCGAAATCGACAATTCCCGAAACCGCGCCCGCAGCCGCTCCGGCAAAGGCCATGGGTCGCGCCCGACGCCCAGCAAAAACACATCGAGCCCCTCGTGGCGTTCGAACACCGGCAGCAAAGCCTCAAGCGTCAATCTCGCAACGTTGTTGACCGGCCAAGCCCAGATGCCATCCGGCAGGCACAACAGCGAGCCGCGATGCGACATGCCGGCAAAGCGGAAGCCGTGATTGCCATAGGCGTCGATCTGCGCCGGGCGTGGCAGATGCGGGGCTTCGGCGCTTGCAGCCCGGCGGCCATGGATCTAGGGCTTTGTCCCTTGGTCCGGCCCGGTCATCGCGTCACGCCCGGTGCCGACGCCCAGATAAATCAGGATCGGCGAAGCAATGAACACCGAGGTATAGGTGCCAACCAGCACGACGCCGAACATCATGGTGGCGGTAAACGAATGGATCGCCTCGCCGCCGAACAGCAACAGCGCCAGCAAGGCCAGCGACACCGTAACGTGGGTGATCACGGAGCGCGACAGCGTCTGGTTGACCGACGCATTGAGCAGATCCGGCATCGGCATTTTCTTGTAGCGCCGCAGCATTTCGCGAATTCGGTCATAGATCACGACCGTGTCGTTGAGCGAATAACCCAGAATCGTGAGCAGCGCCGCGATACTGGTGAGATCGAAGTCGATTTGCGTTACCGACATGAAGCCGATGGTCAGCACGATATCGTGCACGTTGGCGATCATGGCGCCGAGCGCGAATTGCCATTCGAAACGGAACCACAGGTAGATCAAGATCGCGAAAATCGCCAAACCCAAGCCCACGACGCCGTAGGACAGCAATTCGGTGGAAACGCGCGGTCCGACCACTTCGACGCGCCGGTAATCCACTTCCGTACCGAGCGCGCCGCGCACTTTGGTCACCGCGACTTGCTGCGCGGCGTCGCCGCCGGGCTGCTCGGCGATGCGGATGAGCACATCTTCCGGCGGCCCGAATTGCTGCAACTGGACTTCGCCAAGGCCAAGCGTGGCAAGACTGGCGCGCATTTTGGCGATATCGGCCGGTCCCGATTTGCTCTGGATTTCGATCAGCGTGCCGCCCTTGAAGTCGATGCCGAAATTCAAGCCATGGAAGAAATAAAGCGAGATCGCCAGAATCGACATCATCGCGGAAATAGGAAAACTGATGCGCCGGAAGCGCATGAAATCGAATTTGGTGTCGTCGGGAACGATACGAAGCAGGCGCACGTAATTTCTCCTCGCCTAAATCGGTACGCGTTGCGGACGCCACCACCGTACCCAGGTGGCGATAATCAGACGCGTGAGGGTGAAGGCGGTAAACACCGTGGTGATGATGCCGACGCCGAGCGTAACGGCAAAGCCGCGCACCGGGCCGGTGCCGATGTAAAACAGCACCGCGGCGGCGATGAAGGTCGTGATGTTGGAATCGAGAATGGTGGCGAGCGCCTTGCTAAAGCCGGCGTCGATGGCGTTGATCGGCGAGCGGCCGCCGCGCACTTCTTCGCGGATGCGCTCATAGATCAGCACGTTGGAATCGACCGCGATGCCGACCGTCAACACGATGCCGGCGATGCCGGGCAAGGTCAGTGTGGCGTTTAGCAGCGACAGCACGCCGAAAATCATGGCGACGTTGATCGCCACTGCGATATTGGCGAACACGCCGAACAGCCCGTAGGTCGCGATCATGAACACGATCACCATCGCGGCGCCGACATAGGAACTGGTCTTGCCCTTGGCGATCGAATCCGCGCCGAGACCAGGGCCTACCGTACGCTCCTCGATGATGGTGAGCGGGGCCGGCAGTGCGCCGGCGCGCAACAGAATAGAAAGATCGTTGGCGCTCTGCACGGTGAAGCTGCCGGAAATCTGCCCCGAGCCGCCAAGGATCGGCTCGCGGATCACCGGCGCCGAGATCACTTCGTTATCGAGCACGATGGCGAAAGGCTTGCCGACATTTTCCTGTGTCGCCTGCGCGAATTTGCGCGCGCCGCTGGTATTGAAGCGGAAATTGACCACCGGCTCGTTGGTGCGCTGGTCGAAGCCCGGTTGCGCATCGGTAAGTTCACCGCCCGATACCAGCACGCGCTTCTCGATCAGGTAGGGCGTCTTGGGCTGGCTGGTGCTGTAGAGAATTTCGTCGTCCGGCGGAACGCGGCCCTGCAAGGCCTGTTCCGGCGGCATCGATGTATCGACCATGCGGAAATCGAGCTTGGCGGTCTTGCCGATGATTTCCTTGAGCCTTGTGGGATCCTGCAAGCCAGGCACCTGGACCAGAATGCGGTCGTTGCCCTCGCGCTGGATGAGCGGCTCGACGGTGCCAAGTTCATTGACGCGCCGCTCGATAATCTGGATCGACTGCTCGACCGATTGGCGCACGCGCTCCAGAATGGCCGGATCGGTGAGCGAAAGCCGGATCAAGCTGTCGGGCTCGTTGGTTATGTCGAGGCTGCGCTGGCCGGTACCGCCGAGAATTCCGCCGAGCGGCAGCGACAATTCGCCAAGCTTGGTCTGCGCCTGACTGGCATTGGCGCCCTCGCGGATGCGCACTTCGACGCTATTGCCGCGCACCGCCAGCCCGGTATAGCCAATGCGCGCATCGCGCAACACGCGGCGCACATCGTCGCGCAGCGTTTCCAGCATTTCCTTGCGGACCGCCTTGGTATCGACTTCGAGCAGAATGTGCGAGCCGCCCTGCAGATCGAGGCCGAGCACGACATGGCGCTGCGCCCATTTCGGCCAGCTCGCCACCATCTTTTCGGGCAGGAAATTCGGCACGGCGAACAGGCAGACGACCAACGCCGTCAGCACAATCGCCGCCGCCTTCCACTTTGTGAAATAAAGCATTTAGTCTCGACTAGCTTGAATTTTTGGGAGAGAGACGAAAGACCGCCACCAATCAGGCCGCGGCATCGTCCTTCACCGGCTCGCCCTTGGCGCGCACGTCGCTGATCATCTGCCGCGCATGGCGGATGCGAACGCCGTCCGCGATTTCGAGTTCGATCTGGTCGTCGTCGATCACCTTGGTGACCTTGCCGATAAGCCCGCCATTGGTGACGACGGTGTCGCCGCGGCGCACGTTTTTGACCATTTCGGCGTGCGACTTCACCCGCTTCTGCTGCGGACGCAAGATCAAAAAGTACATGATGACGAAAATCAGCGCGAACGGCAGGAGCGACATCAGCATGCCGCCGTCGCCGCCAGCCCCTCCGAACAGCGAACTGATGGACCCTTGCGCAAACGCAGGCGAAATGAACATCGAAGCTTCCTTGCGTGGTTTTTGGGGCGCGGCCAGCCAGTGTTCCGGCTAAGGCTTACGCGGTTTTGATTTCGCGCGGACTATAGCGGCCGTAGCCCTAATTGCAACGCTGCCGGACCCCTCAACTATAGCCATTTTCAGCCTTTTTCGGCCTACTCGGCTTGCTTGGCGGCTTGCTTGGCCGCTTGCTTGGCGAAGCCCGCCCCGCTAAGAGCAGCCCAATTCCACATGGTACGTGTATGGCCAAATCGAAGTCCAAATCGCGCTCGAAACCAGGGAACGCCCAAGGTAAAGGGTTCCGGGCAAGACGACGTTCTCGAGCGCATCGCCACCGCGCTTGAGCGGTTGGCGCCGCAGCCCAAGGCGCTGCCCGACCTTCGCGTCGCCGATGCCTTTATCTGGCATCCCGACGGGCGCCTCGCGCCGGTCAATCACGTCAACCGCGTCGAGATGTCGCTGCTTCGGGGCATCGATCGCGTGCGCGACGTGCTGGTGGAAAATACCGAGCGATTCGCCAAGGGCCTGCCTGCCAACAACGCGCTGCTGTGGGGCGCGCGCGGCATGGGCAAATCGTCGCTGGTGAAAGCCTCGCATGCGGCGGTCAATGCCGCGGCCGGCAGCGGCAAAAGCGGTCACCTCAAGCTGGTCGAAATCCACCGCGAAGACATCCAGAGCCTGCCCGATCTCATGGCGCTGACGCGCGGCTCGCATTACCGCTTCATCGTGTTCTGCGACGACCTATCCTTCGACGGCGAGGACACCACCTACAAGTCGCTCAAGGCATTGCTGGAAGGCGGCATCGAGGGCCGGCCGGACAATGTGATCTTCTATGCGACTTCCAATCGCCGCCATCTGATGTCGCGCGACATGATGGAGAATGAGCGCTCGACCGCGATCAATCCGGGCGAGACCGTCGAGGAGAAAGTCTCGCTATCCGACCGCTTCGGTCTCTGGCTAGGCTTCCACCGCTGCAGCCAGGACGAATTCCTCGCCATGATCGATGGCTATGTCGGCCATTACAAGATTTCGGTGGCCTCACGACGAATCTGCACCGCGATGCGCTGGAATGGTCGACGACGCGCGGCTCGCGCTCGGGCCGCGTCGCCTGGCAATTCGTGCAGGATCTCGGCGGGCCGGCTCGGCGTGACGCTGAAGGATTAGAAGGCTTACGCGCCGCCGAGATATTTGCGTCGGGTCGACCGGCGTCGAACCCTTGCGGATTTCAAAATGCAGTTGCGGCGAGGTCACGTTGCCGGTCTGCCCGGCATGCGCGATGACCTGGCCGCGCTTGATGGTGTCGCCGCGCTTGACCAGCAATTCGCTGGCATTGGCATAGGCCGACACATAGCCATTGGCGTGGCGAATGAGAACCAAATTGCCGTAGCCCTTAAGCTCGTTGCCGGCATAGGCGACGACGCCGTCATCGGCCGCCTTGATCGGCGTGCCTTCCGGCACCGCCAGATTGATGCCGTCGTTTTGCGCGCCGTTGGTCCTGGGACCAAAGCCCGCGATGATGCGGCCCTTCACCGGCCAGCGGAAGGACGGCAGAGCGCCGGCGGCTTCAGCGTTCGCAACGGCGTTTTCGGTTTTTTCCGGCTCTTGCGTGGCGATGCGCGCGTTCTGCGCCGGAATGCTGGAAACCTGTTCGGCCGGAACCGAGCGCGGGGCCGCGACCTGGGGCGCCGCCGGCTGAATTTGCGCCTGACGGGGCGCGACCGGATGGCCGCCCGGAATGGTGAGCCGGTCGCCGGCCGCGACCTTGGCATAAGGTTGAATTTTATTGGCCTGCGCGAGCGCGGCTACCGTGACGCCGTGATGGCGGGCAATGCCGGTCAGGCTTTCGCCGGGCTGAACGATATGAACGCTCTCGGCCAATGCTGGCGCGCTCACTGGCGCAGTCATCGGCGCACTCATCGCGACCGGCGCCGGTGCTGCTTGCGGCGCGGACGCCGACACATAACGCGGAATGACCAGACGCTGGCCGGGCCTGACCGAAGCCGCGTCGGCAATGCCGTTGGTCTGCAAAATCGCCGAGGCGGGTACGCCGTATTTTTTCGCAATGCGCTCTACCGTGTCGCCATAACCGACGGTGACCGGCGCGCCGCCGTCCCAGGTCCATGCGCCGGCCGGCTTTGGCGGCGCAACGTGACGCGCGGGCACCGAGCCAGTGATGTCCGAATTATTGGCGGCGGTCGGGCGATAGGCGCCAAGACCTTGCGCGCCTGTCGCGGTGCCGGTCGGGCTGTTGATCGCGACGGTCGCAGGCCGGCTCGGCGCCGGCAAAGGCTGCTGCTCGACCCGCGCGGTCGAAACCGGACGCGGCGTGATCGAGCCGGTGGTTTCCTGCGGCGCGGATGCCTTACGATCGGATGCGAAAGGATTGGAGTTCGAAGCGCCCGGAGTCCGAACAACTGGCGGCAGCGACACCCACCAGCGCCAGAACGGCAACGCGCGGCCACATATGCGGAGTACTACGCAAGCGAGACGGCACGTTGGAGCGCGGCATGTGGTTACTCACTCATACGCACAAAACATAGAAGTCGAAATAAAGCAGGCACGAGTAAATAAGCTTTTAAGAATTAGCGGATCGTTACGACGGAACCTGAGTCTGGCAAAAATGCCACAGACTTTGGCCGCGATTTCAGAGTTCTTGCGCTTGACCGGGCAAAAGCGGCACGAAACGCACCGCAATGAGGTCTTCGCGGGCAATTCCCGTTTGCGATTTGGTAAGCTTGATTATGTTTTGCACGCCGCCATGCTCGCCGAACGGCAGCAGCATGACACCATTGTCAGCCAATTGGTCGATCAAAACTTGCGGCAGCGTCTCGGCGGCGGCCGTGACCATTATGCGGTCGTAAGGCGCCCTGCCCGGCAAGCCGGCCAATCCGTCGCCGACGACGATCTCGACATTGTTATAGCCGAGCGACTTGAGGCGGGCGCGCGCAGCGTCCGCGAGCGTGCGGTAGCGCTCGACACTCACCACTTCGCGCGCCAGTCGCGACAGCACCGCGGCCTGATAGCCCGAGCCGGTGCCAACCTCCAACACGCGATGATGCGGCCGCAAGGCCAGCCGCTCGGTCATATAGGCGACGACAAAGGGCTGGCTGATGGTCTGCCCGCAAGCGATCGGCAAGGCCTGGTCGGCATAAGCGCTGTCGGCAAATCCGGCTTCGACGAAACGCTCGCGCGGCACCTCGTCCATGGCCCGCAGCACCGCCTGATCGCCAATGCCCCGCCGCCGCAACATGAGCAGGAATTCCATCGGACCGGTTTCGTGTTCGCCGCGCGGTGATTTGGGCACGCTTTTATCCCTGCAGCTTGCTTTTTAGCACATTTGTCGCCAATCAATAGGCAAGGAACCGCGCAGGATAAAGACGCCAGCCGCGTTCATTTTATTGGGGGCGGAAAGCGACGATGTCAGATCCAAAACCGGCCCCGCGCATTTTAGTCGTCGAAGACGAATATCTCATTCGCATGCTACTGGAGGATATGCTGAGCGATCTCGGCTACGAGATCGCCGCCGCCGTCGGCACCATCGTCGAAGCGCGCGAATTTGCCGCCACCGGGCAATTCGACGTTGCGGTGCTCGACGTCAATGTCGACGGTCAGGAGATTTATCCGGTCGCCGACATTCTGGCCAAGCGCGGCCTGCCTTTCGTATTTGTCAGCGGCTATGGCGAAGGCAGCCTGTCCGAGCCCTATCGCAACCGTCCGTCGCTGCAAAAGCCGTTCCAAGCGGAGGATCTCAAGACCACGCTGGCGGGATTGCTTTCAAAGTAGCGCTTCTTTCAAAGTAGTAGTGCTTGCGCCAATTTCGCCATGAACGGCTCGTCGGTCAGATCGAGCCGCAGCGGCGTCACGGAAATTTTTTTGTCGTTGAGGGCCGCGAGATCGCTGCCGGCGCTGGCGCCGGCGATGCCGCCGCGCCCGAAGGCGATCCAATAATACGGATTGCCGCGTCCGTCATGGCGCGCATCGATGCGCAGCAATTCCATATCGCGCTTGCCCTGCACGGTGATGGCGACGCCCGCGACTTCGGCCGCCGGACAATCGGGAAAATTGATATTGACCAGCACGTCGGCCGGCATACCGCCTTTCAACACGCGGCGGATAAGATCGGGCGCGAATTTCACGGCCGTGTCCCAATGCGGCTTGTGGCGGTTGGCCGCCGCATAGGCCTGCGACAGCGCAAACGATTTAATGCCGAGCACGGTGCCTTCCATGGCGCCGGCGACCGTGCCGGAATAAGTCACGTCCTCGGCGCAATTGCGGCCGCGATTGACGCCGGACAGCACGAGATCGGGCATCTCCTTCATGATGTGGCGCGCGCCCATGATGACGCAATCGGTCGGCGTACCCTTGACGGCAAAATGCCGCTCGCTGATTTCGCGCAACCGCAGCGGATCGTTGAGCGAGAGCGAATGCGACACGCCCGACTGATCGGTCTCCGGCGCCACGATCCAGATGTCGTCCGACAGCGCGCGCGCGATTTTCTCGCAGGCCTCCAGGCCCGGCGCGTGAATGCCGTCGTCATTGGTGATGAGGATGCGCATTACAAATCCTTGTCATTCCGGGACACGCCGAAGGCGTGAACCCGGAATCCAGAGTCACAATAAGGGCTTGAATGTTACCCCTGGATTCCGGGTTCGCTCGTTTCACTCGCGCCCCGGAATGACGAAGAATAAAACTAAACATCACTTCGCCTTCTCGATCTTCGTCATGCCGCCCATATAGGGCTTCAATGCGTCCGGCATGAGGATCGAGCCGTCTTCCTGCTGATAGGTTTCCATCACGGCAATCAACGCGCGGCCGACGGCGACGCCGGAACCGTTGAGCGTGTGGACGAAAGCGGGCTTGCCGTCCTTGCCGCGATAGCGCGCGTTCATGCGGCGCGCCTGGAAATCGCCGCAGACCGAGCAGCTTGAGATCTCGCGATACATGTTCTGGCCCGGCAGCCAGACCTCGATGTCGTAGGTTTTCTGCGAGGCAAAACCCATGTCGCCGGTGCACAGCGTGATGACGCGGTAATGCAGATCGAGTTTCTTGAGCACTTCCTCGGCGCAGGCCAGCATGCGCTCGTGCTCTTTGGCGCTTTCCTCCGGCGTGGTGATCGAGACCAGTTCGACTTTGGTGAACTGATGCTGGCGGATCATGCCGCGCGTGTCTTTGCCAGCGGCGCCCGCTTCGGCGCGGAAGCATGGCGTGCAGGCGGTGTAGCGGCGCGGCAGCGAGGATTCATCGACGATGGATTCGCGGACGAGGTTTGTCAGCGGGACTTCGGCGGTGGGGATGAGCCACAAATGCTCATCCTTAAATTTACTCGATGACACTTGCGGCTCGGCATCCGCTGTATCGATCGCCATGTCGCGATATTTGACGTGTTGAAGCCCCTGAAGTGCAGAAAATTGATCGTCTCCAAATTTCGGTAATTGCGCCGTACCGAACATCGCGTCATCCCGCACCACCAACGGCGGATTGACCTCGGTATAGCCGTGCGTCTCCGTATGCAAATCGAGCATGAATTGCCCAAGCGCGCGCTCCATGCGCGCAAGGCCTTTCTGCAACACTACAAAGCGCGCGCCGGAGAATTTGGCGGCGAGTTCGAAATCCATCATGCCCAGCGCTTCGCCCAATTCGAAATGCTGCTTGGGCTTGAAGGCGTAATTTCGCGGCGCGCCGGATTTCGATTTCTCGACATTGCCGTGCTCGTCCTTGCCGTCCGGCACATCGTCGAGCGGCATATTCGGGATTTGCGCGAGTTCTTTGTCGAGTTCATCGCCGAGCGATTTCTGCTCGGCGTCGAGCGCCGGCATCGTCTCCTTCAACGTGGCGACCTCGGCCATCAGCGCGGCCGCCCTCGCCTCGTCCTTGTTCTTCTTGGCGTCGCCTATTTCTTTCGACGCCGCATTGCGCCGCGCCTGCAGCCACTTCCGACTTGGTGATCGCGGCGCGCCTGCGCTCGTCGAGCGCGATCAGCTTTGCCGACAGCGGCTCCAGCCCGCGCCGTTCCAGGCCGCGGTCGAAATCCTGCGGGTGCTCCCGAATCCATTTGATGTCGTACATGGGGGGTTCTTAGTCGGAATTGGCGGGTTGGGAAAGTGAGTGATTTGCCGTTCGTCCCCGCGAAAGCGGGGAGCCGGGCGACATACACCGAATACTCGGCCCTGGATTTCCCGCTTTCGCGGGAAGGAGCGGAGAAATAGAGGCCCTACTCCGCCGGCTTTGCCGCGCCATCGTCGGCCGGCGGCGGCGTCGCGGTGCCGGCGGCTTTGGCCGCGGCATCGGCCTGGGCGCGCTTTTCGACGACGCGCACCGAGATGATCGAGCCCTCGTAAAGCAGCAACAAGGGCACCGCGAGCGACATCTGGCTGATGACGTCGGGCGGCGTGAGCACCGCCGCCAGGATAAAGGCCGCGACGATGAAATAGCGCCGCTTGGCCTTGAGCTGGTCTGACGTGATGATGCCAATGCGCCCCAAGAGCGTGAGGATCACCGGCAATTGAAACGCCACGCCGAAGGCCAGCACCAGCGTCATCATCAATGAGAGATATTCGCCGACTTTGGGCAGCAGCGCGATCGAAGCTTCGGTCTCGGTGCCGGGCTGCTGCATGTGCAGCGAGAAGCGCACCAGCATCGGCAGCACCAGGAAATAAACCACCAGCGCGCCGAGCGCGAAGAAAAACGGCGTCGCCACCAGATAGGGCACGAAGGCCTTGCGCTCGTGCCGGTAAAGGCCGGGCGCCACGAACATGTAGATTTGCGTCGCCACGATCGGAAACGACAAAAACGCCGCGCCGAACATCGCCAGCTTGAGCTGGGTGATGAAGTATTCCAAGAGCGCCGTGTAGATGAATTTCGAATTCTCCGGGCCGGCGATCCACACGAACGGCCACACCAGAATATTGTAGATGTCGCGCGCGAAAAAGAAGCAGATCGCAAACATCACGCCGAACGCCAGCAGCGCCTTGATCAGGCGCGAGCGCAATTCGATCAGATGATCGAGCAAGGGCGCTTTGGTGGACTCGATGTCGTCCTGACTCATCGGGTCTTGCTCACGCGCTACCCCCGGCCAGCTTTTTCTTGCCCGGCTTAGTTGCGGTCTTGGAAGCCGTTTTGGCGGCGGGTTTGGTCGTCGTTTTGGTCGCAGGCTTGGCAATAGTCTTGGGCGCGGCTTTGGCCTTTGGTTTCGGCGCAGGCGGGGTTACCGCAAAATCTTTCTCGGTAACCGGCTTCGGCGCATCCGGCAGCTTCACTTCGATTTGCGGCAGTGGCGCTCCGGTTTCGACAGCCGGCGTCGGCACTACCGGATCGGCCAATGGATCCTGAAACTCGAAAGCTTTTTCCACATCCTTTTGCGTATCGCTGAGCGGATCGAAATTGGAAATGTCCTTGGTGATGTCGTCGGCGTGTTTTTGCAGGTCGGTCAATTCGGCCTCGCGCAAGGCCTCGTTGAATTGCCCCTGGAATTCATTGGCCATGCGCCGGACTTTGCCCATGTATTGCCCGAGCGTACGCAATACGGTCGGCAATTCCTTCGGCCCGATCGCGATCAGCGCGACGATGCCGATAACGACCATCTCGCCCCAACCAAAACCGAACATGGATTGTCTAACTCCAACGCCCGCGCACGATCCCGAAAAGTGGGTACCGGTTTTCGGGAAAGATCGTGCGCAAATCAAGCACCCTTCTTAACGCCAGGGCGCCGCGGCCGTGCGCGCCGCAATTTTTTAGGAGCGCACGCTTTCGGCGCGGCGCTCGGTTTCGCTTTTGGGCGGAACGGGAGCCGGCTCGATGGTCTTGACCGGCTCAGGCTTGACCTCCGCCACCTTGTCGTCTTCCGCCATGCCCTTCTTGAAGGCCTTGATGCCCTGGGCGAAGTCGCCCATCAGCGACGAAAGCTTGCCCCGGCCGCCGAATAAAACCATCACGACCAGAAGCACGATCATCCAGTGCCATATGCTAAACGAACCCATCGGCAAATCCTCCACAGCGACGGGCATATATTGCGCGTCGCATCCATGATTTGTCTTTGAAACTAGGCCCCGGAAGCGGCAAAAACAAGGACTTATGGCCCCTTAAAGGGCCTCCCGCCGCGCGCGTCAGGGCGGTTTCACATTAAATTACGTACAGTTAGCCGGGTGCGGCGTTAACTACACCTGCGGGCTCGATGTGAGGACCGTCACGCCGCCAAGCCTACTTCTCGCCGCGCCCCTCCGGCGGGGCGAGGCCGAAGTCGAGATCGCCAGGATCGAGCGGCTCCTCGTCGTCGCGCAGCGTGGAGTCGTCGGACGGGATCGGCACGCCAAAGCCCGACGGCATGTTGCCTTCGAGCAGCCCTGCGCCTTTGAGCTCGTCGAGCCCCGGCAGGTCGCCCACCTCCTCCAGCCCGAAATGCGACAGGAAGCCTTCGGTGGTGCCGTAGGTGATCGGCCGGCCCGGCGCCTTGCGCCGGCCGCGCGGGCGGATCCAGCCGGTCTTGAGCAGCACGTCGAGCGTGCCGGACGCCGTGACGACGCCGCGGATTTCCTCGACCTCGGCGCGTGTCACCGGCTGATGATAGGCGACGATGGCGAGCGTCTCGATTGCGGCGCGCGAGAGCTTGCGCTGCTCGACGGTGTTCTTGGTGAGCAACCAGGACAGATCGGCGGCGGTCCGCAAGGTCCACTTGCGGCCGACGCGCACCAGATTGACGCCACGCGTGGCGTATTCGGCTTGCAGGCGCGCCAGCGCGTCCTTGACGTCCACATCATCCGGCAGACGGCGCTTGAGCGTCGCCTCGTCGAGCGGGCCGGCGGCCGCAAACAGCAGCGCTTCCAGCAACCGCAATTCGTCGGCGCGCGCAGCGGGCTCAAGCTGCGACCCTTGCTGCGGCGCTTCCGGCGAAGGCTGCGCCGGCTCGTTGTTGTGAACAATTACGAGCTTCTTGGCCGCGCTCGGCATGGACTTTCGCTCCTTATGCGTTTTCTTGTGCGTCATTTGGGGTAGCATTTCCGTTCGCGCCGACGCGCTTACGCATATAAATGGGCGAGAACGACTCTTTTTGATGAATCTCGGCGACGCCCTCGCGCACCAGTTCGAGCGCGGAGGCAAACGATGACGCCATGACGGTCGTGCGTAGCGCGGGCTCGACCATGTAGGAAATCAAGAACTCGTCGATGCGCGACCAGTCGGTCGACATTCCGATCAAGCGCTCAAGCGCGGCGCGGGCTTCGGCGAGCGACCAGACCGTGCGTTGCTTGAAGCGCACGCGCGACATCACGCTCATGCGGCGTTGCGTGGCATAGGCCGACAACAGATCGTAGAGCGTGGCCGACCATTCCGATTGCTTGATCTCGTCGATCGGTTCCGGCGCGCCGCGCGCGAAGATGTCGCGGTTGAGCTGCGGGCGCCCCATCAGCCTTGTCGCCACTTCGCGGAAGGCCTCCAGCCGGCGCAAGCGATAAGCGAGCGCCAACGCCATGTCCTCGGCGCTCGGACCATCGCCCGGCGCTACCTCCGGCAACAGCAAACGCGATTTGAGATAAGCCAGCCACGCCGCCATCACCAGATAGTCGGCCGCCAGTTCGAGGCGCAATTGCCGGGCGGCCTCAACGAAAGTGAGATACTGGTCGGCCAGCGCCAGGATCGAAATTTTCGCAAGATCCACTTTCTGCTGGCGCGCCAAGGCCAGCAGCAGATCGAGCGGGCCTTCGAAGCCCTCGACGTCCACCATCATGGCCGGCTCGGTGTCGCCGCGATCGGCCGTCAGCGTATTGTCGAATTCCTCGCTCATGAACCCGTCATCCGGTGCGAAGGCGGCGCCGCGCCGCCGATCATCTGGGCAAAAGTCTTGCGCGCGGCCTCGACGTCGAAATCTTGCGGAGCGCTGCGCGCGGCCAAGGCGGCGTCGGCGCGCCGTGCGGCTTCGCCAGTAAGTGCCGGCACCGCGCCGGCGACCGCGGTCATTTCGGCAAGGTCGCCATTGCAATGGAGCACGACATCGCAACCGGCGTGCAGCGCGGCTTGGCTGCGCTCGGCAATCGTGCCCGACAATGCGCCCATGGAAACGTCGTCGCTCATCAGCAGTCCCTGGAACCCGATAAATCCGCGAATCACTTGCTGCACCATAGTGACTGAAGTTGTGGCCGGTTGGGCGGGGTCAATGGCGGAAAACACAACATGCGCCGTCATGCCCAGCGGCAGGTGGGCTAGCGGCTTGAAAGCGGCAAAATCGGTCGCTTCCAGGGTGGCCCGGTCGGTATCGACCACCGGCAGCCTATGGTGGCTATCGGCGGAGGCTCTGCCATGGCCGGGCAAATGCTTGAGGACCGGCAAGACGCCGCCCGCCTGCAGCCCCTGCGCGATTGCCGCGCCAATGGCCGCGACCTTGCCGGGCTCGGTTCCATAAGCGCGGTCGCCGATCACCGGGTCGCCGCCTGCGACCGGAACGTCGGCGATCGGAAGACAATCCACGTCTAGGCCGACCTTGATAAGGTCGGCGGCGATCAAGTGCCCGGCAAGGCGCGAACAAGCCAGACCAAGCGATTTCTCCCGGTCATAGAGTTCGCCATAGCGGGCTCCGGGCGGGTAAACCGGCCAATGCGGCGGCCCGAGCCGCTGCACCCGGCCGCCCTCCTGGTCCACCAGAACGGGCGCATGGCGGCCCACGGCGTCACGAAATGATTGAGTTAGTTCGGACACTTGCGAAGGTGTGCTGACGTTTCGCTTGAAGATGATCAAACCCCAAGGCTGGGCCTCGCGGATAAAGGCGCGCTCGCCGGCGGTGATTTCTAGTCCCGCCAAACCGGTGATGAACGCGCGTGCCGCCATCGGCGCGGATTAGCCCGCGCCCGGCGCTAGAGCAAGCTTTGGCGCGCTAATTCCGTTGGATGAGGCAGCTTCCGCCGGCCGATTTAAGGCTCGAGCACAGTTCGGCGGCCTCGCTGCTGCTGCCGGCGGGCACGAGTGCGCGGAAATAGATGCCCTTGTCGCCCAAATCGGCCCGGTGAATGATCACCTGCTTGCCGCCGAGTTGGCCCGGATATTTGCCCTGAAGACTGCGGAAGGCGGCTTGCGCCTCGGCTTCACTTCGCTGGGACGACACTTGCACGGCATAGCTGCCGCTCGGCGGGGCTTGTGCTGGAGCGGTTTCGGCCGACTCGACGGCCGCGGTGCGCGTGGGCGGCGCGGCCGCGCGCGCAGGAGCGGCCCGTGCCTGTGCAGGAGCATCCGGACTAAGCGAGAGCGGCGCGTTGTTCGAAGCTGGCTCTGCGCCTTGGCGTACCGCCGGCGCAGGGCGCGCGACGGCCGGACGCGGGGCGGGTTCGGACTCTGCCGCTGCGGGCGCAGCATTGTTCACAACGCGCACTGGCGGCGCTGCCGGCTTAGCCGGCGTTATGTTGGTAACGCGAGCCGGCGGTTGCGTTGGAGGCGGCGCTGGCGCGGGCGCCGGAGCGGCGTCGACGACAGGCGAGCCATCCGGATGGATGACAATGGTGCGCACCTTTTTGGGTTCGGTGCCGATGACACCGGAGGCGTTCGACGCGTTCGGGTCCTGCGGCGGCGACGGCGCCACGACCGGCTGCTCCTCGCGCGAAACCAGCTTTTCGCCGATGCCCTTGTCGTTGACCCGGTCGGTGATCTGCTTGTTGGACTGCGGGTCCTTGGCGGAGGCCGGCACGATCTTGCTCGGCGCGGTATCCGCTTTGATGACTGGCGGCGGCCCTGAGGCGGACGGTGAGCCAAACAGCGCGCGATAGCCGAAAGCGCTGGCGGTGCCGATTACCGCGAGCGCAAATACGCCGGCGATGACCATCACGCCCATGCGCCGGCGTGAAGGCGGTTCATCGTCATAGTAGTCGTCTTGCTGGGGGTCGAGGTGGACATTGCTCCGGTTATAGGGAACGTCTTGGTAATTCGGCGCCAAGTTCGCGGCCAAGTCCGCGCTCTGATCGGGCGTATGCGGCGCGGGATAGCCGGGTACTTCAGCTTCGCCCTGATAGAACTCTCCGGCCGGGGCGCCCCCGAAGGTCTGCCGGGGGTAGTTGGGCGACGTGGCGTGCTGATCGGGCGCTATCGGATACGGCTCATAGCTGGCGGCGGGCGGCGCGTCGTCCCAAGCCGGCTCCGGCTCTTGCGGCGGCTGTGGTGGCGGCGCCGAGCGGCGCACGCCGTCGCGCCCGAATTCGGAAAAAGGATCGTTCTGCCCGATCAGCCGCGCGAGTTCGGCGAGCGGGTCACTGCCGCCGCCAAGGGCTTTGCCGGGCTGGCCGCTGCGCGCGGGCGGTTCGTTTGGCCGATAGGGTCGTTGCGTATAGTCGTCCGCCATTCGGTCCCCGATTTTCAATCTCAGTCCGGCCTGCCCCGAAAGGCCAACCGATGTCCCGGCTCCATTATAAGCAAGCTAGCACAAGAGATTAGCGCATTTCATCGGGCGCTTCGACCCCGAGTAACGCCAGGCCGGCGGCCAGAACGGCCACGATCCCCTGAATCAGGGCGAGCCGCGCCATGGTCGTTTCTGGATCATCTTGGATAATGAAGCGTAAATGAGGCAAATCTTTTCCCCGCGTCCACTGCGCGTGAAATTCGCTAGCCAATTCATATAGGTAGAAGGCTACCCGGTGCGGCTCATGGGCGCCGGCGGCCGCCTCCAGCATTCGTGGATACAGTGCCAGCTTGCGCATCATGGACAGTTCGCCGGCGTCGGCGAGCTTGGCAAAATCGGCGGTTTTGAACTTCGCCGCCCTCGCCTCGCCGGTCGCCGGCAAATCGGGCATTTCCAACCGCGCATTGCGGAAAATGGACTGGCCGCGGGCATGGCCATACTGGACATAAAATACCGGGTTCTCGCGGGTGGCTTCGATGACCTTGGCGAGGTCGAAGTCGAGCACCGCGTCGTTCTTGCGGTAGAGCATGTCGAAACGCACGGCGTCCTTACCGACTTCGTCCACCACCTCGCGCAGCGTGACGAATTCGCCCGAACGCTTGGACATTTTCACCGGCTCGCCCGCCCGGAGAAGCCGCACAAGCTGCACCAGCTTCACCTCTAACTTCGCCTTGCCTCCGCTGACCGCTTTGACCGCCGCCTGCATGCGCTTGATATAGCCGCCGTGATCGGCGCCCCAGACATCGATCATGTTGCGAAAGCCGCGCTCGAATTTCGACTTGTGATAGGCGATGTCACTGGCGAAATAAGTATAACTGCCGTCGGATTTTTTGAGCGGGCGATCGACATCGTCGCCGAAATCGGTCGACTTGAACAAGGTCTGCTCGCGGTCCTCCCAATCTTCCAGATTGCCGCCCTTGGGCGGCGGCAAGCGGCCCTCATAGACCTCGCCACTTTTTTGCAACGACGCGATGGTGGCTGTGACCTGATCGGTCTTGCCTTCGACCAGTGAGCGCTCGGAAAAGAATACATCGTGGTGCACATGGAGCGCGGCCAGATCGTCCCGGATCATGTCCATCATCATGGCGATGGATTTGGCGCGCACGATCGGCAGCCACTCGGATCTCAGGTTTGGCCTTGAGCGCCGCGCCATGCTCGGCGGCCAGCGCCGCGCCAACCGGCACGAGATAATCGCCGGGATAGAGCCCTTCGGGGATCGTGCCGATGGTCTCGCCGAGCGCCTCGCGGTAACGCAAGAAAGCCGAGCGCGCCAGCACATCGACCTGCGCGCCGGCGTCGTTGATGTAATATTCGCGCGTCACCGTCGTAGCCGGCCTTGGCCAGCAGATTGGCCAGCGCATCGCCGAAAACCGCGCCGCGGCCGTGGCCGACATGCATCGGGCCGGTCGGGTTGGCCGAGACATATTCGACATTGACCTTTTCGCCTTTGCCGATGCGTGCTCGCGCCGTAATCGGCGCCCTGCACCAGCACCGCGCGCAGCGCCTCGCCCCAGACACGGGCTTGAGCGTGAGATTGATGAAGCCGGGGCCGGCGACATCGACCTTCTCGACGATCGGATCGGCGCGCAGCCGCTCGGCAATCGCTTCGGCGAGATCGCGCGGCTTCTTGCCGGCGTCCTTGGCCAGCACCATGGCGGCATTGGTCGCCATGTCGCCATGCGCCGCATCGCGCGGCGGTTCGACCACGATACGCGACAGATCGCCCCCTGCGCCCACCAAGGGCGCCGCGACGGCCTGAACGCGGGCAGCATGTCGGCGAATAGGTGGGCGGGCGCGGCGACGGCGGGCATGGTGTCGTGCGGGTAAGGGATTTTGGTCCGCAAGTCAAAACCCGCCTCGCCGCTAAGCCTTGTCGCTCCGTCTTAGCGCTACCCGGTTCTAGGGTTAACTCAGCGTTACGGCAATTGCTGCAATTTTTAGCGGCTGCCTCAAAACACAATCAAAATCGGCGATTGTTGCATTCGTCCCACTGCCCATTCGGCGTGCAGCGAGCGTTTGGTCCTACCCGATAACGTTATGTTGGCAAGTGCCCACTACCTTTATGGGGGGACCGCGGCAAAGCCGAGCGAGATAATATGCACGCCAACCAACTTTCGTGGAGCGAGGCGTCCGGCTGGGCGTCAAAAAACGCCAACGGCAAAGCCGCCGACCTTGTGCTGTATTTCGGCATGCGCGAGGCGCTCGAATCCGGCGGACGCTATGCCGAATTGCGCGAACAATTTCCCGGCGCGCATCTACTCGGCTGCAGCACCGGCGGACAAATTCAAAGCGACGACGTCGTCGATGAGGAGATCGCGGCGGTGGCGCTGCAATTCGATTCCACCAGCTTGAAACTCGCTTGTGCGCCGGCCGCCAGTCCGGCGGATTCGCGCGTCTGCGGCGAGACAATCGGCCGCGCGCTTTCGGGCGAAGGGCCGGCCGGTAAACGGCTGGCCGGAATTTTCGTTCTGTCGGACGGGCTCAATGTCAACGGCAGCGAATTAGTGGCCGGCATTGTATCGGTGGTGGGCGAAGCGGTCGCATTGACCGGCGGGCTCGCCGGCGATGCGGCGAATTTCAGCGAGACTTTGGTCGGCGGCGACGGCCCGCCGGTCAGCCATCAGGTGGCGGCCGTGGGATTCTACGGCAACAATGTGCGCATCGGCCACGGCAGTGCTGGCGGCTGGGACGAGTTCGGCCCGCGCCGCCGTATCACTAAATCGAGAGGCAATGTGCTGTACGAGGTCGACGACAAACCGGCGCTCGATCTCTACAAGCGCTATCTTGGCGATGAAGCCGAAGGCCTGCCTGGCACCGCCCTGCTGTTCCCTTTGCGCATTCACGATCCGCTGCACCCAGAATATGAATTGGTGCGCACGGTTCTCGCCGTCGATCACAAGACTAATTCCATGACCTTTGCCGGCGATATGCCGCAAGGCTGGGTCGCCCAGCTCATGCGCGGCAATCTCAACCGGCTGTCGGCGGGCGCCGCCGACGCCGCCAAGCAGGCGGCGGCCGGCATCGGTGAACGCGACGGCATCGCCATCCTGGTGAGCTGCATCGGGCGCAGGCTCTTGATGGGCCAGCGCGCCGTCGAGGAGGTCGAAGCGGCCAGCGTCGAATTGGGCCCGCAGATGCCACGGCTCGGCTTCTACTCCTACGGCGAAATCTCGCCGCATGGCGGATCCGGCGTTTGCCAGTTGCACAATCAAACCATGACCGTCACCGTCATCAGCGAGATGGACGCCTAACGCCCGTGGACCGTTTATTTGCCAGACAGCGCGCCAAGGCCAGCGGCCCCGGCGGCAGCGTCGATATTGACGCACTAGGCGAACTCGTCACTGCCGCCTATGAGCAAGCCGAACGCGACCGCCGGCGCACCGACCGTTCCATTTCACTCATGGCGGAAGAACTCGACGAACTCAATCGCGGGCTCGAACGCCAAGTGCAGGAGCGCACTGCCGCGTTACGCGACCGCGAGGCGCAGCTTGCCGAACAAAACCTTTTGATCGACGCCGCGGTCAACAACATGACGCAGGCGCTGGTGACTTTCGACGGCGAGGCTCGCCTGGTGCTCTTCAACCAACGCTACGTCGAATTGTATGACTTCCCGCCGGACATGGTGTTTCGCGGACAAAGCCTGGTCGACTTGTTGCGATACCGGCAATCGATCGGCACCTATGACGGCGACCCCGAGGATTATGCCAATGATTTATTGACGGCGGTCAAACGCGGTGACTCGCTGAACTTGATGGTCGAACTTCCGAACGGGCGAACCGTAGCAATCTCGAACCGGCCGATGCAGGATGGCGGCTGGGTCGCAACTCATGAAGATATCACCGAGCGCAGGCAGGCGGAAAAGCGCATTGCCCATATGGCGCATCACGACGCGCTCACCGACCTGCCCAACCGCGTGCTGCTGCGCGAACGCTTGGCCGACCTGCTCGCCAATCTGGGCGCCGGCCAGCAATTGGCGGTGTTTTACCTCGACCTCGACAACTTCAAGAGCATCAACGACACGCTCGGCCACCAGTTCGGCGATGCGCTGCTAAAGGCGGTTGCTGGCCGCCTGCTGACCTGCGTCGATGCCAAAGTGACCGTGGCGCGGGTTGGCGGTGACGAATTCGCGATCATCTTGTCGGAAATGGCGCAACTCGACGACGCGGCGATTCTGGCGCAACGCATCGGCGAGGCCGTGCGCGCGCCTTATGACCTAAGCGGCCATGCGGTACTTACCGACACCAGCATCGGCATCGCGGTGGCGCCCGACGACGGCGCGGAGCCGGACGAATTGCTCAAGAATGCCGATCTGGCGCTCTATCGCGCCAAGGCCGACGGGCGCGGCACCTATCGCTTCTTCGAGCCGGAAATGGACGCCTGCATCAAGGCGCGCCGCGCACTCGAAAGCGAATTGCGCACCGCCTTGGCGGAAGCCGAATTCATCCTGCATTATCAGCCGATCCTGAACCTGGCCGACAACACGATTTCCTGTGCCGAAGCGCTGGTACGCTGGCAGCATCCGCACCGCGGCGTGGTCCCGCCGGGCGAATTCATTCCGGTGGCGGAGGAGATCGGCCTCATCGTGCCGCTTGGCGAATGGGTTCTGCGCAAAGCTTGCGCCGACGCGGCGAATTGGCCGGGCGACGTCAAGGTCGCGGTCAATCTATCGCCGATCCAGGTGGCGAGCGCGAATTTGGTGCCGACGGTGGTGAATGCCCTCGCCTCCTCCGGCCTGCCGGCGTGCCGGCTGGAGCTGGAGATCACCGAGTTGGTGATGATGCAAAACACAGAAGCGACGCTGGTCGCACTGCATCGATTGCGCGAACTGGGCGTGAAAATCTCGATGGACGATTTCGGCACCGGCTTCTCGGCGTTGAGTTATTTGCGCCAATTTCCGTTCGACAAACTCAAGATCGACCGCTGCTTCATCAAGGACCTCTCGCACGACGACGCGCTGGCGATCGTGCGCGCGGTGACGACCATGGCGGCGAGCCTCGGCATGATCACGACCGCCGAGGGCGTCGAGACCTCCGAGCAACTGGCGCAGGTGCGCATGCTCGGTTGCAATGAGGTGCAAGGCTTTTTCATCAGCCGGCCGCAGCCGGTCGCGCGAATTATCCGCTTGATCGCCGAATACGCGCCGCGCAAGGCCAAATCGGCGTAAGAGCAAGTCGGCCTAAGACAAGTCGGCCTGATTTACCGCAATGGCGGCGTCTCTTTGAAATATTTCGCGTGCTCGATCTGGGCGTAACGGTCGGTCATGCCGGCGATGTAATCGGCGATTCGGCGCGCACGGGCCGATTCATCGGCGTTGTCGATGCCCTCCGCCCATTCCGCCGGCAGATCGGCGGGGTTTTGCGAATAATACGCGAACAAGTCGCGCACCACGGCTTCCGCCTCGCCCATTACCCGCATTACGCGTTCGTGCCGGTACATCCGCGGGTACAAAAATCCCTTGATGGCGGTGTCGGCGTTTTGCATGGCCGGCGAAAACGCAATCAGCGGGCCCTTGGCCTGGCGTACTTCGACCGCCGAGGGCTTGTGCGCGGCGACGCGTCGTGCGTTTTCGGCAATCACATCCTCGATCATGCGGGTGATCAGCGCGCGCACGACCTCATGCACGCGCCGGCTCTGGTCGATAGTTTGATGGCGTTCTGAGATGCCGCGCAGGATGTCGCCGATCAGCGGCACTTCGGCGATGTCATCGAGCGTGAACAAATCGGCGCGCAGCCCGTCGTCAATGTCGTGGGCGTCATAGGCGATATCGTCGGACAAGGCCGCGACTTGCGCTTCGGCACTCGGCTGCGACCATAATTCGAGGTCCTGGATCTTGCTGTAGGCGGTGATGGCCGCCGGCACACCGTGTTTGGCATAACGGGCGACCGGGTTGCCGGCGCGGTCTGTGAGCGGGCCATTGTGCTTGACGAGCCCTTCGAGCGTTTCCCAGGTGAGATTGAGACCGTCGAAGCCGGCATAGCGGCGCTCAAGATCAGTGACGATGCGCAGCGCCTGCGCGTTATGGTCGAAGCCGCCGATATGCGCTCAAGGCTTCGTCGAGTGCGCGCTCGCCGGCATGGCCGAATGGCGGGTGGCCGAGATCGTGGGCGAGCGCCAAAGCTTCGGCGAGATCCTCATCGAGACCGAGCGCGCGCGCCAGCGAACGCGCGATCTGGGCAACTTCAAGCGTATGGGTGAGCCGTGTGCGGTAGTGATCGCCCTCGTGATAGACGAAAACTTGGGTCTTGTGGGCGAGCCTGCGGAAGGCCGCGGAATGGATGATGCGGTCGCTGTCGCGCCGGAACGCATTGCGGGTCGGGCTTGCAGGTTCGAACCAGCGCCGGCCGCGGCTTTTGGCCGGATCGGAAGCATAGACGGCACGTTTAATCGCGGTTTCGATCGCCATTTCCGCTCAACCCGCTAGCATTGACCTGCCGGTCCGGCGCACTTAACTATCGGTAAGACGACCGACTGCCTATAGCATGACCGGCGAAGGACAAGGTATGGACGCAAGCGTCACAGTCAGCGAAAGGGCGGCCCGGCGGATCGGCGAGATCCTCAAATCCGAGCCCGAAGGCACCATGCTGCGCGTGAGCGTCGAGGGCGGCGGCTGTTCCGGCTTCCAGTACAAATTCGGCATGGAACGCGCCAAGACCGACGACGACCTAGTGATCGCGCGCGATGGCGCCACCGTATTGATCGACAAGGTTTCGGTCGATTACATGGCCGGGTCGGAAATCGATTTTGTCGATGACCTGATCGGTGCCTCGTTCAAAGTGAAAAACCCGAAGGCGACAGCATCCTGCGGCTGCGGCACCAGCTTCTCGCTCTAAATCGCCCTAATTGATTTTCATGCCAGCCGCCTTGACGAAGGCGGGATTGGTGGCGAGCTCGCTTTTTACCTGGGCTTCGAACTCGGCCGGCGACAACGCCGCCGGCACCACGCCGAGCGCGGCTAGTTTGGCTGTCACCTCGGGCGTCTGCACCGCTTTGATCAAATCTCGCATTGAGCTTGTCGATGATCTCGTGCGGGGTCGCGGCCGGCAAAAGACGCCGATCCAGAACGTATAGTCGCTGTTTGTAAAACCGGCTTCGAGCGTGGTCGGCACGTCAGGCAATTGCGGCGCACGCGTGCGGCCGCTCACCGCCAGCGCTAGCAGTTTGCCGTCGCGAATGAAGGGCAGCGCCGTGGCAATCGGACAAAAATAATAATCGACGCGGCCGGCGAGCACCTCGGTCAGGGCTTCGGCGCCGCCCTTAAACGGTACATGCACTGCCTCGTATCCCGCCGACATGCGGAAGCGCTCGGCGGTCATGTGCACCGCCGAACCGACGCCGACCGAAGCAAACGTAAAGGTGCCGGGCTTAGCCTTGGCCGCGGCGACAAACTCCTGCACGGTTTTGATGCCTTTTTCCGGCGAGATGATCAGCACGTTGGGCGAGCTACCGATGATGCCGACGGCGGCCGAAGTCGCGCACGGGGTCATAACCTAGCGCCGAATAAAGCGACGGCACGACGGTATAGGCCGACGAGGTGGCCAGCAGCGTGTAGCCGTCCGGATCGGCCTTGGCGACCATGCCGGTGCCGAGGGTGCTGCCGGCCCCGCCTTTGTTCTCTACCACGATTTGCTGACCGAGCAGTTGACCCATCCGGTCGAACACGATCCGCGGGATGACATCGGTCGCACTGCCCGGACCAAACGGAATAATCGCCTTGATCGGCTTGGCTGGCCAGTCGGCGGCGTAGGCCGGCAGCGACACGGCCATGAACAGGGCTATTGCGGCAATCCAGGAACGGCGCAAGGGCAATCCTCCAACCGATACGACAATGGTATTGCCAGCAACATTCGTGCCACTGTGCGGGCGGCGCGGGGCGCCAATTACTCCGCCGCCACCGCGGGCGGGGCATGCGGCACTTCCTCGAGCTGCGGCTCCAGCCGGCGCTTGATCATGCGGTCGAAGCGGTCGAGATAGAGATAGATCACCGGCGTGATGTAGAGCGTGAGCAATTGCGACACGCACAGGCCGCCCACGACCGCGACGCCGAGCGGCTGGCGCAATTCGGCGCCGGCGCCGGTGCCGAGCGCGATCGGCAGCGTGCCGAAAATGGCCGCGAAGGTCGTCATCATGATCGGGCGGAATCGCAGAACGGCGGCTTCGCGGATCGCGGCTTCGGCCGAAAGCCCGACGCGGCGGCGTCCTATCGCGAAGTCGATCATCATGATGGCGTTCTTTTTCACGATGCCGACCAGCATCACGATGCCGATCATGGCGATCACCGACAGATCCATTCCGAACAGCATCAGCGTCAGTATGGCGCCAATGCCGGCCGACGGCAGGCCGGAAATAATGGTGATCGGATGGATGAAGCTTTCATACAAGATGCCGAGCACGACATAGGCGGCAAAGATCGCCGCCAAGATCAAAATGCCCTGCCCGCGCAAAGAATCCTGGAATACCTGGGCGGTGCCCTGGAACCCGGTGGTGATGGTGGCCGGCACGCGATCGTCGCGCTCGAGCTTCTGGATTGCATCGACCGCTTGGCCGAGAGAGAAGCCCTGCGCCAGATTGAATGAAATGGTCACGGCTGGTTGCTGGCCCTGATGGTTGACCTGCAAGGGACCGACCGTGCGCACGAATTGAGTGACCGCCGAGAGCGGCACCACCGTGCCATTGGTGGTCTTGAGATAGATGCGGGCGAGATCGTCCGGCCCGACCTGGAATTCCGGCTGGGTCTCCAAAATGACCTGATAGGTATTCACCGGCGAATAAATCGTGGCAACCTGGCGCACGCCGAAGGCGTCATAGAGTTCCTGGCGCACGGCATCGATGCTCACGCCATAGACCGCCGCCTTCTCGCGATCGATCTGAATCGTGACCTGCGGATTTTTGACGTAAAGATCGGTGGTGACGTCGAGCAGACCAGGTATCTTCGCGATCTTGTCGCGCAGTTCTGGCGCCACCTTATAAAGCGCGGCGGTATCGTTCGATGTCAGGGTGTATTGGTAGGCGCTCTTGGACAGCTTGCCGCCGAGATTGATGTTCTGGATCGGCTGGAAGAAAATCGAGATGCCGGGCACGACATTGGCGGACGTGCGCAGGCGCGCGAGAATCCTCGCCTGGCTATCGCGCTCGTCGCGCGGCTTAAGCGCGATCAGCATGCGGCCGGAATTGCCGACGGTATTGGGGCCGCCGGCGCCGACCGTGGAATTGACGTAATCGACCGCCTTGTCGGCATGCACGATATTGGCGACTTGCTTTTGCAGCGCGGACATTTGCAGAAACGAAACGTCGGTCGCTCCTTCGGTGATGCCGATCACATAGCCGGTATCTTCGGTCGGGAAGAATCCTTTAGGCGCGACCGCATAGAGGACGATTGTTCCGGCCAGCGTGGCGATTGTCACGCCCAGCATGATCGACTTGTGGGCCAGCACGCGATCCAGCGTCCATTGATAGGTGCGGAGCAGGAATTCGAAGAAGCGCTCGAAGGTGCGCAGCACAATATTCTGCTTTTCATCGGCGTGATGGCTGCTCAACACGCGCGCGCACAACATGGGCGTGAGCGTAAGCGAAACAAAGCCGGAGACGACGATCGCCACCGCGATCGAAACCGCGAATTCGCGGAACACGCGGCCGACCATGCCCCCCATCAACAGCACCGGGATAAACACTGCGATCAACGAGAAAGTGATCGACACGATGGTGAAGCCGATTTCGCGCGAGCCTTTCAGGGCCGCCTCAAACGGGCGCATGCCGCCCTCGATGTGGCGCACGATGTTTTCCAGCATCACGATGGCGTCATCGACTACGAAGCCGACCGACAAAGTGAGCGCCAGCAGCGTCATATTGTTGATGGAAAAACCGAAGGCATACATCGCGGCGCAGGTAGAGATCAGCGAGACCGGCACGGCCAGCGCCGGGATAATGGTGGCGGAAACCTTTCGCAGGAACAAAAAGATCACCATGATCACCAGCGAAATGGCGATCAACAGCGTTTCCTCCACGTCGCTCACCGCGGCACGGATCGAGACCGAGCGGTCGAACATCGTCGCCATCTCGATAGCGGGCGGAACCTGCGCGCGCATGCCCGGCAGCTTGTCGCGCACCATGTCGACCACCGCGACAGTATTGGCGTCGGGCTGGCGCTGAATCGCCAGCACGATGGCGCGCGAATCGTTGAACCAGGTGGCGATCTTGTCGTTCTCGACGCTGTCGATCACGCGCGCGATTTCATTGAGCTTGATCGGTGCGCCGTTGCGGTAGGCCACTACGACGTTGCGATAATCGGCGGCGTGTTCGATCGCGCTGGTAGCGGTGAGCGTCACGCTCTGTTTCGGGCCGGTCAGGGTGCCGACCGGCGTCGAGGAATTGGTGCCGGCGACGACTTTACGCACATCGTCGAGCGAAATATTGCGCGCCGCCGCCAATGTCGGATTGACCTGGACGCGCACGGCGAATTTCTGCGCACCGTAGACCGTGACCTGCGCGACGCCGGGCAGTTGTGAAATCTGCGGCGCCAGCACGGTTTCGGCATAATCGTCGATCGTCGAGAGCGGGATGGTGTCCGACCGCAGGCTGACATAGAGCACCGGGAAGTCGCCCGGATTGACCTTGCGGAAGGATGGCGGCGTGGTCATTTCGACCGGCAATAGGCGCGCCGCGGTCGCCAGCGCGGTCTGCACGTCAAGCGCGGCGCCGTCGATATTGCGGCCGAGATCGAACTGGATGGTGATCTGCGATATGCCGAGCGCGGACGACGACTGCATCGACGAGATGCCGGAGATCGTGGACAACTGCCGCTCGATCGGCGACGCCACCGACGCCGCCATGGTTTCGGGGCTGGCGCCGGGGAACTGCGCGGTAATCTGGATGGTCGGGAAGTCGACCGCCGGCAACGCCGCCACTGGCAACAGCCGGTAGGAGAAGGCGCCGAACACGATCAACGACGCGGTCATCAGCGTCGTCAACACCGGGCGGCGGATACAGACTTCCGAAATATTCATGGCTTAGGTTCCGGCGGCCTTAGCGCTTCGCGGATTGACGTGGGTCCCGGTCGACAACAACAATTGACCGTCGGTGACGACAGTTTCGCCGCCGCTTAGTCCGGTCTTGATGACGGTTTGATTGCCAACGGTGCGCTCGACGACGATTGGCTGTACCTTTGCCACCTTGTCGTTGACCACGAACACGAAACTGCCGGTCTGGCTGACTTGCACGGCGGTCGAAGGCACCACCACCGCGTCTTCGGTGCGTAAAGTGAGTTCGGTCGTGACCAGAGTGCCCGGCCAAAGGACTTCCTGCGCGTTGGGCATGGTGGCGCGGATCGTCGCCAGGCCGGTGGCGCTGTCCACCGTATTCTCGATCATGGTAACTTGGCCGGAGGCGTGCTGTTGGTCGCCGGGAATGATCGCCTCGATGGTCGCGGTTTCCGCATTAAGCGCCTGGCGGATTTCCGGCAGAATTTTCTGCGGCACGGTGAAGGTCACATAGACCGGCGCCATCTGGTTGATGGTCGCCATGGCCGCCGTATCGGCCTGGCGCACGAAGTTGCCGACCTTGACGGCCGCCGCGCTGATGCGCCCGTCTATCGGCGCCGTGATGGTGCAATAGCTGAGCTGGACCTTGAGATTATTCAGCAAGCCCTCGTCCGACATGATGGCGGCCTTGTAGACTTCGGACTGGGTCTTGGCATTGTCGAGATTGATCACCGGGGTCGCGGCCTTGGCGACCAGATCGGTGTAGCGGGTGACGTCGCGCTCGGCGCCTGCAAGCTGCGCTTTGTCGCGTGCGACCATGCCCTCGGTCTGTGCGATTTGTGCCTCGATGGCGCGGCTATCGAGCGTGAACAGCAGGTCGCCCTTCTTGACGGCTTGGCCATCGCGAAAATGCACGGCGGTAATCGTGGTATCGACACGGGCTTTGATCGCGACGCTGGCGATCGGCGTGACGGAACCCAGCGACTCAACGCGCACTGGAACTTTTTTGCGTTCGGCGAGCGCGGTCTCGACCGGTACCACGCGCGCGGTTTGGTTTTTCGATTGCGCCGCGCCGTCACTGGTCCAGAATCCGCGCACGAGCAACGCGCCGCAAATCAGCGCAAGCGCCGCACCACCAATGAGCCATTTTCTTTTGATCATGGGCCGTTGTTTCAGAGCGTGTGCCGCCACCCCGGATAGCCACGTTCGCTTCTTCATCTGTACTTTTCGGTCCGAGCTAATTAGGCCCTGCCCGGCGCTCCCTATTCCGCGAATTGGCTTGTAGTTCCACTCTTTCGTGGCCGCGATGGCGGCTTTCCTAGCATATAAACGCCCCGGAGTGCATATCCCTGCGCGGGCTGGTAAACGCCCCAGCCACAGGCATATTCGGCCACCCGGGACCCCCATTCATGAAAATCGCCACCTGGAACGTCAATTCTATCCGCCAACGCATGGACAGTTTGGTGGCCTGGCTGGCCGAGCGGGCGCCCGACATCGTCTGCCTGCAGGAAATCAAATGTCAGGATGATGCCTTTCCGCGCGAGCCGCTGGAGGCGCTCGGCTACAATATTGCATTGCACGGTCAAAAGACCTTCAACGGCGTGGCATTATTGTCGAAGTCACCCTTCGACGAGGTGAAGTCCGGTCTCATGGGCGATTCCAGCGACGTGCAGGCGAGGTTCCTGGAAGCCCTAGTTTCGACCAAAGGCGGGGCGGTGCGCGTGGTCAGTCTGTATTTGCCCAACGGCAATCCGGCTCCGGGCGAGAAATATGACTACAAACTCAAATGGATGGACCGGCTTATTGCGTTTTCACGTGAACGTTTGGAGCTCGAGGAACCGCTTATTCTGGCTGGAGATTACAATGTCATCCCCAGTTCTGCGGATGCTCGGCGCCCACAAGCCTGGACTTCTGACGCTCTGTTCCTGCCGCAAACGCGCGAAAAGTTCCGCGCGCTCATCAATCTCGGTCTGACCGACGCGCTGCGCGCCACCAGCGATGCCGAAGGGCTCTACACGTTTTGGGATTACCAAGCCGGCTCCTGGCAAAAAGACGACGGCATCCGCATCGACCATCTGCTGTTGTCGCCGCAGGCGGCCGACCGTCTTACCGGTGCCGGCATCGACAAGCATGTGCGAGGCTGGGAAAAGCCGTCCGACCACGTGCCGGTGTGGATCGATCTGGATATCGAGGGAAGATAGCGCGGGTTGCGCCTAGTCCCTTCGCGTCTCGAGCCAGCGCTTTAGAAACACGCCAGCCAATGCGCGGTCGTCCTCGGTCGCCTGTTTGAAGGCGCTGTCGTAGAGCTTGGCGATCCAGACCTGATCGGCCGGGCCGGAATTTTCCTTGGCGAGCGTGAGCCACATCAGCCCGCGCGCGGCTTGGCGCGGAACGTTCTCACCGGAAAACAGCATGGCGCCGAGCATGGCCTGCGCCGAGCACTGGCCCTTCTGCGCCGAGAGGCCGAACCAACGCGCGGCCTGGCGCGGATCGTGCGGCGCGCCGGTGCCGTCGAGATAGAGTCTGGCCAGATAATATTGCGCGTCTGGATCGCGGAAATAGGAAGCCGCGTAGGCAAACATTTCGCGCGCGCGGTCGGGATCGCGCCGGACCTTGGTTTTGGGAATGCCTTCGAGATAATAATGGCCGAGCGCCACGAAGGCATTGGCGACGAAGCGCGCCTGCGGCGTGTCCGGATTGTCCTCGGCGTGATTGTCGGCGATGTTGCGGAAATATTCGAAGGCCTTGAGATCGTTTTGTGTAACGCCCTCGCCTTCGGCATACATGCGCCCGAGTTTCCACTGCGCCAAAGTGTGGCCGTTCTCGGCGGCGTATTCGAGCGCATGGAGTCCCTTGGCGGTTTCGCCGGCCTTGAGCCAATGCGCGCCGTCGCGGAACGCTTCCGACGGCGTCATGGTCGAGACCACGGTCGTCGCTTCGGATTTGCTGCCGTCGAACGCCAAAGCGGGCGCAGCCATAAGGCCGCAACCCAACACCATGACGCTCAATACGGCATCAAATATCCGCATAGCATTCCTTCTCGGCCGCCCCGCCTGGATGGGTTACCGCGCCTTTGACGGCGGGACCCACCTGCTGGGCGTATTTCCACAAATAGCCTGAGGTCGCGTCGGACTCGCGGGGCTTCCATTGGCTCTTGCGCTTGGCCAATTCCGCGTCGCTAAGCTTGACGTTCAAAGTGCCGGCGACCGCGTCGATCTCGATGATGTCGCCATCCTGGATCAATCCGATCGGGCCGCCGATGGCCGCCTCCGGCCCAACGTGACCGACGCAGAAGCCGCGCGTCGCGCCCGAGAAACGCCCGTCGGTGATGAGCGCTACCTTCTCGCCCTGGCCCTGGCCGTAAAGCGCCGCCGTGGTCGAGAGCATTTCGCGCATGCCGGGGCCGCCCTTGGGTCCCTCGTAGCGGATCACCAGCACGTCGCCGGCCTTGTAAGTTCGTTTCTGGACCGCTTCGAAACAGGCTTCCTCGCCGTCGAAACAACGCGCGGGACCTGAGAACTTGAGCATCTTCATGCCGGCGACTTTCACGATGCCGCCTTCGGGCGCCAGATTGCCCTTAAGGCCGACCACGCCGCCGGTCGCGAGCAATGGCTTATCGGCCGGACGCACCACGTCCTGATCCGGGTTCCATTTCACGTTCTTCATGTTCTCGGCGATGGTGCGGCCCGTGACCGTCAGGCAGTCGCCATGCATGTAGCCGTGATCGAGCAAGGTCTTCATCAGCAGCGGCACGCCGCCAGCTTCGAACATATCCTTGGCAACATAACGGCCGCCCGGTTTCAAATCCGCGATATAGGGTGTCTTTTTGAAGATTTCGGCGACGTCGAACAGATCGAACTTGATGCCGCATTCATGTGCGATCGCCGGCAGATGCAGCGCGGCATTGGTCGAACCGCCGGTGGCGGCAACAACCGCGCAGGCATTTTCCAGCGCCCTGCGGGTGACGATATCGCGCGGGCGGATATTCTTGACGATCAGATCCATGATCATCTCGCCGGCCAGCGTGCAGAACTTGTCGCGCATTTCGTAAGGCGCCGGCGCGCCGGACGAATAAGGCAGCGCCAGGCCGATGGCTTCCGAAATAGTCGCCATGGTGTTGGCGGTAAATTGCGCGCCGCAGGCGCCGGCCGAGGGGCAGGCGTTTTGCTCGAGCGTCAACAGATCGGCGTCCGACATTTCGCCGACCGAATGACGGCCGACGGCTTCGTAGACGTCCTGGATGGTGACTTCCTTGCCCTTGAATTTTCCGGGCAGGATCGAGCCGCCGTAAATATAGATCGAGGGTACGTTGAGCCGGCACATCGCCATCATCATGCCGGGTTGCGACTTGTCGCAGCCGGCGATGCCGATGAGCGCGTCATAAGCGTGCCCGCGCATCGTAAGTTCGACCGAATCCGCGATGACCTCGCGCGACGGCAGCGATGACTTCATGCCGGCATGGCCCATGGCGATGCCGTCGGTGACGGTGATGGTGCAGAATTCACGCGGCGTGCCGCCGACCGCGGCGACGCCCTTCTTGGCGGCCTGGGCCTGGCGCATCAGCGCGATATTGCAGGGCGCGGCCTCGTTCCAACAGGTGGCGACGCCCACGAAGGGCTGGTGAATCTGCTCGGCCGAGAGGCCCATGGCGTAATAGAAGGCGCGATGCGGCGCGCGCTCCGGCCCCTCGGTGGCGTGCCGGCTCGGCAGTCTGGCCTTTAAGCTCGTTTTTGCGTCCATTGACTTTGTCGACCCCCGCCCCGTGTTACCGCCGCCGGAATAAGCCCGCTGGCGTCTATACGAGTGGCGTTAACCGGCCCTAAAACCGGTATATCCGGCAACAACTTGCGCTGCGCTGGACTGCCCTCGATGTGGTGAAAGGGTATGGCCAAATCGCGGCGCAGCGGAGATCATCGCGCGGCAAGGTTCAAATGTTCCTAAGGTGTTGCGGCTAGGACACAGGCCCTTAATGCCCCTACCCCCCAAAATCCGGCGCTCCTTCTTTGACCGCCCGGTCCTTAAAGTCGCGCCCGAGTTGATCGGGGCAATGCTGCTGGTGGACGGGGTTGGCGGGACGATCGTAGAGGTCGAGGCCTATCACCACACCGACCCGGCCGCGCATAGCTACAACGGCCTGACCCCGCGCAACGCCGTGATGTTCGGGCCGCCGGGCTTTGCTTACGTCTACCGGTCCTATGGCATCCACTGGTGCCTGAATTTCGTGTGCGAGCGGGCGGGTTCGGCCAGCGCCGTGCTGATCCGGGCGCTGGAGCCGGCCGCGGGACTTGCCGCCATGCGGCGGCGGCGCGGGGTGGCGCAAGGGCTGGCTGATGGGCGCGCGCTGTGTTCGGGGCCGGGAAAACTGTGCCAGGCGCTGGGCGTGAGCCATCGCCACAACGGGCTGGCGCTTGACCGCGCGCCGTTCGAATTGCGGGCGCGGGCGGCAAAGCCGGAGATCGTGGTGGGGCCCAGGATCGGGATCACCAAGGCGGTGGACAAGCCGTGGCGTTATGGGCTCAAGGGGTCGAGGTTTTTGAGCAAGGGGTTTGGCTAAACCGCCCCCTTCAACCGCTCCAGCGCCTCGGTAATTTTTTCCTTGCGGCTGGCGGCCTCGGCGCGTTTTTCCTTTTCCTCTTCGACGATTTCCTCGGGCGCATTGGCGACGAATTTTTCGTTGTTGAGTTTGGCGTCGACGCGGGCGATGTCGGAGACGGCCTTGGCCATTTCCTTGGAAAGGCGCGCGCGCTCGGCGGCGATGTCGATGACGCCGATCAACGGCAGCGCCGCCACTTCGCCGCGCACCAGCAATTGCAGCGAGCCTTGCGGCGCGGCGGCGGCCGACGAGATTTCCGATACGCGGGCGAGGCGCTTGATGAATTCGGCCCAGCGGGTGGCGCGGCCTTGCGTCTCGGCGGAAACGCCCGCGAGCACCAGCGGAATGGCATTGGCGATGTTCATTTCGGCGCGCACCGAACGCACGGCGGTGATCAGATCGATCACCCAGCCGATTTCGGCTTCGGCTTTGTCGTCGGTGAGACCGTCGAGTTTCGGCCACTCACTAAGCGCAAGCATAGTCGTGACGTTTCGGCCCCTGCTCCGCCGTCACCGCCCATAATTCCTCGGTGATGAACGGCATGAACGGATGCAACAACTTGAGGATTTCGTCGAGCGCCCAGGCGGCCATGGCGCGCGTCTCGTCCTTGGCCGCGCCATCGGGCCCGGTCAGCAGCGGCTTTGAGAGTTCGACATACCAGTCGCAATAGACGTTCCAGACGAAGCGATAGGCGGCGCCCGCGGCTTCGTTGAAGGCGTAGGTTTCGATCGCCTGCGTGATCTCGGCGGCGGCCTTTGCCGTCTCATGCGCGATCCAGCGGTTGAGCGCTTCTTTCGCCGATTTCGGATCGAAGCCTTCGACGCGCGCCGCGCCGTTGAATTCGACAAAGCGCGCGGCGTTCCAAAGTTTCGTCGCGAAGTTGCGGTTGTTCTCGACGTCCTGCGGCCCGAGCCGGATGTCGTGGCCTTGCGCGGCGCCGCGCGCCAGCGTGAAGCGCAGCGCGTCGGCGCCGAGTTCGTCGATAATGCCGAGCGGATCGACGACATTGCCTTTCGACTTCGACATTTTGGCGCCGGTGGCGTCGCGCACCAGGCGATGGATGTAGACATCGTGGAACGGCACTTCCTTTTGGAAATGCAGCCCCATCATCATCATGCGCGCGACCCAGAAGAAGATGATGTCGAAACCGGTGACCAGCGTATCGGTCGGATAATAGCGCTTCACCTCCGGCGTCGCGTCCGGCCAGCCGAGCGTCGAGAACGGCCACAGCGCGGAGGAGAACCAGGTGTCGAGCACGTCTTCGTCGCGCGCGAGCGCCGTGGCTTTGCCGTAGTGCTTGTCGGCTAGCGTCTGGGCTTCATTCTCGGTGAGCGCGACGAAGATCTTTCCGTCCGGCCCATACCAAGCCGGAATTTGGTGGCCCCACCAGAGCTGGCGCGAGATGCACCAAGGCTGGATGTTTTCCATCCAGTTAAAGTAAGTCGCCTCCCAATTTTTCGGCACGAATTTGGTCTTGCCATCGCGCACGGCGGCAATCGCGGGCTTGGCGAGTTCCTGCGCGTTCACATACCATTGGTCGGTGAGATAAGGCTCGACCACGACGTTCGAGCGGTCGCCATGCGGAACGGCATGCGTGATCTTCTCGATCTTGTCGACGAGGCCGAGCGCTTCGAGATCGGCGATGATGCGCTTGCGCGCTTCGTAGCGATCGAGCCCTTGATATTGCGGCGGGCAATTCTCGTTCATCTTGGCTTCGGGCGTGAACAGATTGATCAAGCCGCCGTTCTTCTGCTTCTTGAAATATTCCTTATCGCGGTGACGCGTCCAGACCTCGAAATCGTTGAAGTCATGTGCCGCCGTGATCTTGACCGCGCCCGAACCTTTTTCCGGGTCGGGATATTCGTCGGCGATGATGGGAATGAGCCGTTCGGCCAGCGGCAGACGCACGAGTTTGCCGACCAGATGCTTGTAGCGCTCGTCGTCGGGATGCACGGCCACCGCGCCATCGCCGAGCATGGTCTCGGGGCGCGTCGTCGCGATGCAGATATATTTTTCAGGATCGTCCACCAGCGGATAGCGGAAGTGCCACATGTTTCCTTTGGTCTCGACCTGCACGACTTCGAGATCGGAAATCGCGGTCAAGAGCTTGGGATCCCAATTGACCAGCCGCTTGTCCTTGTAGATGAGCTTCTCGTTATAAAGCTGCACGAAAACTTTGATGACCGCGCGCGAAAGTCCCTCGTCCATCGTAAAGCGCTCGCGCGACCAATCGCACGAAGCACCAAGCCGCTTGAGCTGATTGACGATGGTGCCGCCCGACTCCGCCTTCCATTCCCAGACGCGCTTGAGGAACGCCTCGCGTCCCATTTCGCGCCGGCCCGGCAACTGGCGCTCCATGAGCTGGCGCTCGACCACCATTTGCGTCGCGATACCGGCATGATCGGTGCCCGGCTGCCACAGCACGTCGCGCCCGCGCATGCGCTCGAAGCGGCAGAGAATGTCCTGCAGCGTGTTGTTGAGCGCATGGCCCATATGCAGACGAGCCGGTGACGTTGGGCGGCGGAATGACGATAGTGTAAGGCTTGGCCCGGGCGCGCTCGGGCCGGCCGGCGCGAAAGGCGCCCGCCGCCTCCCAGGTTTTATAAATGCGGCCCTCGACCTCGGAGGGCTGGTAGGTCTTATCGATCATCGTTGGTTTGCCTGGCGCGGAATGCGCGCTACAAAACCCGCCACGCCACCGTGAGTCAACTTTGCCGGAAATTGCTTCCAAATCGGGCGCCAACGCCACCAGCGCGATCACGCTTCTGGCCATCGCCGCCTTCGCCGCCCAGGCCATGGTGCGCGTCACCGATTCGCTTCTGCCGCAGATCGCCGCCGACCTGCACACAACCGTGGGCGCGGCCTCCATCGTGGTCACCGTCTACCTTTTGGCGCATGGATCCGTGCAACTGGTGATCGGTCCGATCGGCGACCGCTTCGGCAAATATCTTTGCGTGTCGATAGCCGCCGCCGTATCGACGCTGATGGTCTTTGCCTGCGGGCTGGCGCCGTCGCTGCCGCTTTTGGTGGCGGCAAGGCTCGGCAGCGGGCTAGCCACCGGCTGGATCATTCCATTCGCGTTGGCCTTTGTCGGCGATGTCATCCCTTACGAGCGCCGCCAGCTGGTGATCGGCCGCTTCCTGTCGGGCCAAATCCTCGGCCAGTTGTTCGGCCAGGCCGCCGGCGGCGTGCTCGGCGATTATTTCGGCTGGCGCAATGTGTTCTTTCTGCTTGCCGGCCTGCTCGCGACCGCCACGCTTGGACTGTTTTACGAATTGTGGCGCAACCCGATCACCCATGCGCGCAACGCGCCGGCGCAACCCGGCCACGGCTTCATTTCGGATTATACCGCGGTGCTGCGCTCATCCTGGGCGCGCGCCGTGATCGCGCTCGCCTTCATCGAAAGCGGCGCGATGTTCGGCGCCTTTACGTATGTCGGCGCCGATCTGCATCTGCGCTTCGGCGTCGGCTTCACGCTGGTCGGATTATTTGTCGGCGCATTCGCGATTGGCGGCTGATCTACAGCCTTTCGGTGCGGGTACTGGTCGCCCGCTTCGGGCCGGTCGGCCTTGCCGCAGGCGGCGGCGCGCTGATCGCGCTCGCCTATGTCACGCTTGCCTTCGAACCGTTCGCCTGGATCGCGCCGATAGCCATCACCACCGTGGGCTCGGTCTTTTACATGCTGCACAATACGCTGCAAACCAACGCCACGCAGATGACGCCGGAAGCGCGCGGCACCGCGGTTGCGATATTTTCCTCCGCGCTCTATCTGGGACAGACCGTCGGCGTCGCCTTAGGCGCGGTGATTTTCGATCGATTCAGCGCGGTGCCGGTGTTTCTGAGCGCGGCGGTGATCCTACTGGCGCTCGGCCTGTGGTTTGCGCGGCAGCTTAAGCGACGCGCAGGCTGCAAGCGGCTTAAGGCCGGCCGCGCGAAACGCGTTCGATCTCGGCGCGCACGATGCGCTCGACCATGCCCGGCAGATTGTCGTCGAGCCAGCCCTTGAGCATCGGGCGCAGCATTTCCTTCACCAGGTCCTCGAGCGTGCGCGCGTTATTGCCAAGCACTGTGTGAGCCAGCGAATTGAACGCGCTATCGACCGCCGACATGGTCGTGTTTGAAATCAGCCCGTGGTCGAGTGCGGCATTTTGCGCGGGCGCGCGGCGGGCATCGTCGATCGCTCGCTGGACCGGCGGCTCCGGCGGATGGTCGGTAAACACCACGTCGGAGGCGCCATCGATGGTGCGGAAACTCGCTGCCGGAACTGGCGCCGCGTTTGGCGTCGGCGCCGCCATCGCCTCGGTCAGATCGAGCACGTCGGAGACCGGCGCGGCGGCGGGCTTTGCCGGCGCGGGCGGCGCCGGTTTAGCCACGGCTTTGGGCGCCGCATCGAGATTGGCCAACATGGCGTCGATGTCGCTTTGGTTATTACCGGCAGCCGGCGGCGGCGGCGGCGCGCGTGGCGCTGGCGGCGGAATTCGGGGCCGGACGGGCCGGTACCGCGGCGGCCGGCGGCGCCTTGGCCACTTCCGGCGGCTTGGCGCCTTTGCCGGAATCGTCGTCGGCAATGATACGCCTTATGGAGGCCAGGATTTCCTCCATTGAGGGCTCTTGGGCCTTCGCCGATTGGTTCATTGCTTACTTCCCGGCCACAGTCCTCGCGCCCCGCGTGGCAAAACGCTTTGCGACATACTTGGCCAGCCTGCTGGCCTTAGCGAATTGACGCTCGTTTCCCTGTTATACGCCAGAGCAATGCCGGTGTGGCAGGCTGAAAATCGCATGGAGCGCAATGACCTGTGGACACGGGACACGCGGAACCGGCCGGTCAGCGTCCATCGGGCGTGCGAATGCCGGCCCAGCTATCGCGCACCTGCTCGTAATGGACCTTGGCGTCGTAAATCGGCACCCGCAGGCCGAGGACCTCCGGCATGAGACGCCCGACGGCCGACAGCAGTGTGTAAGAGGCCACCACCCGGTCATGCTGCGCGGTCACGAGCGCCACGCGGGCATTCACCAAGGTCTGTTGCGCCGTCAACACGTCGAACGTCGTGCGCTGGCCGACGCGGGCTTCCTCGCGCACGCCGTTGAGCGCGATTTCCGCCGCCTGTACCTGCGAGGTCGTCGCTTCGATATTGGCTTTGCCGGCCTGGAGCTGGCCCCAGGACTGCACCACAAATTGGCGTGCCGTGTCGCGCGCGGTGTCCATGTCGATACGCTTCTGGCCGAGCGTCTCCTTGGCCTGCCGGACCAAGGAATATTCCGCCCCGCCCTGATAGATCGGCACGCTGAGCTGGCCTAGCACCGAGGCGGAGTAGCTCTGGTAGACGTTGAGGCTCGACGCGCTCATGAAGTTCTGCTGGACGTTGCCGGTCACCGAAAGCGTTGGCGCCAGCGCGCCCTCGGCCACTTTCACCTGCTGCTGCGCCACATCGATATTGTATTCGGCCGAGACAACGGACGGATGGCTGGCGCTGGCGACCGAAACGGCCTCTGGCAGGTTGTGCGGCGAGAAGCGATCGACCGGCGTGCCGGGCGCGAGCTTGCCCGGATTGCTGCCTACCACTTGCCGATAGGTTGCGACCGAGGCGTTGTAATTGGATTCGGCCAATAGAACTTGGGAACGGCCGGAAGCCAGACTCGATTCAGATTGCGCCACGTCGGTGCGCGTCACTTCGCCGACATTGAAGCGGTCGCGGGTCTGGCGCAGTTGCTCCTGCAGCACCTCGACGTTGCGCCGTTGCAGATCGAGAATGGCGGTGTCACGCAACAAGTTCATATAGGCGGTGGCCGCGCTGAGCAGCACGGCCTGCTCGGTCACGCGCAACGTTGCGCGCGCGGCCAGCACGGCGGCTTCGGCCTGGCGGGTTTTGTTGGCGGTCTGGAATCCGTTGAAAAGCGTCTGCGTGATGGTAGCGCCGGCGCCGTAGGGCGCGTTGTAGCCGCTCTGGGTCAGATAAGAGAGCGCGGTGCCGGGTACGATGCCGCTGGTTTTTGCGGTCTGCGATAGCGATTGCTCGCCGCCCGAAGCGGTGATCGTGACTTTAGGGCGATAGCCCGACAGAGCCTGCGGCACGCCTTCGTCGGTAGCGCGCAGCGAAGCACGCTGCGAATTGAGCGTCGGGTTGTTTTGATAGGCCTGCATCAGCGCGGATTCGAGCGTCTCGGCGCGCAACGGTGAAACGCCAAAGCTGGCGCCCACGATTGCCCCGATCACAAGCCCGCTTACCCATTTGAAACGATCGCGACGCGACATAGACAGCCTTATTAAACTTCGCCACGCTTGCCTTTGCGTCGCCGAAGAGTCGGGAACCATAGGCGGAGCGGCGATGGGTTAAAACCCCCTGGCGGTTTCCGCCCACAGAAAGACGCCGGACTGGGGATTTTCCGCAACTCTGGGAACTGGCGCAAACATCAGAAGGCGAATACCGGCGGTTTTGCAAAGCCGGGCAGCAGCGGCGCCGCGGCATCGAAAATCGCCCGGCCGCCCATTTCGTCACCGCTGCGGCGGTATAGCATTGCCTTGGCGCCCGGCGGGGAGCCGAGAACGCATAGCAGCCGTCCGCCGTCCGTCAGTTGCGAGCAGAAAGCCTGTGGCTCAACCTCGCTAGCGCCTTCCAGCAGGATAACGTCATAGGGACCGCCCTGTGGCCAACCCTTGACCAGCGGACCGCTGACCACCTCTACATTCGCCGTTCCGGCCAGGGCTGCCTTCGCCATTTTGGCGAGACCTGCATCCTGTTCGAGCGCAACCACGGGTCCGGCAATCGAAGCGAGCACCGCAGCCGCATAGCCGGTGGCACAACCGACATCCAGCACCCGGTCGGTTGGCGAAAGGTCGGCGGCATTGAGCAGTTTGGCGAGCACCATCGGCTTGAGCAGGCGCCGCGTGCCCCCGGCGCCTACCGGCAAATCGAGATCGAGATAGGCCAGCGCGGTGGCGGCCGGCGGCACGAAACGCTCGCGCGCCACCTCAAGCATGGCCGCAATCACCCGCAGATCGGCGACGTCGGCGGTGCGGACCTGGCCGTCCACCATATTGCGGCGCGCGGCGGAAAAATCGGTCATCGCGATCCTCGACAAGGGTAAAGGCACGGGCAAAAGCCAACAAAAAGCGCGGCTTTTGTGCGGCAAGCGCCGCTAAAAGGCAAGAGAGCGGCGGCGTTGTGGAGCAGCGATAGCTCCTATATAGCCTAGGCACTTAGGCGGAGCGTGCGGCCTTTTACGCTGTGCGAGCTATCTAACGGCCACGTGGCGGAGTGGTTACGCAGAGGACTGCAAATCCTTGCACCCCGGTTCGATTCCGGGCGTGGCCTCCAACCTTCGCGCCTCCGGCGCTTCGGTTGGCAAGCCGGCCGAAGATCGCGGAGGTTGCCCGCCATAGCCATTTGGCGACGGCGGCCTTTAAGGCCCTTCTTGCTTTGCAAAGCAGTTGGGCTTTGTTATAGGCCGCAAGCCGAAAAACCCTGCCTGTTCCCTGGTAGCTCAGCGGTAGAGCGTTCGACTGTTAATCGAAATGTCGCTGGTTCGACCCCAGCCCAGGGAGCCAATCTTTTCGGACTGCGGGCCATGTCCTAACGGAAGCTGCGATCCTTGCGAGGCTCGCGGCGCCTCCGTTACAAGGCATCATGACGCCGCCCGACAATCCGCTCACCACCGACCTCTACGAACTCAACATGATCCAGGCCTATCTGGATCGGGCCGAGGACGCCGAGACGGTATTCGAGTTTTTCGTGCGCCGCTTGCCGGCGCGGCGCGGATTTATGCTGGCCGCGGGCCTCGACGACGCGCTTTCCTATCTTGAAACCCTGCGATTTTCCAAAGCCGATATCGACTGGCTCAAGAGCACGGGGCGGTTCCGGCAAAACCTGCTCGATTACCTCGCCGATTTTCATTTTACCGGCGACGTGCATGCCATTCCCGAAGGCACGGTGTGTTTTCCCAACGAGCCGCTGTTGCGCGTCACCGCGCCGCTCATGCAAGCGCAGTTGGTGGAAACCCGGCTGATCAATATTTTGCATTTCCAGACGCTGATTGCATCGAAAGCCGCCCGCATGGTTCTGGCGGCGCCCGGCAAGGTGCTGGCCGATTTCGGCCTGCGCACCGCGCATGGCGCCGAGGCCGGCCTCTATTCGGCGCGCGCCAGCTATATCGCAGGCTTTGCGGGCGCTGCCGACGTGCTGGCGGGCGAGCGCTATGGCGTGCCGATCGTCGGCACCATGGCGCATTCTTTCGTGCAGGTGCATGACGACGAGATGACGGCCTTCGAAAATTTCGCGCGGGCGCGCCCCGATGGCGTCATCCTGCTGATCGACACTTACGATACCGAAGCCGGCGCGCGTAAGGTCGTCGAACTGGCGCCGCGTCTCAAAGCCGACGGCATTTCAATCCGCGGCGTGCGCATCGATAGCGGCGATCTCGCGGCAAACGCGCGCAAGGTGCGCACCATTCTCGATGACGGCGGTTTGCGCGACGTCATTATTCTGGTGAGCGGCGGCGTCGACGAAGACTTGCTGGCGCAGATGACGAAAGATGGCGCGCCGATCGATGGTTTCGGCATCGGCGTCAATCTCGCCACTTCGCAGGACGTGCCAGCCTTCGACTGCGCCTACAAGCTGCAGGAATATCGCGGCCAGCCGAAACGCAAACTGTCCGAAGGCAAGCAGACCTGGCCCGGCCGCAAGCAAGTGTGGCGCAGCTATGGCGCGGACGGGCGCATGGGCGGCGATATTCTTTCGGTCGAGACCGACAAGCAGCCGGGCGAGACCTTGGTCGTGCCGGTGATGCGGTCGGGAAAACGCGTGGCGCCGGCGCCGACGCTGGCGCAAATCCGCGAGCGCGCGGCGCGCGATCTGGCAAAGCTACCGCGAGCCTCTGCGCAAATTGGAACAAGGCGCGCAATATCCGGTCAAAGTTGCGGAGGCGCTCAAGGCACTGGCGCGGCAAGCGGATGCGCAGGAACTCTTGCGGGCGCACCATCCGACGCTGCAGAACGGGACCTTCCATGAGTAGGCCCCGGATCGCCCTTCGCTTCGCGGGTGCGAGCGCGGTACGGGATACCTTACGTTCGTCCCTGCCCTGTTCCAGCCGCGCGCGCCTTCGCCATAGACCTCGTGGCCCTGGTCGGTGACGATCACGGTGTCCTCGAGCTTGATGAAGCCGCGCGTCGAATGCATCAGCGTGGTCTCCACCGAGACCACCATCCCCGATTCCAGCGGCATGTCGGCATATTCGCACGGGATAAGGCACCGGACCATGGCTGGTGAGGCGCGGCGCTTCATGGCTGACCATGCCCATGCCGTGGGCGAGGAAATCGAGATGATTGTGGTTCTTCGATTTCACGCGCAGCGGCTCGGCCGCGGCGTAGATTTCCCGCCCCATAGCGCCGGCGCGCATCACCTTCATGGCGGCGCGCTGGATGCTCTCGATCTCGGCCAGGAGATCCACGAGTTCGGCGTCGGGCTCGCCCTGGATCGCCATGCGGCAGATGTCGCCGATATAGCCGTGGTAATTGCCGCCGGAGTCGATCGACATTACGTCGCCCTTCTCCCATTTCTGGTCGGAGGGCGCGCGATTGTGGCTGGTGCCGGCGGTGATGAGGCAATATTCGAAAGTGAGCCCGCGGTTGACTTCTTCACGGCGCAACGCGTCAACGACATCGTTCTTGGTCGAGCCGGGCCCGTGATTGGCGATCACCGCCTGCATCGAGGCCAGCACGGCTTCCGAAGCGATCTTTAGTTTTGCCAGCTCGCTCGCCGATTTCTTGGCGCGCTGGCGCTCCAGCACATAGAGCGCATCGACCCAGTCGGCATCGGGAAATGCCGCGCGCAGAACCTTCGATGCGTCATAGGGCAGAAATCCGAATTCGGTGGCGATGCGTTTGGTCGCGATGCCGGCCTTGCGGATATATTCGACCGCCTTCTGCATGGCGTCGACCGAACCGGCGGTGGAGGTCTGCGTCTCCGGCGTCCACATCGGATTGACCTCGCGCTGGAATTTTTCCAGGCGGTGGCCGATATAGGCGGCCTTTTCCGGCGCGCCTTTAGGATAGATGAAAACCGGCAGATAGCGCGTGACGCCGGTGGCATCCATATAGTCGAAAAAATCCGCGCGGTGGCCGCCGAGCAGATATTGGCAATTATGCTTCGAGGTGGCGATCACCACGTCGATGCCGGCTTCCTCCATCAGGCGGTCGAGCCGCTGGTGGTCGAAAGGGGTCTTTAATCCGCTAGAATGCTGCGCGCTGATATTCATGATCGAGGCTCCCGGCTGTCCGGCGTCTCGAAGGCGCCGGTTCGCAAGATTAGGACCACAATTCCTTGCTCGCAAGCCGGGCGCCCTCGGCCAGCGCCTCCAGTTTCGCCCACATGATCGAGGGGTGCACGCGGCGGTGGAACGGCCCCTGGGCAAAGCCGCAATCGGTGCCGGCGATGACGTTCTCGCGCCCGACGATTTTGGCCAGCCGCACGATGCGTTCCGCCACCAGTTCCGGGTGTTCCACCACATTGGTGGCGTGGCTGATGACGCCGGGAATGAGCACCTGCCCGGGCGCGAGCTTCGCATTGGCCCAAACTTTCCACTCATGTTCGTGGCGCGGATTGGCGCCCTCGATCACATAGGCCCCGACTTTTACCTTCAGGATCAAATCGACAATGTCCTTGAGCGGCACATCGCTGACATGCGGGCCCGGCCATGAGCCCCAGCAGACGTGATAGCGGATGCGGTCGGCCGGCAGGCCTATCGATGGCCTGGTTGATGATGTCGACCTGGGCGCTCAGCCATTTGCGGTAATCGGCGAAACTCGCGGGCGGCACCATGCGGTCATAGGTGACCGCATTGCGGGCATCGTCGAGCTGCACCAGGAAGCCGGCATCGATGATCATTTTGTATTCGGTATGCATGGCGGCGGCGATGGCCGCCTGCAGTTCCTCTTCCGCTCTTGTAATATTCGTTCTTGCGGTCGGGGATGACGCTGGCGGGCGCCGCGACCGGGAGGAATGCTTCCTCGACCTTCACGCTTTTGAGCGCTGCCTTGAAATTATCGATGTCGGTTTGCAGTTCCGCTTGGCCGGTATATTTGATCGGCCCGACGCAAATCGCTTCCACGGTGGTGGCGACGCCGTCATGGGCATCGAACTCGGCATAGAATTCCGAAAATTTTGTGCGGTCGGCGCCGCGTTTGAACGGATTGGCGGCGTCCTGCTTGATCGGGCGGCGCTCAAAGCCGGAAAGCCGCTCCAGCGCATATTGCGACCAGCTGATCGATTTGCCGAATTCGCCGTCGCTGACCACGTCGATGCCGGCTTGCGCCTGCTGGCGCACGACCTCGGCGACCGATCCCGTGAGACAGGCAGCGTAGGCCTTCTCGTCGTAAGGCTTGCGGGCCTGCTTGGCGCGCAGGAATTCCTGCAAAGCCTGCGGCCGGATCAGGCTGCCGACATGGGTGGTGAGGATACGGTCGGTACTTTGTTTCATGCCGGTTTGCTAGGCGAGCGCGCGCCAGAAAGCAATCCGTGGGCAGCGGCCCCAAGAACGAGGGATTACGTCTTCACGACGCCGATAAGCTGCTCGAGCTTGGCGGGATCGTCGCGCAGCGTCTCGCTGGCGCCATCGTAGACGATGCGGCCGCGGTCCATCACAATCGCGCGCGGCGCAATTTCGAGCGCAAGCCGCGTATTCTGCTCGACCAGCACCATCGATAAGCCGCCAGCCTTAGTGAGGCGCTTCACCGCGCGCGCCAATTCCTCGACGATGACCGGGCGCGAGGCCCTCCGAAGGCTCGTCCATCAGCAGCACGGCCGGGTTTCCGATCAGCGCGCGGCCGATCGCCAGCATCTGCTGTTCGCCGCCGGATAACTGATTGCCGCGGTTGTCGGCGCGCTCGGCCAAGCGCGGAAACAATTCGCAGACGGTTTCGTAGGTCCATTGCCCCGGCCGCGCCGCGACTTCCAGGTTTTCGCGCAGACTAAGCGAAGGAAAAATCTCGCGCTCCTGCGGCACATAGCCCAAGCCGGCGCCGACGCGCCGATAGGTGGCGAGTTTTGAAATATCCTTGCCGTGGAGCGACAGCCGGCCGCCGTGCAGCTGCGTGTGGCCCATGATGGTGGCGAGCAGCGTGCTCTTGCCGACGCCGTTGCGGCCGATGATCGACACCGTCTCGCCTGCGCCAAGCGCAAGATCGATATCCTCCAGCACCACGGTCTCGCCATAGCCGGCAAAAACTTTATCGAGTTCGAGCGCGCACTCAGCCATGGTTGGCTCCATGCTGGTATTCCTGGCCTAGATAGACCGCGCGCACCTGTTCGTTATGCATGATCTCGTCGGGCGGACCTTCGACCAGCACCGCGCCCTGCACCAGCACGGTGATCTGCTTGGCGAAGCGGAACACCACGTCCATGTCGTGCTCGATGATCAAAATGGCGATGTCGGGATCGAGGCTTGCCACCACATCGAGAATGAGATGGCTTTCAGACGACGGCACGCCCGCCGCCGGCTCATCGAGCAGCAGCACGCGCGGCTTTTGCGCGAGCGCGATGGCGATTTCGACCAGCCGCTGGCGGCCATAGGGCAGTTCGCGAACCAGCTTGAGCGCGTCATCCACGAGCCGCAACGATTCAAGATGATCGAGCGCTTCGTCGAGCACCGCGCGGTTAGACCCGATTGATCGCCACATATTGTTGCTGTGGCCGTCGCGCTCGCCGATGGCGAGGCCCAGATTTTCCAGAACCGAAAGTCCGCGGAACAACTGGTTGATCTGGAAGGTGCGCGCCAATCCCCGCCGCGCCCGCTCCGATTGCGAGACCGCCGTAATGTCCTCGCCGTTGAGCAACACGCGGCCGGACGACGGCTTGAGCACGCCAGTAATCAGATTGACCAGCGTGGTCTTGCCCGCACCATTGGGGCCGATCAGCGCGCGGCGCGCGCCGCGCTGCAGACGTCAGATTGACGTCTGCGCGTCACCGCCAGCGCGCCGAAGCTGCGGTTGAAGCCTTGCACTTCCAGCGCGGCGGTCACGGCTTTCCCCAGAGTTTCGACAGATATTTGCCGGCGTTTTCCAGCAACCCGAGCAAACCGCGCGGCGCAAACAGCACCCCCAGCACCAGCAGCAAGCCGATGCCGAATTGCCAAAAGGTCGGGCTCAGCTTCGAGAGCTTGTCTTCGAGCACCATATAGACCACCGCGCCGACAAAGGCGCCGTAGAGCCGTCCGGTGCCGCCGAGAATGAGCATCACCATCACTTTGGCGGAATTGTCGAAGTCGAACACCGTGAGCGTCACATAGGCGTTGGTTTGCGTGAACAGCGCGCCAGCAATGCCGGCGATGCCGGCGCCAATCGTATAGACCGTGACCAGCCGGCGGTGCACCGGCGAGCCGATCGCATGCATGCGCCGCACATTTTCGCGAATGCCGGTGAGCGCCTGGCCGAACGGTGAATAGACGATGCGCCGCACGAAATAGAACACCACCGCCAGCACGACCAAGGTGTAAAGATAAGCGGTGTGGCCGTAGAGGTCGTAATCGAATAGGCCCAGCACCGGCTTGAACACCAGACCCGGTAAGCCGTCATAGCCGCCGGTAAAATCCGAGCGCAGGTTGCCGGCTTCCTGCAGCATGATGGCGGTCGCCAGTGTGAGCATCAGCAGTGTGAGGCCGCGATAGCGCAGCAGGAACCATCCGCTCAGGAATCCGAAAAATGCCGATACAATGGCGGCTGCAAACAGCCCGCTGATCGGTTCGGTCCAGCCAAGCCGCGCCGCGCCAAGCCCCACGGTATAGGCGCCAATGCCGAAGAAGGCCGCGTGGCCTAGCGTCACGATGCCGGCATAACCGAGGATCAGATCGAGCGAGAGCGCAAACATCACCATGATCACGACCTGGCTGCCGAAGGTCATGCGGTCGGGAAAAATGAAATAGACGGCGATCGCGATCAGCCAGGGCAGCGCTTCGGCCGGCCGGAAACGATGACGGCGCAACAAATATTCCGCCGCGCGCTCGCGCGCAGCCTTGCGGTCGGGCGCTGGTGCGCTCACTCGCGGCCATAAAACCCCGCAGGCTTTAATCAGCAGCACCACGACCGTGACGGCGTAAATGAAAAATCCGCCGGCATCCGCCAGCAGGTATTTGCCAGCCGTATCGACAATGCCGAGCACCAGCGCCGCCAGCAATGTGCCCTTCAAACTGCCGAGGCCGCCGACCGCGACCACGATCAGAAACAGCACGAGGTAGATCACCGCGAAACTGGGCGAGAGGCCGAACAGTTGAATGGCGAGCCCGCCGCCCAAGGCGGCTAGCCCCGAGCCGACTGCGAAAGTGAGCGTGAACAACAGATCGACATTAATGCCGACCGATTCCGCCATGCGCCGGTTATCGACCGCGGCCCTTATTTTGGCGCCGATATTGGTGCGCTCGAAGCCATACCAGAGCACGGCAATCAGAACAGCGCCGAGCACGATCAGGAAGGCGCGGTAACTGGGGAACGTGCGGAAGCCGAGATTGATGTCGCCTTGCAGCCATTCCGGCAGCGGCACCGATTTGGGAATCGGGCCATAGAAATAGGTGGCGGTGGCAATCGCCATGAAAGCGAGGCCGATGGTGAGCAGCACCTGTTCTAGATCGGTGGATTTATAGAGCCTCCGATAAAGCACGCGCTCGAACACAATGCTTACCGCCCCGACGACAACCGCCGATATCGCCAGCGCCGGCACAAAGCCGATACCAAGTGTTCGCGTGAGCGTAACCACGACATAGCCGCCCGCCATGGCGAAGGCGCCATGCGCGAGGTTGACGAATCCCATCAGCCCCATCGTCACCGAAAGGCCGACGGAGGTGATGAACAGGAACATGGCATAGGCCAAGCCGTCGAATAAAATGCTGACGGCTATGATGACAAAATGCGGCACCAGCCCTACCCCAGATTAAGAAAACGCCGCCGCGCCTTTATGCGCGGCGGCGCCGATTGCTGTCAAACCGATATTCTATACTACTCGGCGCAGCGGCCGATCTTTTCGACTTTGCACTCGTCCTTGACCGCCTTGGTAACGCCCAGAACCTTGACACCAAGCTTGCCGTCCGGCTTGCGGATGACTTCCATGGCGTTCTCGTTCTGCACGATATCGCGGGTCGCAGGATCGACGCTGACCGGGCCGCGCGGCCCGTTGGCCGACCAGCCCTTCATCGCATCGACAAACTTCGCGCCGTCACTGACATTGCCGTTGAGCTTCTTGATGGTGTCGAAGATCGCATGCATGGTGTCCCAGCCGGCCGCCGACATGAAGTCCGGATAGGAGTCCTTGCCATAGGCTTCGTGCCATTCCTTATTGAAGGCCTTGTTGGCGGCGTTATCGAGATCGACCGCGTAATTGCCCATCACGATGGTACCGATGGCGGCGTCGCCCATGTCCTGCAGCTTGTTGTCAGGGATCAGATCCATCGGGCCGATCAGCTTGATGCCAGCCTTGCGCATGCCGAGTTCGCCGTAGGCCTTCATCACGCCGGTCGCGTGCGCGCCGGAGGGAATGAACACATACATGCAGTCCGGCTTTTCATCCTTGATCTTCTGGAAGTACGGCGTGAAGTCCGGCACCTGCACCGGCGAGCCCATCGGAATCGAGTTCGACGATCTTGCCGCCGGCTTTCACGAAGCCGGTCTTGAAGGCTTCGGTCGAATCCTTGCCCGGCGGGAAGTCGGTATAGGCCAGCACCGCGGTTTTGCAGCCGATTTTATCGTAGGCATAGGCGCCCATCGGATAGCCATGGTGCCACATGCTGAACGACAGACGAACAATATAGGGCGACAGATTGGTGATCCAAGCGGTGCCGGCATTGGCGATAATCATCGGCACTTTGGCCTGCGTGACGACCGGCGCGAGCGCGATCGCCGATGGCGAGAACACGAAACCGGCAAGGAGGTTCACCTTGTCGTTGGTGATCAGTTCGGTGGCGACCGTCTTGGCGGCGGCGCCGGTCGGCGGCCCCTCATCGCGCTTGACCAATTCGACCGTATTCGGCGCGATATCCTTGGCGTGCAGCTTGACGTAGAGATCGAAGGCCTTGTCGACCTGATGACCGAGGTCGGCATTGGCGCCGCTAAACGGCAGCACCACGCCGATTTTGACGTTTTCGGCATGGGCGGTGCCGCCCACTGTCAGCGCCAAGGCGGTAAGCCCCAGCCATTTTGAAAATTTCATCGCGTCCTCCCTTAGATCTTTGAAATTGTTTGTATCTTTGAATTAGTTGAGAATCCCGCTAATTCGTGGGCCGGCGTTCCGGCCCATTGGGCATAAATTGGCTTAATTCCAAGCCATTGGTCAATCCGCATGACCGCGACAATACGCCGTGCGGTACAGGCATGCGGCATAATCACCGCTTTAATTGTGAATGTGGCGGGAGAGCCGCTGAACTGGCGCGATCAAGCGGCGCTTTTGGCGGCGATGGCAGCTAACGAAGTCGCCGAGGTCGCGTGCTCGTTGCCCTGGCGATCGAGGATCATTTCGAGGGAAGCGACTTCGACCCGGTTGCGCCCGCTTTCCTTGGCGAAATAGAGCGCTTGGTCGGCCTGTGCCAAAAGTTCGGGCACGTCGAGAGTGGCTTCCTCGCAATGCACAATGCCCACGCTCACGGTCGCGCAAACCGGACGGCCGTCAACTTCCTGGGCCATGCGGGCGAAAGTTTCCCGCATGCGCTCGGCGACCGCCACCGCTTTATCGCGGCTGGTATCGTAGAGCACCGCGGCGAATTCCTCGCCGCCGAGGCGGCCGATCAGATCGGAGACGCGCACCGACTGGCGGGCAGCGTCGCTGAAAATTTCCAGTACACGGTCGCCGAGCGCGTGACCGAAGCGGTCATTGATCGACTTGAAGTGATCAAGATCGATGAGTAGCACCGCCGTCGGGCGCGGATTTCCGCTATGGCGTTTCGCCAGCAAGGCGGCGTCATGCAGGAAGGCGCGCCGATTGGCGATGCCGGTGAGCGGATCGATCATGGCCGCGGTGCGATGACGCAATTCGGTGCGTTCTTTCGCCATCGCGAGCAAGATGAAGGCGATAGAGATTGTGAACAGCAACGCTTCAAAGCTGAGCACGGTGAGCCACACGCTGCCGAACATCCTGTTGGTTGGCGACCAGGGCAGCATCGTTACCAGCGGCGTGCGCAGCAGGAACAGCGCGCCATGGGCAAACAGCATGAAAATCGCCGGCCAGCGCGACACCAACTGCTCGCTGCGCCCGCGCCAGAATTCGTAAGCCGTAAGCCAAGTGTAAGCCGTGATGATGCCGGACGCGATCATCGCGCGCGCATCGACGGCGTCGGCGAGCACTGGCAGGCGGCAGACCAGTAACCAGATTACCGCGCCGGTGACAAGATAGACCGGCTCGACCGGTCGGCCGTCGAATACGCGCGCGCCGGTCCAAGTCACCGCGAAGGCGGTGAACAGAAGTGCGTTGGCAAGGTCGATCGTGATAAGGTCGGGCGCATTTCCGTACATGCCAAACAGCACGATCGAAGCGGCGCGGATCAGATGGGCAAAGCCCCACCAAGCGACGGCACGAATTTGGGTGTTCTGCGCCCATGCGAACAGCAGGAGCAGTCCGAGGATGGCCTCCACATAGATCGTCACCATAAACAGGGTGTTGACGTCGAGGTTCATCGGCCGCTTTCGTCCAATTGGGGTCTGGGTTATTGGCTATAAATCCCCATCTTCACGAATAGATGCAGGCGGCAAAGAAGTGGTGAATGTGGCCGATTACCGCCCGCCAATGCGCCGATATGGTTTCGAGGTCGTTTCCAAAGCCACTCGAAGTTGCGTGTGATGGACCTTAAACGCCGGCCAAAGCGGACTTGAAGGCCTATCAAGCCTCCACTAGGGTCGATTTTCCCCATGAACACCCGGAACCGGGCATGACGATCCGCAACGGCCTTGTTGAAGCCATCGGCCACACGCCGCTGATCAAGCTTGTGGCGGCGTCGAAGGCGACCGGATGCACCATTCTGGGCAAAGCCGAATTCATGAATCCGGGCGGCTCCGTCAAGGATCGCACCGCCCGCCAGATAATCATGGAGGCCGAGGCACGCGGCGAATTGCAGCCCGGCGGGCTGGTAGTGGAGTCGACGGCTGGCAATACCGGCATCGGGCTGGCGCTGGTCGCCAATGCGCGCGGCTACCGCACGTTGATCGTCATTCCGGAAACGCAAAGCCAAGAAAAAAAGGACATGTTGCGGCTATGCGGCGCCGAACTTATCGAAGTGCCGGCACTGCCCTTCGCCAATCCGAACAATTACCAGCATGTTGGCCGCAGGCTGGCCGACGAATTGACGAAGACCGAGAAGAACGGCGTCATTTTCGCCGACCAGTGGAACAACCTGGACAACACCAAAGCCCACTACGTCTCGACTGGTCCCGAAATCTGGCAACAGACCGGCGGCAAGATCGACGGCTTCGTCTGCGCAGTCGGCAGCGGCGGCACTCTCGCCGGTGTTTCCACTTATCTCAAGGAAAAGAAAAACAGCGTCACGATCGGCGTCGCCGATCCACGCGGCGCGGCGATGTACAATTTTTTCGACCATGGAGAGGCCAAGGTCACTCCCGGTGGATCGATCACCGAAGGTATCGGGCTTGCGCGCGTCACAGCCATCGTCGAGCAGATGAAGGTCGACAAGGCCTATCTCATTCCTGACGAAGAGGCCGTGCCGATCATTTTTGATCTGTTGATCCACGAAGGGCTTTGCCTCGGCGGCTCCTCTGGCATCAATGTCGCAGGCGCCATCCGGCTGGCGAAGGATCTTGGCCCCGGACACACCATCGTCACGGTGCTGTGCGACGGCGGCGCGCGCTATCAGTCGAAGCTCTTCAATCCGGAGTTCCTGCGCTCGAAAAACCTGCCGGTGCCGGAATGGCTGGAGCGCAAGTCGAATATCAAGCCGCCCTTTGTCTAGCACCGTTGCATAGGCGGAACGATTGCGAGATGGTGCGCATTAACGTCGGATGAGCAAGCAAGCAATATGACAAGTGCAACTCCCGCCAGCCCAAGCTCTGCCAGCCAGTGGCTCAAATCAACCGAATGGCTCGAAAGCCAGATCGGCAAGCCCGGCGTTACCATCGTCGATGCGTCATTCTACCTTCCGACGCAGAAGCGCGACGCGTATGCCGAATATCTTGCCGGCCATATTCCAGGCGCGGTGTTTTTCGATATCGAGACCATTGCCGACGATTCCACCGACCTGCCCCACATGCTACCGGGCCCTGCTCAGTTCGGCGCGGCGGTGGGCGCGCTTGGCATAGCCGACACCGACACGATCGTTGTCTATGACGGCGTTGGCCTTAACTCCGCACCGCGCGTGTGGTGGACCTTCCGCATCTTCGGCGCCAAGAAAGTCTATATCCTCGACGGCGGATTCCCGGCCTGGAAAGCGGAAGGCCGAAAGGTCGAGGCGGCCGACGTCAAAAAACCAAAGCGCGAATTCAACGCCACCATGGACACGGGCGCGGTCGCGATGCATGGCGACGTGCAAATGGCGCTCAACGATAAGGCTGTGCAGGTGGTGGACGCCCGTTCCGCGGGGCGCTTTGCCGGCCGCGATCCCGAGCCGCGTCCAGGCCTGCGTTCCGGCCATATGCCGGGCGCCTTCAACGTGCCCTATACCGAAATCGTCGAGAACGGCCGCCTGGTGTCGCCCGAGCGAATTGCTGCGGCCTTCAAGAAGGCCGGCGTCGATACCGACAAGCCGGTCATCACCAGTTGCGGCTCCGGTGTTACCGCCGCCATCCTCACGCTCGGCCTCGACGCGCTCGGCAAGAAGCCCGGCCGCATCTATGACGGCTCCTGGGCGGAATGGGGTTCGCGGCCGGATTTGATTGTCGTAAAGGACTGATCCGCCGCCCCCTTTTATTGCCGCCGCCGATCTGCAACATATAAAATGCTGCATATGATTTCAGGACGACGGCGCAGGCAAGAAATGATCTTTCGCCAACTGTTCGACAGCGTGTCCGGCACCTACTCCTATTTGCTCGCCAGCCGGCGCGGCGGCGAGGCGCTGATCATCGACCCGGTGCTCGAAAAGGTCGATCGCTATCTGCAATTGATCAATGAGCTCGACCTGCGCCTGGTCAAGGCCATGGACACACATCTGCATGCCGACCACATCACGGGGCTGGGTGCGCTGCGCGACCGCACTCATTGCATCACCGTGATGGGCGAGAACACCAAGGCGGACGTGGTGTCGATGCGGCTTGCCGAGGGCGACAAGCTCGCCATCGAAGGCGTGAGCCTGGACGTACTCTATACCCCCGGTCACACCGACGATTCCTACAGTTACGTGATGGGCGACCGCGTCTTTACCGGCGACACACTGTTGATCCGCGGCACCGGACGCACCGATTTCCAGAACGGCGATGCCCGCATGCAATATGAGTTGATCTTCGGCAAATTGCTGCGCCTGCCCGACGACACGCTGGTGTTTCCGGCGCATGACTATAAAGGCGACACGGTTTCCACCATTGGCGAGGAGAAGCGCTATAATCCGCGTTTGCAGGTGAAATCCGTCGACGACTATGTCGCGCTGATGGCAAGCCTGAAACTGCCAAACCCCAAAATGATGGATGTCGCTGTGCCATCCAATATGAAGGTCGGCCTTGCGCAACAGGAAATTTCGCGCCGCGGCTGGGCTTTGGATGCGCGAGCCGCCATCGCGATGACCGGCCGGCCAGACATGGCCTTTGTCGATCTGCGCGAAACGAGCGAGCGCATGAAGCACGGCAGCGTCCCCGGCGCGTTGCATGCGCCTTACGGCGACCTGCAAAACAACCTGCGCGCCGGCGGGTTGCTGCGCGAGTTAGCGCGCGTCAACGACAAGCGTATTATTTTCTATTGCGCCTTCGGCGAGCGCTCGGCCATGGCGGTGCAGGCGGCGCAGGACGCGGGGCTTACATCGACCCTGCATATCGAGGGCGGTATCGACGCCTGGAAAAAAGCCGGCGGCGCCGTAATCCACTAACCGTTAGTGAAGAATTTGGCTCAGGAAAAGCTTGGTCCGCTCGTGCTGCGGATGCGTGAAGAATTCGTTCGGCTCGTTCATTTCGACGATCTGTCCGGCATCCATGAAAATCACGCGGTCGGCGACCTGACGGGCAAAGCCCATTTCGTGGGTGACCACCAGCATGGTCATGCCGTCTTCGGCGAGCCCCACCATAGTATCGAGCACTTCCTTGACCATTTCAGGGTCAAGCGCCGAAGTCGGCTCGTCGAACAGCATGATCTTCGGGCTCATGCACAAGGCGCGCGCTATCGCGACGCGTTGCTGCTGGCCGCCGGATAGCTGGCCGGGAAATTTGGCGGCCTGGTTGGGAATTTTGACCCGGGTGAGATAGTGCATGGCGATTTCTTCGGCGTCTTTTTTCGGAATCTTGCGCACCCAGATTGGCGCCAAGGTGCAGTTCTCCAGCACCGTGAGGTGCGGAAACAGATTAAAGTGCTGGAACACCATGCCGACGTCGCGGCGAACCTCGTCGATCTTCTTAAGATCGTTCGTGAGTTCCACGCCATCGACAACGAGGCGACCCTGCTGGTGCTCCTCGAGACGGTTGATGCAGCGGATCATGGTCGATTTGCCCGAGCCGGACGGACCGCAGATCACGATGCGCTCGCCGCCCGTCACTTTCAGATTGATGTCGCGCAGCACGTGGAAATCGCCATACCACTTGTTCATGCCGACGATTTCCACCGCCACGCTATTATTGAGCTTGGCCGGCTTAAGATTGGGAGCCGCGTTCATGACACCACCTGTATTTGTTTACGCGTGATCTTATCCATGCGTTACCGTCTCTCGGCTTTTGCAAGCCGGGCTTCGGTCGCGCGGGCATAACGCGACATGGCGTAGCAGAACACAAGATAGAACATCGCCGCCACCGCGTAGCCGGTCGTGCTCGTGACCGGCGTCGCCCATTTCGGATCGATGCGCGAGACTTCGACGGTCTGAAGGAAGTCAAATATGCCGACGATGAAGACCAGCGTGGTGTCCTTGAATAGGCCGATATACGTGTTGACGATGTTTGGAATGGTGATCTTGAGTGCCTGCGGCAGGACGATCAGCCGCATCATCTGCGAATAACCCAATCCCACGGCCATCGCACCCTCGAACTGGCCTTTCGGGATAGCCTGCAAGCCGGCGCGCACGACTTCCGCCATATAGGCGGAAGCAAACAGCGCGATACCGACCAGCGCGCGCAGCAATTTGTCGGGAGAATATTGTTCAGGCACGAACAGCGGCAGCATCACGCTCGCCATGAACAAAACCGTCACCAGCGGCACGCCGCGCACGAATTCGATGAAAATCACCGAGAACAGCCGCACCGCCGGCATATGAGAGCGCCGCCCAAGCCCCAGCATGATGCCGATAGGCAAGGAAAAGATAATGCCGACCGAGGCTACCACGATGGTGACGAGAATGCCGCCCCACAGCGAGGTGTCGACCGGCATTAGGCCGATCGCCTTCCAGCCGGTCAGCAGAATGAACGAGGAAATCGGAAGCACGACGAAGAAATAGGCCATGCCAACATCGCGGCGCGGCGCGTGCAGCCACAAAAGCCACACCACACCGATGGCCAGCATCACGAAGAACACATCGACGCGCCAGCGCTCGGAAATCGGATAAGAGCCGTAAACAAAATAAGGCCAGCGCTCAAACACGAACGGCCAGCAGGCGCCGACCGGATGATGCACCACGATCTCGCGGCAGGCGTCGCGGTCAACCCCGGTCCATACCGCGTCGATCAGCAGGAACTTGACCAGATCGGGAATGATCCAGAACGCCAGCAGCGCAATCAGGATGGTGAGGATGATATTGAATTTTGTCGACAGCAGGTTTTCCCACAGCCAGCCGACCGCGCCTCGCATCGCCGCCGGCGGCGGCTGGGCGTCGATGGTGGCGCCGCGCACGAACTTGATTTCGGCAACGGCGAGATCGCCTTCGGCCATCGTCATGGCATCGTCCTCACCTTTCCACCAGCGCGATGCGGCTATTGTACAAATTCATCAGCAGCGATGTCGTCAAACTGATCGAAAGGTACACCGCCATCGTGATGGCGACGACCTCGACCGCCTGGCCGGTCTGGTTCAACACCGTGCCGGTGAATACCTGCACGAGGTCTGGGTAGCCGATCGCCACCGCCAGGGAAGAGTTCTTCAGCAGGTTGAGGTATTGGCTGGTGAGCGGCGGAATGATGACCCGCATCGCCTGCGGCACCACGATCAGCCGTAAGGTCGGCCGCGGCCGCAGGCCAAGCGAAAAGGCCGCCTCGGTCTGGCCGCGCGAAACGGAAAGAATGCCGGCGCGCACTACTTCGGCGATGAACGACGCCGTATAGATCGAAAGACCAAACAGCAGCGCGGCAAATTCCGGCAGTATCTCGACGCCGCCGCTGATGTTGAAGCGTCCGCCTTGCGGGAAATCGAACGACAGCGGAAATCCGGCGAGCAACAGCACCACCACCGGCACGCCGATCACCAGGCCGAGCGTTACCAGGAAACCCGGCGCCTGCCGGCCTGTCTTTTCCTGCCGTTTGCGCGCCCAAAAATAAAAAACGACCGATCCGACAATTCCGAGAAAAAACGCGATCGTCACCCAATGGAACCCGGGCCCGAAAATCGGTTGCGGCGTGAATAGGCCGCGGTTGTTGATTAAGATGCCACCCGGAATTCTAAAGCTGTCCCGCATTTCCGGCAGCGCTTTGAGCACGGCGTTGTACCAGAACAGCAATTGCAGCAGCAGCGGAATATTACGGATGGTTTCGACGTAGCCGGTAGCAGCCTTGCTTACCAGCCAGTTTTTCGACAGCCGGGAGATGCCGATGACGAAACCGAGGATGGTTGCAACGATGATGCCAAGGCCGGCCACCAGCAGGGTATTGAGCAGCCCCACCCAAAAGGCGCGTCCATAGGTGGACGACTGCGAACTATATTGGATCAACGTTTGGCCGATGTCGAAGCCGGCGGTGTTTTCCCAAAAACCAAACCCGGACGCGATATGGGCGCGTTCGAGATTGGTGATCGCGTTTCTGGCGGCATCATAGACGAAGAACCCAATGATCGCGCAAAGCGCAACCTGATAGGTAATGCTGCGAATTTTGGGGTCGTTGTAAAACGCAACCCGCGCAGGGGAAGACCCCGCCGGAAGGTCAATCGACATTTACCCCTCGCCTACCCCTCGCCAGCCACATTATGCCCCCGGCGGCAACTTGCTCCGGACCGACGCAGGACTTTGACCTCCCGCGTCGATCCGGTAGTCGTTTTCGATCAGCGGATCGGCGGCCCGTACATTATACCACCCTTGTTCCACAGCTTGTTCAACCCGCGTTCGATCTTGAGCGGCGAGCCCGCGCCGACATTGCGGTCGAAGACTTCGCCGTAATTGCCGACGAGCTTTACGATGTTTACCGCCCAATCCTTGCCCAGACCCAATTGCTCGCCATAGTTTCCTTCGGTGCCGACGAAGCGCTTGATGTCCGGATTGGTCGATTTCATCATCTCGTCGATATTCTTAGAAGTGATGCCCGCTTCTTCCGCGTTGAGCATCGCGAACAGTGTCCACTTGACGACGTTAAACCACTGATCGTCGCCTTGACGGACCGCCGGCCCGAGCGGCTCTTTGGAGATGATTTCCGGCAGCACGATGTGGTCGTCCGGATTGGCGAGCCGCAAACGCTCCGAGTAGAGACCCGAGGCGTCGGTCGTGAACGCGTCGCAACGGCTGGCGTCGTAGGCCTTCACCGCCTCGTTCGCGGTGGCAAAGGTTACGGTCTTGACCGTCATATTGTGAGCACGGAAAAAGTCGGCCAGATTAAGTTCGGTGGTGGTGCCCTGCTGCACGCAAACCGAAGCGCCGTTGAGTTCAAGCGCCGAATTCACTTTCAGCGACTTGCGCACCATGAAGCCCTGGCCGTCATAGTAATCGACGCCAGCGAAAAGCAGGCCGAGCTGCGAGTTGCGCGAACTGGTCCAGGTCGTGTTGCGCGCAAGGACATCCACCTCGCCGGATTGCAGCGCGGTAAAGCGATCCTTCGCCGACAGCGGCACGAACTTGACCTTGTTGACATCGCCTAATACTGCCGCGGCGACCGCGCGGCAGAAGTCAACGTCAAGGCCCGTCCATTTGCCTTGCGCGTCCGGCAGGCCGAAGCCGGCCAGGGAACCGTTAGAGCCGCAATTGAGAGTGCCGCGGTCCTTAACTGCTTTCAGTGTTTGGGCTGATGCGCTTTGCGCGGCAAGAACGACGGCAAGCGCGAGAATGCTAACAATACGATTTATTTGGCGACCTCTTCAACGCATACTGGGATGCGGCGCCCCTCGAGGATTTACCAAGCAATTTCCCTGCCAAGGAGCGCCTGCCCCGAATTGGAAAAGGTAATTGCCGGACGTTCTCCCCGAGCCCTCGGAACTTTCGCCATATCAGAACGATCACGCGTAAAGGTCAAGGGGTTGACGCTTATGCCCAATGCGGACGTAAATGGCGCGCATCGGCTCCAAGCCCGCCACGAAACCGGACCGTCAAAACGCCATGGCGAAGCCGCCCACACTCCCGCTCAAGCCGGAAACCCATTTGGTCAATGCCGGCCGCGATCCCAAGGCCTATCATGGCTTTGTCAATCCGCCGGTCTACCACGCCTCCACGGTGCTTTATCCGACCGGCGAGGACCAAGTCGCGCACCGTTCCCGCTATCAATATGGCCGCCGCGGCACGCCGACCTCGGAGGCGCTGGAAAATGCGCTTACCGAAATCGAGGGTCCGGGCTGTGCCGGCGTCGCACTGCTGCCATCGGGCCTGGCCGCAATTTCGACCGCACTTTTGGCCGTGGCCGGTTCGGGCGACCATGTCCTGATAACCGACAGTGTTTACCGGCCGACCCGCAATTTCTGCGACGGCGTATTCAAGCGCATGGGGGTCGAAACCACTTATTACGATCCGCTGATCGGCGCCGATATCGCCAAACTATTCAAACCGAACACGCGTTTGGTGTTCGTGGAAGCGCCCGGCTCGCAAAGTTTCGAGATGCAGGACATTCCCGCCATAGCAAAAGTCGCGCATGACAAAGGCGCGTTGGTGCTGATGGACAATACCTGGGCGACGCCCTTGTATTTCCGCGCCTTCGAAAAAGGCGTCGATCTATCGATCCAGGCCGGCACTAAATATATCGGCGGCCATTCCGACATTATGTTCGGCTGCGTATCGGCCAATGCGGTGACGCTGCCAGCGCTCAAGACTACGATGAACACCATGGGGCTGTGCGTCGGACCGGATGACATCTATCTTGCGCTGCGCGGCTTGCGCACCATGGCCGTCAGGCTCGCGCGCCATAACGAGTCCGGCCTGCGCGTCGCACGATGGTTCGAACAACGGCCCGAAGTAGCGCGCGTCTTGCACCCCGCGCTTGAAAGCGATCCCGGCCACGCGATCTGGAAACGCGATTTCACCGGCGCCTGCGGGCTGTTCAGCATCGTGCTTAAGCCGATGAGCGAGAAAGCCGTTTACGCCTTTATGAACGAACTCACGCTGTTCGGCATGGGTTATTCTTGGGGCGGATTCGAGAGTCTCGTGATTCTGTTCGATTGCGCCGAATATCGCACGGCGACGCCATGGGCGCCGGGCGGACCGACGCTGCGCTTTCATATCGGATTGGAAGACCCAGGCGACCTGATCGCCGACCTCGAAGGCGGATTCGCGGCTATGGCGGCGGCGAAATAATTCAAGACGCGCGCGGGATCCAGTTATAAAGCGCCAAGCCGCCATCCACGACCACTGTTGTGCCGGTGACGTAGCGCGAGAACCGGTCGCTCAGCAGTGCTAGTGCCATGCACGCGATGTCCTCCGGCGTGCCGGTGCGACCCATCGGAATCATTGCTTGCAGCGATTTTACATCTGCGTTGAAGCCGCCGCCGGGTATCGCGCCCGGTGCAATGGCGTTGACGCGGATGCCGTCGCCGCCCAACGCGCGCGCAAGTTCCTTCATGAGCATGGTCTGCCCGGCCTTGGTGGCGCTGTAATGGGGAAGGTTGCGCGGTGAATAAGCGTGCAATGACGTGATATAAAGCATGCGTCCCTTGATTCCGCGCGACTTCATATGCGCGCCGACGCTTTGTCCCAGCACGTAGCCCGAACGCAGGCCAACGTTCAACATCGCGTCCCACTCCGGCTCGGTGACCGCCAAAACTGTCTGTTCCTCGGACCGCCTGGGCGAAGCGCTATGCACGAAGATAGAAAGTTGGCCGAGCGCCTCCAGCGCGGTGTCGAACAGCACCCGCGCTGCGGCGGGCTCCGTCAGGTCCGCGGCAATGAATGTAGCGTCGAGTTCGCGCGCGAGCGCTTGGCCGGACTCGGCGAAGACGTCGCTCAAAACGAGGCGCGCGCCTTCCTGAGCGAGGGCTCGCGCAATACCGCGCCCGATGCCAGATGCCGCACCTGTTACAAGCGCGGTGTCGCCGTCTAGCAGCCCCATTTCGTCTCTCCCCGGCGCCCTAGATCGCCGCCGCGCCGCCGCTGCGCAATACGAATTGCAAATTGCGCAGATAGACGAATACGCCGAAGGCCTGCCCGATGATGAAGACCGGATCTTTGCGGTACAGCGCATAGCCCAGCAGCATGATGCCGCCGCCGATCGAGAATACCCAGAACGCGGTCGGCACCACGCTACGCCCCGCGCGCTCGGAAGCAATCCACTGCACCACGAAGCGCATGGCGAATAATAATTGCGCGACATAGCCGATGATAATTCCCCAATCGGCTTTGCCGATGAAGACGTCTTGCAGATATCCGCCGACGGCGTGCGCAATGTCGATTAGCATAGTTCCCATTGGTACGTGATCCTCCTACAATTTCCGGAACGCGCTTCTTGCGGCGGATCAGCCACCACACGCCGGCGAGGTCGAGTATCCCGACCCACAGCCGGTCCCATAATCCGTAATTCGACACGCCGCTGGCGCGCGGCCGATCGACCACGTCGACATAGCCGATTTCATAACCCTCGCGCCGCACCAGGGCCGGCAGGAAACGGTGCAAGCCGTCGAAATACGGCAAGCGCAAGAACACGTCGCGGCGGAATGCTTTGAGCCCGCAGCCGGTATCGCGCGTACCATCGCGGAGCACTGCGCCGCGCACCGCATTGGCGATGCGCGATTGCAGTTTTTTGAACCCGCTCGCCTTGCGCCCGACCCGCTGGCCGGCGATCATTCCGACGCGCGGACCGCCCGTTTCCAGGGCCCGTAGCAGCGCCGGAATAAAGGCCGGATCGTTCTGCCCGTCGCCGTCGAGCGTGACCACCAATGGCGCGCGAGCCGCGGCCACGCCGCTGCGCACCGCGCAGGATTGGCCGCAGGATTGCTTGTGCCGCACGCGGCGCAGCCAGGGATATTGCGCCATCAGACGTTGCAGTTCGACTTCGGTCCCGTCGGTGGAACCGTCATTGACGTAAATCACTTCGAACGGCCATTGGCCGTCGAGCGCCTTGGCGATCTCGGCCACCAGCACGGCTATATTGCCGGCCTCGTTGCGGACCGGCACCACGACGCAGACCGCAGGATCGATTGCGTTCATAGATTAAGGTCCCGGTGGCAGGCCAAAAGCCGAATTGGCGTTGAACTCGACCGTTTCTTATTGAGCCAATAGCTCGCGCGCAACGGCTTTGATACGCCTGAGCGAGGGCCCGGGAAATTGCCGCAAGGCCCCGTCCGGCGTCACCGAGAAACCCAGCAGCCGCAGCGCGAACCAGCGGCGCACCATCATGACGCCTACGATCCCCACCAGCGCGCCGGCCAGCACATCGCTCGGGTGATGGGCCGTCACCACCACCCGGCTCACGGCAATCAGGAGAGCGTAGATCAGCAATATTGTGCGGGCGCGCGGCCAAAGCGTGCCGAAGGCCGCCAGAACGGCGAAGGCCGTCGTGGTGTGTCCGGAAGGCAGGCTGGCGTAAGCCGGCGACCAATGGAACGGATCGAACAGATAAGGGTTAGCAACACCGCCCACAAACGGGCGCGCGCGGCCGATCACATTTTTTATCAACGTCGTGAACAGGCTGGGCAGTCCGATTGCCACAAACAGAAAGCCGACCCGCACCATTACCGCCGCCATTACGCGTTGCGATATCGGCGTCAGGTTTGGCGGCAAAGCGGCGAGCGCCAGGAACAATAGTCCAAGCGGCCAGAGAAACCAGCCCGACTTGCCGAAGTCGGTGTACCAATCGAATGGCGAGACGATCCAGCGCGGCAATGTGCGTGCGGTGGTGATCGCGGCGGCGTCAAAAAAATATTGGACAAATAGAAAAACGGCGACTGCCACCGCCGCGGCGACACCAAGCTTCATTGGCGGCCACAGCCAAGGTTGTTTCAAGTGAATGCGCGGTTTACGTATTAACTTCGCCAGCGCGGCTGCGACATTTCCCGCGCAGCGCCGCAAGACCTTGGCAACGCCGGCCGCCTCTTGCTTGAGTTCACTGGCTAAGTTCATGGCTCTCCCGTCGAGCGGAACAAAGTCGAATCCACCGGCCGCCCGATGCTGATATTGTAGCCTTCGATGCGCTGCGCCAGCGAATAATGCAATCCGATTGAATTTGCTCGCGCCACGAAACTTGCGACGCTGCGCGGGTCGACCAAGGCGAAACGGCACGGCCCCTGCTGGAGAAATTCGGCCGCGCCCGCGCCGTCGGTGAACCGCGTGCCGGTGCCGAGCATGAACACGAGGCTTGGCTCCTGATAGGCAACGGTAGAAGCGACCTGCGGTTCTCGGCAGCCGGTCGTGCGCACTTCATCGGCGATCAGAGCGCTAGGGAACAGTCCGGGGAGCGAGGGAAACGTCACCGCATAAACCGTGATGGCGATAAACACCGACGCCACCATGCCACGCAACAACGAGCGTTCCGCTCCGTCCACTTCATAGAGACGCCAGGCGAACAGGCCGGCAATCATCGCGACCGCAGCAAACGGCCACGCAATCAAGCCAAGGTCGCGGCCAATCAAAATAAATCCGACGATCGCCGCGAGGGCGATTACGACCGGAAAGATGAACCAGCCGATTGTGCCGCGCACCATCCACGGCGTGCGCGCCAACGCGCCCTTTTCAAGAATTCCGGCAATCAGAATGGCAATCGCCGGATATAGCGGCAGCACGTAATGCGGCAGCTTGGTCATCACCACTTCGAACACGATCCAGGACGGGATCAGCCAGGCCAGCAGAAATTGCGCGCCCGGTTCGCGCCGCGCTTTCCACACCATAGGCGCCGCAAGGCCGGCGAGCACGCATCCCGGCCAGAACGTCACCCAGAACAGCAGGAGATAATATCCCGGCGGTGCGCCATGGGCCTCCTGCCCGCTGGCGACTTTCGCGAGCATGTCCTGGCCGATCGCCTGCACGAAAAAACTGTCGCCGGACTTGGCCACAATGGCGACGAACCACGGCAGCACCAGTACGATTAGCCACGCAAATCCGCTCCATGGCCGCAACTGCCAAATCCATCGCCCCGAACGGTCGGCAATCGACAGCGTGAGCGCCGTGAGGACGACGAACATCAGGATCAACGGGCCCTTGATCAGAACGCCGCCGGCGAGCGCGGTCCAAAGAATTGCCGGCATGGCCCAGCCGGTCGGCGCGTTCGGCGTGCGCCGGCTGACCAGGTAAATGCGGGCCATCGCGCCCATCGCTGCCACGCAAGTGAGCAACAGCACAGCGTCGGTCTTGGCCAGCCGCGCCTCGACGCCAAGCAAAATCGAACTCGCCATCATTAGCGCTGCCACCAGCGCAGCGCGGCGCGCGACAAAGGCGAGCGCGGCCCAATAGGTCAGCAGCACGGCGCCGGTAGCACCGGCAAGCGATGGCAACCGGTACAGCCAAATCGTGGTCAGCGCGCGCGGAACGCCGAGCGCTTCCCCCGCTTTTACCGCGGCAGCTTGCAGCCAATAGATGCCGACCGGCTTTTTGTAGCGAACCTCATCCTGGAAGCGGATATCGACATATTCGCCGCTCTCCAGCATCTGCTTGGTGGCTTGCGCGAAGCGCGCCTCATCGCGGTCAACCGGCGGAATCTGAAAAAATCCCGGCAGGAAGGCGATCAGCGCGAACGCCACGAGCAGCGCCGCCGCGCGCCGGTGCGAACCGGCCGCATAATCGAGCACGGCCGTGAGCCCCCGCGCCGGGGCAATGGATTGACGCGCGTCATTGGCGGTCGTGCTCATGGGTCTCTGGGTTTAATTTTGATCGATTCTACCGCTTTCGGCCGACAATAAAGACCAAGAAGCGGCGGCGCTACTGCACGCGCACCATGACGCTGTCGGCAGCACCGCGGGCGTCCATCACGGTTAGCCGAACAAAGCCCGGTCCATCGGGCTGAAAAAACAATGTGCGGCGGCCATCCTTTTGTACCAGCGGCACGCCGTTGACCATGACGGTGAGCGGCGCCGCGCCGCCGGTAATTTTGAGCGCGACCGGGTCGCTTTTGTGGCCGTCCGCAACCTCGATGCTGGCGCCGTCGGGCGGATACATGATGCGCGGCGGCTCGGACGCTTCGCTTAAGCCGCGCGCGAGGTTAAAACGCTGCAACGGCGGCGGCAGCTTGTTCGTGCTCGCAAACAGCGCCCCCTTGGGCGCGCGGGCGAGCGGCAGTGGTACTAACCCTGAGCGCGCAAAGGCATCGAACAAAATCGGCGCGGCGGCGGTGCGCCCGACGAGGCCCGGCACCGGCGCGCCGTCAGGACGTCCGACCCAAACGCCAACCGTCATGCGCCCGTCAAAGCCGACCGCCCAGGCGTCGCGATAGCCGTAGGATGTACCGGTCTTGAAAGCGATGCGCCCATGCGGCGCGTTATCGGGCGGTGGCGCGCCGATCAATATATTGCCGACATACCAGGCGGCGACCGGCTCGAGCAGCCGGCGCGCGCTTGCGGGAGATGTGCCCGCTCGCTCGATCAGCGGTGTCGTCAGGCCACCGCGCGCCAATCCTATATAGAGCATCACCAGATCGGTGAGCCGAATGCCGACACCGCCCAGCCCCATGGCGAGGCCGGGCGCTTCGCCCTTGGGCAGAACAAGCGCAGCACCGGCCTGCGCCAGTCGCGCGCTTAACCGGTTGACGCCGACTTTGCCAAGCACCGCAATGGCCGGCACGTTAAGCGACAATTGCAGCGCGCGGCGCACCGTCACCGTACCCTGGAAGGTCAGGTCGAAATTCTCCGGCGTATAGCTGCCGTAACGCGCCGGGCGATCGTCGATTAGTGTTTCGGGATGGATCAGGCCGTCCTCGAATCCAAGTCCATAAATAAAGGGTTTTAACGTCGAGCCGGGCGAGCGCAGCGCGCTTGTCATGTCCACCTGGCCGGCGCGGCGGGCATCGAAGTAATCGGCGGAAGCCACGCGCGCGCGGATTTCGCCGGTGGCGTTATCGACGGCTAGAATGGCCACCGATATTTGCGGGCCCAGCGCGCGGGCGCGTTCGCGCGCCAAGTCTTCCAGTGTTTTTTGCAAAGAGGCGTCGATGGTGAGCCGGTGGGTGCGCATCGCCGGCTCGGCGGCAACCACCTCGTCTGCGGCATGGGGTGCCAGCACCGGCAGCGCTTTACGCGCCTGCGGCGACGGCTCCGATTTAGCGCGCGCGACCTCGTCTTGCGGGACAATGCCTTGCGCCACCGCCCGGTCGAGCACGCGGTCGCGGGCAGCGCGCGCAACCGCCGGGAAGCGGTCGGGCCGTCGCATTTCGGGCGACTGGGGGAGCGCTACCAGCAGCGCCGCCTCGCTCAGCGACAGGCGCTTGGGCTCCTTGCCGAAATAGGCCAAGCACGCCGCACGGATGCCCTCCAGATTGCCGCCATAGGGTGCCAGCGTTAGATAAAGCGACAGAATTTCGTCCTTGCCGAGGGCATATTCGAGCTCGAAGGCGCGCGTGATCTGGCGCAGTTTCGCTCCAAAACTGCGGTGTTCGCGGGGCTCCAACAGGCGCGCGACCTGCATTGATAAAGTACTTGCGCCCGAGACTATATGTCTCTGCGAAATTAACTGAAATGCCGCCCGCCCGATAGCGAATGGATCGACGCCGTGATGCTCGTAAAAGCGTTTGTCCTCGTAACCCAGCAGCAATCGCACGAAGCGAGGATCGACATCGTCTACCCGCGCCGGAAGCCGCCAGCGGCCTTCAACGGTGGCGTAAGCGCGCAACAGCCGCCCCTCGCGGTCCAGCACGATATGCGAGGTCTCGAGATTTTTGCCGAGCGGGGCCGGCCCTAGGGAATAGACCCAGGCGCCGCCGGCCAGAGCCACCAGCGCGGCCACTGCCGCCAATCCCGCCAATATGATGCGCCCGCGTTTCATTTTGCCGCTGTGACCTCGATCGAGCCAGTGGCCGTGCGCCCAAAACGATCCGGGCGGTACATGTCCTCGACGATGGCTTGCGGCATTACATAGTGGCCGGGCGAAACCGCGCGCACCACATAGGCCACCGTAAACACCGGTGAATCATCCTGCTTGCGGTCGAAGGCCGCGGTGAAACGGTCGTCACGGAATTCGGTATTCACCGGATCGGCCGCATCGGTAATCCAGGCGAGACCGCCGGTATCGGCCGATGACACCAGCTTCGGATTGTCGATCTCGAAGCCGGCCGGCAGATAATCGGCGACAATGACGCGGCCGAACTGCGGTTGCGGCTCGGTCATTTTCAAGACCACGACGAAGCGCTGGTTCTGCTTGGCTTTGGCCGGATCGGCGGCTTCGCCATCAAGCATATGAAACTCGCGCTCGATCTTGAAGCCGCGCTCGGCGGCAGGCTCCGGCGTGAGCGGCGCGCCGCTTGCCGACACCACCGCTTGTACGTTGCCGTCGCCATTATTGGTAACCGTCAATGGCGCCGCGAGTTGGTCGGCGCGCAAGCTCCGATAATAGGCGCCTTGGCGTTTCTCGCCGGCGACGGTGAGCGATATCGCGTTGAGCTGCTTGGCGAGCGCGCGGGCGGCCAGCACCAGCCACGCATCTTCCTGTGTCGAAGTGTAAGACGACAGCGTGCGGGCGGCATCGACGCGCGAAATTGCGTCGTCGATCGTTTTTTGCGGCGCGCGGCCTTCGGAAGCAAGCGTCACGAATGCCGCGGCATCGCGCAAAGCCGAGCCGAAATCAGCGCGTCCCAGATCGAGCTTGGGCTGCGGCGCAATCGCATCGAGCGCTGCGAGATAGACCTGATCGCTGCGCGCCTTGTCGCCGAGCATGCCCAACGCGGCAGCGATCTGCGCCTTCGCAATCGGCGTCACCACATCGGCCAGTTTCACGTCAGCGATATAGCGCAGGTCGCCAAGCGGCGCCGCGCCATTGCGCGCCAATACATACATTGCATAGGCAAGTTCGCGTCCGCCATCCTTGCCGGGTTCCGGCGAAGCGGCGACGAAATTGCGCAAACGGTCCACGGCCAGCGTGAAGGCGCTCACTGGGACTTCGAAGCCGCGCTCTTTCGCGCGGGTGAGGAAATCAGTGACGTAAGAATTGAGCCAGGCATCCTCGCCGCCGACCGACCACAGGCCGAACGAACCGTTGGCGCCTTGGCGGGCCAGCAGCCGCGCGATGGCATCCTTGATGCGCTGGTCGATCTCGCCATCGGGCGCGAGCTTGGCTTGTGCCGCCAGTTCATTGACGTAAAGCATCGCCACCGCGCGGCTGGTGATCTGTTCTGAACAGCCAAAGGGATAGCGGTCGAGCGCATTAAGCAGCGTGGCGGCATCGAGCGAGGTCGAAACCGCGATCGACAGCCCTACCCGGCCGGTGCCGGGCACGAAATCGGCAAACATGTCATTCGACAAAGTGAGTGTTTCGCCTTTGGCGAGCGCGCGCACGGTGCGACGGGTGAGGATTTGAGTGGCCGGGCGCACATCGAGCGGATAATTGCGCGCCAATGTAAAGCCGTTCGGGCCTGTAATATTGACAGCCAAGGTGCTGGGGCCGGAACCCAATGCCGATACCGGTACCGATACGCGGTCGCGCTGCTTGGCCGCCAGTTTCATGACCTGCGGCATGGCTTGCGGTTTGTCGGTGTCGAGTTTGACCGCGCCGTCGGCGCTTACCGTAACGCTATAGTCGCCGGGCGCGCCCTCGACATTGTCGAGTTCAAGCTGCACGGCGCCCTTGTCGCCGGTTCGCAGGAAGCGCGGCAGTGTCGCGGTGAGCACCACGGTATCGCGCACCACCACGTCGGCGGTCGCCTTGCCGACCTTGTCCTTGCTCCAAACGATCGCCATCACGCGCACGGTGCCGGCGAAGGCAGGGATGTCGAAGTTGACATGCGCCGTGCCGTCGGCGCCGACCTTGACGATGCCGGAATAAAGCGCGAGTGGCGCTTGCGACGGCGGCGATCCGGACAATTCGGCGCCCGCCATGTCGCCGCCGGAACGGATGGCGCCGCGCGCGCCTTGCATGCCGTCGATTAATTGGCCGTAGAGATCGCGCACTTCAGCCGTTAGCCTGCGCTGGCCGAGATAATAATCGTCGGGCGCCGGCGGCTTGTAGTGGGTGAGATTGAGTATGCCAACATCGACGGCGGCGACCACGACATGCGCCTCTTCGCCCGCGCCAAGCCCCGCTACATGCAACGGCACGCCGAGCACGGAATTGGGCCGCAGCGTGTCCGGCAGTTTCATGTCGAGCGCGAGCGTGCGCGCGGTGCGATCTATGCCGAACCACTGAACGCCGATGGCGCGGCCCGGCATGCGCTGCGCCGCCGCGTCTAGCGGACGCCGCAAAGTCGCAACAATATAAGCCCCCGTCCCCCAATCCTTGCCGACACTCAGTTTGATTTGCGCCGTGCCCGCTTGCACATCTTGCGATTGACTGGCGACCAGACGGTCGGTGAACACATTGACGGTAAGATTGCCGGCCGTTGCCGCGGTCACCGCGATATTCATGGTCTCGCCGGTCTTAAAGTCGGTCTTATCGAGCGCCACTTCGAGCAAATCGGGCGTATCGGCGCTCGACTTCGGCATAAAAACCGGCATCGAAAGTCAACGATGTGACGGCGCCATTTGGCTCAGGCGCCGACACTTCCAGCCGATAGCGGCCCCATTTGACCGGCAGCGACAGCCGCGCCGGCTTGCCGGCGACGGTGTCGATATTGCCGCTGGCGACGCGCTCGGTACGCTTGATCGGCTCGAATTCCCACTGGTTGTTCTGCTTGTACCACTGGTATTTGGTGTCGATCTTGAGCAGTTCGTAGCGCAATCCGCTTTTCGCGACGGTCTTGCCGTCGATGCCGGCCAAGATGACATCGAAGTCGGCATTGGCGCCGTCGGCGAGCGAGTGGCCGGAAAAAGCCGGCTTGACGCCGATGGCCGGCGCATCCGGCGCGATGGGCAGTGTGAGGTTGCGCTCGACCGCGCGGCCGCCGGATTCGGCCATGCTCACGCTGATCTGCGCTTCCAACGGGCGCGAGGTCGCCGGAATCTTGTCGAGCTTGACCTGGAAGCTGGCTTTGCCGGCAGCATCGGTATTGGGCAGGTCGTCGAGGTCCTGGCGGGTAGCCGTCACTTCGTCGTCGTATAATCCGAAGCTGTAGCCGGCAAAACCCGGGCGCTCCTTGGCGGCGGCGATCAACACCGAACCTTCAAGATCGAGATTGGAGGCCGGCGCGCCATAGAGAAAGCGCCCATCGACCTTAACCTGCGCCGCGCCATTGCGAGGCATGGTAGTCTCAGAAGACGTCAGATCGAATTCGACACGATCGGCGACGTAATCCTCGACCATGAAGGTGGTCTCGCCGACCGGCGCGCGTTTGGGATCGGTGTAAGCGCGCACGCGCCAGGTGCCGCTCGACGCGCTCGCGACCAGAGGCACAATCCAGCTTCGCCCGCCCATGCCCTGGTCCGGCGTGAGCGCGCGGCGATATTCGACTCCATCAGGGCGCTCGACCACCAGCGTGAGCGGCACCGCGGGCGCGGCCGAGCCGCGCGCATCGCGCAATAAGGCAGTGACCGCGACGGATTCGCCGCTGCGGTAGACGCCGCGCTCGGTATAGACGAAAGCATCGAGCCCGGCCGGCACCTGGCGCCCGGCCACGCCGCGATCGGAGAAGTCGAAAGCGGGCGACTTCAAACTGAGGAAGGCGTAATCGGTCCTGTCGCTGGCGACGATGGCTGCAGGGCTTGAGCCGCCCTCGCCGCGCGCCAGCCCAGCCTCGAAATGTACAAAGCCGTTGCGGTCGGTGTTCTTAGTCGCCAGCACTTCGTTGTTGCGCGCAATCAGGCGCACGCTGACATAGCCGCGCGCTTGCGCGCTCGCCAGCGAATGGACGAAGACGTCGATGCCGTCTTGGCCACTAAAGGCCGTTAGGCCCAGATCGGAAATGATGAACCATTGGGTGGCGAGTTGTTCGTAATCGTCGGTAACAGCGCCCTTGGACTTGGCGATCACGACATAGACGCCGGGCGCCAGATCCTTGAGCGCTTCGCCGACGGGAAACGCCGTAGTGACTTCGGTGTTGAGCTTTTGCTCGACGGCGAGTTCGCCGGTCCATACTTGGGCGCCGCGTTCGCTGGCAATGCGCTCGGCGTCGCTGCGGCTTAAGTTACGCTGGAAGTCGTAGCCCAGCATGGTTTCGATGAGATTGCGGTCGCCGACGCGGTAAACCGACATATCGAGCGCGGCGGTATTGACGCTGAGCACGGGAATGCCGCGCTGGCCGGTGCGCGGCAGCACATAGGCCTTGCCGGAAAACCGCGCGAACGGTTTGCGGTCACGCACGAAAATCGTGAACTCGGCCGATTTGGCCAGCGTCTCGCGCACCACCGACGGCAGACCGGCGCGCAACGTGATGGTGTAGCGCTCGCCATGCTTGAGGCCTTCGACGCAAAGCTGCTTGTCATTGACCGAGATCGCCGGGCGATCGACGCTGGCGACTGCGACAAACGGTGAGAAATCGGTGCGCTTGCCCGGCAGGCTTTCCGAAAACTGGAAGCAGGCGCGCGGCGAAGCGGAATCGGTATCGACGGAATAATCCAGATAGCGGAAACCGTGCTCAAGCCTCAGCCGCTCATATTGGCCGCGCAGATCGGCGGTCTCGCGCAAATCGAGCGACAGGCGCAAGGCGTCGAGCGATGGGCGCCACTCCTTGCGGTCGGCAAGCGCACGGCCAAGCACCGCCAGGCTATCGGCTTCGAGATTACGATCGCCCGCGCGCTGGTAAGCGATATAGGCGGCACTCGAAGCGCGGTCGAGCAACAGTGCGCGCTCTTTTTCGTCGCGCGGCCTGATTTGCAGCACGGTGCGGGCAAGGCGCAGCCAAGTCGCGGCATCGGCGGGCTCCGCTGTGACTGCTTGGCCCAGCACCGTCATGCCGGTGCGGAAATCGCTTTTCTGAAAGGCCGCGTCGGCATCGCGGCGCAGCGCCGCAGCAGGCTTAGTCACCGCGCCGGCATCGCTCTTTATCTGGGCCTCTAGCTTGATCGCCGCGTCGCTCAGATCCTTGTTGATGAAGGCCTTATCGGCGGCATGGGCTGGGATCAGGGCAACGGCCAGCAGCGCGGCAGCAAGGCCGGCGCGAACCAAGGTGAGCATCGGAAAGGACCTCCGGGGTGGCGATCGTTGGCCATCATAAGTATAGCGGCAGGCACTATTAGTTCATGCCGCGATGGTGTCGAGGTGATGGCGGCCGATATCGGCAAACAAGCCTTTTCACAGGGGCGCAGCGCGGGTAAACCGGGATTCGAGGACCCCGTAGCTCAGCTGGATAGAGCACCGACCTTCTAAGTCGGGGGCCGCTGGTTCGAATCCAGCCGGGGTCGCCAGATTAATCAGTGTTTTTATCGCCTTAGCCCAGTTTTGCCCGACCGGGCGCCGTTTGGCTTGCGAAACCCATCTTTAACCGCACGGCAATACGGTCGCGCCATGTCGCAAATGGCAGCCCCAGAGCCCAACCAGACCGCCGCGCCGCCGCTGGCGCCGGGCGCCGCCCCGCTTTGTTACGTGGTGGACGAAGAAGCCAGCATCCGGCACTTCCTGTCGCTGGTGCTGCATGGCTCCGGCGTCGACACCATGGAATTCGCCGACGGCGCCGCGCTGCGCCGCGCCATGGAACGGCGCGTGCCCGATCTGGTGTTTCAAGACATCCCGCTCGAATCCGCCGACGCCATCGAGTCGATGGTAGCGCTTGGCAAGCTTGGGTTTCGCGGCGCGGTGCAACTGGTAAGCAATCGCGGCGCGGCGGTGCTCGATCACGTCAAGACCATCGGCCTTCAGCACAAGCTCATCATGCTGCCGGTGCTCAAGAAGCCGTTCGAGACCGACGCCATCGCCAAGATTCTGCGGGAACTGAAAATCGGCATGCCGCCTTCGGCAGCCGTGCGCATCGATATCGACGAAGCGCTCAACAATAAATGGATCGAGTTCTGGTACCAGCCCAAGATCAATCTGCGCAAGAAACAGCTCGCCGGAGCCGAAGCCTATGCCCGCGCGCGCCATCCCCAGCACGGTATCGTCATGCCGGCGGCATTCATGCCAGGCGCAAGCGACGCGTCGATTCTCAAATTGTCGGAACTGGCGCTGGTGAGCGCGCTCAAGGCCGGGCTCAATTTTTCCAGCCTCGGCGTCAACCTTCGGCTGAGCGTCAACATTCCGATGCCGGCGCTGAAGCAACTGCCGGTCGAAGACATCGTGCGGGCGCATCGCTCAGCCGACGATAAATGGCCGGGCGTGACGATTGACGTGCCAGAGGAACAAGTCATCACGGATCTTGGCGCCGCCGGCGATCTCGCAAAACTGCTACAAGCGCTCAATGTCCATCTCGCCATCGACGATTTCGGCCGCGGCCATGCGGCCTTGGCGCGGCTTAGCGAACTGCCTTTTGCCGAACTCAAGCTCGACCGCGCCTTTGTCGCCGACTGCGGCGCCGACAAGGTCAACGCGCCGATTTGCAAGACCGTGATCGACCTGGCGCATCAATTTCGGCCGCAGCGCGGTCGCCCTCGGCATCGAAAATGCCGCCGACGCCGCGGCGCTGGTGAGCATGGGCTGCGATTTCGGCCAGGGCTTCCTGCTAGGCCAGCCGATGCCGGAGGAACGCTTTATTTCGCTGCTGCGCCAGCGCGCGGCCGACGCAAGGCCGCGACCTGCCGGCGGCGGCACATTAATAAATACGTCTAGCGGATCCAATACGTTCAGTGGGTCCAAGCGTCGCGGCGCTTGAAGGCAAAATTATCGCGAATAGGATATTCGCTGGCGGGTCACCGGCGGCTTTTCCTCGGACACCTGGTAGGCGATGGCATGGCGCTCGCAATAGGCGATCGCCTCCTCCTTGGTGTCGAAACGCAGGCGCAATTGCTGGCGCATGTCGCCCGACGAGGTCCAGCCCATCAGCGGTTCGACCTGGCGCGGCTCGGTCAGGTCGAATTCGATGCGTCCAGTCCTTGGTCTTGGCGAGGCCGGACTGCATGGCGGTCTTGGCGGGCTTGAAGATGCGGGCGGTCATGCGTCCTTCTATCGTGTCCGTCCGAATTCGCCAACCGCCAAGCCTAGCTCAAAGAGCGCAGGCGGATGGTCGGAGCGGCAGGATTTGAACCTGCGACCCTCTGGTCCCAAACCAGATGCGCTACCAGACTGCGCTACGCTCCGATGTTGGGGGTCTGGTACACGCTTCGCTAGGGGCCAGCAACCTTACCGGCCGTTCAATAGACGGCGAAGCGACCTTGTCGCCCGGCGCGAGGCCGAGCTTGCGGGCGGTTCCGGCGATCACCTCCAGCACCAGGCGCACCGGGCCGCCGGAGGGGATGATCCGGGTCGATAGCGGCTCGGTATTCTCGGCGATGGAGAGGATGCGGCCGTCGCCGCGAATAAACAGCATATCGAGCGGGATATAGGTGTTTTCCATCCAGAACGAGACATTCTGGTCGCTATGGAAGTCGAACAACATGCCCTTGCCCTCAGGCAATTCCTTACGAAACATCAGGCCCTTGGCCCGGTCGGCGTCGTTATCGACGACTTCCACGGAAAATACATGCACCCCAGTCTTGCTGGCGATTTCAAGCGTCTGCAGGCTGGCTGGCCGGGCGGGGCCGCCGGCAACCAGCAGGCCGAACAATAAAAGGGTGGTAAGCCGCAAGGCGCGCATGGCCACGGCTTTACGCGGGCTCATAGCGAGCGGCAACGGGAAAATCGACCACCCGCGCGCCGGCGTGAGCGCTGCGCCATGGTTCGGCGGCAGGCGCGACCTTAGTGGAAAGCTTAATTGGAGGCCAAGCTTAGTGGCAAGCCTTAGTGCGAAGCCAGACCGAGCGGCCCGCCGTCGGGATGGACTTCGGCGGCCATCAGGCCTTTCGGGCCAGGCCCGAAACGCACCAGCACGGTCTGTCCCGGCCGCAATTCGGCCAGGCCATAGCGGCGCAGCGTTTCCATGTGCACGAAGATATCCGGCGTGCCGTCGCCGCGGGTCAGAAATCCAAAGCCGCGCAAGCGGTTGAACCATTTGACCTGGGCACGTTCGAGCCCGCTGGTCGCTGTCACAGTGACATGGGTGCGCGGCGGCGGCATCTGCGCCGGGTGCAAAGCGGTCGACTCATCCATCGACACGATCCGGAAAGCCTGCAAGCCCTTGGGGCGTTGCGACACTTCAACCACCACCCGCGCGCCCTCATAGGCGGTCTGGAAACCGTCGCGGCGGAGGCAAGTCACATGCAGCAGCACGTCCGGCATGCCGTTGTCAGGGATGATGAAACCGAAGCCTTTGGAGACGTCGAACCATTTGATGACGCCGGTCAATTCAACGAGGTCGGTCGCCGTATCGTCGACGAGTTCTCGGACCGTTCCGGGCCGGAGATTTGTACCTGACATTTTCGATCCAACCCCGTCCGACGCCATGACCCGCCGTCTTATTGGCACCTCGTAGCGGGCGCTTCGACGAATCTGTGGATTCGAAGATAACACCGGGCCTTGAACCGCAAAGTGCAAAATATGCTTGCGCACAGGTCTGTGCACAGCAGAAAGCCTTGCGAATCAGGACGCGATGAAGGGTGCGAGCGCGTCGCCGATGTCGGCGCGCACCACCAGATCGGCAAGTTCATCGAACTCGGTCGGTTCGCGATTGATGATGACGAGTGCCGCGCCGTTGCGCTTGGCCATGAGTGGAAATCCCGCCGCCGGCCACACCACCAATGACGAGCCGACGGCGAGAAACAGGTCGCAATGCTTGCTCAATTGTTCGGCGCGCGCCATCGCGTCGGCCGGCATCGCCTGCCCGAATGAAACGGTCGCGGTCTTGATCAAGCCGCCGCAATGGCAATCCGGTGCACGCTCGCCATCGGCTTCGAATTTTTGCCGCACCCAAGACAATTCGTAACGCTCGGCGCAGTCGAGACAGAGCGCGTAAGTGGTATTGCCGTGCAGTTCGACAATGTCGTGCGGCGGAATGCCGGACGCCTGATGAAGATTGTCGATGTTCTGGGTTACCAGCGCCTTGGACCTTGCCGGCGCGGTAGAGACTGGCGAGCGCGCGATGGCCGCGTCCGGGTTTTGCATTGGCAAAACTCGCTTCCATAACAAAACGGCGCCGCCAGGCTTCGTCGCGCATGTCGGCGCTGGCGACGAAAGCGTCGAACGGGATCGGCTGGTTCTTGGTCCACAACCCGCCGGGCGAGCGAAAATCCGGAATGCCGCATTCGGTGGAAATCCCGGCGCCGGTGAAAGGCAATATCGATTGCGCGTCATCAATGAGAGCGCGCAATTTTGACACTGCCGTTTTAAGATCGGAGGCAATCATTGCTATATAGTCGCCGGACAGTCGTAAATTCTATCCGCCCCTTATCATTGAGGCCCTCACCATGCGATATCTGCACACCATGTTGCGCGTAAGCAATCTCGATGCCGCGCTCGACTTCTACGTCAATAAGCTCGGCCTCAAGGAAACCCGCCGCCGGGTCGACGACAAGAACCGCTATACGCTCGTGTTCCTGGCGGGCCCGGATGACGAGAAACAGGTCGAGGCGAGCAAGACCAAAGGCCGGCCGGGGCCCGAAGTCGAACTTACTTTCAACTGGGACAGCGAGGACTATGGCGAAGCGCGGTATTTCGGTCATCTCGCTTATGAGGTCGACGATATATATGCGGCATGCGAGAAATTGATGAAGGCTGGCGTGACCATCAATCGCCCGCCGCGCGACGGCGTCATGGCTTTCGTGCGCTCGCCCGATAAGCATTCCATCGAACTGCTGCAAAAAGGTGCCGCCCTGCCTCCCCAGGAACCGTGGAAGTCGATGCCCAATACGGGTAAGTGGTAATTTACAACCGCTTGCCGCTGACCGGGAACGTCTCTATACGTCCCCAACTTCGCTGCGCCCTTCGTCTAGAGGCCTAGGACACCGCCCTTTCACGGCGGTAACAGGGGTTCGAATCCCCTAGGGCGCGCCAATTCGTCGCGCATATGCGGTCATGGCTGCTATGCGTCGAAGTGCTGCGATGCACCCATAATTTAACGTAGAAATTATAGGCTGGATGAGTCCCAAAGCGTAGAAATGCGTTGTCCTGTACGCGGCTCTAACGGAGCATCAGGCAATGATGAAAAGACAAAATGTAGTTGCAGCGTTGCGGCGCGACGTAACCTTCGTGGGTAACGCCGTGGTCGCCGTAATCTTTATTGGCTTCGCGAGCCTCGCGGTGGCTGCGACCGTGTTCGACTTGGCGTCCATCCACCACTAATTTCGTCTGTGCATGATCTAATCCGAAAACCTGGTCCCACTTTTCGGGATCAAGCGGTTGATTGCGCGAGCGGCGGATATTGATGCCGCCGTCCATTGAAATCCTCGACCACGGCCTGTCCGGCGCCGGTTTGCGGCGTGCACGCGACATAGTTCGGTCCGATCGGCGATTTGCCATGACCTCCGGGAATATCCAGCACGTAAGTCGGCTGGCATAGTCCAGACAAACGTCCGCGCAATTGCCTCATCAATGCCTGCCCGGTCGCAATGTCGGTGCGCAAATGCGACGTGCCGGGCGCCAGATCGCCGTGGTGCAAATAATACGGTTTGATCCGGCATTCGACCAAGGCACGCATGAGTTCGCTAAGCGCCTCCGGCGTATCGTTGATGCCCTTGAGCAGCACCGATTGCGCCAGCAGCGGAATGCCGGCATCCGCCATGCGGGCGCATGCCGCACGCGCCGCGCTTGAGAGTTCGCGCGCATGATTGACGTGCACCGCCATGTAAGTGGCTTTGCCTTTGATCTTCATGGCGCGCACCAGTTCGGGCGTGATGCGCGCGGGATCGGCAATGGGGACGCGGCTGTGGATGCGCACGACCTTGACGTGACCGATTTCGCCTAGCGCCTTCATCACTGTCCGCAAGCGCCGCACCGATAACACCAGCGGATCGCCGCCGGTTATGATCACTTCCCATATTTCCGAATGAGCGCGGATGTAATCGAGCGCGCGTGCTAACGCCGCCGGCGACAAAGCATTGGCTTTGCCGGGCCCGACCATTTCGCGGCGGAAGCAGAAGCGGCAATAGACCGCGCATATCGGCGTGAGTTTCAACAAGACGCGGTCGGGATAGCGATGCACGATGCCTTCGACCGGGCTGTGGGCATCGTCGCCGATCGGGTCCAGCATTTCTTCAGGGCGGCGGTCGAGCTCGGCTTCATGCGGAACAAATTGCCGCGCAATCGGATCGTGCGGGTCGTTGCGATCGATCAGCGCGGCGAGCGCGGGCGGCAACGCGACCGCGTAGCGCGCGGCGACCGCTTCCAGCGCCGGCAGCTTTCTTCGGGCGGCGCAAAGCCGTGATCGATGATTTGTTTGGCGGTTCTGAGTGTCGTCATCGCTCGTCCTTTGTCGAATCTCATTGCCACCGGCGTCCATATCACCTGTTCGATGGTTTTGGCACCGCTCGCCAGCATCACCAGACGGTCGAAGCCGAGCGCGATGCCGCTAGCAGGCGGCATCTGCGCGAGCGCGGCCAGGAAATCCTCGTCCACCGGATAGCGCTCGCCATGGATGCGCTGTTTCTCCGCCATCGCGGCCTCAAAGCGCGCGCGCTGTTCGGTGGCGTCGGTGAGTTCGCCAAAGGCATTCGCGAGTTCAACGCCGCAGGCATAGAGCTCGAAGCGTTCGGCGACTTTCGAACTACCCGATTTGGCGCGCGCCAGCGCCGCCAGCGGCAGCGGATATTCATATAATATAGTCGCGCGGCCATTGCCGAGATGCGGCTCCACGCGCTCGGCCAGGACGCGGCTGAAAATATCGGTCCAACTATCGTTGGCGCCGATTTTTATGCCGGCTTTCACCGCGGCCGTGGCGAGCGCGTCGCGGTCACCCTCGCCGTCGTTTACGCTCGTCAGCAAATCGATGCCGGCGTGACGCTCGAAAGCTTGCGCCACCGTGACACGCTCGGGAGCGGCAAACGGATCGATGGTTCTACCACGAAACGAAAATTGACTGGGTCTCAGCGGCGCGCGCGGCCTCGGCCATGAGGGCTGCGCAATCCTCCATCAGGATCTCGTAGGACTCGTTGGCCCTATACCATTCCAGCAATAGTGAATTCGGGATGATGCAAAGCGCCGCGTTCGCGATTACGAAAGACGCGGGCGAAATCGAATATTCGCGTCTCGCCCGCCGCCAGTAGCTTCTTGCAGGCAAATTCCGGTGAGGTGCGCAAATATAATGCGTGGGGTTTCGCATCCGGCCCGATCAGTTCGGTTCCAAAGGCGTGCAAATGGGTTTCGTTGCCGGGCGAGACCTGCAACGCCGCGGTTTCGACCTCGAGAAAATCGAATTTCGCAAACCAGGCCCGCAGAGCCGCGGCAATGCGGTTGCGCGCCAAAAGATAAGGCCTGCGGGCGGCGTGGCGGCCGGGCAGCCAGAACGGCGGGCTATCGCTCAAGGTTTACCCCTTAACGCAATGAGCCTTCGGGAAAGGCTGGCATCGGCCAAGAAGATCGCTATGGTGCGGCCCGAAACCGCTTCCTGCCTTATGCCAGCCTCCCAATTAAGGATTTTTGCCGTGAAGGTCATCGCTAGCCAGCTCCGTAAAGGCAATATCGTCGATCTCGACGGTAAGCTCTATGTCGTCCTCAATGCGGAGAGCTTTCATCCCGGCAAAGGTACGCCTACCACGCAGATCGATATGCGCCGGATTTCAGACGGCGTGAAGACCCAGATGCGCTACAAGACCACCGATGGGGTCGAGCGCGCCCATGTCGAAGAGGTGGAATATTCCTACCTTTATCAAGACGGCGACGGCTTCCATTTCATGAACGACCAGACCTTCGACCAGGTCGCCTTGCAGGCCGATATCGTGGGCGACATGGCCTCCTATCTGCAGGAAGGCATGAAGGTGCAGCTTGCCATTCATGAGGGCAGTGCGATCTCGATCGAGATTCCCCAAAAAATAACGCTGGAAATTACCGAGACCGAGCCGGCGATGAAGGGCCAGACCGCATCGGGTTCGTTCAAGCCGGCGATCCTGTCGAACGGCGTGCGCACCATGGTGCCAACTCACATCACCGCCGGCACCCGCGTGGTGGTGATGACCATCGATGGGTCTTACGTCGAGCGCGCCAAGGACTAGACTTTTTATTTGCGCATGGTTTTGTCCGGGCTACGTTCGACCGCCGAAGCGACGCGCGGCGCGCGCTTACATCTTGCTGCGCCCCTTGTAAGCCGCAGGCCGATGCATTTAACTCCGGGATAAGATGAGGAGCCGGACTTGAAGCGCGCCGTTCTTGTAAGCCTTGCGTTGCAAGCCTTGGCAATGCTTGGCGCTGGTCCGCTGGCCGCGAGCGAAATGGAAAGCCCGGCCGTTACGATCAGCAAAGTCGATTGGGATGGCGCGGCGGCGGCCCTGCCCGGTTCGACCAACGAGACGCCGGCTCTGGTTTTTGAGCGCCTCAATGCGATTACCGAAAAGCGATTTGCCGGCATTGTCAAAAGTACGGTTCCGGTGCTGCTGCCCTTCGATGTCGATGCCTTTCGCAAGGACAGCGCCGACGGCAAGCCGGACGCCGCCACTTCGGATAAATATTTCGGCGATTTTCATCCCGACAAATTCTTTTTACCCGGTCCCGCCGGCTACGACGCCACGTTCGAACTCAATGCGAAAGCGCCTGGACTGTCTTACCGCTTCAACAAGCCCATCGTAATCGAGATTTCCGGCGCGGCGTTTGTCTATGACCTCGATGGCCCAGACCATCAGGAAGTATTTGCGCCGAAAAACGGCCTGGGCGATCTGTTTCCCGGCATGCGGCGGATCTTGCGCGAAGCCCATGTGCGCTATGTATTCGAGCGTTTTGGGGTGCCCTATGTGGTGTCGATCCAGTGCTACGACCAGCGCCCCTCGACCAAACATTTGTCCTGTAAGGAAGCCGACCCTATCGCGGAGCGGTTCCTGCGGCTATTGCACATTGCCGGCGGCACGCCGTCGAAGATCGAGCCGCCGAAATTCGATCTCAGCCGACCAGCGGCGATTTCGAGCGACTTCACTTATTACGGTCCGGGCGATCTGATCGAGAACAGCGGCTGGAAGAAAATGCCGGGCCGCGCCGATTATCATGTCTATGCGCGCATGCGGTTTCCGATCGCACAGGCGCCGGCCTATGTGAAATCGCAGAGCTTCATGCCGTGGGGCGATTGCTATCATACCGGCACCGTCGGACGCATGGGCAGAAAGGGTACGCCGTATCATTGCAAGCTCAACGACAAGCCGCTGATATTCGATGAATTGGCGGCGGAAAATTTCACTTATCCGTGGCGCGATAATTTCTGCGAGCTGCGCGACTTTCTGGTGGGGCAGTGTCCAGGTGGTTATGGTCATCAGGGCGAGGACATCCGCCCGGCCAATTGCGTGCTCAACAATCCGGAAGCCGACCGCTGCCTGCCCTACCAGCACACGGTCGCGGCGGTGCAAGACGGTACGATCCGGCGGCTCGCCGGCAATCTCGGCGCCTATATCGTCGTCAACACCGCCAACGAGCATGCCCGTTTTCGCTATCTACACATGAATCCGAAATTCATGGACGAGGCCGGGCTGCTCAACGGCCGGCGCGTAAGCGAAGGCGAGATTCTCGGCAAGGTCGCGAACTGGGGTGATTTCGAGAACGGCACTTCGTATCACATTCATTTCAACATTCAGGTGTTCACGACCGTCGGCTGGGTTTGGGTCAATCCCTACATGACGCTGGTGGCAGCCTATGAACGCCTGATCGGCGCGCGCGGCACCGAAATTTTGCCGGGAGCGCCTGCGCCGCCTGTTCCCGACAAGCCGCCGGTGATCCTGCATCCAACCATCGTGCCGGAACCTGCCGCGGCGGCTGCGACGTCAACGCCAGCAGCAGCGCCGGCGCCACCGCCAAAAGTGGAACCCGCGCCCGCGACGTGAGAATAAGCGGCGGCATCACCGCCGTCACAAACGCAAAGCCGTCGGACGAATAGCTTACGCGCGCCTTACGTCCGCTCTGGGCGGTTCGTATGGCCGTTAGCCGCGATTGCGCCTCAGGGTTTGGTTACTCATGCTTGGCCATTAGAATGCGCCATGCATCGATTCTCTCAATGCTCTGGAAGGGCGCCCGGCTTTACCTCCGCGGTGCATCTGAGCCGCCGTGCGCTCATATCGGGCGCGCTTGGCAGCGCGGCCAGCCTAGCGCTTGGCAACTTGAGTTTCGCGGCGCAAACACCCGCCTTCACGCGTTGGGTCGCGGCGTTTCGCCCGCGCGCACTCCAGCGCGGCATATCGGAAGCAACCTATGACCGGGTGATGAACGCGGTCACACCCGACACCAGCGTCTATGCGCAAGAACGCGCGCAACCGGAATTCACCGAACAGCTTTGGCAATATATCAATCGCCGCTGTTCGGAATGGCGCGTCAATGTCGGCAAGGAGCGCGCGCGCGAATTTGCCGGGCTATTTGCGCGACTGGAAAAAGATTACGGCATCGACCGCTACACGCTGCTCGGACTGTGGGGCATGGAGTCCTCGTTTGGCGATGTCATCGTCAATCCGAAATATATGCGGCCCGTGATCCCGGCTCTGGCCGCGCTCGCTTATGGCGAGCCGCGCCGGCGCCGCTATTGGGAAGCCGAACTCCTCAACGCGCTCACCATCGTCGAGCGCGGCTGGGCGCAACCTGCCGATATGATCGGCTCCTGGGCCGGCGCCATGGGTCATACGCAGTGGATGCCGGAGGTGTGGCTGCATATGGGCGTCGATTACGACCGTGACGGCCGCGTCACCCCGTTCGGCAAGCCCGACGATTCGCTTGCCGGCACCGCGCGCTATCTGCTTGAGCGCGGTGGCTATCGGCGCGGCGAGGCCTGGGGCTGCGAGGCGAGATTGCCGGAAGGCTTCAAGACGCACCTCGCCGATAATCGCACGCAGCGCAGTTACGCCAAATGGCACGGACTGGGCGTGCGGCGCGCCGATGGCGTTGCCTTTCCTCGGCCGGAGGATACCGTGAAGCTGTGGCTGCCGGTGCCCGGCGGCCCGGCCTTTCTCGTCGGGCAGAATTTCAAGGCGGTCTATTCCTACAACCCGTCCACGAGCTACAGCCTCGCGCTTTTGCATCTGGGCGATCTGATCCATGGCGACCCGCCCTTCCTCCAGCAGTTCCCTGGCGGCGAGCGCACGCCCACGCTGGAGGAAGTCAAGGAAATCCAGCGCCGGCTGATCGAACGCGGCTTCAAGACCGACGGGATCGACGGGCGGACCGGTTTGGATACGCTCAAGGCCATTCTGGCTTTTCAAAAGAAAGTCGGAATGGAGCCGGCCGACGGCTATGCCGGCTTGAAGGTTTTGGCGAGGTTGCGTCAGGGCGCGTGATCCGATTGGATGCCGCCTAAGCGCCGCTAACGGCGGGCTGCCCGGGGTCCAAAAGTGCCGAATTCCAGAAGCGACAGCGCCAAAGCGCAAACCGAAATACAAGACAATAACCCGGCGGGCGAGCTATCCGCCCTCGACCGCCCTGTTCCAGCGGGCGTCAATGCCGCCGGTTTCGGCAGCGACGTCGTAGCCGACGCACTGCGCGCGCTCGACATTCCCTATATCGCGCTCAACCCCGGCGCCAGTTACCGCGGCCTGCATGACAGCCTGGTGAACTACCTTGGCAATGAGCGCCCGCAGATGCTGCTCTGCTTGCATGAGGAAAGCGCTGTCGCCATCGCACACGGATACGCAAAAGTCACCGGGAAAGCGATGGCGGCGGCGGTGCATTCCAATGTCGGCCTGATGCATGCGACCATGGCGATCTTCAACGCCTGGTGCGACCGCATGCCGATGGTCATTCTCGGCGCCACCGGGCCGGTCGATGCCATGAAGCGCCGCCCCTGGATCGACTGGATCCACACCTCGCGCGACCAAGGCGCCTTGGTACGCGGCTACACAAAATGGGATGACCAGCCGGCTTCGCCCTTGGCCGCGCGCGAGGCCGTGTTGCGCGCCAACTGGATCGCCAATACCGCCCCGCGCGGACCGACCTATGTCAATCTCGATGCCGAGATGCAGGAATCGAAACTCGCCGAGCCGGTGACGCCGATCGACGGCAAGCGCTATATGCCGCAAGTGACAAGCGCCGCGCCGGCCGAAGAGATTAAAGCGGCCGCCAATCTTTTGCGCGGCGCCAAGCACGCCGTCATATTCGCGGGGCGCATGTCGCGCGATCTCAATTCCTGGAACGGCCGCATCGTGCTGGCCGAGCGGCTGGGGGCGCGCGTGGTCACCGACCTCAAAGTGGGCGCGGCGTTCCCGACGCATCATCCGCTTCACGCTGGCGCGCCCGGTGGCATGGTGCCGGCGCCGGAAGCTGTTGAGGCCATCCGCAACGCCGATGTCATATTAAGCCTCGACTGGGTCGATCTCGCCGGCACCCTCAAGAATGCCGGCTGCAATGCGACCGCCAAGTTCATCCAGGTGTCGGTCGATCACCGGCTGCATAATGGTTCGAACATGGATTATCAGGGCCTGCCGCCGGTCGATGTGTTCATCTCCTGCGAGCCCGATGCCGCGGTGCCGGCTTTGCTGGAGGCGCTTGGTCCTGGCGGCCCGCGCGCGGTCGCCAAGGTGGCGCGCGACTATCCCAAGCTTGCCGATGGCAAGCTTCTGGTCGATCACATGGCCGACAGCCTGCGGCGCGCAGTTGGCGAGCGGCCCACCACCCTCACCCATGTATCGTTGTCGTGGAACGGCGCGAGCTGGGCCTTTGCGCATCCACTCGATTATCTCGGTTCCGATGGCGGCGGCGGCGTGGGCGGCGGACCGGGCATTTCGGTTGGCGCTGCGCTGGCGCTCAAGGGCTCCGGGCGCCTAGCGGTCGCGGTGTGCGGCGACGGCGATTTCATGATGGGCGTGACGGCGGTGTGGACCGCGGCACATTACCGCATACCGCTGTTGATCGTGGTCGCCAATAACCGATCGTTCTTCAACGATGAATTGCACCAGGAGCGGGTCGCCCGCATACGCAACCGGCCGGTCGAGAACCGCTGGATCGGCCAGCGCATTTCCGAGCCTGATATTGACATTGCCGGCATAGCGCGTGCGCAAGGCGCCATCGGCTTCGGCCCGGTGACGGCGATTGCCGATCTCGATGCCACTTTCGCCAAGGCGATCGCGGCAGTGGAGGAAGGCCATGTGGTTGTTGTCGATGTGCGCGTCGAGCCGGGCTACACGGCGGCCACGACCGCGGCTATGACCCGCAAGAGCGACTAGGCAGTAAAAAGTGAGAAGACCTGCCATGCCGGCAAGTTCACCAGCGCACGCCGACAACGCCATCCTGGTGGTCGATAATATTACGATGCGCTTTGACACCTCGGAAGGCGCTGTTTTCGCGGTTGACGACGTCTCGTTCGACGTCAAGCCCGGCGAATTTTTATCGGTGATCGGCCCTTCCGGCTGCGGCAAGTCGACTCTGTTCAATGTGATCGGCGGGCTGCTCGGCAACTATCAAGGCGCGGTCAGCGTCACCGGCGAGACCATTAGCGGTCCGCATAAATCGATCGGCATGGTGTTCCAGGAGGAATCCACGTTTCCCTGGCGCAGCGTCACCGACAATGTCGCCTTCCCGCTCGAACTCATAGGCATGCCGAAGGAAAGGCGCATCGAACGCGCCAAGCACTTCATCGGTCTGGTCGGCCTGGCCGGTTTCGAGAACCGATATCCGGGCGAGCTCTCCGGCGGCATGCGCCAGCGCGTGTCGCTGGCGCGAACGCTCGCCTCCGAGCCAAAAATCCTGCTGATGGACGAACCCTTCGCCGCGCTCGACGAGCAGACTCGACTTTTGCTCGGCGATAAGGTGTTGCAAATCCAGCAGCAGTTGAAGCAGACGACGCTCCTGATCACGCACAACATCACCGAAGCGGTACAGATGTCCGACCGCATTCTGGTGATGACGTACAGACCCGGCAAAGTGAAACGCATCGTAAATATCGACCTGCCGCGCCCACGTACTTCGGAAATCGTGAGCAGCGAAGCGTTCGGGCGTTATGTGGCGCAAATCTGGAGCGATCTGCGCGAGGAAGCCAGCCGCGGCATGCGCGACGAGGATGCCCAGGCGCTCCACCATAAAGGCGCATCGGCATGACGGCTTTTGCGCGCTCACAGCGCTCGGCGGCGCGCGATTACGCGCCCGCGATTACGGGTTTCGGCACGCTGGTGGCATTCCTTCTGCTGATGGAACTGCTGGTACAGACCGGCCTCGTCAATCGCTTTATTGTGCCGCCGCCCTCCGAAATCATCGCCAGCTTCGGCCGCGTGATTGTCGAGGAGCATGTTTTCAGCCGTTTCGTGCTCACCCTAACGGAATGCCTGACCGCCGGCGTCATGCTCACCATATTCGGCGTTGCCGGCGGCGTAATCATGCACCGCTTCCAATTGTTGCAGCAGGCCTGCGAAACCTGGGTTGCCGCCATGGCGTCGGCGCCAATCGTATTGATGTATCCGCTGTTTCTGGTGATCTTCGGGCGCAATTCCTGGACCATCATCATGATGGGTTTCATATCGGCACTGCCGCCGGTGATTCTAAAAACAATTGAAGGCATTTCCGGCACGCGCCGGGTGCTGGTCAATGTCGGACGCAGCTTCAACCTGACGGGCCAACAGCAATTCTGGAAAATACTGTTCCCAGCGGCCCTGCCAAATATTTTCGTCGGCATCAGGCTTGGATTGATTTTCGCGCTGATCAATATTGTCGGCGTCGAATTCCTTATCAATTACGGCGGGCTGGGCCAGCTCATCAACGATCTGGCCGAGCGCTACGATCTGCCCGGCACCTATGCGGCGATCTGTTTCGTTATCCTGGTGAGCGTGTTGTTCTTTATGACCTTAGAAAAGATCGAGCGATGGCTGAGACCGATCGACTGAGAAAAGCGGCGCTGTCCGTGCCAATGATTAACCAAGTAACGCTGCTGCGCGTCGCGATCATCTTGTCGCTGTTGGCGATATGGGAATTCCTGTCGCATTCCGGCTGGCTCTACCGCGACGTGGTGCCGTCGCTGCTCTCGATTGGGCACGCCTTGCTCGGATCTGCTTTCTAGCCCGAGCTACTACTTCAATCTCGGCGTCACCGCGGCGGAAGTTGCCACCGCGCTCGCGATCGGCGGCGCGTCGGGCATCGCGTTTGGCGTTGTACTCGGCGCCAACCGGTTCCTCGCCAGAGCCTACGAGCCTTATCTTTATTATCTTGGGCCCACGCCGAAGATCATTTTCTTTCCAATCCTGATCATGTGGTTTGGCGTGGGGCCCGAGTCCAAAATCGCTCTCGGCACGCTGTCGTGTTTCTTCCCGGTGGCGCTCAGCGTTGCCGCCGGCATGCGCGCCATCGACAAGGTGCTGATCCGCGTCGGCATCAGCTTTCGCGCCAACCCCTGGCAGATGGCGATGAAAATCTACCTGCCGGCCATGCGCCATCCCATTATCAACGGCATTCGCCTCGGATTGGGCGTGGCCTTGATCGGTACGCTACTGGCCGAAACGAAGCTCTCGAACAAGGGCATCGGCTTTCTGATCATCCAGGCTTACAGTATCTTCGACATGCCGCGCATGTATGCCATGCTGATCGTGCTATTTGTATTGGCCATCGGCGCCAATGCGCTGGTCGGCCGGCTCGGCGGACTGCACGGAATCAAGCAACAATAAACGACCGCCAAAAGGGGCGAAGCACGATGAACACTCCCGTTTCCCCGCAAGCCGCAGCCTCGCAGGCCATCGTGCTGCCGAAAAACCGCGGCGCCTATTATGGCGGCGCCTGGCATGAGCCGAAATCCGGCCGGTTCATCGAGACCATGAGCCCCGGCACCGGCCTGTCGCTTGGCAAGGTAGCCGATGCCGGCGCGCAGGATATCGACGCGGCAGTAGCGGCGGCAAAGACTGGCGTTCAAGGAATGGCGGCGCGTGCTGCCGCTTGAGCGCGCCAAAATCCTGCGGCGGATCGCGGAAATTCTGCGCGCCAATGCCAATGAACTTGCGATGATCGACGCCGCCGACTGCGGCAATCCGGTGCGTGAGATGATCAGCGACGCCATGATCGCGGCGGCGCAGATGGAGTTTTTCGCGGGCTTCGTGACCGAGATGAAGGGCTCATCGATCCCGATGGGCCCCGATGTCGTGAATTTCTCGGTGCGCGAACCCTTGGGCGTGGTCGGGCGCATTATCCCGTTCAACCATCCCTTTATGTTCTGCGCCGGAAAATCCGCCGCTCCTCTCGCCGCCGGCAATACCGTCGTGGTGAAACCGCCGGAACAAGCGCCGCTTTCCTCGCTGCGCCTGGCCGAACTGATCGGCGGACTGCTGCCGCCGGGCGTGTTCAACGTCGTGCCGGGCGGGCGCGAGGCCGGCCAGCGCCTAGCGAGCCATCCCGATGTCGCCATGATCGCGCTGATCGGCAGCGTGCCGACCGGCCGCGCGGTGATGAAAGCCGCCGTCCGACACCGTCAAGCGCACGATGCTGGAACTCGGCGGCAAGAACGCGTTGATCGCCTATGGCGACGCCGACCCCGACGAAGTCGCCGGCGCGGTGATCGGCGGCATGAATTTCACCTGGTGCGGCCAATCCTGCGGCTCGACCAGCCGCGCCTTCATCCACGAGACGATCTACGACGCCGTGGTTTCGCGCGTGAAGGCGAAGATCAAGCATTTCAAGCCCGGCATTCCGACCGATCCGGCCACCACCATGGGCGCCATCGTGTCGAAGGTGCAGTTCGACCGGGTGATGGGCTACATCGAGAGCGCCAAGAGCGAAGGCGCCGAACTGATTTCTGGCGGCAAGCGCCCGGTCGATCCGGCGCTTGCCAACGGCTTCTTCATCGAGCCGACCGTGTTTCGCCGTTACCGGCAAGAACGTCGCGCACGAAGAGATCTTCGGGCCGGTGCTCGGCGTGCTCAAGTGGAGCGACGAGGCGCAGATGCTCGCCGACGTCAATGCAGTTGAATATGGGCTCACCGCTTCGATCTGGACCAATGATCTATCCACCGCGCACCGCACCGCCATGGCGGTCGAAGCCGGCTATGTCTGGATCAACGAGTTCGGCAAGCATTTCCTCGGCGCGCCGTTCGGCGGCTTCAAGCAGTCGGGTCTCGGCCGCGAGGAGTGTTTCGAGGAGATGCTGTCTTTCACGCAGGAAAAGAACATTCACGTGAAACTGCGGGCGGCTAAGGCTTAGGGCTCATCAAAACCGCAGGCGTTCCAAACCGTATGGCCTCCCCGCTTGCGATAGCGATGACGCCGCCGGCGATGGAAGTGATCGTCACCATTACAGCTTGAAACTTTCCAGCGTGCCGGGATGAAACATTTCCTCCGGCGTCACCAAGCGCGACGAAAGGCCTTGGCTGTGGTGATGGCGCAAAAATGTTTCCAGTGTTTTCCGGTTGGCATTGACGCCATAAGACCAGAAATCCTCGCCCATCAGCGCGCGCGCTTCGCCGAGGCGTTCCTCGACAAACGGCAGCGTCACTTTGGTTGCCGAGGTGTCACTCAATTGCGTAAGCGCATAGCTTTTTGCTTGCTCAAAAGCCTTGAGCACTGCGCCCGGCAGCCAGGGATGTTTGTCGGCGAGTTCCCGACGCACGCCGACAATATGCATGATCGGGAAAATACCGGTGCGTTTAAAATAATCGGTCGCGGCCGCCACCGGATCGCTAAACAGCCAGCCGACATTAGGCGTGTTTTTTGGTAGCGACGGCGGTCGCGGCGCGATGAAACCGTCGATCGCGCCCTCCGCTAATAGCACCGAAATTGATTTTCCCTTGGGCGCATCTTCGAGCTTCACATCCGCCGGCAACTTGATGCTGATTTTCTCCGGGCGGTCGGCATCCTCGATACCGCCGCGCACCCAATGGATATCGGATGGTTTGACGCCGTGGTCGTCCTCGAGAATGGCGCGCGCCCAGACATTGGCGGTAAGTTGATATTCCGGCACGCCGACTTTTTTGCCTTTGAGGTCGGCGGGCGTCTCGAATGCGGTCGGTGCGCACATAAATCGAATTGTGGCGGAAGGCGCGCGACACAAAAGCCGGCACACCGACATAGGGGCAATTGCCTTGCGCGGTCTTGACCGTAAAACTCGAGAGCGACAATTCGCAGATGTCGAATTCGGCATTGCGAAAAGCGCGGAAAAATATCTCCTCCGGCGACAGCGTCATGCAGGCGGGCGTCACGCCGTCGATCTGAACGCTGCCATCGATCAAGGCGCGGGTGCGGTCATAGGGACCGACCGCGAGCGAAAGATCGAGCTTGGCGGTGAAGCGCCGGGGCTTGGGAGTTGATCTGGGTCTGGGTCGGGGCTTGGGACGGGGCTTGCGCATGGGCGGCAGTCATAATCGAAAGGCCGCGAAAACGCTACTCCACGCCGTTTCGTTTTTGCGTCTTCTCGTCCGGCGTTATGTCCAGCACCGCGGCATGACCGGTGATTTTAACCGGCGCCCGGCAATCCTCCATGCAGGGCTTGGCGTTCCAGAACGTCTTTTCGGTCGTTTCGCGGTCGTCGTCATAAAAGCCGCCTTCATTCGGCATCTTCACGCTTGACCAAGTCTGCTTTGAGAGCACGAAATTGTCGTCCACAATGTCATTGAGATTGAGGACATAGGCGGTGACAGCGTAGAGTTCGTCATTGCTGAGCGACTGCGCATCGCCAAACGGCATGGCGCGGCGGATATAGTCGAACACGCTCGACAGATAGGGATAATACGAGCCCACCGTCTTGACCGGATCGGCGGAGGCAAGCGTTCCTTTGCCCTGAGCGAGTTGCGGCCAGCGCCCGGCGCTTTCGCCAAATTCGCCGTGACAGGCGGCGCATTTTTCCATGTAGACCTTCTCGCCGGCCTTTACAGAACCCTGTCCGGGCGGCGCGCCCTCGCCGTCGGGACGCACATCGATGTCCCAGCCGGCAATCTGCGCGGGCGTGGCGGCATGGCCGATGCCGTATTGGCGCGGCAGCTCTTTCTTTTGTGCCAATGCCGGCGTAGCGAGCGCCAGCAGCGCAATTACGCAGAGACTACCCCACTTCGACATTCTCAAGCTCCCCGCTGGGCTTAAGCGCCCAGGTCTGAATGCCGTTGTTATGATAGATCGAATTGACGCCGCGTATTTTGCGCAACGCGTCCTTGCTCGGCTGGACATAGCCGGTGTCGTCCATGGCGCGCGATTGCAGCAGCAGCGGCTCGCCATTCCAATCTAATTCCGAATAAAAACGCACGCAGGCCTTGTCAAACACCGGCCCATCAATGCGCGCAGCTTGCCAATTTCGGCCGCCATCGAGTGAGACATCCACGCGGGCGATTTTTCCGCGTCCCGACCAGGCGAGGCCGGAAATAACCGTGAAGCCCTTTTGACGCAGCGGCGCTTGCGGAGACGGCGAAGTAATGACGGATTTGGCATCCATCTCGAAGGTGAACTTGCGCGCTTTGCCGTTCTCCATGAGATCGGTATATTTCGCAGTCTCCTCGCGCGTATACCAGGGTCTATCGCCGACCTTGATGCGGCGCAGCCATTTCACCCAGAGATTGCCCTCCCATCCGGGAACGACGAGACGAACCGGATAACCTTGCTCGGGACGCAGCATTTCGCCGTTCATGCGATAGGCGACGATGCAGTCGTCCAATGCTTTGGCAAGCGGGACGGAACGGGTCATCGCCGCGGCGTCGGCCCCCTCGGCAAGAAGCCATTTCGCGTTCGCTTTGAGGCCAGCCTGCTCTAGCAGAACTTTGAGTGGGACGCCGGTATACTGTACGCAATGCACCATGCCGTGGGTGTATTGGCAGCCGTTGAGTTGCGCGCCGCGCCACTCCATACCGGTATTGGCGGCGCATTCGAGAAAATGGATGCGGTTGACGCGCGGCATGCGCTTGAGGTCTTCGAGCGTAAAGATCAGCGGCTTGTCCACCAGCCCATGCAGCATGAGCCGATAGTCATTGGGGTCGATCTCGGCGATGCCGGAATGGTGACGCTCGAAGCACAGACCGTTTGGCGTGATGATGCCGTCGAGTTCATGCAGCGGCGTGAAGGCCACCGAGGATTCAGGCGTCGCGGTCAGCCACGGCACGGTGCGGCGCACGACCTGATTTTCGAATTTCGAGGGATGACCGTAAGGGCGCGTGCCGACGCCGTCGCCGAGCGCGCGCGTCCAGTCGGCGACATTGGGCGGCAGGTTCTTGGCGTCTTCGGCAAGCGCCGGCTTGGCGGCGACGGCGGCGGCGGCACCGGCAACACCGGCAAGAAATCGCCGGCGCGATGTGCGCTTCCGGTCGGTCGGTTCTGTCATCGGCAACTCCCGGCGGACGGCTTTAACGGCAGTCTCAGCACCAGGTTTTTATCACATTCTATTTCATGAATGTAATTTGAATTGCCGCTACACACCGGAAATTTTAACGCTGCGATTTGGCGCGATGCGCACGATTTTTTGGTTCGCAACATAACGCTCAACCAGATCCCAAACGTCCGGGCCCTCGGTTCCCTCATTCACGGATGCCCAACCGGCGACAACATATTCCTTGTTCGGGTCGATCGGCTCGTCGGTTTTCAGATGCGTCATGTTCGAGATGCGGCTTCCGATCGGCTTGGACACATCGATCGCGTAACCTAGCCCGCCGCAGCGCACCATGTCGCCGCCCTGCTGATAATAGGGATCGGGATTGAAGAGATTGTCGGCGACATCTTCGAGCACCTCTTTGAGCCGCGCGCCGGTCATCGGCAGACGATAGACCTTCGGATAGGTGATCGCGGTGGCGTTGTGGATGTCCTCGATCGTAATCGGCGCGCCGGGCAGCACGCTGGTGCCCCAGCGGAACCCGGGCGACAGCACGATTTCGGCGTCGCGTTCTTTGAGCAGCGCCGCGCAGATGAGATCGTCGAAAGTCCCGTTGAAATTGCCGCGGCGGTATAAAAGCTGCTCGGAATGGCCCACCACGCGCGCGAGCTCACCCTCGTAAGGCGCGCGCGCCTTGGCAATGGCCGCCGTCATTTCGGCGTCAGGCTTGATAGCGTCGGCAAATAGCGGGATCAACTTGTAGCGGAATCCTTTCACCGCGCCGTTCTGCACGTCGAGATCGAGGCGCGAAAGAAATTTGCCGTGACTGCCGGAAGCGATCAGCAGCGTGTTGCCGACTTTTACCGCTTCGGGCAGCGCGTCATGGGTGTGGCCGGTCAGGATCACGTCGATGCCTTCGACCCGCCCGGCGAGTTTGCGGTCGACGTCGAAGCCGTTATGCGAGAGCAGCACGACCAGTTGGGCGCCGTTTTTGCGCGCCTTCACGACATTGGCGCGCACGTCCTCCTCGCGAATGCCGAACGACCATTTCGGCATCAGCCAGCGCGGATTGGCGACCGGCGTATAGGGAAACGCCTGGCCGAGCACGGCGATCTTAATCCCGCCGCGCTCGAACATCTTCATCGCGTCGAATACCGGCTCGTTCCATTCGGTGTCGCGGATATTGAGCGCAAGGAACGGAAAACTTAAGCTTTTGATCAGCTCCTTGACGCGCGCTTCGCCATAAGTGAATTCCCAATGACCGGTCATGGCGTCGGGTTTCAACAGCGCCATGCAATCGACCATGTCCTGGCCAAGGCTGCGGTTGGCGCCGAGCGAGCCCTGCCAGGTGTCGCCGCCGTCGAGCAACAGCACCTTGTCGCCGCGTTCGGCGCGCACGCGTTTGACAGCCGTGGCGAGCCGGTCGAGCCCGCCGATGCGGCCATATGATTTCGCCAGTGCCGAAAAATCATCCGACGTCATGGCGTAGGCCGCGGCGGATTCATTCGGAATGCCGAAATGGCGGAGGAAATCGGTGCCGGTGAGATGCGGCGGCAGTCCGCGCGCCGCGCCGACGCCAAGATTGGTGGAGGGCTCGCGGAAATAGACCGGCATCAACTGGCCGTGGATGTCGGCAACATGCAACAACGTGACATTGCCGAGCGGATCGAACTTGAGCAGTTCGTTCTCGGTCAACCGCTGCTGGGCCAAAGCGCGCGTGAACGAGCCGCCGCCCGCCGTAAGCGCGGCGGTGGCCGCGCCGACTTGCAATAATTCACGGCGGGTGATCATGGCTTTATGTTTTTGCGCATGACCTTATCCGACCTTCCTTCGCGCCGCCGAAGCGGGACTTCGCAAACCGCGGTTCGCTGGATTCCGGGTTCCCACCTTTCGGCGCACCCCATGCGACAGTCAATGCCGAATGCCCGGCACGTTCTCCGCCAGCCCCTGGTTCTGCGACGCCAGATATAGCTCCAGATCGCCGTATTCCTTGGCGTCCGGCGGCAGTTCGTCGGCGCGAATGTTGACTTGGCACCACTGGAAACGCTGGCGAATGTCCCAGATCGCCAGCAGGCTGGTGCGCCAGGTCGGGAAGTGGTCGTACTGGCCTTTCGGATCGCCGAGCCATTGGCCACGGATCCAGTGATTGGCCGATTTGCCGTGGCAATCGGTGCAAGCGAAGTTCAATTCACCGATCTTGCGGTTGGCGAGCGCCGCGCCGCGCGCGAGCGCAGCCTTGGCGTCGGCGCTCGTCGTATCGACCGCAATTGGCGTACCATTGGCGAGATTGTGGAGATAGACCGACATAGCGCGGTTCTCGTCGGTTTCCATCAGCCAGTTGGCGCCAGTGGTGGCCTTGGCATGGCGCGCAATGAATTCCTCGACGCCCAGCACTTTGTCGAGCCGCGGCTCCCATTTCGGCATGGTCGCAGCCCAGGTCTTGAACGCCACTTTCGGATCGCTGTGACAGGTGCTGCATCCAAAACCGTCGGATCCCTTCACGCGCCAAAGTTCCTGCGCCTTATCCACTGCCCACATGCCCGGATTTTCCAACGGGTCGAGATTCTCGCGTTTCTCTACCGGTGCCGGACGCTTGTTTGGATCGTCGAGCACGGTCTTGAACGGCGCCGGCGATTTCAGCGTCTTCAAGAACGCGACCATGTCGTTGATTTCTTCGTCGGTGAAGACGCCATGACTGCCCCAAGGCGGCATTACGGTCTCGGCATTGTAGACGCGGGCGTCGAAAATATAATTGAACAGCCACTCGTCGGGGCGCCCGGTGCTGCCGATTTCCGACAGATCGGGACCGACATTGCCCGGCAAATTCGCGCCGCCGGCAGGTCCCATCACGTGACAGGCAAGGCACGAACCGCCGCGGTTGCGATCGGCCACTAACGCGGCGCCCTTGGTGGCGTCGCCTGTGATCGCGCCGATGATCTTGCGCGGCTTGGTCGGCGCCGGCGGCGAAGCCAGATTGGCAAGCGTGTTCCACTTCGATTCATCGCGCGCCGGCCAGCCGGAATAGCGCTTCCAAGGCCGCACCGAAGCATCGCCCTTGATATCGAGTTGGGCTTCGCGCTTGACGCCTTGCGCATTGGCGCCGGAGCCGCTCGTAAAAACAACTGCGGCTCGCCACGATGAACGCGGCTGCACTTGTCGCCAGAATCCCTCCACGGATCATCGGATGCTCCCCGAACGAATTGTTATCGTTATGCCATTTCGCGCCATAGGAGGGCGAAACGTTCGTCAGCCCACGGTGATTGCCTCTTCCGCGGTGGTGACGGTACCGTCGTCGTCGGTCCATGTGAACTTGAAGGTGCCGCTCTCGTCCACTTTGGCGAAGAACTGAAAATATGGATTGGCGGCGATCGCCGGCTCGAGATTGGCGCTGAATACCGGCTTGCCGTTGAACTCGGCCGTGAACTTGTTGATGATCTTGCGCGGGATCGTCTTGCCGTCCTTATCCTTGCGCTGGCCCAACTCCATGATGTGCGGCATCAACGTCTTAATCTCGATGATCTCGCCCTTCTTGGCTTCCTTGGGTATCTTGAGCCGCGGCTTTTCCGCCATTGTTTTTCTCCTCGATTTATTTGAATCAGCCGCCGCAGCCGCCGATGGTGACCTTCACCAGCTTCTGAGCCGTGAAAAATTGGCCGCCACTGGTTTTGGCAACGACGATGATATTCTGGGTAGTGGCGAGCCGGATACGGGTTGAGGCTTCCGCCTTTCCCGACATTGGCGAAAAATGGAACGTGGCAACGCCCGGATTGGGATTGCCGTCGGCGACCACCAGCACTTCGCTGACATAATTGTCGGTCGTCATTGGAGCATCGACACTGACCGCCAGCGGCACCGTATTGCCGTTTTCGGCAATCTCGGGAAGCTCGATCGAAATTTTGCCCTGCTCCGCGGTCTTGCCACCGGTGAACTTGGCGATCTCGGCTGCGGCTTCCTTGGCGGCGGCGGACGCGCGCCCGCTCCAACCGACGATTGTCAGCGCCGCACTGCCGGCACCGAGTGCCAACGTCGTGCGGCGGGAAAATTGTAGCATGCCGTAACCTCCCGAATTTTTTGCTTCGCGGCCGAACCGGCCTCGTCCATTCGCGACCATAGCGGTGACGATAGGCGGGTTCAAATCATATTCATAAAAAAGAATATACGTTCCACCGGCTTGGGCATTCGTAGATGAAGCTTGCCGGATATCTCAACTTGGCAGTGATTTGACGAAATCCCGGAAGCTTTTGCCTTCATAGGCCTTTTCGCGAACATACCGGAACATGGCGAGAAAATCGTCGGGCCGCAGATAGCCGGGCGCTCGGGCTACTTCGCGTTTGACGGGCGCCAGAAGTTTCAAAAGCTCCGCCTGCTCGCCGAAAAACTGGAAGGTCGGCGTGAAGTGCACGCCGTATTTCGCCGCTAGATCCTTTTCCGGCAATTTCGACCCGTCAAAATCGGTCACGATGCGCGAACCGATAATATTGAGCTGCAGAATCTCAAAATTGGCCTTCACATAGCCGGAAATGTCGGGCCGCGCGAAATTGACGAAATGCGTCTCTTTGCAATAGGGGCAGCCCTTGAGCTCCCACATGATCGCGAACCGCTTTCCTTCTTTATGCGCGGCTTCGAGATCGTCGCTAAGCTCCAGGAAACTCTCCAGAAACCATGGCTGCCGGTAGAGTCCGTCATCGGTCAGTATGGGTTCGTCGGCGCGCGCTTGGGAAAAACCAAGGCAGGCCGCGCCAACCAACAAAGTCCGACGGGTAAAATTCACCATCATTAGCCTCATTCAACGCCCCTAGAAGTATATATGCTCGGCGCCGGGCGCCATATCCTTTCGCCCTCAATGGTGACTATTCATGCTAGCCAGCCTTGCGCGCGGAGCAATCGTCCTGATCGCCTTAGGTGCGCCCGCATCGGCTGGCGATCTGGCCGATTTCAACGCAGCCACCGAATCGGTCGCGGCCCATAATCGGGTGGCGATCGGCTATTTGCGCACCGGCAATGCCGATCTGGCCGAACTCGAACTTGACCGGCTGCGCAAAGCCTGGGGCGAACTGCAGCAACGCTTTGCCGGCAAGCGGCCGGAAATCTTCGACGGCAACAGCTACTATGTCGTCGCCATGACCGATATCAGCACCCGCCTGGTCACCGCCGACTTGATGTTCAATTCCAGCCACCCGGATGTCGCGCGCCAAGCGCTCCTGGCGGTGCGTAACGATTTCTACAAATTGCGTAAATCCGCCGGCATCGCGGTCCTGGCGGACTGCATCTATGACGCCAATATCACCATGGACGCGCTCATGGGTTACAACGACCGCGATCTCGATTGGAGCAATTCGGACACGCGCCAGGACATCGCCAGTAAGGCCGCCGCCTATGGCAGTGACCTCGAACGCTGCGACGGCATGGCGCCCGGGCCGGTGCGCAATTCGCCCGAATTTCGCCGCCTGGTGGACGGTGCCAAAGCCAGCCTCGCGCTCATCCCGCAAGCCATCGCTAAGCGCGACACTAATCTCTTGCATCGCGTGCTGATCGAACTGCGCTCGTTCGATAATTTGCTGGCATTCAGGTTTGGGTGAGGCGCGCATTCTGGATTACGGGCGGATATTCACTCACCCGATGCGGCCCAGCGGCGGAAAGATCTCGATCAACCAGTAGGCGATTGTCGGCATCTGCCCGGCGAAAATAAGCGCGCCTGCAATGATCAAGAAAACGCCCATTATCTTCTCGATCAGATCGAGCCTTGCGCGAAAACGCGCGCTCCAGCGCATGAAAGCCGACGCAAAACCTGCCGCCACGAGAAACGGCAGGCCAATGCCGAGCGAATAAACAAACAATAAACGCGCGCCTTCACCGGCGCTTTGTTCGGCGCCGGCCATGAGTAAGATCGCCGCTAGCACCGGACCCACGCAGGGGCTCCAGCCGAAGCCAAATGCCAGCCCCATCACATAGGCGCCCAGCAATCCTGACGGCTTTTGCGTAACGCCGACGCGCGCATTGCGATCCAGCAGCGGGATGCGGATGACGTGCAGGAAGTGTAGCCCCATCAGCGCGATCAATGTTCCGGCGATATAGCCGAGCATTCCGAGATGGCTGCTTACCGCCTGCCCGATCCAGGACGCGGTGGCGCCCAGTGCGACAAACACCGTGCTGAATCCGGCGACAAACCCCAGCGCCACCAGCAACACGCGACCGCGCGCCTTTGCGCCGCCAGCGTCACGCAATTGTTCGATCGACACGCCGCCCATATAGGCGAGATAGGGCGGCACCAGCGGCAGCACGCAGGGCGAAACGAACGACAGAAGCCCGGCGGCGAAAGCCCCGCTTGCGGTAACGTCAAGACTCATTGGCGCTTCCATTGCATCGACATAGTCTCGATCTGTGATAGACGTTCCAGCAGTTTGATCGTCCTCTTTACTCTGCTTTTGGCGAAAGAGAATGATGTTGTCGCGCAATCCGCAATTATTGAAATTATTTTCTCGTACCGTGCTGTTTGGCGCGATGATTATTGCTTTGACCCTGTCGGGTGCGCGCGCGGCCGAACTTGTTATGTTCGAACAGGCCGGTTGCGCCTGGTGTGAAGCCTTCGATCGCGAAATCGCACCGATTTATGGCAAGACAGAGGAAGGCATGCGCGCGCCGCTACGCCGCGTGGATTCAGCGCAATCCCTGCCGGCCGATCTTGCTTTCATCGAGGCCGAGCGGCTTACACCATTGTTTGTATTGGTCGATCGCGGGCGCGAAATCGGCCGCATTCGCGGCTATCCGGGCGAGGATCACTTCTGGGGCCTGCTCGGCGTGCTGGTCGCGAAATTGGACAGGCCCGTATCTGTTAGTCCCGGGATGGGCGAAGAACGCGCGCAGTTACACGAAAAATCGTTGTACGCGAGCGACTGATCGTCTGTATTCTCGCGTGGCGTGAATGTGATCGTTGGTGACGTCATGGAATTGCAGAATCTGGACAGCCGCGAGCGATCGAGCGAACTCGACCGCATGGTCGGTAATGCCAAGCGCGCCGCCGACTTCCTAAAAGCCCTCGCCCATGAAAACCGGCTGATGATCTTATGCATTCTGGCCGAAGGCGAAAAGTCGGTGAGCGAACTCGAAGACATTCTTAGCCTGCGCCAGCCGACGGTTTCCCAACAGCTTGCACGGTTGCGCGCCGATGGGCTGGTGTCCACGCGGCGCGACGGCAAAGCCATCTATTACAATCTGGCCAGCGACGAAGCCCGCATCGTCATTGGCGCGATTTACGATGTGTTTTGCAAGAAGCAGCGCAAGCGCTAAGCCGTCTGGACGCGTAACCAGCGTGAAATAATCCGTCTTAGTGGAGCTCGCGAGCCTCCGTTGGCGCAATGGCGCCGGGCAATAGCGGTCCACGGAATTGTTTCATCAACAGTGCGAAATATCCGCCGGCATATCCGCCGCCTGACCGCTTGAAAGCGAACGGCAACCGATTCCACGGCACGTCGGGATGGTCGTGGTGAACGCCGTGCAAATTCTGGTTCAACATGAACAAACTGGCCCAGCGCGACGTATTCGAGTTGTGCGCAGGCGCTCCAACGACCGCCGGGGTGCCGTAATGTGCAACATTATCTTGCAGCGATACCACGAAACCGCGCAACGCCACCGCGATGAGCAGGACCGGCCACCAGGCGCCGTAAAGATAGAATGCGCCTGCGTAAATAATGATGACGCCAATCGAATCCAATCTGATCCTGCCCAGCCGGCGGTCGAGGCCGCGGCGCAACGCGCCGTGCAGCGAGACACCGGCGGCATCGTCTTCGGCCATGACATGCTGGGCTAGCCAGTTGATCGCGCGGCGCGGCAGCAGCATCGCCATCGACGAGAGATCTCGCGCACGTAAAGCCAGCCAAACAGTCCAAGATAGAATTTCATGGTCGCGCCGATGCGGCTTTTGCCGGGCTCGATTACATCCGCGCGGTCGAGCGCATGTCTGGGGTAACGATGGTGCGTCATGTGGCCGAGGCGAATTGCGTCGAATGCGATGCCGGAGCAAATAGCGAGAACGCGGCCCAGACGATCGTTCCAATTTTTCCGGCGCGCGAGGCGGCCGTGGATGGCTTCGTGCAACAGCGCCCGAATAAATGGAGTGGAAAGCGACAACAGCACGGTCACGACAATTGCCACTATGTCCGCCACCTCGATTGAGATGGCGTTCGCGTCCGGAAGCGCAATAACCGGCACAAATATGAATTGAATGACGGCCACGGCAATCGCCGCCGCCGTCAGCAGCAAATTGGCTCGATAGGGAGGAACACCAGCTTCCATAATCGGCACTATACGCAACAATCCTATGTGCAGGGTATTAGAATCAATGTTTCGTAAACTTTTGTTGGCCGGCTTACAAACGAGCCACATGCGACAAAAGCGCCACATCGCTTCCATAACGAGGAACCTGCACCTGCGTCTGGCGACAGGAATTAAAAATGCGACAGATTAGAATTACTCAAGTTGAGCAATGCGGGCGCGGCTGCCTTAATTGATCGAAAGGCCCAGTGTCTTCACCATACTGGCCCACTTCTAGGCTTCGGATCCGAAAAACATCTCCCGCCTGCGCCGGTGTTATTCTGATCGGATTGAAACCAATTGCTGTGCGTTTTTGCTGCAGTGCGGAATCCTGCATAACTTCTTCGTTAATCGATTTGGGCCATGCCGACAATATCGGGCTGGAACAAATTCCGCCTTTCGGGTTCCGGGGGCCAAGCGATCTTCAGATCATCGCCACGTCGGTAAGCCGCATTTGGACGCGTTCTTCGCCCTGCCAGCGGTCGATTGCGAGAAAACCGGCGGCGTGCAACTGGCGGCCGCGATTGTCCATAAGCGCTTGGCCCAGCGGTGTGCCAGCGACCCGAAAGGCGATGGCGTTGACGAATTTTCCGTCGCCCGAGCGAAACCGCGCGCGGATGTGGTTCTCGCCGACCGGATCGGCATAGGCGAGCGTATGCGCGGGCAGCGCCAAAAGCGGCTCCGGATTGCCGGCGCCAAAGGGGCCAGCGCGGGCCAGCGTTTCGACCAGCGCCGGATTAACGGCCCCGGCGCTGATGGCGCCGTCGATCAGCAATGCGCGATCGCGCCGCGCCGCTTCCACCGATGGCGCAAGCGTCGCTTCGAGAAAGGCACGAAACGCCGCGAGCCCGCCTTTGGCAAGCGTGACGCCAGCCGCCATGGCGTGGCCGCCCCCCTTGATCAGCAATCCTTCGTGGACCGCTTGGCGAACGCTGCGTCCGAGATCGACGCCGGCAATTGAGCGGCCCGAACCGGTCCCTATGCCGCCCGGTTCAAGCGCAATCGCAAAAGCAGGACGCCCGTAGCGTTCTTTCAGGCGCGCCGCGACCAGTCCGACAACGCCGGGATGCCAGCCCTCGCCCGCGGTGACGACAACCGCGCCTTTTTCCTCGAGGCCGAGCGCGGCCATTGCTTCAGCCTGCGCCTGTTCCACCGTCGCCGTTTCGATCTGGCGGCGCTCGCTATTGAGGCGATCGAGGTCGCCGGCGATGCGGGCGGCTTCCGACGGATCTTCCTCAAGAAGAAGACGAACGCCCAGCCCGGCATTGCCAATGCGACCACCCGCATTGATACGCGGGCCCAGCAGAAAACCAAGATGAAACGCTTCCGGCGGCCCGGTGAGCCTGGCCGCGTCCATCAGCGCGGTCATGCCAATATTGTCGCGCCGGCGCAACGCAATGAGCCCCTTGGCAACGAAGGCGCGGTTAAGGCCTTTGAGCGGCACCACATCGGCGACAGTACCGAGCGCGACCAGATGCAGCAGCGACAATAGATCGGGCTCGCCGCGCGAAGCATTCCAGAAATTGCGCTGGCGCAATTCGCGGCTCAACGCCACCAGCGTGACAAAAACCAGACCCACCGCGGCCAGGTGCCCAAGGCCGGAAAGATCGTCGGCGCGGTTGGGATTGACGATGGCCACGGCCGGCGGCAATTGCTCGTCGGCTTGGTGGTGATCGATCACCACCGTATCGAGGCCGAGCCGTTTTGCCTCGGTCAGCGGCTCGATGCTGGTGGTGCCGCAATCGACGGTGATCAAGAGTTTGACATCACGCTCGGCGAAGGAGCGGATCGCGTCCACGTTTGGCCCGTAACCTTCGAAGATGCGGTCGGGAATATGGATGATCGGGTCGAGCCCGCAATCGCGCAGATAACGGGCGAGCAGCGCCGAGGCGGTGGCGCCGTCAACGTCGTAGTCGCCGAAAATGGCGACTTTCTCGCCGCGTTCGATCGCATGCGCGATGCGCTCCGAGGCGGCCTGCATTTGCGTGAGCGTATGCGGATCGGGCAGCAGGTTTTTGATCGTAGGATCGAGAAAAGCCGCGGCCTCGTCGGCCTCGACGCCGCGGCCGGCCAACACACGCGCCAGTAACTCCGGAATGCCAAGCCGCTGCGCGATATTAAGCGCGCGCGCATTGCCGCGCTCATCGAGACGGTCGCGCCAGGCGCGGCCGGTGGCGGATTTCTCCACGCCGAGAAAAAACCGCTCGGAGGAATTCAACGCCGCTGCCGGCAATGCCGTCATCGTCAATCCAAATGAAACTTGCCCAATTGCCGGTGCTCGCCGATGACGCGGCGCACCGTGCCGGTGGCCGAGCGCATGACCACGGTGTCGGTCTCGATCATGTCCTTGCCGAATTTCACGCCGTTCAACATGGCGCCCGTCGTCACGCCGGTGGCGGAAAACAAGCAATCGCCCCTCACCATGTCCTCGATCTCGTATTTCTTTTTCGAATCCTTGATGCCCATTTTCAAGGTGCGCTCGCGCAATTCCTCGGAATCGATGATCAGCCGCGTCTGCATCTGGCCGCCGATGCAGCGCAGCGCCGCCGCCGACAGCACACCTTCCGGCGCGCCGCCGATGCCGAGATAGATATCGATGCCGGTTTTGGGCTCGGCGCAATGAATGACCCCGGCCACATCGCCGTCGCTGATCAGGGAGACCGCGGCGCCCAGCTTGCGGATCGCGGCAATCGCGTCGGCGTGGCGCGGACGATCCAACAGGATGGCGGTGATCTCCGACGGCTTGACGCCCTTGGCTTTGGCCAGACTGATTATGTTGTCTGTTGCCGAGGCGTCGAGATCGATGGTGCCTTTGGGATAGCCAGGTCCGATGGCGATCTTGTCCATGTAGCAATCGGGCGCATGCAGCAGCGTGCCGCCGTCCGCCATCGCGATGGTGGCAATCGCGCCCGGCATGTTCTTGGCGCACAGAACCGTGCCTTCGAGCGGATCGACCGCGATATCGACTTTCGGGCCGGTTTTGGTGCCGACTTTCTCGCCGATGAACAGCATGGGCGCTTCGTCGATCTCGCCCTCGCCGATCACCACGGTGCCGTCGATCGGCAACTTGTTGAGTTCGCGCCGCATGGCGTCGACCGCGGCCTGATCGGACGCCTTGTCGAGCCCGCGCCCGCGCAATCTGGCAGCCGAAACCGCCGCCCGCTCCGTCACGCGCACGATTTCGAGGGTAAGAATACGCTCCAGCAGCATTTCGGGCTGGACGGTAATCGATGCCATCGTCGTTTCCTTAATTCGGCTCGTGCGCGATCCTACGCTAGTTCTTTTCAATCCGGATGACCTGCGGGCGGCCTGAGATCACTTTATCGCGGCCGACCGCGGCAAGCGCTTTTCTTACAGCATCTTCGCTGGTCGCATAGGTAATGAGAATTACGGGGACGGAACCGGCTTTTTTCCCGTGCCCCAGGCTCTGCCTGGTCGTGGCGCTGCACGATCAACTCCAGCGAAATCTCCTGTTCGGCTAACCTCGTCGCGACGCGCGCCGCCGTGCCCGGTTTGTCGCGCGCCACCAGCCTGATGTAATAGCCGCCTTCGTGGCGCTGCATCGGCGCCTTACGCACGCTGGCAAGCCGCGCGGTTGGCCGGCCGAACGGCGCGCTTACTACGCCCCTGGCAATGTCGGCGATGTCGGAGAGCACCGCGGAGGCGGTTGCAGCGCCGCCGGCGCCGGGACCGACCAGCGTAATCGGATTGATGCCTTGTGCGTCGATAGTGACGGCATTGGTGACCCCCATCACCTGGGCGATGGAGGAATCCTTGCGCACCATGGTGGGATGCACGCGCTGCTCGATGCCCTGCGCTGTTTTTACGGCAACGCCTAAAAGCTTCACGCGATAACCGAGCTGATCGGCGGCGGCGAGATCGGCCGGCGTGATCGACGAAATGCCTTCCACATAGATCGCGCGCTGGTCGACCTTGGTGCCAAACGCGAGACTGGCCAGGATCGCAAGCTTCTGCGCGGTGTCGTGGCCCTCAATATCGAAAGTTGGATCGGCCTCGGCGTAACCAAGCCGCTGCGCCTCCTTAAGACATTCCGCAAATGGCATTTTGTCCTGCTCCATCCGCGTAAGGATGTAATTGCAGGTGCCGTTGAGAATGCCGTAAATGCGCTCGATCTGATTTCCCGCCAATCCTTCGCGCAAGGTCTTGACGATCGGAATGGCGGCGCCGACCGCGGCCTCGAAATTGAGCGCAACCTTATTTTTCTCGGCCAACGTTGCAAGCTTGACGCCATGCTTGGCAAGCAGCGCCTTGTTGGCGGTGACCACCGATTTGCCTGACGAAAGCGCCGCCTCGACCGTCGCTAGGGCCGGATCGCCAGCGCCGCCGATCAGTTCGACCACCACATCGATACCGGGCTCGCGTGCAAGTGCGACGGGGTCGGAAAACCATTTCATTTTCTTGAGATCGATGCCGCGGTTTTTGGCGCTCGAGCGCGCGCAGACAGCGACGATCTCGATTTCGCGGCCGCAGCGCGCGGTAAGCTGCTCTTGCTCGCGGATCACTTGTGCGACCAAGGCGGCGCCGACCGTGCCCAATCCGGCGACACCTACTTTAAGACTTTTGATCATGATCAGCGCCGGGTGGCGAGCGGAACGACGTTGTGAAGCTGCTCCGGCGCGGTGTCGAGGAAGCGCCGCACATTGCGCGCGGCCTGGCGGATGCGCTGCTCGTTCTCGACCAGCGCGATACGCACATAGCCTTCGCCATATTCGCCAAAGCCGATACCGGGCGATACCGCGATGTCGGCCTTCTCGACCAACAGCTTGGAAAACTCCACGCTGCCGAGGCTCTTGAACGGCTCGGGGATCGGCGACCAGGCAAACATCGAAGCGCGCGGCGACGGCACATGCCAACCGGCACGGTCGAAACTTTCGACCAGCACGTCGCGGCGCTTGCGGTAAGTTTCGCGCATCTCGACGATGCAATCGTCGGGACCATTGAGCGCGGCTGTGGCCGCCACCTGGATCGGCGTGAAGGCGCCGTAATCGAGATAGGATTTCACCCGGCCGAGCGCCGCGATCACGCGCTCATTGCCGACCGCGAAACCGATACGCCAACCCGGCATCGAATAGGTTTTCGACATCGAGGTGAATTCGACCGCGATATCGTTGGCGCCCGGAATCTGCAGCAGCGATGGCGGCGGATTGCCGTCGAAATAGACTTCGGCGTAAGCGAGATCCGACAGCACCAGCAAGCTGTGCTTTTTCGCAAACGCCACGAGGTCTTTGTAAAAATCAAGCGTCGCGACATAGGCCGTCGGGTTGGCGGGATAGCAGACCACCAGCACCTGAGGTCGCGGGATCGAATGGATGATCGCACGCTCGAGCGTGTGGAAGAAGTTCGGCGTCGGCTCCGACGGCACCGAACGGACCGCGCCGCCCGCCATCAAAAAGCCGAAGGCGTGGATCGGATAACTTGGATTGGGCACTAGCACGACGTCGCCCGGCGCAGTGATCGCCTGGGCTACATTGGCGAAGCCTTCCTTGGAACCAAGCGTCGCGACGACTTGCGTGTCGGGATTGAGCTTCACGCCGAAGCGGCGGTCGTAATAAGCCGCTTGTGCGCGCCGCAAGCCGGCGATCCCGCGCGAGGCCGAATAACGGTCGGTGCGCGGCTTGCCCAAGGTCTCCTTGAGCTTGTCGATGACATGCGCGGGCGCCGGCAAATCCGGATTGCCCATGCCGAGGTCGATAATGTCTGCGCCGCCGTTGCGGGCTTTTGCCTTGGCCTTGTTCACTTCCTCGAACACGTAAGGCGGCAAACGGCGGATACGGTAGAAATCTTCCATCGGTCAAACCTTTAAGTCGGCTTTCCTCTCGGCCGGCAGGCATTACCCCGGCTGGCTTTTATCACGGGTTGGCCGTTGTGCCAGACGTTTTGGCGCCGTCGGGCGGCATGACAACCACGTCGCCGGGCGGCCTTTTCGCGGCCGGTTCGGCCTTCTTGGCCTGTGCTTTTTGGCCTTCTTGCGCCTCCTGGCGGTCCCGGGCCGCGCGGAGATCACGTTCGACCTTAACCTGCTCTTCGTCGGTCATGGGCGTGGTCGCGCGCGGTGCCGGCATGTCATGGACGGCTGGATAGACGTAGGCCGTGCTCGGCCGCGCGGGGGCGTCTGCTGGGAGTGCCATTTCACCCGGCATGTGATCGGAAATCATGCCCGGCGCGCAGCCTGCGACCGGGGCGGCCAGCCCCAGCACAGCCACGATCACTCGGAGCGAAGCGCGCACCATGTTCCGTGAACCCGCCCAAAGAGAAAATCGATGCAGACTCAATGAATTATAGCATAAATCGCGTATTCGGCTATTATGGCCTGAGCAAGGTTAAGCCAAGTGCCAAGACTGCCCGGCCGGGCGGCGGCCCCAGCAAAAACCATGTGGCAAAACCCGCCTTGCGGTGGAGCGCGGTCCGCGCCAATTCTTGAGGCTGGGGACCGACAATATGCGTATGGACAAGCCAGTAACCGAACCGGCGCAAAAAACCGTACAGGAAACGGTGCACAAACCGGCGCAACCGGCGGCTCAAAAGCCGTCCGATAGTCCGGCCAACGCCGCGCCGCAACCCGGCACCGTCAATGTCGAGGCTTTCGCGCACAACCTTGCCCGCATGATCGAGGAAGGCGGCAAAGCGCTCGCCGCCTATATGAAGCCGCGCGAAGAAGGCAAAATCAAAAGCGAAATGGCCGACGACGTTAACGACGTGGTCAAGACCGTCGGCCATGTAGCGGAATATTGGCTGTCCGACCCCAAGCGGGCGGTCGAATTGCAGACAAACTTGGGCCGCGCCTATCTCGACCTGTGGGCGACGACGGTCAAGCGTATGGCTGGCGAGCCGGTGGCGCCCGCCGCTTCGCCCGAACCGAAGGACAAGCGTTTTGCCGATCCGGAGTGGTCGCAGAACCAGTTTTTCGATTTCCTCAAGCAGGCCTATCTTTTGACCGCGCAATGGGGCGAACGGCTGGTGACGCAATCGGAAGGCATCGACGAGCACACCAAGGCCAAGGCCGCCTTCTACGTCAAACAGATTTCCAACGCTATTTCGCCATCGAATTTCGTGTTCACCAATCCGGAATTGCTGCGCGAGACGCTTTCGTCGAACGCCGACAATCTTGTGCGCGGCATGCATCAGCTCACGCAGGACATCAAGGCCGGCCAGGGCAATCTCAAGATCAGCCAGTCCGACCCATCGCGTTTCGAGGTTGGACGCAATCTCGCACTCACGCCGGGCAAGGTTGTTTTTCAGAACGACCTGATGCAGCTCATTCAATACGAGGCAACCACGCCACGAGGTACTCAAGGTTCCGCTGCTGATCGTTCCGCCCTGGATCAACAAATACTACATTCTCGATCTCACGCCGGAAAAATCCTTCATCAAATGGTGTGTCGATCAGGGCATAACCGTATTCGTGGTGTCGTGGGTCAATCCGGACGCCAAGCTGGCGGCAAAAGGCTTCGACCAGTACATGACCGAGGGTCCTATTGCCGCCCTCGACGCCATCGAGGCCGCCACCGGCGAAAAGAAATTCAACGTCATTGGATATTGCGTCGGCGGAACTTTGCTGGCGATCACGATGGCCTATCTCGCGGCCAAGAAAAAGGATCGCGTGCTGTCGGCCACGATGTTCGCGGCGCAAGTCGATTTCACTTTTGCCGGCGATCTCAAGATTTTCGTCGATAAGGAGCGCATCGAGCAACTCGAGGCGCATATGAAGGAACAGGGCTATCTGGAAGCTTCCAGCATGGCGAATACTTTCAACATGCTGCGCTCCAACGATCTGATCTGGCCCTATGTGGTCAATAATTACATGCGCGGCATGAAGCCAGAAGCCTTCGATATTCTGTATTGGAATTCCGACGCCACCCGCATGCCGGCCGCCAACCATTCGTATTATTTGCGTAATTGTTATCTCGAAAACAATCTGTCGAAAGGCGAGATGAAAGTTGCCGGCGTCACGCTCGACCTGAAAAATATTACGGTGCCAATCTACAATCTTGCCGCCCGCGAAGATCACATCGCGCCGGCGAAATCGGTGCTGGAGGGCTCGAAATATTTTGGTGGGCCGGTAAAATTCGTGCTCGCTGGCTCCGGGCATATTGCTGGCGTGGTCAATTCGCCGAGCAGGCCGAAATACCAATATTGGACCAGCGAAGCCCCCAACGGCTCGGATATCGACAAATGGATGGCGGGGGCCAAAGAACATCCCGGTTCCTGGTGGCCGAACTGGCTCGAATGGCTCAAGGCTCAGAACGACGAGACCGTGCCGGCACGCGAAATCGGCGGCGGCGAACTAAAGCCGATCGAGGACGCGCCGGGGTCTTACGTCAAAGTGAAGAATTGGGACTAGGCGAACGACCGCCCGCTTACTAGTCTGCCGCCCGCTGGCACTCAAACCAAGGGGATGGCGATGTCCAAGGAATTGATGTGGCTGACGCTGACGGTCATCCTGACCGGGCTATTGTGGGTGCCTTACATTATCGATCGCGTCATGGTGCGGGGCCTCATGGGCTCGATGGCCAACCCGTCGCGCAAGGACAAGCCGCATTCGGCCTGGGCGATGCGGCTTTATTTCGCGCATACCAACGCGGTCGAGAACCTGGTGATATTTGCGTCCCTGGTGCTGATCCTCGATAGCATGGGCCACTCGACACAGAGCACGGTGATCGCTTGCGCGGTTTATTTCTGGGCGCGCCTGGCGCATGCCATTGTCTACACGCTCGGCATTACGGTGCTGCGCACGCTGGCTTTCACGGTCGGCTTCCTGGCGCAGGCGGTACTGGTGCTGGCGATTTTCGGGAAGCTTTAGCGCATAATCCCGAAAAGCAGTGGCCGGATTTCCGGCAAGATCATGCGTTGATAGGCGCCGCGCGCTCCGCGATTGCCCGCATATTAAGCCCGCGCGGCAGCGTGCCGAAGACAAAGCCCGCCTCGCCGCCAAGCCGCGAGGCGCAGAAAGCGTCCGCCACCGCCGGCGGCGAATGCTTGACCAGCAATGCCGCCTGCAGCGCCATGACCAAATCGCGCGTGAGCACGCGGGCCTGCGATTTATCGTTGCGGTCGGCGGTGCGCAGCCGCTCTAGCAGGCGCCCGGCAAAAGCTTGCAAGCGTGCATCGCCGGCATTGGCGAACTCGTCGCGCAAGACTTCTTCTGTGTTCGGCGTGCGAGCGATGGCGCGCAAGACATCGAGACACATCACATTACCCGAGCCTTCCCAGATCGAATTGACCGGCATTTCCCGGTAAATCCGCGGCAAGACGCTTTCCTCGATATAGCCGGAGCCGCCCAAGCACTTCGAGCGCCTCCAGTGCAAGCGAGGGCGCGCGCTTGCAGATCCAGAACTTCGCCGCCGGCGTCACGACGCGGCGCAGCACCTGGGCAGCCTCGCCGTTTTCGTCATAGGCGCGCGCCAGCCGCATGGTGAGCACGCAGGCTGCTTCCGACTCCAGCGCGAGATCGGCCAGCACATTGGTCATCAACGGCTGATCAATCAGTTTCTTCTGGAACGCCGTGCGGTGGCTCGCATGATGCACGGCCTGCGCTACCGCCTGGCGCATAAGGCCGGCCGAGCCGATAGCGCAGTCGAGCCGCGTGTAGCCGGCCATTTCGATAATGGTCGGAATGCCGCGGCCTTCCTCGCCGATCATCTGCGCAAACGCGCCGTGGAATTCCACTTCGCCGGACGCGTTGGAGCGGTTGCCGAGCTTGTCCTTGAGGCGATTGATATGGATTGCGTTGCGCTCGCCGTCCGGCGTCCAGCGCGGCAGGAAAAAACAGCTCAAGCCTTTGGGCGCCTGCGCCAGCACCACAAAAGCGTCGCACATCGGCGCCGACAGGAACCATTTGTGGCCGTGCAGACGGAAACTGCCGTCGCCGGCGGGCTCCGCCCGCGTGGTGTTGGTGCGCAGATCCGAGCCGCCCTGATTCTCGGTCATGCCCATGCCGATGAGCGCACCGGACTTGTCGCCGATGGGAACAAAGCGCTTGTCGTAGCCAGCCGCGAAAATCTTCGGCAGCCATTGCGCGGCGATATCCGGCGCCTGCCGCAGCGTCGGAACCGAGGCATAGGTCATGGCAATCGGGCAATAGACGCCGCTCTCGATCTGCGTGAGCATATAGGTGCCGGCCGCGCGCGCGACATGCGCACCGGCCTGCGGCTTGGCCCAGGGGCTCGAATGCAGCCCGGCTTTAAGCCCGATCCCCAGCAGTTCGTGCCAGGCGGGATGAAATTCGATTTCATCGAGACGGTGGCCAAAACGGTCGTAGCTTTTGAGGAACGGCGAATTGCGGTTGGCGTCAAAACCGAGCCGCACGGTTTCCGGTTTGCCGAGCGTGGCGCCGAGCGCACCCAGTTCACCTTGCGCCCAGCCGGCGCGCTCGCGCGTGACCGCCTCGCGCAGCACAATGTCGCTGGCAAAAAGATTATAGGGATCGAGCGGCGGCGGCTGGTTTAAAACTTCAAACATCGACGTCCCCGGCTAAGACGGCACCTAATGTAACGCCCGAATCACGGAAACAGCGCCACCTGCTCCAGCCCCATGGTCTCAGGGTAGCCCATGACCAGGTTCATGTTCTGGATCGCCTGGCCGGAAGCGCCCTTCACCAGATTGTCGAGCGTGGCCATGACAATGGCACGGCCCTCGATACGATCCTTGGTGACGCCGATGAAGGTCATGTTGGAACCGCGCACATGGCGGCTTTGGGGGACCTCGCCAAACGGCAAAACATGCACAAATGGCTCCTTCGCGTAAGACTTTAAAAGTATCTCATGAAGGTCCTGCGGCGTCCGGCCGCGCTTGCCCCGCACGTAAATGGTCGAATAGATGCCCCGGTTCATCGGCACCAGATGCGGGGTAAAGGTAATGACCACGTCGCGACCGGCGGCGAACGAAAACTCCTGGTCGAGCTCGGCCATGTGCCGGTGATGACCTACCCCGTATGCGTGGAAGCCCTCCGACACTTCGGAAAACAGCATGGCCTCCTTGGCCGCCCTGCCCGCGCCCGTCATCCCCGACTTGGCATCGACCACGATCTCATCGAGATCGATGGCCTTGGCCTTGATCAGCGGGATCAGTGGCAATTCGGCGCAAGTCGTATAGCAGCCAGGATTTGCCACCAGCCGCGCTTTTTTTATCTCGCGCCGGTGGATTTCGGTGAGGCCATAGACCGCCTCCTTCTGCAATTCCGGCGCGTGATGCTCGTGGCCATACCATTTGGCGTAGGCCGCTGTATCTTGCAGCCGGAAATCGGCCGACAGGTCGATGACTTTTGTGCTAGGCGCCTGCGCCAGCAAATCTTTCAAGACCTTCTGCGTGGTGGCGTGCGGCAGCGCGCAAAATGCCACGTCGAGGCCAAGCTTTTCCCAATTAAGCCCTTCGATGGCCACCAGCGTCGGCAGATCGAACGGCGAGAATTGCGGGAACACGTCGCGCATCGCCTTGCCGGCGCTGCGCTCGGCGGTGAGCAGCACAATCTCGGCACGCGGATGCCGCAACAGCATCCGCACCAGCTCCGAGCCGGTATAGCCCGAGGCGCCCAACACGCCGATCTTTGCCTTGGTAGCCATGGAGTTGATCCTTCATCCAGAGTCTTAAAGAACTACCGGACAAAGGCCAACAGCGCGGGTGGTTTAGAAGACGGTGCCGCGGCCAATTCCGGCGGCACGGGGAGTTTTATACGCGAATGCGCGCCCGTGCCGTGACTATACGGCGGCGGCGGAATTGCAGTATTGCAAACAAGGTCGTCATGGGCCGCGATATAGGCCGCGCAGCCTTACGGGTCAAGAACGCCGCTGGCGCTCCGGTTAACAAAAAGGCCGCCGAAGCTGGCGGCCTTCCTGTTTCGTCCTGGCTTGGACCTCGAATATTAGACCATCGGCACCAGCCGGTAGCCGGCGCCGTCCTTCTCGACGTGCCCAACCACCGCGAATGGGAAGTGATAGCCCGTCACCGTCATCTTCTCGGCCGCCGCCATGTCATAGATCTTATGGCGTGTCTGCGCAGCCAAGGTGCCGTCATTATCGAATATCGCCTGCCAGTCCGGATTGCGCAGGAACAGCGAGGGAATGTTCGTCACATCCGACTGCACCAGGATTTTTGAAGAGCCCGACGCCACCACGAACGACATATGACCGGGCGTATGACCGGGCGTGAATACCGAGGTGATGCCCGGCGCCACTTCCTTGTTGGCCTCGTAGGGCGTGACTTTGAGCCCATCCATCATCTTCTTGACGCCGGCGAATTGGCCTTTGTTGAAGCCATTGGCCTTGCTCTGGTTGGCGTCGTCGCCCCAGAACGCCGCCTCGACCGCTGGCACTTTGATCTCGGCGTTCGGGTAAGCGGGACTACCATCGGCATTCTTCAAGCCGCCGATATGGTCGCCGTGGAAATGCGAAATCAGCACGATATCGATTTGCTTGGGATCGAAACCGGCCGCTTCCATGTTGCCGCGGGTTTGTCCGACAGCACCCTTGCTGCCGGCGAAGGCGCCGAGCCCGTTGCCGGTGTCGATGGCGACCAGTTTTGAACCCGTATTGACGATCATCGGGCTGAACGGAATGGTGACCTGTCCGTTCGGGATATAGGCTGCGGTCGCCGCTTCGATCGCCTTATCCTTGCTCACGTTGACGACGAAATTGTCCGGCATCGGGAAAGTGCGCGAACCGTCACGCAGCGCGACGATTTCATAGTCGCCGACCTTGTAGCTGAAGACGCCCGTGCTTTTCGATGCCGGCGGGGCAGCACTCGCGTCGTGTCCGGTGAAAGACGTAAGCGCGGTCGCGGCAGCGGCGGTGGCTGCACCGGCGAACAATTTGCGACGTGTTAATTCGATCATGGTCTCTCCCTCCGAAAGCGCCGGCTTTTTGCGAGCCCCGTGACGGTCTTTATTCGGCGCTGACGCAGATTTTACCGGAACATTTCCAGCCTGTCCTTGCCAATCGATATAGGCGAACCCCCACGGGTCCGCTAAACTTCGTTGTCCCACCAGCCGTGTTGCGCACGGTTGCGGTGCACAAAATAAATGTCGCCGGAATAACCGGCATAATTGTTCCCGGGAGGAACCCAATGAAACGCCTAGCAATGACGGCGGCAGCTATTTGCACTGCCGTGCTGATGAGCACCGGGGCTTTCGCCCAAGTGCCGGCCGATCCGGCCAACCCGAACGAAGCCGTTCCCGAAAAAATGGCTTATATGCCCTACGGCGTTCCAATCAATCTCGAGACAGCCAAGAAAGTTGCCGACGCCGCTCTCGCGGAAGCAACAAAGCGCGGATGGCCGATGTGCATTTCGATTGTCAGCCCATCAGGCGATCTCGTCTACTTCGAGAAGATGGACGATTGCCAGTACGCGTCGGTCGACATCTCACAGCATAAGGCGCGAGCGGCCGCACGCTATCGCCGGCCGACTTTGGTATTCGAGCGGTTGCTCGCCAAGGGTGGGTTCTTCGCCTATCTGCCGACACTCGGGGACGCCTTTATCGCCTCTCGCGGGGGCAACCCTGTTGTTGTCGGCGGCAAGATTGTCGGCGCCGTCGGCGTTAGCGGCGGCGCTGGATCGCAGGACGACACGATCTCACTGGCTGGCGCTGCGGCGCTGAAATAGACGCTAACGGACGATGCGAATTCCGCCGGGGTGAAAATCCCGGCGGAATTTTTTATTCCGGCAAATCCGGCTCGTCGCGCGGAAACAAATGGCTGACCGCCACCAGGCCCATGATCAACAATGGTACCGCCAGGAACGCGCCGACCGGACCCCATAGCCAAGTCCAGAACACCAGCGATAGGAAAACCGTAAGGGGATTTAGCGTGAGCCTGCGCCCGACAATGCTCGGCGTGATGAAGTGACCTTCGAGTGTGGCGAAGGCGGCGTAAATTAGTGGCGCGACGAGAACGTGGGCGAGCGCGGGAAAAGTCACGAGGCCGACAAAAAACAGCGCGGCTTCCATGATCAGCGCACCGATATAGGGAATGAAATTGAGAATGAAGCCCAGAATCGCCCAGGCGACCGGATCGGGAAGCCCGACCAAATAGGCAATGACGCCGGCGGCAATGCCGACACTGAAATTGATTACCGCCACCATACTCAGATAGCTCGTCAGATTACGCTCAATGTCGTTCATGATCTTGAGTGTGCGCAGGCGCGCCTCGCGGTCGTCGAAGAATGCCACCAACACGCGGCGCAGCCGGTTGCGCCCAATCAACATGAAAAACAACGCGCCGAAGAATATGAAAACTTCGCCGATCGCGGGCGTCACGATCGAGACCGCCGGCTGCGCGATGCTCATGATGTCAAAGCCGAGTTCCGCCTTTGTTGTCGTCGGACGGCAGCAGGGCGTTGCGCAGATCTTGCAGCGCCGCCAGCGGCCGGTTGAGCAAACGCAATTTCTCTTGGATCAAGCGGCTAATGTCGGGCGCTTTGCCAATCCAATCCACGGCTGGCGCCGAAAGGAGCATGATGACGCCGTAGAACACTGCGATCACCAGTAGCCACAACACGACGGCCGTCAGTAGCGTGGGAACATGGTAGCGCTCCGCGCGCGCCGATATCGGCCCGAGCGTCATGGTCACGACGAAGGCGGACGCCGCCGGCAATAAAATCGGCCGCGCCTGGTCGAGCACAAAGATGAATAGAATGACGAAGATACCGATGGTCGAGACCTGGGCCGCGGTGCGCCAGAGGCCTCCTACCGCTATGACCGGCTTTGGATCGTCGATCTCCAGCCGAAAGCGGCGCTGCCTCGCGGCGCGGATTGCGTCCAGATTAGCCATCGCCCTACCCGCCCTTGGATCGTCAATGTTCCATCGATAACTGCCCGCACAGCCGAATGGTTGCCGGTTAACGGCTTCTCAAGGGCAAAAGGGTCAAAATTCCAGTCGAGTTGCCCCGCTAGATCCCGGATGGCGGCTTTCACCGGCGGTCACGGTGGCGGCGTCGCCGTGGCATAGTGCTGGCAAGTGATTCGCCGACGCATTATCTCAAGGTCTCAATGGCCAAGTCCGCGACCAAGAAAAAACCGTCGAAACAGCCCGATTTGTTCGAGACCGCCCCGCGCGCGGCCAAATCGAGCGCGCGCAAACCTGCGCCCGCGCGACAAGCCTAACGCCACGCCGCCACCCGCAGCGCAAGCGCGGAGTCCGGCTATACCGCCAAGCATATCGAGGTGCTGGAGGGGCTTGAGCCGGTGCGGCGGCGCCCCGGCATGTATATCGGCGGCACCGACGAGAAGGCGCTGCACCACCTGTTCGCCGAAGTCATCGACAACGCCATGGACGAGGCGCTGGCCGGTCACGCGAGCTGGATCGAAGTCGAGATGGAGGCGAACGGCTTCGTCTCCGTCAACGACAATGGCCGCGGCATACCCGTTGATCCCCATCCCAAGTTCAAGAACAAATCGGCGCTCGAAGTGATCATGTGCACGCTGCATGCCGGCGGCAAATTCGACTCCAAGGTCTACGAGACCTCCGGCGGATTGCATGGCGTTGGCGTCTCGGTCGCGAATGCGCTTGTCGGAGCGCATGGAGGTCGAAGTCGCGCGCGAGCAAATGCTCTACAAAATGGCGTTCGAGCGCGGCAAGCCGAAAGGCAAACTGGAAAAAGCCGGCCGCGCACCTAACCGGCGCGGCACCAAAATCAGATTCAAACCAGATCCGCAGATTTTTGGACCGAAGGCCGCGTTCGAGCCCGCGCGCGTGTTCAAGATCGCGCGCTCGAAAGCCTATCTCTACGGCGGCGTCGAAATCCGCTGGCATTGCGACAAGGCGCTGCTCAAAGGCACCGACGACGTGCCGGAAAAGGCCGTTTTTCATTTCGCCGATGGGCTCAAGGATTATCTCGCCAGCAATCTCGCCGGCGCCACGCTCGTGCATCCCGATATTTTTACCGGCAATGTCGGCAAGACCGGCAGCCACGGCACGGTCGAGTGGGCGATTGCTTGGACTGCCGATGCCGACGGCTTCCTGCAATCCTATTGCAACACCATTCCGACGCCCGATGGCGGCACGCATGAATCGGGCCTGCGCACCGCGTTGCTGCGCGGCCTGAAGGATCACGCCGCCCGCGTCGGCCAGGAAAAACGCGCCGCCGCCGTCACATCCGAAGACGTCATGGTCGGCTCCGGCTGCATGCTCTCGGTTTTCATTCGCGAACCGGAATTCCAGGGCCAGACCAAGGATCGCCTCGCCACCGCGGCGGCGCAGAAAATCGTCGAGAACGCGATCAAGGATCCATTCGACCACTGGCTTTCGGGCAATCCGCTGCAGGCCAACAAACTCTTGGACTTCGTCATCGATCGTGCCGAAGACCGCTTGCGCCGCCGGCAGGAAAAAGACATCGCGCGTAAATCGGCGGTGCGCAAATTGCGCCTGCCCGGCAAGCTTGCCGATTGCTCGAGCTCAGCTTCCGAAGGCTCGGAAATTTTCATCGTCGAGGGTGACAGCGCGGGCGGCTCGGCCAAACAGGCGCGCGATAGGCGCACCCAAGCCGTGCTGCCGCTGCGCGGAAAAATTCTCAACGTCGCATCCGCCGGCAAGGACAAGCTGGCGCAGAACGCCCAACTCGCCGACTTGGTGCAGGCGCTCGGTTGCGGCACCGGCGCGCATTACAGCGAAAAGGATCTGCGCTACGAGAAGGTCATCATCATGACCGACGCCGACGTCGACGGCGCCCATATCGCGTCATTGTTGATCACGTTTTTTTACCGGCAGATGCCCAAGATGATCGACGCCGGCCGGCTCTATCTTGCAGTGCCGCCCCTGTTTCGTCTGCAGCACGGCGGCACCATCGCCTATGCGCGCAACGATGCGCACAAGGCGCAATTGCTCAAGAGCGAGTTCAACGCCAATGCCAAGGTCGAGGTGTCCCGCTTCAAAGGTCTGGGCGAAATGATGGCCGCGCAATTGAAGGAAACCACGATGGATCCCTCAAAGCGCACATTGCTCAAGGTCATGCTGGCAGACAAAGACATTAAATCGACCGCCAAGGCGGTCGAGCGGCTGATGGGCGCAAAGGCCGAAGCCCGTTTCGAGTTCATCCAGGAAAACGCGCAATTCGCCAGCGAGGAATTGCTGGACGTTTAACCGCGTTTATTGCGGAAACTCCAGATGGGCCGCCTTTACCACATCGCCAAACGATTTGATGTCGGCTTCGATCACCTTCTTGAAAGCCTCGCCGGTCGGGCCGCCCGGCGTCACCGCCATTTTCCGCAAACCCTCCTGCACGCTCGGATCGGCAATCGCGCGGCCGAGTTCGGCCGTGAGTTTGGCGACGATCGGCGCCGGCGTTCCGGCCGGCACAAAAAATCCGCTCCACAGATGAGTGTCGACTTCCGGATAGCCGGCCTCCGCCATGCTCGGCACGTCGGGAAGTTCTGGCGAGCGCTCGGAACCGGTGACCGCGAGCGCGCGCGTCTTACCGCCTTTCACCAGCGGGATCGCCGGCGGGCCGTCGGAAATGGCGAATAGGCATTGCTCGCTAACCACGCACAGATTTGAACTCGTTGGTGCCCTTAAACGGGATCCCCACGCCGGGCATGCCGGATTTGAGCTTAAGCAATTCGCTGGCGATGGTGAAAGGCGGCGCCGAGGTGCCGTAATTCGACTTGTCTGGATTGGCCTTGGCGTAGGCCACCAGCTCCTTCACGGTCTTGACCGGGGAATTAACCGGCACCACCAGCACCAGCGGGAACGAGGCAATCATGTTGAGCGGGATGAAGCTCGTGGTCGGATGATATTTTAAATTGGGGTAGATCGCGGCGGCGATCGCCATCTGCCCGGTAGCGCCGACCAGCACGGTGTAGCCATCGGGCGCGGCATAGGAGACAAATTCGGAAGAAATTCGCCCACCGGCGCCCGGCTTGTTGTCGATGATGGTGGTGGCGCCCGTGTTTTGCTGGAACTTATTCACGACCAGACGGGCGAAAATATCGTTGCCCCCGCCGGCGGCAAAGCCGACCACGAAATGAATAGCGCGGTTGGGATAATCGGTTTGCGCGCGTGCAGCGCCTCCGGCGAACAGCGCCAGCGTCAGTAAGCCGGCAACGAGGCTTTGCGTCCGCGTCATGTTTCCTCCCTGTCCCCGCGGATTGACATTTCGCTGCGGGGTTTCGCAAAATCGTACACTTCCCTCGCGCAATCGGAAATGGCTTTGATTCGATATGGTATCGTCGGCCGCGTGAACGATTTCCAGCCGAACGCTAGCAAAGACCTGTTAGGCCAGCCGCGCGGGCTCGTGAACACCGATTACTCGAGCGGCAGCCCGACATATTGCTCGGCCAGCGACTTTGCGGCGGTTTGCGAGCCGGTAAGATAATCCAAATCGGCAAGTTGGCGGCGGCGATCGAAGGCCGACTCGTGCGGAAAGCGGTGCATGATCTGCGTCATCCACCAGGAGAAGCGCTGCGCCTTCCAGACGCGCCTCAGACAAGTCGCGGAATAGTTTTCCAGCAGATCGCTATTGTTCTTTTTGTAAAAAGCTTCGATCGCGCGCGACATGTAGACGACGTCGGCAAAGGCCAGATTCATGCCCTTGGCGCCGGTCGGCGGCACGATATGCGCGCTGTCGCCGGCCAGGAACAGACGGCCGTACTGCATCGGCTCCACCACGAAGCTGCGCATGGCGGTGACGCCCTTTTGCAGGATCTTGCCCTCCTGCAGCTTGCGAGCGCCGCCCAGCCGCTTGTGCAGATGCTCCCAGATGCGGGCATCGGGCCACGCCTCGATATCCTCGTCGTGATCGCATTGCAGATAGAGCCGCGCCAAAACGGGCGAGCGCATGGTGTAAAGCGCGAAGCCCTCGTCGGTATAGGAATAGATCAGATCGTGATCGGGCGGCGGCGATTGCGACAATATGCCAAGCCAGCCGAACGGGTAATCGCGCTCGAACGTGCTCAATACTCCGTCGGGGAAGCTCGGCCGGCAAATGCCATGATAGCCGTCGCAGCCGGCGATGAAATCGCACTCGATTTCTTGCGTAGCTCCGTCATGGGTAAAGCGAATTTTCGGCTTGTCCGTCTTCAAATCGTTCACGCTTACGGCATCGACCTCGAAGTATAGCGGATCGCCATCGGCAAGCCGGCGCGCCGCCATGTCCTTCACCACCTCCTGCTGGCCGTAGATGGTGATGCGCTTGCCCGTCAGCGCTTTGAAATCGATGTGGTGCAAGCTGCCATTGATGCCGATATTGGTGCCCCAGTGCAGCAGGCCTTCGCGCTGCATGCGCTCGCCGACGCCGAGCTCGACCAAAAGATCGGCAGCCCAGTGCTCGATCAGCCCGGCGCGGATGCGGTTCTCAATATAATCGAGGCTGCGATTTTCGATGACGACGGATGAAATGCCGGCAAGACGCAGCAGGCGTCCCAGCATCAGCCCGGCAGGGCCGGCACCAACAATTCCGACTTGGGTACGCAACGGCAATTCCTCCCGGCTGATGTTTCCCTATACGGGCAACGCGCAGCCGGGGCAAATCCAAGATGGCCGCGACGGCCGGGAGATTTCCGGAATTTCTAAATCCGCAAGCCGTAACGCGGCACATTGGCTCGATATTGCCGGTAGGCTTCGCCGAACTTGGCGTTGAGATAATTTTCTTCCCGCAAAACCACGCCGAAATGGATCACCAGCACAAAGACAAATGTCATCACCAGCATCCAGTCCGACGCCAGCAAGATGGCCATGCCCGCTAACATCAAGATCGTGCCGACATACATCGGATTGCGCAACCAGGCGAATATGCCTTTCGTCACCAGCGCCGTGGACGGCTTCCACGGCTCGACATGGGTGCCGGCCGACCGGAAAACGGTGATGGCGGGAAGCGCTAGCCCCAATCCGGCAGTGACCAGGATAACGCCGACGACAAGGCGCTCCTCGAATGTGAGCAGGATGGTCAGCACATAGGCCGGCGCCAGCCAATCGAGCGCAATGCCGATCACTACCACGCCGAGCGCCAATAGCGGCGGTGGAGCAATCACTCCGGGGTTATCCTTGGGTTCGGTCAAGGTCATGGCCATAGTTTGTGGCAACGCATAAGGGAATTAAAAGTTCAATCGCCGAGCCAGCCTACCAGCGCCGCGTTCACCGCCTCCGGTTGTTCAAGGGTTGAAAGGTGTCCGCAGCCGGGCACCACCACAAGCTTGGCGCCGGAAATACCACCGGCGATCTCCTTCGCCAGTTCGGGCGGTGTGAGTTCGTCGCCCTCTCCCGCCAGCACGAGCGTCGGACAGCCGATCTGGGACAATAATGGGCGCGAAGTCTCTGGCGCGACATGATCGCCTTGGTCTGGCGCACGAAAGCCTCGGCGCCGGTTTCGGCCGCCATATCGCGCACGGTCTGCTTGAGGCCCTCGTCGTTCTGCCGGCTACGATGCAGGAAGCGCGGCGTCAGCGCATCCACCACCTCCGAGAGCTTGCCGGCTTCGGCCATGGCAATGAACTTCTCGCGGCCGGCTTTGCTTTCGGGCATGTCGGGACGCGCCGAGGTGTCGAGCAGCGCGAGTTTGACGATGCGCTCGGGCGCGAGCCGCATCATGGCGAAAGCGATGTAGCCGCCCATCGAAAGGCCTGCGAGCGCAAAGCGCGGCGGCGCCAGGCTTAGAATGCGCGCGGCGACGCCAGCCATATCGTCATCACGGCGGTGATCGGCGACCGCAACTTGTCCAAACTGCCATAGGCGCGCGATTTGCGCGCCGTACAGCCGCGCGCTGCATAGCAGGCCCGGCACCAGAACAAGCGGTAATGATTGCAGCACGATGGCCCTCCGATGACGTTATTGTTAAGGTTTAAGGCGACTTATGGCCACGTTATTGACCATGCGTAGCATTGACTTTGGCCCTTTCGGGCCTATGTTCCAGCCAACCGGTGCGAACTTAGATTCGACCGTCTCCCGCGCATTGCAACTGGTTTTAAAGTCCGGCGCGGACCCGGGGCGGTCCTTACTTGAGGTTATATGTCCTTTTCACATCTCGGTTTATCCGACAAAGTTATCGCCGCCATTGACTCGGCCGGCTACAAGACCCCCACCCCCATTCAAGAACAAGCCATTCCGCATGTCCTCGCCCGCCGCGATGTGCTCGGCATTGCCCAGACCGGCACCGGCAAGACCGCGGCCTTCGTGTTGCCGATGCTTACCATGCTCGAAAAGGGCCGCGCGCGCGCTCGCATGCCGCGCACGCTCATACTGGAGCCGACGCGCGAGCTTGCCGCCCAAGTTGTCGAGCAGTTCGAGAAATACGGCAAGAACCATAAATTGAACGTCGCTTTGATCATCGGCGGCGTGTCGTTCGGCGACCAGGATTCCAAACTCACGCGCGGCGTCGATGTACTGATCGCAACACCGGGGCGCCTGCTCGATCATTCCGAGCGCGGACGCTTGTTGCTCTCGGGCGTGGAACTCCTGGTGATCGACGAAGCCGATCGCATGCTCGACATGGGCTTCATTCCCGACATCGAACGCATCGGCAAATTGGTGCCATTCACGCGCCAGACGCTGTTCTTCACGGCCACCATGCCGTCGGAAATCCAGCGCATCGCCGACACCTTCCTGCATAATCCGGTGCGGGTTGAAGTTTCCAAACCGGCCACTGCCGCCACCACCATCACCCAATTGCAAGTTGCGACTGGACGCGAGCCGGACGAAAAGCGCGAAACGCTGCGCCGACTCATCCGCTCCGCCGACGGCTTCAAAAATGCCATCGTATTCTGCAACCGCAAACGCGAAGTAGCCCTGCTGCACAAATCGCTGCTGCGCCACAAATTCAATGCCGTCGCCTTGCATGGCGATCTCGACCAATCGGCACGCACCGCCGCGCTCGATGCCTTCCGCTCCGGCGAGGCCAAGATTCTCGTAGCGTCCGATGTCGCGGCCCGCGGTCTCGATATTCCGGCGGTCAGTCACATCTTCAATTTCGACGTGCCACACCACCCGGACGACTATGTCCACCGCATCGGGCGCACCGGCCGCGCCGGCTTGAGTGGAACCGCTATCACGCTGGTGGCGCCGGCCGACATCAAGGCCGTGGCTGCGATCGAGCGGCTAACCGGCCAGCCGATCCCTTGGATGGGCGAAACCACCCCACCCGCCGTTCAAGAGAGCCGGCCGGCACCAAATGAAGGTGGTCAAAGCGAACGTAGCCACGGAGAGCGTAACCAAGGCGAGCGTAACCAAAGTCAGCGCCACCAAGGTGGGCGCCCAGAGCGCCAGCGCGACCGGCAGCCCCAGCATCGTCAATCGCAGCCCCGCCAGCCGCAGCCGAACCAGCGTGGCCCCAACCAGGCCAAACAATCGCCCCGGCCCAATCCGCCGCAGCCACAAGCCGATCACGCAGGCGATTCTATGGGCAATTCCGACGGCAGCCACCTGCCCGCCTTCCTGTTGCGCCCAGTGACCGCCAAAGCCTGAATTTTATTTGGGAATTTCGTCTAATTTCAACCCGCGGTAGCCCTGCCGGTTGGCCGTCTACGAATTTCCACCGCCAGTGGTTCCAAATTTACCGCTGATTCACCTCCCTCCAATACCGTCCCCAGGCTACGCGCGTCGCGGCCGGTCGGCCGCGCGTAAGGAAGCCTGCAAGCAGGATGCTTGCTACGGGGGTTGTTCCTATGACCGGGCATGCCGACGATCATGAACGCACCATGGCGTTCTGCGAGATCGCTCTCGGACAGATCAAGGCGCTGCGCCAGCCGGCGACCCCGCGCAATTACGAGATCTGGTACGCCTATGCCACCGGCTATCAGCCCTCGCTCAACCAGAAGATCAACGAAACGCTCAAGCTAAGCGGCATGATTTCCGATGCCGATCTCGATCAGATTTACGAGACCTATTTGTCGCCGACGCGGCTGACTGAGCGCATCGACAAGGTCGGCCATCAGGTCATGGGCGAAATCGAGCAGGTCATGGCGATGATCGACGCCGCCGCCGGCTCCGCCTCGAGTTACACCGAGAGCCTTGCCGACATGACCGAGAAACTCGGCCAATCGAAGGACCGCGAGGGCCTGCGCGCCATCGTCGAAAGCCTGGTGCAGACCGCCAAGGAAATGGAGGTCTCCAACCAGAAGCTGGAAGAGCGCCTCAACGCCTCCAAGCAGGAAATCGACGAACTCCAAGTCAATCTCGAAGCGGTGCGCACCGAGAGCCTGACCGATCCCTTGACCCAGCTCGCCAACCGCAAATTCTTCGACACCACGCTCGAACAAGCCATCGCTGACGCCCGCGACAAGAACGAGCCGCTGTCATTGCTGATGACCGACATCGACCATTTCAAGAATTTCAACGACAGTTTCGGCCATCTCACCGGCGACCAGGTGCTGCGCCTGGTGGCGATTTCAGTGAAGCAGAACGTCAAGGGCCAGGACACCGCGGCGCGCTATGGCGGCGAGGAATTCGCGATCGTGTTGCCGAATACCGTGTTGCGCTCGGCCATGACGGTTGCGGATCACATCCGCCGCGCGGTGATGACCAAGGAATTGATGAAGCGCTCGACCGGCGAGCATCTCGGCCGCGTCACGATATCGGTGGGCGTCGCCACCTGGCGCAAGAACGACACGCCGCAAACGCTGATCGAGCGCACCGACGCCTGCCTCTATGCCGCCAAGCGCCACGGCCGCAACCGCGTAATGTGCGAGACCGATCCAGAAGTCACCGCCGCCGGCGCCGCGAAGGTGGCGTGAACTCCTGTCATTCGGGGCGCCGCAAAGCGGCGAACCCTGAATCCAGACCTGCTAGCAATTTCAGATTTTTCTGGATTCCGGGTTCGCACCTTCGGTGCGCCCCGGAATGACAAAAGCTATTCTTTCGCCGGCGTGATCTGCACGGATTCGCCGCAACCGCAGGCGCTGGTCTGGTTCGGATTATTGAAGATGAACTGGGCCGACAATTTTTCGGTCTTGTAGTCCATCTCAGTGCCAAGCAGGAACAACACGGCTTTCGGATCGACCAGTATCTTGACGCCCTTGTCCTCGACCACTTCGTCGGACGGCTTGATCGCGTCGGCATATTCCATGGTGTATTCCTGGCCCGCGCAGCCGCCGTTTTTCACGCCAACACGCACGCCCGCCACCGGCCGCTCGGCGCGCGCCATCACGTCCTTGATGCGCATCGCCGCGGCGTCGGTAAGCCGCATCACCTGGGGTCGGGGTCGGGGCGTTGCCATGGCAGTCCTCTTTCGATCTCTATATAGTCTCTTCTTCCCGAAACTTGTAGTCACCACATATTGAGCACGAGTTGGGCCTCGTCCGACATCCGGCTGGGGTCCCAAGGCGGGTCCCACACCACGGTCACCTTGGTTTCCTTGACGCCGGGCACGCTGGAAACGGCATTTTCCACCATGATCGGCAGTTCCTGCGCCGACGGGCAATTGGGCGACGTCAGCGACATATCGATTTTCACCGCCCGGTCGTCGCCAATATCGATCTTGTAGATCAGGCCGATTTCATAGATGTCGGCCGGAATTTCCGGATCGTAGACGCTCTTTAGCCCGGCGATGATGTCGTCGGTGAGCTTGTTGAGCTCGTCCTGCGGCAGCGCGGAAGCGCCGCTGATGGCGGCGTTCTGCGCCGGCTTTTCAGCCGCATCGCCTGTGGGCGTATCTTTGGTCATGTCGTCACTCATGTCGTCGCTCATGCGAAAAATTCCTGCGCCTTCATCAGCGAGGCAGCCAGTATATCCACCTCGGCCTTGGTATTATACATCGCAAACGATGCGCGGCATGTGGCAGTGACGCCAAAGCGGGCAAGCAGCGGCATGACGCAATGCGTGCCGGCGCGCACCGCGACCCCCGAGCGGTCGATAATGGTGGCGATGTCGTGCGGGTGCGCGCCCTTTATTTCGAATGAGACAATGGGCCCCTTGTCCGGCGCGTTGCCGATAATGCGCAACGAATTGATCGCGCCAAGCTTCTCGTGAGCGTATTTCACCAGCGCACCTTCATGCGCCCGGATGCGCGCCTTGCCGACGGAATTGACGTAATCGATGGCCGCGCCCAGCCCGATTGCCTGAACGATCGGCGGCGTGCCGGCCTCGAAGCGGTGCGGCGGCTCGCCATAGGTGATGCGGTCCTCGAACACTTCGCGGATCATCTCGCCGCCGCCGTTGAACGGCCGCATGCCGGCCAGCAACTCGTATTTGCCGTACAGCACGCCGATGCCGGTCGGGCCGTAAAGCTTGTGGCCGGTCATGACGTAGAATTCGCAGTCGAGATCGCGCACGTCGACGTCCAGGTGCACGGCGCCTTGCGCGCCATCGACCAGCACCGGAATGCCGCGCGCATGCGCGAGTTTGATGATTTCTTTCAGCGGCGTTGCGGTACCGAGCACATTCGACATTTGCGTGATGGCGACCATCTTGGTGCGAGGCGACAGCAGCTTCTCGAACTCGTCTATGAGGAAATTGCCTTCGTCGTCGACCGGCGCCCATTTGATCACCGCACCATGGCGCTCGCGCAGAAAATGCCAGGGCACGATGTTGGAATGGTGCTCCATGATTGAGAGCACGATTTCGTCGCCCGGCTTGATGTTGGCGGCGCCGAAACTATAGGCCACCAGATTGATCGCCTCAGTGGCATTGCGCGTAAAGATAATTTCTTCCTTGCGCTCGGCATTGAGGAAGCCGCGCATTTTCTCGCGCGCGCCCTCATAGGCCTCCGTCGCCTCATTGGCGAGATAATGCAGCCCGCGATGCACATTGGCATATTCTTGGCGGTAGGCCTTCTGGATGCGTTCCAGCACGGTTCTCGGCTTTTGCGCCGACGCTGCATTGTCGAGATAGACCAGCGGCTTGCCATAGACCTGCATCGAAAGCGCCGGAAAGTCGGCGCGGATTTTCTCAACGTCAAAGCCGGCATTGCCAATGGGTGCGTGCATGGTCATGCCCTCGCGCCCAGCCATTTGAGCGCGGCAAACATCAGCGCGTCGCGAATACCTTCATGCGCGATTTCCTCGATGGTTTCGCCGATGAAAGCCTGGATCAGCAGCGCTTCGGCTTCCTTCTCATGAATACCGCGCGACATCAGATAAAACTTGAGCCCCGGATCGAGCGCGCCGGCGGTTGCGCCATGGCCGCAAACCACATCGTCGGCAAAGATTTCCAGCTCCGGCTTGTTGTCGGCCTCCGCGTCGTCGGAAAGAAGCAAAGCGCGCGTCATCATTTTGGCATCGGTTTTCTGCGCGTGCGGCTTCACGACGATCTTGCCCTGAAACACGTTATGGCTTTCGCCGTCGAGCACCGACTTGAATTGTTCGCGGCTAATACAGTGCGCCGATGCGTGCTCGATCAGCAGCGTTGTGTCGACATGCTCCTTGCCGCGCAGCAGATTGACGCCGCGAATGCCAATGGTGCTGCCCTCGCCGGCAAAGCGGAAGAAATTTTGGTTGCGCACGAGTTGCGCGTCGCTGGTGAAGGCGAAGGTATTAAACGTCGCGCGCGCGCCGACTGACGCCAGCAAGCTCGACACATGCAAGGCGCGGCTTTGCGTGATTTTAAAATAGTCGACCTGCGCCTCGTCGCCGACCACCAGTTCGAGCGCGGTGTTGACTTGGGATGCGCCGCCGTCGTGGCTTTCAATCAGGACCGCCTTGGCGCCTTTCTCGACCACAATTAGCGAGCGGATGAAGGCCGAACTCGGCGTCTGACTGCCACTGGCGAAAACAAGGTGAATTGGCCGCTTGAGCTGCGTCGCCGCGGCGATGCGGATGATGGCGCCATCGCCCATGAGCGCGGTATTGAGCGCGACGGCTGCGTCGTCGGTCGCAATCGTCTTGCCGACATGGGCAGTGACCAGCGCATCATCCTTGGCAAGCGCGTCCGCCATCGAGCCGATGGTAAGTCCAGCCTCCGGCGCCAGATCCGAGAGTTCCGGCACGAAGGCGCCGTCCACAAATGTCAGCCGGCGGCAATCGACGCCGGTAATCACATTGCCGGCGTTTTTGCTCCGCGCTTTTGCGCCAGCATCAGGCGGCGCCGCAAGCGGATAAGACTCGCGCATGAGCGCGCGCAAATCGGTGTATTTCCATTCCTCGACGCGGCGATGTGGCAGCCCGCGTGCATCGAAACGCTTGAACGCGTCTTCGCGCAATACGGCAAGCGCGCCTTTGCCCGGCAGTGTGCCGCGCGCGCGCGCGAAGGATTCCGCAAGCGCCTGTTCGGCCGGGGTCTTGATGGCGCGCACTTCCGCGTTCATCGGCTAGGCCGCCTCATCGGCATATTGCGCATAGCCCTTGGCCTCGAGCTCAAGCGCGAGTTCTTTGCCGCCGGTTTTCACGACTTTGCCTTTGGCCAGCACATGCACGACATCGGGGACGATATATTCGAGCAGCCGCTGGTAATGCGTGATGACGATCATCGAACGCTCGGGCGAGCGCAGGCGGTTGACGCCATCCGCCACGATCTTGAGCGCGTCGATGTCGAGGCCAGAGTCGGTCTCGTCGAGCACGGCCAGACGCGGCTGCAGAATCGCCATTTGCAGGATTTCGTTACGCTTCTTTTCACCGCCGGAAAAGCCGACATTGACCGCGCGCCGCAGCATTTCCTGGCTCACGCCCAAATGCGCCGCGGTGTCGCGCACCAGCTTGATGAATTCAGGCGTAGAAAATTCGCTTTCGCCGCGCGTCTTGCGCTGCGCATTCAACGCCGTGCGCAGGAAGGTCATGGTTGCGACGCCCGGCACTTCGACCGGATACTGGAACGCCAGGAATACGCCTTTGGCGGCGCGCTCATCGGGCGGCATTTGCAAAATGCTTTCGCCGTCGAGCAAGATGTCGCCTTCAGTAACTTTATAATTGTCCTTGCCGGCCAGCACATAGGCCAGCGTCGACTTGCCGGAGCCGTTCGGGCCCATGATGGCGGCGACCTGACCCTTCTCGATGGTCAAGGTCAGGCCGTTGAGGATTTTCTTGTCCTCGACCTCGACGTGGAGATTTTTGATTTCAAGCAACGACATAATTAGCCCACGCTTCCTTCCAACGAAATCGAAATCAGCTTCTGTGCTTCCACGGCGAATTCCATCGGCAGTTGCTGCAACACATCCTTGACGAAGCCGTTGACTACGAGCGCGGTCGCCTCTTCCGCCGACATGCCGCGCTGGCGGCAGTAGAACAACATGTCCTCGGAGATTTTCGAGGTCGAGGCTTCGTGCTCGAACACGGCGGAGGAATTCTTCGCCTCGATGTAAGGCACGGTATGCGCGCCGCACTGATTGCCGATCAGAAGACTGTCGCAATTGGTGAAGTTGCGAGCATTGGTCGCCTTACGATGCGCCGTCACCAGGCCGCGATAGGTGTTGTTCGACTTGCCGGCCGAGATGCCCTTGGAGATGATGCGGCTCGTGGTATTCTTGCCCAAGTGAATCATCTTGGTGCCGCTATCGACCTGCTGGCGGCCGTTCGAAATCGCAATCGAATAGAATTCGCCACGAGAGCCGTCGCCGCGCAGAATGCAACTCGGGTATTTCCAGGTGATGGCCGAGCCGGTCTCGACCTGGGTCCAGGAAATCTTTGAATTCTTGCCGCGGCAATCGCCGCGCTTGGTGACAAAGTTGAAGATGCCGCCCTTGCCGTCGGCATCGCCAGGATACCAGTTCTGCACCGTCGAATATTTGATCTCGGCGTCGTCGTGGCAAACCAGTTCGACCACGGCGGCGTGCAACTGGTTCTCGTCGCGCATTGGCGCGGTGCAGCCTTCGAGGTAACTGACGTAAGCGCCCTTGTCGGCGATGATCAGCGTGCGCTCGAACTGGCCGGTATTGGCCTCGTTGATACGGAAGTATGTCGACAGCTCCATCGGGCAGCGCACGCCCGGCGGCACATAGACGAAGGAGCCGTCCGAGAACACCGCGGAATTGAGGGTAGCAAAGAAATTGTCTGTCACCGGAACAACAGAACCAAGGTATTTCTTGACCAGTTCGGGATGTTCTTGCAGCGCCTCCGACATCGGCATGAAAATCACGCCGGCCTTCTTGAGCTCTTCTTTGAAAGTCGTTGCCACCGAAACACTATCGAACACCGCGTCCACCGCGACGCGCCGCTCGCCCAGATTATTTCCGTCGGAATCTTGCCGCACGACGCCGGCGAGCATTTCCTGCTCGCGCAGCGGAATGCCGAGCTTCTCATAGGTCTTGAGGATTTCCGGATCGACCTCGTCGAGCGAAGCCAATTTTTTCTTCGGCTGCGAGAAGTAATAGGCGTTCTGGTAATCGATCTTGGGATAGTCGACGCGCGCCCAAGTCGGCTCGCGCATGGTCAGCCAGCGCCTATAGGCTTCGAGGCGCCACTCAAGCATCCAGGCCGGCTCGTTTTTCTTGGCCGAGATGAAACGAACGGTATCTTCCGACAGGCCGATCGGAGCCTTCTCGGATTCAATATCGGTAACGAACCCGTATTTATATTGGTCAACGTCGATCTGTCGGACCCGATCGACGGTCTCTTGTACGGCCGGCATTCTTCCCTCCGCTCACGGTTTCAAGGACCGCGGGTTGGATTAGTCGGTTATGGTCGGTTCGCTTATCGCGTTGCGATCATTCCTTGTAACGTCTTTCACTTGCGCATGATCTTATCCGAAAACCAGTACCACCCACGGGTCGAGCCCGAGGGCATGCTTTTCTGGATCATGCGTCGCTAGGCGGCAGTCGCATGTTCCTTAAGTAGTGATGAAACCACGCTATTCCAAGCGTTCAGCAGGCTTTCCACGTCGCGCTCGCTGGTGGTCCAGCCAAGGCTGACACGCAGCGCGCCGCGGGTAAGTTCAACCACCACGCCCATGGCGGTGAGCACGCTCGATGCCTGCACCCTGCCGGACGAGCAGGCGGAACCCGACGACACGGCTATACCGTTGAGATCAAGCGCGATAATCGCCGTTTCCGCCTTGACGCGCGGAACCGAAAACAATGTCGTGTTAGGCAGGCGCGGCGCGTTTTTGCCGAAGATCACCGCCTGCGGCGTTGCCGCCTTGAGACCGGCCTCGAGCAAGTCGCGCAAAGCCGTCATGCGAAGCGCGTCCGCCTGCCTTGCAGCGCTTGCAGCGGCCGCCGCCGCGCCAAAACCTGCAATGGCCGCGACGTTCTCGGTACCCGCGCGCAATTGAACGCTCCTGCCCGCCGCCTTTGATCAGCGCTTGGCCAATGTGAATGTCGCCGCGGCGCACGAGCGCGCCCGCGCCCTGCGGTCCGCCAAGCTTGTGCGACGAGATGCTCAGGAGATCGGCGCCAAGCTGCGCGATCGAACAATCAATTCGCCCGGCCGCTTGCACCGCATCGACATGCAGCACGCCATTAGCCGCGTGCACGATCGCCGCGATCTCGGATATCGGCTGAATGACGCCAGTTTCGTTATTGGCCTGCATGACCGACACCAACGGGCGCTCGGCCCGCAACAGGCATCGTTCAAGCTCGACAAGATCCACAATGCCGTTGCCATTGACCGGCAATATTTCGACCGCATTGGCCGGAAAGCGGCCGCCGCAAAGCACCGAGGGATGCTCTACCGCCGATACGAACAGCCGGTCACGCGGCTCCTTGCGGCCACCAAGTTCCAAAGCCGGCGTCAGTGCCAGCATGTTGGCTTCGGTGGCGCCGGACGTAAAAGTGACGTTCTTGGCCTCGGCCCCGACCAAGGCCGCTACCTGGTCACGGGCCAATTCGATCGCCTGGCGAGCGGCTCGGCCCTCGGCATGGACCGAAGAGGCATTGCCGGTCAGTGCCAGCGCCGCCGCCATGGCCGCGCGGGCCTCCTTGCGCAAAGGAGCGGTCGCATTCCAGTCAAAATAAGTCCGTTCAGCCATCAGTTGCACCCGTACCTAATACCGTTTTGACTCCAGATCGCCTAAAAAGCTTGCTTTTTGCCCTATGGATCATGGTAGAAGCCGACATTCGCACCGCGAACTTATAGCTATTGTTGCGGCGGTGAACAGCGGAAATCTTATAATTAGAATAATTCTAAACTAGAGCCCGAGGCGCCAAATTCGCCTCGTTATGAAACGTCAAAAGATGCCGCAAATGCTCGCGGCAAGCCCGGTTTGAGGTCGATAGAGATGCCCGAAGTCATTTTCACCGGTCCGGCCGGACGTATCGAGGGCCGGTATCACCCCGCCCGGCAAAAAAACGCACCGATCGCGATCATATTGCATCCGCACCCGCAATTCGGCGGGAACATGAACCATCAGATTATCTACCAGCTGTATTATGCCTTCGTGCACCGCGGCTTTTCCGCGTTGCGATTCAATTTTCGTGGCGTCGGCCGCAGCCAGGGCAATTTCGATCACGGCACCGGCGAATTGTCGGACGCGGCCGCCGCGCTCGATTGGGCGCAGACCATCAACCCCGAGGCGAAAAGCTGCTGGATCGCCGGCTTCTCATTCGGCGCCTGGATCGGCATGCAGTTGCTGATGCGCCGGCCTGAGATCGAGGGCTTCATCTCGATCTGCCCGCCCGCCAATCTCTACGACTTCTCATTCCTCGCGCCCTGCCCGTCGTCGGGCCTGATCATCCATGGCGACAAGGACGCGGTCGTGCCGGCCAAGGATGTCACTACCTTGGTCGATAAGCTCAAGACCCAGAAGGGCATCGTCATCGAGCAGAAGATTATCCCGGGCGCCAACCACTTCTTCGACGGCAAGGTCGAAACCCTGCTCACGTCGATCGCGGCCTATCTCGACAAGCGCCTCAAGACCGAACGCAAGCCGGCGGCGTAGGTCGTCTATCATCCGCAAGATTAGCGTGTATGCTTCTCCGGAAGAGAATCGCATACTGACCCATGTTGCTCGTCAAAACCTATCTCGACAAAAGCCGCATTCACGGCCTGGGCGTCTTCGCCGCCCAACCCATCCGCAAGGGCGCCAAAATCTGGCGGTTCGTTTATGGGTTCGACCGCTTTTACACTCGCAAGCGCCTGGCCAAACTGCCCAAAGCCGCCAGGGATTACATCAACCTGCACGGCTATCAGTGGAAAAACGAAATCCTTTTGTCCATGGACTACGATACGTTCATGAACCATTCGGAAAATCCCAACACCGATTTCCATAACGGCTTTGTCATTGCGCGGAGCAATATCCGCAAGGGCGAGGAGATCACCAACGACTACCGGGCCTTCGAGGCGGCCTTTTGCGCGGCATTTTTGCGCAAGAAACCGCGCTCGCGCCGAAAGCGAAGCTGAGGGCGCGCCTCGCACCCTTGCGGCGCTGCCCCTTATTTGTGCGCCGGTGCCTAACGCGCCCCCATTCCGGCTCGCGGCAATTCTTGCCATAGTCACCGCATGCGCTCCGGGGTGAGAGCGCGCGACGGGCTTGGACTGCGCAATGGAAAATCTGGTCATTCATCCATCGCGCAACCTGATCCGTGGCGCTCTCTTCATGTTACTGGTCTGGATCGTAGCAACCTCGGGTTATATGAGGGCCGGATGGGACTTTCAGGACGCGATCTACATGGTGACGCTGACGGTGTTCACCGTCGGCTATGGCGAAGTACATCCGATCGACACGCATTATCTGCACTGGCTGACCATGGGGACCATGGCGTTTGGCTGCACCGGCATGATCTTTCTGTCCGGCGCCCTGGTTCAGTTCATGACATTGAACCCGCTGCAACAAATGTTCGGAGTGCGCCGCATGCAATCCGAGATCGATAAGCTCAGCAACCACATCATCGTCTGCGGTTATGGCCGCATCGGCGTGGAGCTTGCCAAGGCGCTCAAAGATGCCGGCACCGCTTTGGTGGTGCTTGAACAGGACGAGCGGCGCGTAGCGCAGGCGCGCGACGCCGGCCATCTCGCGCTTCGCGGCGACGCCACCAGCGAGCAGGTGCTGCAAGACGCCGGCATCGAGCGCGCCCGCGTGCTCGCCAGCGTATTGCCCAACGACGCCGCCAATGTCTTCATCACCCTGAGCGCGCGCAACCTCAACCGCAAGATCGAGATCATCGCGCGCGGCGACGCCGTATCGACCGAGCGCAAACTCGTTCACGCCGGCGCCAACAAGGTCGTGCTGCCGACCCATATCGGCGCCGAGCGCATCGCCGAAATCATTCTGTTTCCGGAAACCGCCCGCTTCGTGCGCGAGTCCGACCAAATGCGCGAGTTGGAGCGCACCTTGCGCAATCTCGGACTTTCCATCGAAGTCATCGTTGTTCCCGAACACGGCGCGCTGACCGGTCTGTCGATTGCCGACATCGAAGCGCGCGCCGCCGGCGTGTTTTTTGTCGTGCAGCTCAACCGGCGCAACGGCGACAATATCACCGCGCCCGGCAGGGAAACGCGCATCGAGGCCGGCGATGGCGTGGTCGTAGTGGGCCGCAGTTCGCAGGCCATCAATGCCTTGTTCGCGGCGCCGCGCCAAACCGCGCGCGGCGGGCGACTATAATTGGCAGTGCCGATAGGGCAGCTTAAGCCATGACGGAATAGCCACCATCGACCGGGATCGCCGTGCCGGTGACGAAGTCCGATGCGGAGCTCGCTAGAAACACGGCGATGCCGGCGAAATCGGCCGGGTCGCCCCAGCGTTGGGCTGGCGTACGTGCCAGCACCTTATCGTACAGGCCCGCGACCTGTTCGCGCGCTTTGCGCGTGAGATCGGTATCGATCCAACCCGGCAAAATCGTATTGACCTGGATATTGTCCTTGGCCCAGGCCACCGCTAGCGAGCGCGCCATTTGCACGATGCCGCCTTTGCTCGCCGCATAAGGCAAAGCGTATGACGAGGCAAATATCGACATCATGGAGCCGATATTGATGATCTTGCCGGCGCCGCCGCGCAGCATGTGCGGATAGACCGCCTGCGAACACAAAAACGCACCGGTCAGATTGGTGTCCATGACCTGGTGCCATTCTTGCGCGCTCAGGTCCTGCGGCTGCTTGCGAACCGTGGTGCCGGCATTATTGACGAGAATGTCGAGACGCCCCCACCGTTCGGCGACTTGCGCCACGGCGCCGCGGCAGGATTCCTCCTTGAGCACGTCGAGTTCAATAAATGCGCCGCGCGGGCCGAGAGCTTGCAGCGCGGCCTGCGCCTTATCCTTGTTACGGCCGGCGATCGCGACGGTGGCGCCTGCCGATGCCAGACCCTTGGCCATGCCTAAACCGATGCCGCCATTGCCGCCGGTGACGAGAGCCACCCGGCCGCTCAAATCGAAACTTGTCATGCAAATCTCCGCCCACGGTTTATCAAGGCCGCGCCACCACGCCGCCGGCCATCGGCTTTGGTACCCCTGTCGTCTTTGGAAAGGTGATCGGCAAACCGTTGAGCGTGCGCACCGCCAAATAGGCGAAGGCTTGCGCTTCGATCGATTGCGATTGCCAACCGACCGCGTCGGCGGTTTCGACCGTGGCCGGCGCCAGCCGCTGCGCCAGCATGCGCATCAAGGTCGGATTACGCGCACCGCCGCCAGCGACAATCCAGGCTTTCGGCGGCTCAGGCAGATGCGCGATGATGCGCGCGACGGTAGCGGCGGTGAGCGCCGACAGCGTGGCCGCGCCATCGACCACGGAAAAATCCGGCAGCCCGATATTTTCAAACGCAAAAGCATTGCGGTCGAGCGACTTCGGGCACGGCAAGCCGAAAAACCCGTTGGCGAGTATGCGCGCCACGAAAGCTTCATCGGCGCGGCCTCTGCCGGCCTGATCGCCGTCGCGATCGAGCGGGCTGCCGGTTCGCGCGCGCATGAAATCGTCGATCAGCGCATTGCCCGGCCCGGTGTCGCAGGCGACCGGGTCGCCGCCATCGACAAAGGTCACATTGGCGACGCCGCCAACATTGAGCACGGCAATCGGATGCGGCTTGGCAAGATCGCGCGCCAACGCTTGATGGAATACCGGCACTAGCGGCGCGCCCTGCCCGCCGGCGGCAACGTCGGCCGCGCGGAAATCATAGGCCACCGCCATGCCCAACCGGCGCGCCAGCGCCAAGCCGTCGCCGATCTGTACGGTGAGCCGCGCCGACGGCTTATGCAGTACGGTCTGGCCGTGGAAACCGACAATGGCGACGGCCGATTTGTCGATATGCTCGTCCGCCAGGAAGCTCTCGACTGCCTCGGCATGAACGCCGGTAACAAAAGCCTCGGCCTCGCCCAATACACCGGGCCGCGCGTTGCGGTCGGTCAACGTGGCACCCGCGCTAAGCGCCGTCCGCAGCAGGGCCCGCTCGTCGTCCGAATAGGGCCGATAGCCGACCGGGCCAAATGCCGCGATGCTCTCGCCATCGGTATCGACCAGCGCCACGTCGACGCCGTCGAGCGAGGTCCCGCTCATGAGCCCAATCGCCCGCACTGCCCCCACGATTGACCCCTTGAGTTGAATCCAACGCCGGACCTGTTACACCACCCGCGACCCGAATGCAGCAAGAGCGATCCATGGGCGCCTATAAGTCCGATTTTCTTAATATTCTTGCCGAACGCGGCTTTATCCACCAGGTGTCGGAACCCGGCGCCCTGGATGCGCGCGCGGCGGCCGGTTCGATCACGGCCTATATCGGCTTCGACTGCACCGCGGCTTCGCTTCACGTTGGCTCGCTTTTGCCGATCATGATGCTCTATTGGCTGCAACAAACCGGCCACAAGCCGATCGCGCTCATGGGCGGCGGCACCACCCGCGTCGGCGACCCTTCCGGCAAGGACGAGAGCCGGCGCATTCTCACCGATGAGCAGATCGAGCAGAATCTTACCGGCATCCGCGCGGTCTTTTCCAAGTTTTTGAAATTTGAGAGTGCCGGCGGCAATGCCGTTATGGCCAACAATGCCGACTGGCTGAACAAACTCAATTACATCGATTTCCTGCGCGATGTCGGCCGGCATTTCTCCGTCAATCGCATGCTGGCTTTCGACTCCGTCAAGATGCGGCTCGATCGTCAGCAGGAACTCTCGTTCCTCGAATTCAACTACATGGTGCTGCAGGCCTATGACTTCGTCGAACTTAACAAGCGTAACGGCTGCATCCTGCAGATGGGCGGCTCCGATCAATGGGGCAACATCGTTTCCGGCATCGATCTCGGCCGCCGCATGGCGAATGCGCAACTGTTCGCGCTCACCTCGCCGCTGATCACGACGTCGTCCGGCGCCAAGATGGGCAAGACCGCGGCCGGCGCCGTGTGGCTCGATGCCAATCAAGTGAGCCCCTACGACTATTGGCAATATTGGCGCAACACGGAAGATGGCGACGTCGCGCGCTTCCTTAAGCTGTTTACGATCTTGCCGCTCGGCGAGATTGCGCGGCTCGGCGCCTTGCAAGGCGCGGAGCTGAACGAAGCCAAGAAAGTGCTGGCAACCGAAGCGACCGCTTTGGTGCATGGCCGCGCCGCCGCCGATCAGTCGAGCGAGACTTCGCGCAAGACTTTCGAGGAAGGCACGTTTGCGGGCGCGCTGCCGAGCGTCGAGATCGCGCGCGCCGAACTCGAGAAAGGCCTCGGTGTACTCACGGCCTTCGCGGAAAAAACCGGGCTGGTCAGTTCCAATGGCGACGCGCGCCGTCAGGTGAAAGCGGGCGGCCTAAAGGTCAATGATGCGACCGTCAGCGACGAGAAGATGACGCTGACGTTGAAAGACCTCACCGCCGACGGCGTGATCAAACTCTCGCTCGGCAAGAAGAAGCACGTGCTGATCAAAGCTGTGTGATCTTCTCCGCTCACCGCGTCGGCGGGATGAAATTCTTGTCAAACGACCCGGGCGACGGAATGAATTTGCGCAACAGGCCGGGCGCAATCGCCGTCACCGGATTGACCGAGATGCGCGGCGCGCTCGGCGGGCCGGTCGCCTCATAGGTGATGCCGAGCAAGCCTTCGTTGCTGCCGCCGCCGAGGAACAGCCCGACAATCGGGATCTGCCCGAACATGTTGTTGAGCCCATAGAACGGCACGAAAGTGCCGCGCAGGTGCACGTCGTCCTTGGCGTAATCGATCTGGCCTTCGATGGTCGCGCCTACCAATGGACCGCGAACGACGCCGTCGCGTATCGCCATCTTGCCGGGGAAGCGCGTGAAATCCGCCTGCATTTCGGAAAAGTCGACGCTGCCTTTGGCCGAGCCAGGCGCGCCCGACACCACACGATCCAGCGCGGGCTCGCCGCGCACGGTGAAACTGCGCAAAAAGACGTGTCCGACTTGCGGCGTTTCTTCTTGCGTCGGCGGGTCCATCGCCACCCAGATTTGCCCGCCATACATGCGCGGATACATGTCGGTGAACCGGAACAGCGCGCCGGCATCGTCGGTTTCGAAATAAACCACCTGGTGATTGTCGCGCGCGCGCAGCCGCAAATCGCCGATAAGCGGCGTCTCACGGCCGATCTTGGACGCAAAGGCAAACGAACGGATATGGCCGGCGCGGCGCGACAAAGTGAGCACGAGCCCGCGCAGCGTCTCGCCATTATAGCCCGCCACCGTGCCGATTTTGATATCGAGGTCGAGATCGATCTGCTTTTGGTTGGCCTTGTCTTGCGCGCCCGCCAATGACGACTTGACGAAAACCCGTCCGTCATAAACGTCGCCGCGCATCACCACCTTCAAAACACCGTCGTTACCGCGATCGGCCTTGAGCGTAACCTTGTCGCCGTCGGATATGCTGAAAACCGGGAAATTCGCCGAGACGATTTCGCCGGCATTATCGAGTTCGACCGCGCCCTTCACCGCCACGCCCGATCCGTCGATGCTTAAATCGTCGAACCGCACCGTCTTGGCTGTTTTAGTCAGGGTATAAGTGGCGCGCGCGGGTTTGCCGGCCGGCTTCACCCAGCCCGGCAGCAGATTGTCGATTTTCACCGGCGTAAGATCGGCCTCCACGCTCAGGCGGTCGTCGCTGTTATTGTCGCCGACCCGGCCGGAAATCTTGATCGGGATCGCGCCGGTCACGCTACCGCCGAAATCGATGCCGTTGCGGCGGCGCGCGGCCTCGTCAATGGTCGCTTGCAGACGCAATTCGGCGTCCGCATCGCCTTTTTGACTTGTGCAGATCGATCGTGGCCGGCGTGCCGTTGACCTTGACGTCGCCTTTGACCTGATAACCGTCATTGGTCGCGGTGACGCGTAGCGCGGCAGCTTCGACCTTCTGACCAAGCAACATCTTGTCGGCGGCGAAATTGGTCAGATCGGCGGTGATCGCATAGCTCGCGGCATCCTTCGGCATGACCTTTTGCAACGCCACATTGACGGTAACTTGGGCTGCGATGGTGCCGCGGCTGGCGTTGGGATCGAGCGTGAGACCCACGCTCGAGTGTAACGCTTCGCTGGCGAGCAGGGCTGCCGCCGCGGCCATGGTGCCGTCGATACGAAATGTCGAACGGGCCAAAGAGGGCTTGGGATGCGTATCGGCGATTTCAAAAACCCCGCTCGCGACATTGAGCTTGCGGCCGGAAACCTCGATGGTGCCGCGGCCAAGATTGACCAGCGCGGTACTGCCGGTGATATGAACCGTGAGATCGGCGTCGCGAATGGCCGGCAGGTCGTCGATCGGGCGCAGCGTCAGGCCGCTCGACTCGATATCGACCGACAATCCATCGTCAGGCGTCGGCGGCCCGCCGCTCTTGAAGTCCTGGATCGGCGCATTGCCGGCAATCACCACGCGTTCGACGGTGCCGCTGCTGATGTGGTTTTCGACCCAGCCGCGTACGTCGCTGGCCACGAAGGTCGGCCACATCCGCTTCATTACCGGCACGGGCATGCGCGTGCCGGCAACGCCGAAGGCCAAGCGCGGCTCGGCGCCCGAATAATCCAAGCTGCCGGTGACGGCGACGCCGACATTATGCTCAGGCCGCGTGTCGATGCGGCTAAAATCGCCCTGATCGAGATCGATGCGCTTGCGCGCCGGGTCGATGCGGGCGCGCACCGCCATGCGGTTGAGGCCGATGCCTTCCTCGTCGGAGGCGGCGGCCGATCCGAGGATTACCGGATCGATCACCGGGTCGCCGCGCACGACGTTGAGCAGCCAGGCGCCCTTGTCGTTTGGCGCCTCCAATGTGGCGCGCATGGTGAACTGGTTGCCGCCGGCCTTGACCTGGAACGGCACGATCAAGCTGCGGCGTCCCGCGTCCCAATTGAAGCGGAAATCGGCGTGCTCGATCGGCAAACGAAAGTGGTCGTCGTCGTGATTGACGATGGTGCCGGCCTCGGCAATCACCTGGCCCTGCACCACTTGCGGGGTGCCATCGGCGGCGACATCGGCGCGAATGCTTGCCGATATAGGCAGATCGGCGTCAAAGCCGCCTTCGTTGAGCCGCAGCGCCAGCAAAATGTCGCGGCTCGAAACATTGCGGGCCTCGATACCGACGGCCCGCACGCCGTCGGCGAGCGGGCGCATTGCCGCGCTTAATAGCCAAGGCCTTGCCGGGTTGTCGGATTCGACCCGAAATGTAACGCCGCCTTGTGCTGGCCGCATCAGGCTGGCGTTAATGTGGTCGAAGGTCCATTGCTTGCCGTTGCGCCGGTCATCGACCGTCAGGTTGCCATTCTTGAGGCCGAGCTCGCGCAAATCGTGGCCGTCGAAACCGGTCGCGCCCACGCCATCGATCCAGCCCATCACGCCGGCCAAGTCGTCGAGATCGGAGCGCAAAGATTCTTGCGGCGTGCCGGCACCCGCTGGCCGGCTCGGACGCACCGCGTTCAATGGCGGCGAGGCCGTGGCGATCGGACGCTTATCGGCGCCGGCAAATACGGTCACGCGGCCGTCGGTTTCGATGCGCACCGCCAATTCGGCGCCGACGAGATTGAGGCTTTGCGCCCGGATGTGCCCGGTCAACAGGCCCATGCCAGACAGGCCGACTTCGGCCTTGGGCGCGCTCGCCACCACGGTGCCGTCGGCGTCGCGCACGACGATGTCGTGCAGGCGCAACGAGGTGCGGCCTTTCTCGTCACGCTCGATCTGCGTGCCGCCGACCACCACCGTGTCCTTGCCGCTGAAATTCTCCTCGATCGCGGCTTTGAGCCACGGCGTTGCCATGTCGAGTTCGATGGGTCCGCTCGACAATCGCCACCACAGGCCCAGTACCGCGACGGTCGCCAAGGCGAGGCAGACCGCGCCGCCCCAGAACAGGCGGCGCAAATAGCGGTGACGCGTGAACCTCGCCGTTGCGCGGCGCAGCCCGCTCCAGCGCCGGCGTCCGGAACCATGCGCCGCGGGGCGATGCGGCGCAGGCTCGGCAGCATATTGGTGATCCTGGTCTGTGCCGGTCATGCCTTCATTTTTGCTTTTTGCCTATTCGAACGGCATGGCGGACAATGACGGGTCGAAAACGACGAAAGGAAGGCATATGGCGCGCGAACTTGCCGCGGGCGCGAAGGCGCCAGCGTTCACCCTGGGCCGCGACGGTGGAACAAAGATCTCGCTCAAGGATTTCAAAACCCGCAACCTCGTCCTGTATTTTTACCCGAAGGCCGACACGCCCGGCTGCACCCAGGAGGCCATGGCATTTTCGGCGCTGCGCGGAGCATTTGCCAAGGCCCATACTGACATCCTCGGCGTTTCGGCCGATCCGGTCGCCGCTCAGGACAAATTCAAGACCAAGCATAGGCTCACGATCGCGCTTGGCTCGGACGAGTCGAAAGAGATGCTGCAAGCCTATGGTGCCTGGGGCGAGAAATCGATGTATGGGCGCAAATTCATGGGCGTCATCCGCAAGACATTCCTGATCGGCGGTGACGGGCGCATCGTACGTATCTGGCCGAAAGTGCGCGTGCCGGGTCATGCGCAAGAGGTGCTCGAGGCCGTTCGCTCCCTGTAATGCGCTGCTTTTACACAAGAATTATGCGCGGCCCGGCGGTCATTTCCGATTTTTTAACCATATCCGATTGATATCGGCGGGCTGGTTTACGGCCTCCCCGGCCGGTCCGGCGCGGGAAGCGTCCATGTCGCATTCGGCCTATTCGCATTACGACCATGGCGCCCGCGCACCGGCGCCGCGCACCCAATCGGCGGCGGCGGTATCCCAGCATCTGCATCGCCGCCATGACGGCTACACGTTGGTTCATGGCGGACGCCAAGTGCGCATCGGCCCGGTCGCGTTCTGGATCGTGGTCGGCACCTTGGTAGTCATGGCGGTATGGTCGATCGCCACCGGAACCTATTTCGCCTTCAGCAACGACGTGCTCACCCGCATGATCGGCCGCCAGGCCGAGATGCAGTTCGCCTATGAAGACCGCATCGCGGAACTGCGCTCCCAGGTCGATCGCATCACCAGCCGGCAAATGCTCGACCAGGAACAATTCGAGCAGAAATTAAGCGCGCTGATCCAACGGCAAACCACGCTTAAATCGCGCACCTCGGCGCTCTCCGGCGATATGCTGACCACCGGCACGATCCGGCCCGCGCGCATCGCGCCGGCGCCCGAAAAGCCGATCAAAGCCTCCCCGATCAACGACACGGTGATCTTTGTGGCGCCACCCGACCGCGAAGCGCGGCTGCAATCGCGCGACTTGCCGGGCACCACCACCCGCTTAGCCGAGCGCGCCAATGCCAGCGGGCTCGACGGCATTCTGGCGCGCGTCTCGCTGTCGCTCGACAAAGTCGAGCGCCGCCAAACCGCGACGCTCACCGACGTCGAAGAGCAGATCGATACCAAAGCGCGGCGCATGCGCAGCGTGCTGACCGATCTCGGCGTCGAGACCGATCATGCGCCCAAGGGCGGCATTGGCGGACCCTATGTGCCGGTCAGAGCGCCGGGTTCGGGTGCCAGCGCCTTCGAGCGCCAGCTCTATCGCATCAATGTCGCGCGCGCGCAGGTCAACCAATATGCCAACACGCTCACCGCCGTGCCGGTGCGCAAGCCGGTCTATGGCGAAGTCGATATGAGTTCGCCCTTCGGCATGCGCATGGACCCTTTCTGAAAGGTCCGGCGATCCATACCGGCATCGATCTGCGCGGCGACAAAGGCGATCCGGTGCGCGTCACCGCCAATGGCACGGTCACCATCGCCAGTTGGCAGGGCGGCTATGGCAACATGGTCGAGGTCGACCATGGCAACGGCCTATCCACGCGCTACGGCCATATGTCGAAGATCGACGTCAAGGTCGGCCAGCATGTGCGCATCGGCGAAACCATCGGCGAGATCGGTTCGACCGGCCGCTCGACCGGACCTCATTTGCATTACGAGACGCGAGTCGATGGCGAAGCGGTCGATCCGCAGAAATTTTTGCGGGCGGGGTTGCGGCTCGGCAGCGGCGTGTTGGGGAATAATATTTAGCGACGCTACTCCACATCTTCCACCGTCTCCGGCCCGCCGCCGAACGCCTTCTGCGCCAGCGCCGCCTGCATGAACGGATCGAGATCGCCGTCGAGCACGCCGCCAGTGTCGGAGGTCGCCAAGCCGGTGCGCAGGTCCTTCACCATCTGATAGGGCTGCAAGACGTAAGAGCGGATTTGATGGCCCCAGCCGATATCGGTCTTGTTGGCCTGATCGGCGACCGCCTTGTCCTCGCGCTTTTTCATTTCGGCTTCGAACAATTTCGCGCGCAGCATGTCCCAGGCCATGGCGCGGTTTCTGTGCTGCGAGCGGTCCTGCTGGCATTTCACCACCGTATTGGTGGGGATATGCGTGAGGCGCACGGCGGATTTCGGTCTTGTTGACGTGCTGGCCGCCGGCGCCGCCCGAACGCATGATGTCGGTGCGCACATCGCTTTCATTGATGTCGATCTTGATGCGGTCGTCGACGACCGGAAACACCACGACGCTGGCAAACGAAGTATGCCGCCGCGCATTGGCGTCGAACGGCGAGATGCGCACCAGCCGGTGCACGCCGTTTTCGTTCTTGAGCCAGCCATAGGCGTTGTGGCCCTTGATCTGCATGGTCGCCGATTTGATGCCGGCGCCTTCACCTTCGCTCTCCTCGATCCATTCGACCTTGTAACCGTGCTGCTCGGCCCAGCGCACATACATGCGCGCCAGCATGCCGGCCCAATCCTGGCTCTCGGTGCCGCCGGCGCCGGCATGGACTTCGAGATAGCAGTCGTTGGCGTCGGCTTCGCCAGACAGCAGCGCTTCGAGCTCGCGCCGCGCCACTTCGGTCTGAGCCGCTTGAGCGCGGTCTTCGGCCTCCGCGATGGTCGCATTGTCCTTTTCGGCTTCGCCCAAATCGATCAGCATGAGTTGATCGTCGAGATCGCGCTCGATGCGGGTGATGGCGTTGAGCTGGTCGTCCAAGGCGTCGCGCTCGCGCATGGTGCGTTGCGCGCGGGCCTGATCGTTCCAGAATGAAGGGTCTTCGGCCGCCTTGTTCAGTTCGGCGAGGCGGCGCGTCGCGGTATCGACGTCAAAGATGCCTCCTCAGCAGGCGCACCGACTGCTTGATCTCTTCGATAAGGTTTTGGGTTTCCGCGCGCATGCATAATTCCAATGCCGCCGAACTGGCGCTTCGATTTCGTCTGAAGGGGATTTAACGATCCAATCGCGCCGGCGCAACCACGGGCCCGGAACTCGCTCCCGGTCATGCCGTCAGGCCGTCAGGGACGCCAGTTTTGTCTCCAGCACGCCGAAGGTTTGCGGGCCGGCCAGGCCGTCGGCGGTAATTCCCGCTTGGTTCTGAAAGGCGGTAACGGCGGCGCAGGTACCGCGGCCGTAGTTTCCATCGACGAGAAGCTTCGGGTCGGCGCCACATTTGTTGAGCGCATCCTGTAGCCAAAGCGTGTCGTGGGCTCCGCCGCCAACGCCAATCGGCGGAGGCTGCGGCACCGGCGGAGCATCGACCGCACTGACGGCCAATGCCAGCGTGGGATCGAGTTCGATCATGCGATGCATGACCGGCGCCGTGCCAAGCTGCGCATCGACTTGATTGGGATCCCAGACACCGTCTTTGACGTATTTGCCCATCGTATATTGGTTCGAACCGGCCCACAGATAACCGGTATTGATGCCGTGATTGCGCGGGCCAAAGCCGTTGTAGAGTTCCTGCTCGTAGAGAGCGCGCGCGATCGTCCAATTCGCGACCGCATCCAGCTTGTCGATGTGGAGCGCGTCTTCGGCGGCATATTCCCAAGTCACCGGGAAATGGTCGTTCGGCGGCGGCCCGAGCGGCGGCCGGCCTTTGGGAACATTGACGGAAGGCGCGGACAAAGGATCGCCCTGCCCGAGATTGGTCGTGAAATCCGCATCCAACTCGCGGTTATGAATTGTCGCCAGCACCACGACCGGCACGCCGGTCTTGACCGACACCGCGGCGTAGCGCGGCTTGAATCCGAGCAAGCGTTGCGCGGCCGCGTTCACCGCATCCGTGCGGAGTATCTGCAAGGTTTGCCAAAGCCGATTATATTCGGGCTCAAGCACTTCGAATGGCGGCGCCATGGTCGTCCCCCCAGTTCAGTCACGGGGAGAATACCGCAGAACGCAACCATTTGGTGTATATTTTTTGTGACCTTTCGCCGTCTAGTACAGCCCGCCGGTACCTGAGCGTACGGCGCGGTCGGCGTCGGGTGAAACGCCGGCGCCCCAGGCGCGGTTGGGCGGACCGCCTTTGCCGCCGCTATTGCCGAAACCGACAATCGAATAACTGTCGGGCGGCGCGGTGCCGGGCTTGAAGGCTTCCAGGATGGCTTTTTCGGTGCCGGGCCCGGCGCGCATGCCGGTCTTTAGATCGACGCGGATAAGCTTGATGCCGGGCGGCACGCGGAACGGCACCGCCGGCTTGTCGGCCAGCGCCACTTTCATGAAATCCTTCACGACCGGAGCTGCCAGGCGCCCGCCGGTCTCGCCACGCCCAAGTGTGCGCGGCTTGTCGTAGCCGATATAGACGCCGACCACGATGTCCGGCGTATAGCCGATGAACCAGGCATCCTTGTAGTCATTGGTGGTGCCGGTCTTGCCGGCGACCGGCTTGCCAACTTCTTTCTGGAAGCCGACGCCGCCCGCGGTGCCGCGCAGCACGACGCCTTCCATGATCGAGGTCATCTGATAGGCAGTCATCGGATCGAGCACCTGCTCGCGCCGGTCGATCAGCGAGGGCTCGGGCTGATTTGCCCATTTCTTGGCGTCGCAACCGATGCATTCGCGCTCGTCATGGCGATAGACGGTGTGGCCATAGCGATCCTGGATGCGGTCGACCAGCGTCGGCTTCACGCGCCGGCCGCCATTGTCGAACATCGCATAGGCCGTCACCATGCGCAGCAGCGTGGTCTCGCCGGCGCCAAGCGCGAACGACAGATAGGGCGGCAGGTCGTCATAGACGCCGAAGCGTTTGGCGTATTCGGCGATCAGCGGCATCCCGATATCTTGCGCCAGGCGCACGGTCATCACGTTGCGCGAATGCTCGATGCCAAAGCGCAGCGTCGAGGGGCCGAAGAAGTCGCCTTCGTAATTTTCCGGCTTCCAAACGCCAAGGCCCGGACCCTGATCGATTTCGAGCGGCGCGTCGAGAATGAGCGTTGACGGCGTGTAGCCATTGTCGAGCGCGGCGGCATAAACGATCGGCTTGAACGAGGAGCCGGGCTGGCGCAGCGCCTGGGTGGCGCGGTTGAATTGGCTCTGGTCGTACGAAAATCCGCCGACCATGGCGAGCACGCGCCCGGTCCAGGGATCCTCGACCACCATGGCGCCCGAGACTTCCGGCACCTGATGCAAACGGTATTGGCCTTCGGCTTTGGCCGGTTCGACATAGACCACGTCGCCGGGATTGAGCACCTGGCCGACTTTGCTCACGGCCTTGCCGCCGCTCTTGGCCCATTTGACGCCTTCCAGCGGCACGATGCCGATAGCGCGCTCCTTGCTGACATAGCCGCCGGGATCGCGGCCGGGCTGCAAGCCAATGCGCGCCGACGCGTCGCTTACTTCGAGAACCACTGACAAACGCCAAGGCGCAACATCCGCCAGCGCCTTGACTTCGGCGAGCTTGGTGCCCCAGTCGCCGGAAATATCGATTTTGCTCACGGGGCCGCGCCAACCTTGCGACTCGTCGAAATGCACAAGACCCTCGGTGAGCGTTTTGCGCGCCAGCACCTGATATTTGGTGTCGAGCGTGGTGCGCACCGACAGGCCGCCCTCATAGAGTTTCTTTTCGCCGTAGCGGTCGAACAATTCGCGCCGCACTTCCTCGGTGAAATATTCGGCGGCGAAAGTGTGCGTGCTGTCGGCCTTTGTCGTCACGCCGAGCGGCGAGCGCTTGGCCGTTTCGGCGTCGGCGGATTTGATGAAGCCGGCTTCCGCCATGCGGTCGATCACCCAATTGCGCCGCTCGATGGCGCGCTCGCGCTGGCGGAACGGGTGATAATTGTTGGGCGCCTTCGGCAGCGAGGCGAGATAGGCGATCTCAGGGATCGTCAATTCATTGACCGATTTGTCGAAATAGACGAGCGAAGCGGCGGCGATGCCATAGGCGCCAAGCCCCAGATAGATCTCGTTCAAATACAGTTCGAGAATTTTGTCTTTTGAATAAGTGCGCTCGATCTTGAGCGCGAGCAGCACTTCCTTCATTTTGCGCGAGAAGGAAACCTCATTCGATAACAGGAAGTTCTTGGCAACCTGTTGCGTGATGGTTGAAGCGCCCTGCGGGCGGCGGCTGGAGCCGAAGTTTTGCACGAAGTTGAGCCCGGCGCGCGCGATGCCGGTGAAATCGATGCCGCCATGCTCGTAGAAATTCTTATCCTCGGCGGCGAGGAAGCCGTCGATGACCAGTTTCGGCACCGCCTGGATCGGGATGTATAACCGGCGCTCGCGGGCATATTCGCCCAGCAGCGAGCCATCGGCCGCGTGCACGCGCGTCATCACCGGCGGCTCGTAATCCTGCAATTGGGAATAGTCCGGCAGGTCCTTGGAAAAATGCCACAGCAGGCCGGCAGCGCCAGCCACTCCCACCACGAATAGGATAGTGCCCGCCGCGAACAGAAATCCAAGGAAGCGAAGTATCAGTCTCATGAACGAAAGGTCCCGCCAAACCGCTGGGATGGCGCTGTTTTATGTTGAAACTTAGACCATAAGGGAGGCCCTGCAATGCTCATCAATTGGCCCCCGCGCCGCGCGCCAGACGCGGCGTAAAGAAGGTATCGACCGCGGCCGACAGCGCCTGCGCGGTCTTGGCCTGCCAGGCCGCCGAGGTCAAAAGCTTAAGATCGTCCTTGGTGGACATATAGCCGAGTTCCACCAGCACGGAAGGCACGTCGGGCGCGGTAAGCACCTTAAAGCCGGCGGCCTTGAGCGGGTTCTTGTGCAGACGCGCGGTGGACTTGAGCTCCCCCACCACCGTGCGCGCGAATTGGCTGGAATAGGTCTTGGTCTCGCGCTGCGCCAGATCGACCAGGATATTGGCGACGTCATCGGGCTCGGCGGTGAGATCGACGCCGGCGATCGCATCGGCTTTGTTTTCGGCTTCCGCCAGACGGGCCGCTTCCGCGTCAGAGGCGTTTTCCGACAGCGTGTAGACGGTCGCCCCTTCCGCCTGCCCTTCGCTGCGCGGGAGGGCATCGGCATGGATCGAGATCATCAGCGACGCGCCATGCGAGCGGGCAAAGCGCACGCGCTCGGACAGCGGAATAAAGGTGTCATCGCTGCGCGTCATCGCCACCCGGTATTTTCCGCTGCTTTCGAGCTTCTTGCGCAGCGTGAGCGCAAATTGCAGCACCACGTCTTTTTCGAGTTCGCCGCTTTGCGCCTTGGCGCCGGTGTCGATGCCGCCATGGCCGGGATCGAGCACGATCAAGGGGCGCGGATCGCCGGCGGCTTTGGCGGCGACATCGCCGGGCTTGACCGGCGGGCTATGCGCCGGATGGTTTTCGAGCGAGACCGCGCGCATGAAACTATCGCGGTCAGTCGCGGATAGATCGAGCACCAGCCGCGCCGGCTGGCCGGCGGCGGCGTCGAGCGCGAAGGCCTTGTCGATCCGCACCGGGCCCTTGGTGTCGAGCACGATGCGCGAGCCGCCCTGCATGATGAGGCCATAGCGGAACGCCTTGACCAGCCCGCGGCCCTGCTCGCCGGCTTTGTCGGGCAGCCGGAAAGCGATCTGCGGCAGGTCGATGACCACGCGATAGGGATTGGCTAGCGCAAAAGCCGTGACGTCGAGCTTCTGGGTGAGGTCCATGACAAAGCGCGTCTGCTTGTCGTCGCCGCCGACACGAACGTCGGTGGCGGCGGGCAGTGATTCTACGTCGGCGGCGGGCTTAGGCGCGCTATTGCCAGGCTCGGCCGCAAGCGCCAGCGAGCCGGCAAGGAGGCTGGCTAGCAAGGAGGAGGTAATGGCGACGATACGGACGGTCACGAATCCGACCCTTTCGGCCTTGTTTTACTCCTTTAGAAGCGATTTGGTTAAAGGAACTTGAGCGAAACGGCCTTTCGGCGCTTTGGTGTTGCCTCCCTACAAGTCCTGTAAGGCTTCCCTTGCCTTCAAAGGCTTAGGGCCGTACATAGAGGTTGCTGACGGTTATTAGTTCCGGTTGTGCCGCGTTCGGGCCCCCGGCCCGCCAGTCCAGTGTCGCCCCCGAGGAAGAGGTGCGAACGGACGGCAGCCAAGCCGAAGCCCTTGTGAAGGACCACCGGATCGGCGCTTTCGGCCATGATCGGCCATTGGCGTTCCAAACCGTTAGCGACAGAAACCTCGGCGGCGCTGGTTAAAGCGCGGCCGCAGCGCTACGGGTCGTAATTTTCATGCTGCCAATGTCGCAGCAAAGGCAATTCGAGGTCCAACGCTCCAGCGACGCAATCGCTTCGGCGCGTTTTGCCATGGGCCGCGCTTTCCCTTGTCTTGAAAATTCTTGGCGTGAAAACGCGCCCCATCCCTTCCACACCCATCAGGCCACCAGCCTTGTGCGTCGCCTTGCGCCGTTAGTTTTGCGCGAGAACGCCAGGCGGTTCGCCGCAGTGAGAATTTCCAATGGCCGACAAAATGCTGATCGACGCGACGCACCCCGAGGAGACCCGGGTGGTCGTGCTACGCGGCAACCGCGTCGAAGAATTCGACTTCGAGTCCGCTAACCGCAAGCAGCTCCGCGGCAATATCTATCTCGCCAAGGTTACGCGTGTCGAGCCGTCTTTGCAGGCGGCCTTCGTCGATTACGGCGGCAACCGCCACGGTTTCCTGGCGTTCTCCGAAATCCATCCCGATTATTATCAAATCCCGGTCGCTGACCGGCAGGCTTTGATCGCGCAGGAAGAAAGCGACGCACGCCAAGCCGACGCCGATGCCGATCACCGCGCCAGCCGGCGCGGCGGCGGCCGCAACCGGCACCGCAGCCAGCGCTCTGAACGTTCGCGCGATCCGGTACGCACCGAGCCGGTCGCTGGCGAAGAGCATCACGAACAGGCGGCTGACGCCGAGCATCACGCGGAAGAGCATCACGCCGACGGCGCCGCGCCCGAGACCGGACCGGAGACTGCGGCGGAAATCGCCGAGTCCGCGGCTTCGATGCCGACGATGGAGGTATCGGAAGCGGCGCTCGAAGCGCAAGACGCTAAAGACGAAGCGCGCGAGGCCTATGAAGCGCCCGCCGGCGATATCGAAAACACGCCGGTTGCCGAGCGCGACAGCCAAATGACGCCGCTGCCGGAAGGCGGCGATGACCACGGCGAGAGCGGCGATCATCTGCCGCCCGACGCCGCAGCCTTGGAAGCAGAATCTGCGGGCACCGAAAACCATGCCGCCGAGCCGGCGCCAAACGGCAATGGCCACGCCGAAGTCGGCGAGGATCACGCCGAGGACGAAGCGGTAGAATCCGTCGGCGGCGCCGACGCGCTGGAAGAAGCGCAGGAGCGCGCACCGCGTTTCCGCCGCAACTACAAAATTCAAGAGGTCATCAAGCGGCGCCAGGTCATGTTGGTGCAGGTGGTCAAGGAAGAGCGCGGCTCCAAGGGCGCGGCGCTCACGACCTATCTTTCGCTCGCCGGGCGCTACTCGGTGCTCATGCCCAATACCGCGCGCGGCGGCGGCATCTCGCGCAAGATCACCTCGGGCGAGGACCGTTCGCGCCTGAAGGAAATCGCGCAGGAACTGGAAGTGCCCGAGGGGATGGGCGTTATTCTCCGCACCGCCGGCGCCAGCCGCACCAAACTCGAAGTCAAACGCGATTTCGAATATCTGCTGCGGCAATGGGAAACCGTGCGCGATCTCACGCTCAAATCCATGGCGCCCAAGCTGGTCTATGAAGAGGGCTCGCTCACCAAGCGCTCGATCCGCGATCTCTATTCGAAGGAAATCGACGAAATCGTCGTCGCCGGCGAAGCGGGCTACAAAGAAGCGCGCGAATTCATGCGCATGCTGATGCCGAGCCACGCCAAGCATGTGAAATTCTACAAGGACTCGACGCCGCTGTTCACCCGCTACGGCATCGAGAGCCAGCTTGACGCCATGTTCTCGCCGACGGTGCAATTGCGCTCGGGCGGCTACATCGTGATCAACCAGGCCGAGGCGCTGGTCGCCATCGACGTCAATTCGGGCCGCGCCACGCGCGAGCATCATATCGAAGACACGGCGCTCAAGACCAATTGCGAGGCGGCCGACGAGGTCGCGCGCCAATTGCGGTTGCGCGATCTTGCGGGTCTCATCGTCATCGACTTCATCGACATGGACGAAGGCCGCAATAATCGCGCGGTCGAGCGGCGCATGAAGGACGCGCTCAAGCACGACCGCGCCCGCATCCAGGTCGGCCGCATCTCGCATTTCGGCCTGTTGGAAATGTCGCGCCAGCGCATCCGCACTTCGGTCCTGGAGAGTTCGACCGAGAAATGCCCGGTCTGCGGCGGCTCCGGCCATGTGCGCTCGGTGTCATCGGTGGCGCTGCAGTTGTTGCGCGCAGTCGAGGAAATGCTCAACAAGGGCGCCACCCATAATCTAATCGTGCGCACGCGCTCGGAAGTGGCGCTCTACGTGCTCAACCACAAACGCGCCCATTTGCGCGCGCTGGAAGAGCGCTTCCGCATCACCATCACGATTTCCGCCGATGCGACGGTCAATGCGCAAGTGTCCTACATCGTCGACCGCGGCGAGCTGATGCACTCGGTGGAAGCCGCCAAGGCAATCGCCGCTACCGCGCCGCAGATGATTTCGACGCTCGATGCGGATGAAGACATTCTTGACGCCGCCGCCGAGTTGGAAATCGAAGAGGACCCCGAAGCCGGCGAAACTTTTGAAGGCAGCGGCGAGAATAATATCGAAGAAATCGGCGGCCACGAAGACGCGCCCGACGATACGCATGCCGGCGAGGCGGTCGAACATGCCGGCGCAGGCGCCTCGCCGCGCGATAACGAACGCGATGGCGGCCGGCGGCGCAGGCGGCGTGGCCGTGGACGCGGCCGTGGCGGCGAGCCGCGCGAAGGCGGCGCGCGCGAAAACGGCGCCCCGCGTGACAGCGCGCAGCCTTACGAGCCGTCTCCGGTTCAATCGATCGCCGACGGCGACCTTAACGGCGCTGCGCCGGATTCCGAACCGGCGCCGCACCATGAAGGCGCAGCCCCCAATGGCGAAGGCGGCGATACGCCGGAAGGCCGCCGCCGCCGCAGGCGCGGCCGTCGCGGTGGACGCCGCAACCGGCAACGCAATGGCGAGGGCCCTGCCCCGTTCAATCCCAACGAAGCAGCGCCCGATGCCGTCGGCTTCCCGCCGGTGAGCGAGCAGGACGCCTCCGGCTTTGCCCCGCCCTTCGACCACGGCGCCAGCGCGCCGGTGCCCGCGGCACCATCTTCCTATGCAGCGGCGCCCGAAGCCAAACCGGCCTACGCGCCGGTTGAAGCGGCGCCATCACAAGAGCCGCCGCGCCGGCGCTCGACCATTCGCGAACCGGCTCCGATCGGGGCTTCCGCGTCGGCAGCGCCCGCCGCTCCGCCGCCGGCGCCTGTGATCTCGGTCACCGCCACCACCGAACCGGCAACGCCCAAGCGCGGCTGGTGGGGCAAGCGCCTGCTCGGCGATAAGGACTGACGCGAGGGTTTATGAAATCCGCCTGGTCCGATCGCGACGCCAAAGACGCGGTCGACCAATATGGCGCGGCCGGTGTCGGTGCCGATCTGGCGCTACGAGTCTATTCAACGCGGCTGTTGGGCGCTGATCCTAAACTCGTGCTGCATGGCGGTGGCAACACGTCCGTCAAATCAACGGCGCGCGATCTCACCGGCGCCGATGCCGCGGTGCTTCACGTCAAGGGTTCCGGCTGGGACATGGGCAAAATCGAGCCGCCCGGCATGCCGGCGGTGCGGCTTGAGGCGCTCGGCCGCTTGCGCACGCGTGAAACGCTTTCCGACGACGAGATGGCGCGCGTGCTGCGCTCGACTTTGCTCGACCCGCAAGCGCCCTCGCCTTCGGTCGAGACGCTGCTGCACGCTTTCGTGCCGGCAAAATTCATCGACCACACCCACGCCACCGCCGTGCTCAGTCTCATCGACCAGCCGGATGCCGCGCAATTATGCGCCGAGGTCTATGGCGAGCGGCTGGGCTTCGTGCCCTACATCATGCCGGGCTTTGCGCTGGCCAAGGCCGCCGCCGCCGCGTTCGACAAAAACCCTAAGGTCGAAGGCCTGATCCTCGACAAGCACGGCATTTTCACCTTCGGCGCGACCGCGCGCGAGGCTTACGAACGTATGATCGAGTTCGTGACGCTGGCCGAGGCGCGGGTTGCCAAAACTTCCAAGACATTTGCGAGCATCGCGCTACCGCCGCAAATCGCGCCGGCGCCGGAGGTCGCGCCGATTATACGCGGCGCCTGCACGCTGAAGGATTTTGGCGGTCAAGGCGCGCATAAGCGATTGATCCTGGAATTCCGCGACGAACGACGCGATCCAAAACTTATGTCAACGGCAAGGATCTGGCGCGCTACGCTTGCGCTGGCGTGCTCACGCCCGACCACGCCATCCGCACCAAGAACCGGCCGTTGATCCTGCCCGCGCCGGAAGCGGGCAAACTCGATGACTTCAAGATCGCCGCGCATGCGGCCGCGCAAGCCTTCATCGGCGACTACAAGACCTATTTCGAGCGCAACAAGAAGCGCAGCCCGGGTGCGGCCATGCATGATCCGCTGCCGCGCGTCGTGCTGGTGCCGGGGCTTGGCCTGTTCGGGCTGGGCGCCAGCGCCAAAGACGCCCGCATCGCCGCCGACATCGCGCAAGCCGCCATCGAAGGCGTTACCGGCGCGGAAGGCATCGGGCACTTCACGTCCATTTCCGAAGCCGACATGTTCGACACGGAATATTGGTCGCTCGAATTGGCCAAGCTCGGCGCGCGCAAGGCGCTGCCGCTCGAAGGCCAAGTCGCGGTCATCACCGGCGCCGGCGGCGCTATCGGCGCGGCCACCGCGAAATTATTCGCGCAAGCCGGCGCGGAAGTGGCGCTGCTCGATCTCGATTCCAACGCCGCGCATGAAAAGGCCAAATCCATCGGCGGCGCGGCCATCGCGCTTGCCTGCGACGTCACGAATGCAACCTCGGTGCAGGCGGCATTCCATCAGGTGGTCGCCGCTTTCGGCGGCGTCGATATCGTGGTGTCGAACGCCGGGCGCCGCCTGGCAGGGCAAGATCGGCGAAGTCGATGAGAAGATTTTGCGCGACAGTTTCGAATTGAATTTCTTTGCGCATCAGAAAGTCGCGCAGGCCGCCGTCAAGATCATGCTGGCACAAGGCAGCGGCGGCTGTCTGTTGTTCAACGTGTCGAAACAGGCGGTCAATCCGGGCGCCAATTTCGGCCCCTATGGTCTGCCCAAGGCGGCGACGCTGTTTCTGCTGCGCCAATACGCGCTCGATTACGGCGCCGACGGCATCCGCGCCAATGGCGTCAATGCCGACCGCATCCGCTCCGGCATTTTGACCGACGATTTCATCACACAGCGCTCAAAAGCGCGTGGCCTCACCGAACAAGACTATATGGCCGGCAATCTGCTGGAGCGCGAAGTCACCGCGCTGGATGTCGCGCAAGCCTTCCTGGCGCAGGCGTTGGCGCTCAAGACCACCGCCGATATCACCACGGTCGACGGCGGCAATATTGCCGCCGCATTGCGCTAGGCCACGTACTTATCCGTCGCTCGTGCTTCGAAAATCCCCTAATATGTTGCGGTTTTGGCCTCCTTGATTTGGGGCGAATTGGATAACCTTCGCTGGAGGGCGCGTTGAAAATCTCGTCGATTGTCGCAGCCGCGATATTCTGCGTTCTAACCGTCGCTGCGCAGGCCGCCGAGATCCGCGTCGTAACCAGCCCTGGCTTGTCGGCGGTGTTCAAAGAGCTTGGCCCGCAGTTCGAACGCGCGACAGGTCACACGCTGTCGTTCCAATACGGATTGGAAGCCGCGCAGAAGCAACAAATCAGCACCGGCGAGTTCGATCTTGCGATCGTTCCTGCACATGTGTTGGATGATGCGATCAAGGAAGGAAAGATCGCCGCCGAAACGCGGACTCCGGTGGCCAGCGCTGGCTTGAGTGTCGGCGTACGCGCCGGCGCGGCGAAGCCCGACGTCGGGTCCGTGGATGCGTTCAAGCGTGCCATGGTCGCTGCGAAGTCGGTGGCCTACGCAGCGAACGAATTGACCGGCCGGCAAATCGCCAAGGACTTTGAAACCCTCGGCATTGCCGAAATCATGAAGGCCAAGACCAAGCCGCAAAAAACGGTGGCTCAGGTGTGGCAGGCGGTTGCCGCCGGCGATGCGGAAATTGGATTTAGCTTTACCAGCAATCTCCTGTCCGCCCCGGGCGTGGAACTGGCCGGCCGCTTCCCAAGCGAACTGCAGTATTTGGTCACATTGGTAGGCGGCGTCGGCACAACTGCGAACGAGGCGGCCCCGGCGAAGGCCTTCATAAACTATTTGCTCGCGCCCGAAGCAGCGTCGGTGTTCAAGGCCAAAGGCCTGGAGCCTCCTGCTCCATGAACGCCTGCTCGAACTCGCCGATACGGGCCCGTTCCGTGCCATAAGGCCGCATTGCGCTAGATCATGGGGCGCGAAAGCGTGCTAATCTCGACTCGATCTTGCGAAACGCCAAAGGAGCCACGCCGATGCTGCGAATATTAGGTGCGATGAGCCTGTTGCCGCTTTTGCTGCTGGCGCAGCCGGTATCGGCGGCGACCAATGAACAAAAGATGGAAACCTGCAAATTCGGCGCCGACAATGACAAGCTCGAAGGCAAAAAGCGCGAGGCTTTCATCAAGCGCTGCATGGCCAATGCCAATTATGAGCCGGCGGCGCGCAAGGACGCGATGAAGAAAAAGCCGGCGATGGCGAATCCCGCAGCGCCTATGGCACCGGCGGACGACAAGAAGTAGCCGTTACGCCGCCTTCGCGGCGGGCTTGCGCTCCAATGGCGTCACCTCGAAGCTGCGCAGCGTGCCGCGCCGCAACACGTCAATCGCGATGTTGCGCCCGATACGCTCGCCGTTCAGGAGCCGGATAAGATCGTCCACGCCAGTCACGGCTTGGCCATCCGCCCGCACGATGGTGTCGAGCGTCATCAGGCCGGCAAGCGCGGCAGGCCCGTTGGGCTCCAGCGCGGTCACCATCGCGCCGGACGCATTCTCAATATCGGCATTGCGCGCATAGCGGCGCGGCACGGCGGAAGTCTGCCCCGACACGCCGATATAGCCGCGGCGCACGCGGCCATGCTGGATGAGCTCGCTCAACACGAACTGCGCGGTATTGCTGGCGACCGCAAAACAAATGCCCTGCGCGCCCATGATGACGGCGGTGTTGATGCCGATCACCTCGCCGCGCGACGACACCAGCGGGCCGCCGGAATTGCCGGGATTGAGCGCGGCATCGGTCTGGATCACGTCCTCGATCAGCCGGCCATTGCGCGCGCGTAAACTGCGCCCGAGCGCCGAGATGACGCCGGCGGTGACGGTCGATTCAAAACCGAGCGGATTGCCGATGGCGACCACCAATTGCCCGCGCCGCAGTTTCTTGGAATTACCCAGCAAGGCATGCGGCAGGTCGCGCGCCGAGCCCGCGCGCAATAGCGCGAGATCGGTGTCGGGATCGACGCCGAGCGTGCGTGCCTCCATGACGCGGCCTTCGGCGTCCTGCAGCCGCACTTCCTTGGCGCCCTCGACGACATGGCAATTGGTCAGCACCAGACCGTCGGGCGCGATCACCACGCCCGAGCCGACGCCGCCGGGACGGCCTTTGGCACCGCGCGTTTCCACGCGCAGCACCGCCGGGCCGACCGCGTCGGCCACCGATGTCACCGCGTTTGAATAGGCGTCCAGAATTTCGGTGTCGGACACGGCAGGCGCCGCGCCGGTACCATCATCTTCGCCAGGGGGAGTGGCATTAAAGTCGAACATGGGAGGCAGATGTAGGCATGGCCCGGCAAAATGGAAGATGGTCAGCGCGCCGTCCTCAATCGCTCTGCAAAATGACGTTCTTGACCATCGGGTAGATCTGGTTCTGCCAGGTCCGGCCCGAAAACACGCCGTAATGGCCGACGCCCGCCTGCATGTGGTGGCGCTTGCGATAGGGCCGCAATGACGTGCACAGGTCATGCGCGGCCAGCGTCTGGCCGACCGCGCAGATATCGTCCTTCTCGCCTTCCACCGTGAACAGCATGGTGCGCTTGATGGCGGCGGGATCGACTTTGTCGTTTTCGTAAGTCAATTGACCGAGCGGCAGCGCGTGATCCTGGAACACCAGTTTCACGGTCTCGAGATAAAATTCCGAGGCAAGATCGAGCACGGCGAAATATTCGTCGTAGAACGCCTTGGTGGTGGCGGCCTTGGCCACTTCGCCATTGGCGATGTGCTCGTATAGTTCGCGGTGCGCCTTCAAGTGGCGCTCCATGTTCATGCTCATGAAGGCGGCGAGCTGGACGAAGCCTGGATAGACCCTGCGCCCGGCGCCGGGATAGCGCGGCGGCACTTTGGCGATCAGTTTCTTCTCGAACCATTCCATCGGCTTGCCTTTGGCAAGCGCGTTGACCTTGGTCGGGTTGACGCGGGTGTCGATTGGGCCGGCCATCAGCGTCATCGAGCGCGGCTGCGCCGGATTGTCGCGTTGCGCCATCACGCTCGCCGCCACCAGCGCGCTCACGCAAGGCTGGCACACCGCGACCATATGCGCGCCGGGGCCGATCTTTTCGAGGAAGCGGATGATGTGGGCGGTGTAGTCGTTGAAGGTGAAGGCGCCGTCGCTGAGCGGCACGTCACGCGCATTGTGCCAATCGGTGATGTAGACGTCATGTTCGGCGAGCATGGTCTTGACGGTCGCGCGCAGCAGCGTGGCGAAATGCCCCGACAGCGGCGCGATCAGCAAGACGCGCGGCTGATCCTGGTCGATGTCCTTCTTGAAATGCAAAAGCGTTGCGAACGGCGTTACCTCGGCCGCTTCCTCGGTTACCGCAACCTCGCGGTTTCCAACCGTGACGCTGTGAATGTCGTAAGGCGGGCGCGTATGGGTGAGCCCGGCGCGCGCGATCAGTTCGTAAGCCGCGGTGAGATTGCTCAGCGCCGATGGCCGCGCCGAGCCATTGAGCTTGGCGCCAACATTTTTAAGCGCGGCGCCGGCAAAGGCCCGCACCGGTACCATGATGTCCGATTGTGCTTGATACGCTTGATAAAGCATTCGGTCCCCGGCGGTCCTGGTGAACCGCACCGGGACGCTAGATCATTTCATGTTGCAGTGCGAGATAAAACTACGCGCCCTCCCGTCTGGGGACAAGACTCAGCCATGCGGTTTCGGGCCACGGGAAGGTATTGATTAGGCAGAACTTTCGTCTAAGGTGAGTTTGCCGGGCCGTGTCGAACAGGGATAAGTGCGCCCCATGGCCAAGGCTACCCTCACGATCGCCAGTAAGAATTACGGCTCCTGGTCGCTGCGCGGCTGGTTGCTGTGCAAGCTTGCTGGACTTGAATTCGACGAGCAGACAGTGGCCAGCGACGACCCTTCGGCGCGTGCCGAACTCTTGCTGCTGTCGCCCTCGTTCCTGGTGCCGTGCCTGACGCATGACGGCGTCAAGGTCTGGGACACGCTGGCGATCGGCGAATATCTCAACGAGACGTTGCCCGAGGCCGGCCTGTTGCCGACGCACAAAGCGGCGCGCGCGCATTGCCGCTCGATCTGCGGAGAAATGCATTCGGGTTTTTCCAATATGCGCTCGGCGCTACCGATGAACCTCAAGGCGTTTCACCCCGGCTTCAAGGTTTGGGCCGGCGCGCAAGCCGACATCGACCGCATTCTGAGCATCTGGCGCGAATGTCTGGCGAGCACCAAGGGGCCGTTCTTGTTTGGGGTGCGGCCCAGCATGGCCGATGCGATGTTCGCGCCGGTGGTGACGCGCTTTATCACCTATGACGTGAAGCTCGATTCCGATTGCACCGCCTATTGCAAGGAAATCATGGCGCTGCCGGCTATGCAGGAATGGCTGGAAGCCGCCAAGGCCGAGCCGGACGAGGTTGTCGAGTTGGACGTGGAGTTTTAAGTTTCGCTGTCGTCCCCGCGCAGGCCGGGACGACAACCAACTAATTCTTCAGCCACCCGCCGATCCGCTCCACCGCCTCGTGCATCTCAGCCGCTGAACCCGCGTAACAAAAGCGCAGGAAATTATGGCCGTTGACCGGATCGAAATCGATGCCGGGCGTTGCCGCCACGCCCGCCTCGTTGAGCATGCGTTTGGCGAAATCCAGGCTGTCATTGGAGAAGCGCGAAATGTCGGCATATAAATAAAACGCGCCATCGACCGGCAGGAATTTCTCAAGCCCGGCTTTCGGCAGGCCCTGCGTGAGAATGCGCCGGTTTTCTTCATAGCCAAGCTTCACGGCCTCCATCTCCGCGCGGCCTTCGAAGGCGGCTTGCGCCGCGATTTGCGACAGCGTCGGCACCGAGATGGCGAGGTTTTGCTGCAAGCGCTCGACCGCGCGCGTGAGACTTTCCGGCACCACCATCCAGCCGACGCGCCAGCCCGTCATGCAGAAATATTTCGAGAATGAATTGATCACCAGCGTCTGTTTCGAAATATTCGCCGCGGTCTCGGCGGCGAAGGCATAGTCGAGCCCGTGATAGATCTCGTCGGAGATCACGCGAATGCCCTCGGCTTCCGCCACCGCGATTAATTGCGACAGCGCGTCGGCATCCATCATGGTTCCGGTTGGATTGGCCGGGCTTGCGATCACCACGCCCTTGAGCGGGCTTTTCCGGTGCGCGGCAATGAGCGCTTTGCCGGTTATCGCCCAGCGCGTCGCCGCGGAAGTCTCAATCAGAACCGGTTCGCAGCCCAGCGCCGAGAGGATGTGCCGGTAAGGCGGATAGCCGGGATTGGCCAGCGCCACCCGGTCGCCCGCTTCGAACAGCGCCAGAAACGCCAGGATGAAGCCGCCCGAGGAACCGGTGGTCACCACCACGCGGGCGGGATCGAGCGCAAGCCCGTAAACCTCGTCGTAATGGCGGGCGATTCGCGCTCGCAAGGATGGGATGCCGAGCGCCTCGGTATAGCCGATGCGGCCATGTTCCAACGCAGCTTGCGCAGCCTTGCGCGCGGTGTCGGGCGCCGGCGCCGCCGGCTGGCCCACCTCCATATGCACAACGCGACCGCCGCCAGCCTCGATAGCGGCCGCCGCCGCCATCACATCCATGACCATAAACGGCGGCACATTGCTGCGTTTGGAGGGTATCAGCAGGTGTTTTGCCGCCTCAAGCATGGGTTTTGAACCGCTTTGATCGCTATTGGCCGCCCCGCTGTCGCCGCATTCAAAATGCTTGTCTGGGCTTGCTTGTTTGGACGTGGCTGGCGAGCGAGCGAATTTCCTGAGCCGTTGGTGATCGCAAATCGTGATTTAAGTCGCGTTGACCGCTCAAATGGCCGTCACTAGGTTCACGCTTATCATGATCGAAGACGGCACATCAATCAGGACGCGCGGCGCCACGCTAGCGGCGCGCGGGTTTGCGCTGGTGACGGCATTTGCCCTTGCCACCGCCGGCGTCTTGCCCTCGGAGGTCAAACCGGCGCGCGCCCAAGAGGATGTCACGCGCGGCCTGCCGATCATCCGCGACACCGAGATCGAGCAGTTGATGCGCGACTATGCCCAGCCGATCCTCAAGGTGGCGGGGCTCGCGCAACAGAACGTGCGGGTGGTTGTGCTCAACGACCGCGCCTTCAACGCCTTCGTCATGGACGGGCGCCATATCTTCATCAATGCCGGCGCTTTGTTCGACTCCAAGACGCCCAACGAGATCATCGGCGTATTCGCGCATGAAACCGGCCATCTGGCGGGCGGCCATCTGTTGCGGCTGCGCGAGCAGCTTGCCACGGCGCAGACCGCCTCGATCATCGCGCTGCTCGCCAGCGTCGGCGCCATGGTCGCGGGTGGGCGTTCCGGCAGCGGCGACGCCGGTGGCGCGACTGTCATGGCGCCGCAAGCCACGATCATGCGCTCGCTGCTGGCTTATGTGCGCACGCAGGAAGACCAGGCCGACCATGCCGGCGTGAAATTTCTTACCCTCTCCGGGCAATCGCCAAAGGGCATGGTGGATTTGTTTACCCGCCTGACCAACGAATCGTTATTCAATTCGCGCTACATCGATCCTTATCTGCAGAGCCATCCGATGCCGGCCGAACGCGTCGCCGCGCTCGAGCGCCTCGCCAAGGCCAGCCCCTATTGGGACCGCAAGGATCCGCCGGAATTGCAACTGCGCCACGACCTGATGCGCGCCAAACTGTCCGGCTTCCTGGAACAGCCGGACACCGTCGCGCGCCGCTATCCGCTTGGCGATCACAGCCTTGCCGCCCGCTATGCCCGCGCCATCTCGACCTATCGCCACGGCGATTTACGCCAGGCCATCGTGCAGATCGACGGGCTGATCCAGGAGCAACCGGCCAATCCCTATTTCGAGGAGCTCAAAGGCCAAGCACTTTTGGAAGGCGGCCGCGCGGCCGAATCGGTCGCGCCGCTGCGCCGCGCCGTTTCACTTTCGCACAATGCCCCGCTGATCGAGATCATGCTGGGCCAGGCTTTGATCGCTACCAACAACAAGGCCGTCGCCGAAGAAGCGGTCGAAATGCTGCGCGCGGCGATTACCCGCGAACCCGACGCGCCAGAAGCCTATAGTCAACTGGCCATGGCCTATGGCCGCAAAGGCGATCTCGCCAATGCCGATCTTGCATCCGCGCAAGCCGCCTTCACCCGCGGCGATATCAAGACCGCGCGCCAGCTTGCGACCCGCGCCAAGACCAGACTTGCCGTCGGCTCGCCGGCCTGGGTGCGCGCCGACGACATCGTCAATGTAAAACCGCCAGCCATCAAATCCCAATGATGATCACAAGGATTAACCCAATGATTTCGACCCCACGCCTCATCGCCGCCGTCTGTGCCGCGATGCTTGTCACTGCCCTGCCGCAAGCCACGCGCGCGGCCGAATTCTCGGCCTCGCAGAAAACCGAAATCGAGAGCACGGTGCGCGACTATCTGATCGCGCATCCGGAAGTGCTGCAAGAGGCCATGGCCGAACTCGAAAAGCGCCAGACCGCGGCTGAAGCCGAGAAGCACAAGAGCGCGGTCAAGGACAATGCGAAGGCGCTCTACTCGTCGCCGCGCCAGGTCAATCTGGGCAATCCGCAGGGCAACGTCACCTTCGTCGAATTCTTCGATTACAATTGCGGCTACTGCAAGCGCGCCATGACCGACATGCTCACGCTGCTCAAGGACGACCCCAAGCTTAAAGTCGTGCTCAAGGAATTCCCCGTGCTCGGGCCCGGCTCGGTCGAAGCGGCGCAGGTGGCGGTAGCCGTGCGCATGCAGGACAAGACCGGCAAGAAATACCTCGAATTCCACCAGAAGCTATTGGGCGGCCGCGGTCAGGCCGACAAGGCGCACGCGCTCGCGGCCGCCAAGGATGTCGGCATGAACATGCCGCAGATCGAAAAAGATATGGCGAGCCCCGAGGTGAAAGCCACCTTGGACGAAGACATGAAGCTCGCCGAGGCGCTCGGATTGAACGGCACGCCCAGCTACGTGATCGGCTCGGATGTGGTGATAGGCGCCGTCGGCCTGCCCGCGCTTGAGGAAAAGATCAATACCGCACGCTGCGGCAAGCCGTCGTGCTCTTAGCGCCGCCCGCTCATATCCTGTAACGATTGATCGGCCGCCGGTGGCTCGCTCCCCCGGCGGCCGTATTGCATTGCGAAATCGAGGAACCGCACTAGCCCCAAGCGAGTTGTCGCGCGCATGTATACCGTCGGCATGGAAGAGGAATATTTCGTGTTCGACGCCAAGACGCGCCGGGCCGTGCGCCGCATTGACAAGAAATTCTTCGCGGCGGCGCAAAAACGCCTTGGCGATCGTGTCATGACGGAAATGTTACAGTCGCAGATCGAGGTGGCGACGCCGCCTTGCGCGACCATGGACGAAGCGCGCGCGCATCTCAAACATGACCGCCGCATGCTGGCCGAGGCCGCGCGCGAACGCGGGCTTGGGCTCGCCGCCATGGGCACTTTCCCGCTCGCCTATTGGCCTGAGCAGAAGCCCACCAAGAAAGTGCGCTACGACGCCATCATGGACGATCTGCAAATGATCGGTTACCGCAACATGCTGTGCGGCATGCATGTCCATGTCGAAGTGCCCGATATCGACACACGCATCAATCTGATCATGCGGCTCACGCCCTATCTGCCGCTGCTCCTGGCGCTCTCGACCTCGTCGCCATTTTGGCAGGGTCAACTCACGGGCCTGCGCGGCTATCGGCTCGCCGCTTACGATGAATTGCCGCGCACCGGATTGCCTGAACTGTTCCGCACCAAGGAAGACTACGACGAATTCGTCGCGGCTTTGGTTTGGGCCAAAATCATTCCCGACGCCAGTTACATCTGGTGGGCGCTACGGCCTTCGCTGCTCAATCCCACGATCGAATTGCGCGTCGCCGACAGTTGCACGCGGCTCGACGACGCCGTCGCCATCGCCGCGCTGTTTCGCTGCCTGGTGCGCGCGCTCGACCGCGACCGCTCGCTCAATGCCGGCTTCGACCGGGTCGGGCGCGCCATCACACAAGAAAACAAATGGAACGCCCAGCGCCACGGCATCGAGGCGCTGTTCGTCGATCCCTTCACCCGCTCGCCGCTGACTGCCAAAGAATGGCTCGACCAGGTGCTCGATTTCATCGCCGAGGATGTCGCTGCGCTCGGCTGCGAAGCCGACATCGCGCATATCGGCCACATGGTCGATGAGGGAACCAGCGCCGACCGCCAGATCGAGGTCTTCGCCAAGGCCAAGGGCTCGGGGCGCAAAAGGTTAATTGCGGCGGCCGATGTGGTCGACTGGGCCGCGACCGAAACCCTCGACGGCGCTTGCCCGACTTGCGCCCGCAAGGCCTTAAGCCTTTACCCCGTCCGGGCTTTCCCTTTGCGCTCCGGCCACCTATAAAGCGCCGAGTGCTTGAAACGCGCTTCGACAAAAAGCGCCTGCTCCTTGCCGGAACAGCCCATGTCTAAAACAATCTACGTCCTCAACGGACCCAATTTGAACTTGCTCGGAACGCGCGAGCCGGAGAAATACGGCACCGCGACGCTGGCCGACATCGAGAAGCTTTGCCACGAGACCGCCAAGCGCTTCGGAATCGACGTCGTGTTCCGCCAATCCAATGTCGAAGGCGAATTGGTCGACTGGATTCAAGAAGCGCTGACAAGTAAAGCGGCCGGGCTTGCCATCAATCCGGCCGGCTACACCACGACCTCGATCGCCATCCTCGACGCGCTGCTGATGCTGAAGGTTCCGGTGATCGAAGTGCACATCACGAATATTCACGCGCGTGAAAGCTTTCGGCAGAATTCCTATGTGTCGAAAGCCGCTAAAGCCGTGATCGCAGGCTTCGGCACCGGCAGCTACACACTGGCGATCGCCGGTCTGGCCGCCATGATCGGCGCCAAAGAAACCGTCTAATTCACAAGCCGAACCGGGTTTAGCGCAATGGCAAAACCGCCCAAATCTTCGCCGGCTAATCCGATGATCGACCATACGCTGATTCACGAACTCACCAAGCTGTTGGACGAAACCGGGTTGACCGAAATCGAAATCGAACGCGACGGCCAGCGCGTGCGCGTCGTGCGGGGCTCAGCACCGGCGGCGCCGCAAGCCCCCCGCGTCGAGAGCGCGCCACCGCCGCCGCCGCAAACGGTTGCCGAATCCGTTTCCGCGCCGCTCGATCCGGCCAAGCATCCGGGCGTGGTGAAGTCGCCGATGGTCGGCACCGCCTATTGCGCGCCCGAGCCTGGCGCCAAGCCGTTTGTCGAAATCGGCAGCCGCGTGAAAATGGGCGACACGCTTCTCGTCATCGAGGCGATGAAGACCATGAACCAGATTCCGGCGCCGCGCGCCGGCAGCGTGATTCAGATTCTGTTCGAGGACGGCCAGCCGGTCGAGTTCGGCGAGCCGCTGGTGATAATTGAGTGACCGCAACCAGTCGTCGCCCTGATGTTCGATAAAATCCTGATCGCCAATCGCGGCGAGATCGCCATGCGGGTGATCCGCGCCTGCAAGGAGCTCGGCATCCTCACCGTCGCGGTGCATTCCACCGCCGACGCCGACGCCATGCATGTGCGCTTTGCCGACGAAAGCGTCTGCATCGGCCCGCCGGCCGCCAAAGACAGCTACCTCAACATCCCCGCCATTCTCTCGGCCTGCGAAATCACCGGCGCCGACGCCGTGCATCCTGGCTACGGCTTCTTGTCGGAGAATGCGCGCTTTGCCGAAATCCTCGCCGATCACGACGTGCAATTCATCGGCCCCAAGCCCGAACATATCCGCCTGATGGGCGACAAGATCGAGGCCAAACGCACCGCCAAGAAACTCGGCATTCCGGTGGTGCCGGGTTCCGACGGCGGCATCACCAATGATGTGGACGCCGCCAAGATCGCCAACGAAATCGGCTTTCCGGTGCTGATCAAGGCGGCCGCCGGCGGCGGCGGGCGTGGCATGAAGGTCGCGCGCAATGCCGGCGAACTTTCGGTCGCACTCTCGACCGCGCGCTCGGAAGCGAAGGCTGCGTTCGGCGACGACGCGGTATATCTCGAGAAATATCTGGAGAAGCCGCGCCACATCGAGATTCAAGTGCTCGGCGACGGCAAGGGCAACGCCATTCATCTGGGCGAGCGCGACTGCTCCTTGCAGCGCCGCCACCAGAAAGTGCTGGAGGAGAGCCCCTCGCCCGCGCTCAACGAGCCGGCGCGCAATGCCATAGGCGAGACCGTGGCCAAGGCCATGCGCGAGATCAATTATCTCGGCGTCGGCACCGTCGAATTCCTCTACGAGGACGGCAAGTTCTATTTCATCGAAATGAACACGCGCATCCAGGTCGAACATCCGGTGACGGAGATGATCACCGGCATCGATCTGATCTTTGAGCAAATCCGGGTCGCCGCCGGTGCGCCGCTCACGCTCAAGCAGAGCGACATCCGCTTCCATGGCCACGCCATAGAATGCCGCATCAATGCCGAGAGTCCGGTGTCGTTTCGCCCGTCGCCCGGAAAAATCCTGCATTATCACGCGCCCGGCGGCTTGGGCGTGCGCATCGATTCCGCAGTGTATCAGGGCTACACCATCCCGCCTTATTACGATTCCCTGGTCGGCAAGCTGATCGTGCATGGCAAAACCCGCACCGAAGCGCTCATGCGGCTCAAACGCGCGCTCGATGAAGTGGTGGTGGACGGGATTGAGACGACGCTGCCTTTGTTCCGCGCACTGGTGCGCGAGAAGGACATCATCGACGGCAACTACCACATCCACTGGCTGGAGCAGTTCCTCGCCAAAGGCGGGATGGACGAGTGAGTGCGCGCCATAACGGCGCAGCGGCGGGCCCGGCGTTCTAAACTCAAGCAAACATTGTAAAGTTGCGCGCGGGCGATTCGCACCGCCGGAACCGCGCGATGGAATGCATCTACATCAATCTGGATTCCGCGGTTGAGCGAAAGCTGAAATTCGAAACTAATTTCAACGCGTTTAAAAAGCCGGATTGGACGCTGACGCGATTTTCCGCGGTCAACACGGAAATGGTCAAGGCGCGTAACGTGAAGGGCGAATCGCAGCCTGCCGAGAAGGGCTGCTTTCTCAGCCACAGGGACATAATTGGCGCTAATCTCGACCACGACAGGCCGCTCTTTATCCTTGAAGATGACGCCGTCATCGGCAAGCGCACCTGCGCCCTGGTCGAGCGCGCGTTTTCCCAGAACGATAAGCCAGACTGGGACATTCTCTTTACGGATGTCTGCATTCCGAACGTCAAAGCCATGGTCGATACCCTGCGGTTTCGCCGCGAGTTGGCAGCGAAGAAAGTCGACATCGCATTCATGAACTTGACGAAGACCAATTTCGCCGGCTCGACCGCCTATCTGGTCAATCCGCAATCGAAAAGAAAATTATACGGCCTGCTCTGCGCCGCCGACGAATTGAATATCCCCTACGATCTCTATTTGCGCGGCCTGGCGCATATTTCCGCGCTCAAAGTGTATGTGATATTTCCGTTTGTGACGTCGCTGTCGGCGCTCTCCGAAACATCGCAAATCAAATCGGCCGTCGACCGCACGCAGTTGGCCTGGAACATGTTTCGGAAAATGGTCTGGATGGAGCGCAATCTGGCGGAGTGCAAACCGGTGCTGGAGCAGCTTAAGAGTACGCTCGCCGAGAAGGATCTGGTCGAGTTCAATTCGCTTCTGACGTCGCCGGATCAAGAGTTGAAAGCCTTCGGCATTTTATTTTCGGCCGCCGCCGCAAAAGCAGCGTAGCGGCCTTACAGCGCCGAAATGGCGCCGCTGCCGTCGCCTTCGCCGATACGGGCCGCGCGTACCGCAAAAGCGCGGTCTTGGGCCTCTTGCGCCTCGGTGAACCGGCCCAATGCATTCAAGGTATTACTGCGATTGCCGAGCGCGTCGTCATTGTCGGGCTGCAATTCGAGCGCGGCATCGAAGCTTGCCAAGGCTTCTTCGAACCGTTCCAACTCGTGGAGCGTACTGCCGCGATTGTTGTGGGCCTCGGCAAAAGCCGGCAGTAGAGCTAGCGCCCTGTCGTAGCTGGCGAGCGCCTCGTCGAGCCGTTCCAACTCCTTGAGCGCATTGGCGCGGTTGTACAGAACTTGGGCATCGTTCGGCTGCAATGCCAATGCGCGGTCAAAGCTGGCCAGCGCTTCGTCAGCCCGGCCCAAAGCAAGCAAGACACTGCCGCGATTATTGAGCGCGTCGGCATCGATCGGCTGCAAGGCGAGCGCGGCATCGAAACTCGCCAACGCCTCGTCGTGACGCTTCATGTCCTGCAAGATCATGCCGCGATTATTGAGCGCGCTGGGGTAAGCCGGCCGCAGCCTGAGGGCTCGCTCAAGGCTCGCCAGCGCCTCGTCAGGCCGGCCGAGGCGGCGCAGCGAATTGCCGAGATTATAATGCGCTTGTGCATTGTTCGGCACGATCGCCAGCGCTTTGCGGCAGGCTGCCACCGCTTCGTCGTCGCGGCCGAGAACCGCCAATGCGGCGGCGCGGTTAATATGGGCGTCGGAATATTTCGATTTGCGCTTGATCGCCTGATCGAAATGATCGAGCGCTTCGGCGTGACGGCTGAGCGCGCTCAGCACCAGGCCGTAGTTCAACAGAATCTGCGGCGACGGTGTTTTCGACTTCATCGCGGCGGCAATGAGATTAAGCGCCTCGCCGAGCTGACCTTGATCGAGCTTGATAACGCCGAGCATATGCAGCGCGTCGAAATGATCCGGCCGCGCCGCCAGGATCGTGCGGTAGTGCAGTTCGGCCTCGGTGAGACGCCCCTGCCGGTGCAGGTCAAGCGCCGCGGCAAACGTCTGCGGCACGTTCAATCCCGCGCCGTTAAATGCAAGTGGTTGCGGCATTGACCTGTCCCTGGCGGCAAACGACCCGCTGGCGAAACGAATCGCCAAGGCCAGCGTACCGTGGGTTCAGTGCTCGGTCGATGTCAGCCGCGTCAACAGCGTACAAAGATCGGCCGGATTGTACGGCTTTTTGAGAAAAATCGAGCGCGACATCATCGGCGCCAGCGCCGAGGGCGAATAACGCCCCGAACAATAGACAATCGGCAGGTCGGGACGGCGATCGCGCACTTGTTTGGCCAGCGTCGAGCCGTCCATGCGGCCTTCAAGGTTGATGTCGGTAAACAGCACGTCCACTTCCGGCCCGTCGTCGAGATAGCGCAGCGCGGTCTCGCCATCCGCGACCGCATGGACTGCAAAGCCGTTCTCGCTCAAGACTTCGGTTATCAATTCGGTGATCAGAGGTTCGTCCTCGACCATCAGCACGTTGGTCCGCCGGTTCGACATGACGTCGTCCTCTAGAGTTCCCATATTGCCGGGTTGAGCCACGGCGCAACTGTTGCGAGCGCTCAACGCGCGAGCGGCGATTTGTTTTCAAACTTTCAGTAGTTTTGCACGCCGTGGTGATGGATCGGTTAATGACACCCTCCCCAGACCGCCCGGTAAGGACTAAACTGGCGCCGTCCGCCCTGGAACCCGCATGGCCAACCGCGAAAACTCAGGCATCGAAATAACGCCGGAAGTGCTGCTCAAGGCCTATGCCTGCGGCATTTTCCCGATGGCCGAGAGCGCCGACGACCCGGCGCTTTACTGGATCGAGCCGGACATGCGGGGCATCATCCCGATCGACGGTTTCCATATACCGGCGCGGCTGGCGCGCACCGTGCGCACGACCGCCTTCACCGTTTGGATCGACCGCGATTTCGAAGCCGTAATCGACGGCTGCGCCGAGGCCAAGGACGACCGCGCCCGCACTTGGATCAATGACCGCATCCGCCAGATCTATAGCAGCCTGTTTGCCGCCGGCCACTGCCATAGCGTCGAGGTCTATGACGGCGATGCGCTGGTCGGCGGCCTCTATGGCGTCTCGCTCGGCCGCGCTTTTTTCGGCGAGAGCATGTTCCACCGCGCGCGCGATGCTTCCAAGATTGCGCTGGTGCATTTGATAGCGCGCTTGCAAGCGGGCGGCTACCGGCTGCTCGATACGCAATATGTCACCGACCACCTCAAGACATTCGGCGCGGTCGAAGTCGCCAAACGGCGCTATCACCGCATGCTGGAGGAAGCGATCGAGGGCGATGCCGATTTCGCGGCACTGGCCACGCAGCGCCCAATCAGCGGCGAAGAGGCGCTGGCGATAATCCGCTAGCGCAGCGCCGGCAAAAATCCCGGATCCTGCTGCGTGCGCGGCTGAGGGCGTTGCTGCACGGGCGGTTGTTTGGCCGCCGGCGCTCGCGCCGCCGGTTTGACCCCGGCCGGAACATCGGGCGGCACTTCCGCCAGGGCCGGATTCGTGCCGCCTTTGCAGTCGGTGAGCCACACGTCATAGACCGGATGTTCGACCGCGTGCAGGCCGGGACTGGCCGCAAACATCCAGCCGTCGAAAATGCGTTTGATCTCGCCGTTGAGCGTGACCTCGTCCACCTCGACGAAACCGTCGGTGTTGGGCGTCTCGGTCGGCGGGCGCGAATAGCACACGCGCGGCGTCACTTGTAACGCGCCGAATTGCACCGTCTCGTTGATCGCAACATCGAACGAAATAATGCGCCCGGTGATCTTGTCCAAGCCGGAAAACACCGCCTGCGGATTGGCAATGCGTTGCGGCGGCGGCTCCACCACGGTCTCGTCGCCCGGCTGCGGCGTGGTATCGGCCTGCTGGGGAGCGCCGCGCGGCTGACGCTGGCCCGGCGGCAGGCCGGGCAGCGTCTGGCCGGGATTGGTCCCGGCGCCCTGCTGCGGCTGTTCTTGCGCGGGCGGGCGTGGCGCCACCGGCACACCGGGCAACGGCGCCAGCGGTTCCGATTCGATCGCGCGGGTGCCCGGCCGGCTCGCGGGCGGCAGGCTCATCGGCGCTGGCAGCGGCTGGGCCGGAGGCACATCGGCCGGCGGGGCATTCGGCACATTGGCGGGCGGGCGCGGCGGGTCGTCCCGAAAGATCGAGCCAAATTGCGCAAAAGCGGGCGCGGCGGCGAGCACCATCGCAACCGCAAGCATGCAGACTGATAGCCTGGGTCGCGCCATTAAAACCGGTCCCAAAAAGGGAGGCCAAAGTTGCGCCCGGTTAACACGGGGAATGCGGCGGCGGAAGGGCGGAACCGCCGGCAACCCGGTCTATGAGCCCAACCTCCTTGTAGGCCAAAGCCGGATCGCGCATTCTCGCCACCACAGGGCTGCCGCGCACCAGACGTGGCGCACCAAGGGGGCAACACCATGAGGCTGCTTAAAGTCTGCGCGCAAATTTGCGTGCAAATTTACGTGCTCGCGTCGATATGGGCGGGCGCCACGATGCCTGCGCAGGCGCAAGAATATCCGGCAAGGAACATCACCATCGTGGTGCCGCTGGCGCCCGGCTCCGGCATGGATGCGGTCGTGCGGCTTTACGCCGACAAGCTCTCGCAAGCTTTCGGCAAGCCAGTGATCGTCGAAAACAAGCCCGGCGCCGCCCTCATGCTGGCCGCCACTTATGTCGCCAATGCGCCGCCCGATGGCTACACGCTGTTGGTGTCGACCATCTCGGTGATGGCGATCAATCCGGTGCTCTACAAGCAGGTCAATTACGACGCCGTGAAGGATTTCACACCGGTCTCGTTCTACCTCAAGTCGCCCTTCATCCTGGTCGTCAACACCGATCTCCCCGTCAAGAACGTTCCCGACCTGATCAAGCTCGCCAAGGAGAGCAAGACGCCGCTTAACTTCAGTTCGCTCGGAGCGGGCTCGCCGCAGCATCTGTCGATCGAATACATGAAGCAGCGCTTCGGCTTCGACATGACGCATGTGCCCTATCGCAGCACACCGCAGTCGATCACTGATATTGTCGCAAACCACGTGCAGCTCGGCTTTGTCGAAGCCGGCGCATCGCTGCCGCTGATCCGCGACGGCAAATTGCGCCCGCTCGCCGTGTCGGCCTCGACGCGGCTGCCGACGCTGCCCGATGTCGCGCCCTTTGCCGAAGCCGCCAACGCGCCAGGCTTTGAAGTGGTGTCGTGGCACATCTTATTTGCGCCAGCAGCGACGCCCAAACCCATCGTCGACAAACTTCATGCCGAGATGGACAAGATCATGGCCGACCCGGAGATCAAGCAGAAGATCGCGACGCTCGGCCTCTTGCCGATCACGCCGCCGTCGACCGCCGAGACGGTGACCTATCTCGCATCGGAACGGGAAAAATGGGGCTCGCTGGTGCGCAAACTCGGGCTTGAGGGCTCGCAGTAGCAAGCCCGCGCGTTAGCGCTCCGGATTCACACCGAACGCATCAGCGTTCGCAATTCACAACGAACGCGTCAGCGTTCTGGATTCCAAGCCTTGTAATCGCCGGTCGCCTTAGGCCGCCGGCCTTGCGCCAGTGTGGAGCCGGGCGGGCGCAACGCGCCGGGCGTCCCGGTCATATTGGGCCGGTGCGGCTTTTGCCAAGGACGCGGCGTATAGGTCTCGTCGGTCGGCGGCGTGTCCACCGTATGGTGGATCCAGCCATGCCAGGACGGCGGAATGCTCGAGGCCTCGGTATAGCCGTTATAGATCACCCAGCGCCGCTCGAAGCCGAGCATGCGGTCGATTTTGCCGCCTTTGGTGCGATAGTAGCGATTGCCGAATTCGTCGTCGCCAACGGCTTCGCCATGCAGCCAAGTCCATAACTGGGTGCCGAAGGTCTGGCCGTTCCACCAGGTAAAAAGCCGTAGCAGGAAACTTTTCATCGCCATCGCGCATTGAAATAGGAACCAGACCGCGTTTTTCTGCCACCTCCCCGGCCCCCTGTCCAGCGCGATAGGTTAAAGGGGTGCATTGTCATTGTGTTTTATCAAAAGTATTAGGACCGTATGGATTTCATCCAAACCGCCCTCATCATCCTGAAAAACTGGCTTGCCTGGCTGCCCGACCCGGTGGTCGCGGTGCTTATTCTGCTGCTCGCCGCCGGCATCGCCTATTCGCTGCACAAAAGCGTGCGCAAATTGCTGCGCCATCTCCTGGCCGCGCGCTACCCCTATGCGCTCTCGGTATTTACCCAGATGCGCGGCATCACGCGGCTGGGTTTGCTGATCGTCGCCATGATCATCGCCATTCCGGTGGCGCCGTTCGATCCCAACACCGCCGAATGGCTGGCGCGTCTGTTGCTGATCGGGATCATCGGTCTGATTGGCTGGACCGCGATCACCGCGCTCAATATCGCGGCCGATCTGTATCTGCGCCAATTCAACATCGCTTCAGACGATAACCTGATGGCGCGCAAGCATTTGACGCAAGTGCGCGTGCTCACGCGCACCGCCGATGTGCTGGTGGTGACCGTTACTTTCGCGGCCGCGCTCATGACGTTTGAGCCGGTGCGCCAATATGGCGTGAGCCTGTTCGCGAGCGCCGGCGTTGCCGGCATCGTCGTCGGCCTGGCCGCGCGCCCGGTGCTGAGCAACCTGTTTGCCGGCGTGCAGCTTGCGATGACGCAGCCGATCCGCATCGACGATTCTGTGGTGATCGAAAACGAATGGGGCTCGATCGAGGAAATTACCGCGACCTATGTGGTGGTGCGGCTGTGGGATTTGCGCCGGCTTATTGTGCCATTGACCTATTTCATCGAAAAGCCGTTCCAGAATTGGACGCGCGAGACCTCGGCGCTGATCGGCTCGGCCTTCATCTATGTCGATTACCGCGCGCCGGTCGAACTCATCCGCGAAAAACTCCAGGCGATCGTCAAGCAGTCGAAAAACTGGAACGGCAATGTGGTGAACCTGCAAGTCACCGACGCCAAGGAAGCCACCATCGAGCTGCGCTGCCTGATGAGCGCCAATTCCGCCTCGCAGGCTTTCGATCTGCGCTGCGAAGTGCGCGAGAAGCTGGTGGATTTCCTGCAAAACGAACATCCGGAGGCGCTGCCGCGCCATCGCACCGATGTGGCGATGCTCGATAAGCCCGCGGCCAAAGGCAAAGCGCTACGTAAGGCCAAAGCCGCAAAGCGGAGCTAGGCTAAACGACGCCCTGCGCCAAATGGTGAGCGCGGCCGCCCCACTTTGCTGCACTGCATGTTGCGTTTGCCTAAGCCTTGTGGCTATCCTGCCCACGAATTCAGCAGCGTTGATGCCGAGTTGGGCAGTCCGACACTTCCGGCCCGAACTACCGACAAAGACGCTGAGATTCGAATGACAGTGCCGGTGCGAAAGGCGGACCCCTTAAAGGTCCGCCTTTTTCGCTTTCGGGCGCGCCCTAGCGGTGATCGCGCTGGCCGGCCAGCGAGCTTTCGCGGCTCAAGGTGCTTTCGATCAGGCGTTTGAGTTTGCCGGCGGCGCCGTCGACCGCCTCGTCCATGGTGGTCTCCTGGCTGGTGACGGCGATGGGCGGGCGGCCCTCGAGCCGGGCTTCCATGACGCAGCGTATGTCGTTGACGCCGCTTTTGTGGCCGTTGACGTCGCTGATATGAACCTCGACCCGCGTAATGCGCTTGGCAAAGCGGCTCATCGCTTCATCGACCACGCCCTTGACGTAGTCGTTGAGCTTTTCGCGGCCCTCGATGGTGTTGTCGGTACTGACTTCAATAAGCATCATCCCTCCGAAAATTTTTGTTTGTCGCAGCAGGCTAAGTCGCGGCACGGCCTTTTCGTTCATTTCGGCGCCCACCGGTATCGGTATCGGCGTTACCTTCACTCCAAAATCATCGCATAGGCGCTAAGGCACTGACCTGGTTTTGAGAATCAGCGACCGCGGTAACGGGTTCCATTGTGGATTGGGCGGTTTATCCCCGCTATGCGCCGGACGCGCGTTTTAGGGGAGCGCGCCAGCAATCCCCATTTTCCGTCTTTTTTCTGTCATGGGCGGAGGCATAAAAGCCTACCTCCGCGGGCCAAGAAAAAGGCTTTGCCCGGCCCGCGGATCGCTCAATACTGCCCCCATTCCTGGTGCCGTTTTCCCCATAGTTCACCGGGTAACCACAAGATTTAGTATTTGATTCAGATTTAACGTCTATCTGTTGTTGACGGCGATAGTGAGTTCCACCTAACTTAGGTACGTTCGGTGAAGTTGAGTATCGGTTCCCTCCGGACCATCAAAACGACGCCAAGTCGGGTACCGCCCGCGCCAGAAATGGCGGTTTGGGATTGAGCTTTGCTGTGCGCCGGGACTGAAAAACCCGGCAAAAACGAGAAGTACCGGTGCCGTATCAGAGTACCGGACTTAGATAACAGTGGTCGCGTGTCGAGCAGCGTAGCGAGCGAAACAGGCGGACAAGGACAAGTCTGCCGGCGATAATCGGGCGGCACTCTGCCCGAACAATTTAGGGGCTTGAGACATATGCGGATCGAACGGCGCTACACCAAGGACGGCCAACAAACTCAGGATGCGGCTTATGCCGGCCTGAAATTCCGGCTCACCACCAGCGAGATCAAGAATCCCGACGGGTCGGTAGTGTTCAAGCTCGACAATGTCGAGGTGCCGGAATCATGGTCGCAGGTGGCGTCGGACGTGCTGGCGCAAAAATATTTCCGCAAGGCCGGCGTGCCTGCCCGCCTTAAAAAGATTGAAGAAAATAGCGTTCCGTCCTTCCTGTGGCGCTCAGAAGCCGACGAGGAGGCGCTTGCTCTGCTGCCGGAAAGCGAACGTCTGGTCGGAGAATGCAGTTCTAAGCAAGTCTTCGACAGACTGGCCGGCACCTGGACCTATTGGGGCTGGAAGGGCGGCTATTTCGACACGGATGCCGACGCGCGCGCCTATTTCGACGAGCTGCGCTACATGCTGGCGACGCAAGTCTGCGCGCCCAATTCGCCGCAATGGTTCAATACCGGCCTGCATTGGGCCTATGGCATCGATGGGCCGAGCCAGGGCCATTTCTACGTCGATCCCTTCACGGCCGAACTGACCAAGTCGAAATCGTCTTACGAACATCCCCAGCCGCATGCCTGCTTCATCCAGTCGATCTCGGACGACCTGGTGAACGAAGGCGGCATCATGGACCTGTGGGTGCGCGAAGCCCGCCTGTTCAAATACGGCTCCGGCACCGGCTCGAATTTCTCGGCACTGCGCGGCGAAGGCGAGCGCCTGTCCGGCGGCGGCAAATCGTCCGGCCTGATGAGCTTCCTCAAGATCGGCGACCGCGCCGCGGGCGCCATCAAATCCGGCGGCACCACCCGCCGCGCCGCCAAAATGGTGATCGTCGACGTCGATCATCCCGATATCGAGACCTATATCGACTGGAAGGTGATGGAAGAGCAGAAGGTGGCGGCGCTCGTCACCGGCTCCAAGATCAACCAGAAGCACTTGAAGGCCGTGCTCAAGGCCTGCGTCAATTGCGAAGGCTCGGGCGACGACTGCTTCAACCCCGAGAAAAATCCCGCGCTCAAGCGCGAGATCAAGCTCGCCCGCCGCAGCCATGTGCCGGACAATTTCATCAAGCGCGTCATCCAGTTCGCCAAGCAAGGCTACAAGGACATCAGCTTCCCGATCTACGACACCGATTGGGACTCGGAAGCCTATCTCACGGTCTCCGGCCAGAACTCGAATAATTCGGTGCGCGTCACCGACGACTTCCTGCGCGCGGTCGAGGCCGACGGCGACTGGAATCTGACCTTCCGCAAAAACCGCAAGGTCGCGAAAACCGTCAAGGCCAACGAGTTGTGGGAAAAGATCGGCTATGCCGCCTGGGCCTCGGCCGATCCGGGCCTGCAATATCACACCACCGTCAATGACTGGCACACCTGCCCGGCATCCGGCGAAATCCGCGCCTCCAATCCGTGCTCGGAATACATGTTCCTCGACGACACCGCCTGCAATCTGGCGTCGCTCAATCTGCTCACCTTCCGCGATCCGGAGAGCAAGACCTTCAACGTCGCCAATTACGAACACGCCGTGCGGCTGTGGACCGTCGTGCTGGAAATCTCGGTGATGATGGCGCAGTTCCCCTCGCGCGAGATCGCCGAACGCTCCTACGAATTCCGCACGCTGGGCCTGGGCTACGCCAATATCGGCGGGCTCTTGATGACCTCCGGCATTCCCTATGACTCGGATTCCGGCCGCGCCATCGCCGGCGCGCTCACCGCCATCATGACCGGCATCGCTTACGCCACCTCGGCCGAAATGGCGGAGAAGCTTGGCCCCTTCCCCGGCTACAAGCAGAACAGCGAGCACATGCTGCGCGTGATGCGCAACCATTGCCGCGCGGCTTACGGCGAAGTCGACGGCTACGAGAAAGTCTCGATCGCGCCGATGCCGCTCGATCACGCTTCGCTCAGCAATGGCAGCTATCCGGCGCTGAAAGATTTCACGGCGCTGTCGGTGCACGCCAAGTCCGCCTGGAACAAGGCCATCAAGCTCGGCGAGAAGCACGGCTACCGCAACGCGCAGGCCACCGTGATCGCGCCGACCGGCACCATCGGCCTGGTGATGGATTGCGACACCACCGGCATCGAGCCGGACTTCGCGCTGGTCAAGTTCAAGAAGCTCGCCGGCGGCGGCTATTTCAAGATCATCAACCGCGCGGTGCCCGAAGCGCTGCGCACGCTCGGCTATTCGGAAAGCGACATCGCCGAGATCGAGGCTTACGCCGTCGGTCACGGCGGCCTGGCGCAGGCGCCGGCCATCAACCACACGACGTTAAAGGCCAAGGGCTTCACCGACGAGGCCATCGCCAAGATCGAGAAGGCGCTGCCGACCGCCTTCGACATCAAATTCGCCTTCAACAAATGGACGCTGGGCGAGGAATTCTGCCGCGACAAGCTCGGCATCGCGCCCGAGCAGCTTGCGCTCACCGAGCTTCGACCTGCTTGGCCGCGATCGGCTTTTCCAAGCGCGAGATCGAGGCCGCCAATATCCACTGCTGCGGCGCCATGACCGTGGAAGGCGCGCCGCACCTCAAGCCCGAGCACTATGCCGTGTTCGACTGCGCCAATCCGTGCGGCCGCACCGGCAAACGCTTCCTGTCGGTGGCGAGCCACATCAAGATGATGGCGGCGGCGCAGCCGTTCATTTCCGGCGCCATCTCCAAGACCATCAATATGCCCAACGAAGCCACCGTCGATGAGTGCAAGGAGGCTTACCTGATGTCGTGGCGCCTCGCCTTGAAGGCGAACGCGCTCTACCGCGACGGCAGCAAGCTTTCGCAGCCGCTCAATTCGCAGCTCATCGCCGATGACGACGACGAAGATGACGCACTCGAAGCTTTCGTCGCCCAGCCGCAGGCGGCGCGCGTCGCTGGCCTCGCCGAAAAAGTCGTGGAGAAAATCGTCGAGCGCATCACCGTGCTGCGCGAGCGCGAGAAGCTGCCCGACCGCCGCAAGGGCTATACGCAGAAGGCCGTGGTCGGCGGCCACAAAGTGTACCTGCGCACCGGCGAATATGACGACGGCCGCATCGGCGAGATCTTCGTCGACATGCACAAGGAAGGCGCGGCGCTGCGCTCGCTCTTGAACAACTTCGCCATCGCGGTGTCGCTCGGCCTGCAATATGGCGTGCCGCTCGAGGAATATGTCGACGCCTTTACGTTCACGCGCTTCGAGCCGCAGGGCCCGGTGCAGGGCAACGACTCGATCAAATACGCCACCTCGATCCTCGATTACGTGTTCCGCGAATTGGCGGTGAGCTATCTGGAGCGTTTCGACCTCGCCCATGTCGATCCGAGCGAGGCCGGCTTCGACGCGCTCGGCAAAGGCGAGGCGGAAGGCCGCCCTGCACCCAATTTCGTGTCCAAGGGCCTGACGCGCTCGCGCGGCAACGAGCGCCTGTCGGTGGTCGGCAGCTGACACCGTGGCGCAATCGTCGGGCGGCTCGAACGTGACGGCTTTCTCCGGCGGTGCTGCCACCGCCTTGAAGGCCGAGCCCGAGGCAAAACTCTCGCCGGCGCAGCAGCTGGAAACCCGCACGCAGCCGCAAGCGGCGCCCAAACAGTCGGTCAGCGACAAGCGCGCCGAAGCCAAGGCCAAGGGCTATGAAGGCGATAGCTGCGGCGAATGCGGGAATTTCACGCTGGTGCAGCAACGGCACGTGTATGAAGTGCGATACGTGTGGCGGGACCAGCGGGTGTTAGTTGAGAAATATCAGAAGTAGTGGGCGGCGCAATTTCGCGTCGCCCTTTACATTGAAGAACAAATCAAGTACGTATTCGCTATGAAACAGTGGTTTCCATTTACCGATTACGACTTTTACGCCTACCTCACTGCCGGCATCATGCTTATTGCCGCTATCGACTACGGCCTGTTTGGCGGAACTCTAATTCAAAAAACCGACTGGCCCGCCGTTCACATCGTGTTTTGGATTGGAACCGCATACGTGGTCGGCCAAATAACAGCCAACCCCGCCACACTTATTGTCGAACAATGGCTGGGCCGAACGGTTTTCCACTCTCCGTTTTCTGTCCTACTTGGCCTATCTCCCCAAAGATTACGTGAGCGAATTATTCGGGATTTCCTCGTTGGTCGAGTTTACGCGCCACTAAATCCTTCAATCACCAGAGAAAATCCTAGCTTTTTCGGCGCTGCAATTAGTGAGCAAAAAGTCCGGAGCAATTTCTCCTGAAGCCATCTTCAGCTTAGGATACCCACTTGCGCGCCGCACCCCAGATTCTGCTGCGCGAATGGATCAATTTCGAAATTTATATGGCTTCTGTAGGAACACCGCGTTCGTAGCGGCAATTGCCTGCATATTAATTTTGGTGCGCGCGTCCCAACCCTCCTCTTCGCCAGACGATTATTGGATCGCCTTAGCCGCGTTTCTCGTGTCGGTCGGCATGTTTGGCCGGTTCATAAAATTTTATTCCGAGTTTTCGGCTGAAATGCTGAGAACATTTCACGCGGAAATATTAAAAAATGGACATACGAAGTGAAATTGGAAATCTTTGACGTCGAACACGGAGCATGCTCGCTAATTACCGCGGACAACAATGCGCGGTTTATGATCGACTGTGGCCACAATTCCTCTACCGGCTGGAAGCCTGGCACGCACCTAAAAAATCAGGGCGTGAACGCAATCGAAATGCTGGCAATCACAAACTACGACGAAGACCATGTAAGCGGAGCAAATGATCTCTTCGATAAAATCAGTGTTCAATGGTTGTTGCGAAATAAATCCGTAAGCGGACCTGTCATGCGCACCCTCAAAAGCGAAGACGGGATGGGCGCTGGAATTGAACGACTAGTTCGAGAAATAGAGCAAACGTACACGGGCGCCGCAGGCACATCCTCCCAGCCTCATTTCGAGGGCCTTGATCGCAAAGTATTTTACAACAGCTATCCTGCATTCGATGACGAAAACAATCTAAGCATGGCGATTTTTTTTAAATGCCACGGCGTCGGCGTAATGTTTACAGGAGATTTAGAAATTGCAGGCTTACACCAGCTATTGGTGCAACCAGAATTCCGGGCCGCGTTACAGGACACCCGAGTTTATTTTGCTTCACATCATGGACGCGAGGGTGGTTGCTCTGAAGAGGTCGCGAAACATCTCACGCGCGTCAATTACGTAATTATTTCTGACAAAGGCTACGCACATGAGACCCAAGAAACATTGCCATTTTACCGAAAAATTGCGCTCGGCGGTCCATTTAGAGATGAAACTCGCCGCGTACTTACGACTAGGCGTGACGGTCTCATAACCTTCAATTTCTATCCAAATACTTGGTGCCCATCGTGACGTATTTCGAAACCCGTAGGGCGGATTAGCCAACAGCTCCGCGCGAAGCGCAGGCCAATGATAGGTTTCCGCGGGGACTCAGCACACAAAGATCGTTCGGTGATTACTGGATTCCCGCCTTCGCGGGAATGACAGCGGGCGGCACGCACGCCTATCGTCTCACTTCCACCACGATGCGCAGCGCACATTGCCACCCGCGCGTTCATCTCACGAAAGCCCTTCATGCCGCGATTTGCCGCGCACGCGCTTGCCGTTTTGCTAGGTCTGGCGTTCGCCAGTGCGGCTTTCGCGCAAACGCCGCCGAAGAAAAAACATCACGTCACGCACCACGTCACGCGGCATTGGCACGGCTACGGTTTCCTGCCGGGCTATCGCTCGCCCGAGCAGATCCAGGCCGCGCGCGACCGGCATTATTGGGAAAGCGGCCCGCATTATTACGGGCCGGCCTGGCCGCGATTTTACCGCGGCCGCTGGGACGGCGGCGGCTTTGGCCCCTGCTACACGCAAACGCCGATCGGGCCGATGTGGAATTGCGGGAGATAGTCCGAGCGTTTCATTCCGCAGCGCGAGCTTAAGCGCGTTCACCCGAGGCTTCGACGCGCGATAGCGGTGAAGCCGGATCGAAGGGCAACACGGCAATATCCTCTGGATTTTGGCTGTCATCCTTTGAGGCGCGCAAGTGCGCGCCCTCCGGATGACGTCGAGCCCTCACGCCCTTTGCCGGTCATTATCGATCGGCATCACCTGCCCGCTGATCGACTTCGCCGCGTCCGACGCCAGGAAACACCGCGAGCTGCGCGATGTCCTTGGGGTCGATCATGGCCTTGATCGATTGCTCGGCCATGGCCTGCGCGCGCACTTCGTCGAGCGTCTTGCCGCCGATCTGGGCGCGGCCGGCGAAGACCCGCTCGATGCGATCGCCCGCGACCGCGCCGGGCGCAATCGCATTGGCGCGGATGCCCCATTCGCCAAGCTCGATCGCCAGCGTCTTGGTGAAGCCGATGACGCCCCATTTGGTCGCGGCATAGGGGCTGCGATTGGCAAATCCGAAACGCCCGGCAACCGAGGCCATGTTGATGATGGCAGCCGGCCTTCGACTGTTTGAGATGCGGGATGGCGAGCCGCGTCACGTCGAACATGGCGGTGAGATTGACCGCAATCACCTTGTCCCAGTCGTCGGGCGGATATTGATCGACCGGCAGCGTTAAGCCGGCGATGCCGGCATTGTTGATCAGCACGTCGAGCCCGCCCAGCGCACTGACGGCGTCCGGCACCATGCGCTCGATTTGCGCGCGGCTCGCCATGTCGCGAGGCTTTGCAATTAAACCGGGGATCTCCTTGGCGAGCGCATCGAGCGATTTAAGGTCGATATCGCAGATGAAGACCTTGGCGCCGTTGGCGGCGAAGGCACGGGCAAATTCCCGGCCGATGCCCTGGGCACCGGCCGTGATCAAAACGCGTTGCGGCATGTGTTTCCCCCTACTCCGTCATTCCGGGCCGCGAGCGTAGCGAGCGAACCCGGAATCCAGAAACGATATCGATGTCCCTCTGGATTCCGGGTCCGGTCCTTCGGACCGTCCCGGAATGACAGGTTACTCTTCCTTCTCGGTCGTGAAATACAGCGGATAGCCCTTGGATTTGCCCATTTCGGTCGCCTCCTTGGCCTTGGTGTCGGCGACGTCCTTGGTATAGACGGCGATGACGCAGGCACCCTTCTGGTGCGCGGTCATCATCACCTTATAGGCCTGGCTCTCGTTCATGCGAAACACGGCCTTGAGCACGTGAACGACGAATTCGCGCGGCGTGAAATCGTCGTTGAGCAAAATCACCTTCCATAGCGGCGGGCGCTGGGTTGCCGGCTTGGTCTTGGTGCGCGGTTTGACGGCCGTGGGGCTCATGGCCCGGATAATGACAAAACCGGGCTGGCGGCGACAAGCCCCGGCGGGTTATGGGTTCGTGCCGGAGAAAACAGCCATGACCACGATCCTGCTCACCCACACGCCCGATATGCTCAAGAATTACTACGGCGCCCGCGCGCTTGCCGAATTGCGCAAGCTCGGCGATGTCCGCCTCAACGAGACCGACAAGGTGCTCGACGCCGCGGCTTTGATCAAAGCCGCGCGCGGCTGCGCCATTGTGGTGTCGGATCGCCAGACGGCCGGTCCGGCGGAATTTTTCGCCGATGCGCCGGACGTGGCCGCGTTCCTGCGCGTCGCCGTCGACATCCGCAATATCGACGTGGCGGCGGCAAGCGCCCAGGGCATCCTGGTGACGCATGCGACGCCGGGCTTTATCGCCTCGGTGTCGGAAATGGCGATCGGATTCATGGTCGATCTCGGCCGCGGCGTCACGCCATACGCCACGGTCTACCATTCCGGCCGCGCGCCGGAGGCGCATATGGGCCGCCAGCTCAAGGGCGCGAGTGTGGGCATTATCGGCTATGGCGCGATTGGCGAATATCTGGCGCGGCTATGCGTTGCTTTCGGCATGACGGTCCTGGTCGCCGACCCGTTCAAGACCGTCGATGAGCCGGGGGTTACTCAGGTACCCCTGCCCGATCTGCTCAAGCGATCCGATTTCGTCGTTTGCCTCGTCGTCGCCAACGAGCGTACCGAAAATATGATGAACGCGGCTGTGTTCGCGCAGATGAAAAAGTCGGCCTTTTTCATCAACCTGTCGCGCGGTAATCTGGTCGATGAAGCTGCGCTCGCCGCGGCGCTCGACGCCAAGATCATCGCCGGCGCGGCCATGGATGTCGGACGCGCACCGGATCAGATGCCCTCGCTCGCTCTAGCCAAGCGCGCCGACGTCATTGCGACGCCGCATATGGCCGGATTGACACCGGACGCGGCCGAGCATCAGGCCTTCGACACCGTCAACCAGGTCAAGGAAATCCTCGCCGGCCGCATGCCGCCCGGCGCCGCCAATGCGCCGGCCGCGCACCGCCTCGGCCGGTTCAAACCCACTTCTTGATTTTGCCGCGCTGCGGCGTCGCACGGTCGAGCGTGACGAAGGTCTCGTCCACATAGCACCAGCCCCAGCCTTCCGGCGGATCGTAGCCTTCGATGATCGGATGGCCGGTGGCGTGAAAATGTTTGGTGGCGTGACGGTTGGGCGAGTCGTCGCAACAGCCGACATGGCCGCAGGTCCGGCAAAGCCTCAAATGCACCCACGGACTGCCGATTTTCAGGCATTCCTCGCAGCCGGCGGCGCTCGGCGTCACATCCTTGACCGTGGCGGAGTGCTCGCATTTTCCAACCATGTCGACCGCTCCCGCGTGGCTCTTGATAAATCCGGCGGTCACCATACGAAATTTGAATCGAATTTAAATCACGCAAAATTCATAACCGGATTGCGGATTACGTCAGCCTTGCTGCTTCATAACGGCAACGCCTGGGCTAAGATCGCCTTCACAAGCAAATGGGGGATGGGGGCCAAAACCGCGCAAGGATAGCGCGCAACGATTGAGGAGCCCCATGGAACTCTCCCCCGCCACCGGCGCCCCTGCCGAAGCCAAACTCGCCCGCCCGCGTACCGTTATCGAATGCGCGCAATGCGGCGAGCGCCTGTTCTCACCGGAATGGTCGGAATTCGTCGATGCGCGGCGCGTCCGTCATCTGTGGGAATGCGACGCCTGCGGCTACGCTTTCGAGACCACCATCCGGTTTGCCGCTTAGCCTGTTGGCCGTCTAAATCCACAATCGCTTGGCGGTGTCACAAAACCGATAAATTCGGATTGACGAATCGCCGCGTCCATGACGCAGTGCAACCTGCCATTCAGTGACGTGGGCCGGGGCGTTGGTCCGCCGGCCCGTTGCGAGGTTCCTCCCGCGTGGCGTTATAACTGGGCGGCCGTTTGAGGCCGCCCTTTTTCATCGCAAAATTTGAATTTTCAGGCCGCGTTGAAGCGCCCGCGCACGGACGCCAATTTCCGTTCGGCCGCGGCGACCGGCAGGGGATCGATGGCTTCGATCAGTTGCAGGAAGGCGCTGCCCGGCAGCGGCGGGGCAAATACATAACCTTGCGCCGAGCGGATACCGAGTTCGCGCAGATGCATCACCTGCTCGAAATTCTCCACGCCCTCGGCGACAACGTCCATGCGCATATTATGCGCGAGATCCACCAAGGTCTCGACGATGGTGGTGGAGTTGCGGTCGGTGCCGATGGCGTCGACGAACATCTTGTCGATCTTGATGATATCGACGCCGAGCTTGAGCATATAAGACAGTCCGCTGTGGCCGGTGCCGACATCGTCGATGGCGATGCGCACGCCGAGCCCTTGTAAGGCGGCGATGATCTGCCGGGTTTCGGTGAAATTCTCGATCGGATCGCGCTCGGTCAGCTCCAGCACCACCTGCGACAGCTTGATCGGCGAGCCGGAAAAAATATTGCGCACGTCCTTGACGATGGCGTCGCCGGCAAACAACTGGCCGGCGAAATTGAACGAGATCTTCATTGCCGGGCGGCAGCCGATGGCCGCGCCAGCCTCGGCGCAAACCCGGCGCATCAGGTCGCGGGTCATATCGAGAATAAGTCCGCTCGATTCCGCCAGCGGAATGAACGAGCCCGGCAGCACCAGCGTGCCGTCGGGTTTTTTCCAGCGCACCAAAACTTCGGCGCCGCGCAATTGGCCCGAGCGGATATCGACGATCGGCTGGTAATAGGGCACGAATTCGCCGGCGGCGAGCGCGCGCTGCATATCGGCCACCGGATTGACGATGCGGCGGCGCGGAATCATCATGGCAAAGCCGGTCAGGATCAGAATGATGGCGCCGGTGGCGAACATGCTGAGCCATTTCAGATCGGCTTGGGCGGCCGGAACCAATCCGCGCGGCACCACGATTTGCAATTCAATGCCGAGTTTCTCGGACTTCGCAGAGATCGTGAAACGCGCATCATCCTCGTCAGGCCGCTCGCCGCTCGAGCCGATCAGGATGCCGTCGCGCGTTGCGAGTTGCGCATAAGCGGTAAACGGACTGCCATCGACGGAAACCTGCGGCAACAACAGCATGACCGGCACCAAAGCGGCAATGCTGTTGGCGCCAACACTGCGGCGCAACCGCACCATGCGCTGGCTGTTGGCGATCTGAACGATGTCGAGGACGTAAGCTTGCGCGCCGGTCAGCGATTCCGTGCTGATGATCTTGCGCTGGCCAAACGGAGAGCCAAGTTGCGGTGCACAGCGTCTGGCCTTCGGGGCCGAGGATGGCGACTTCCTTGATGGTCGAAGTATCGAACGCGGCCTGGCGCATCGCTTCGACATGCGCCGGGCGCGCACGAATTCACCCCGCGCGTGGCCAAATCGTCGAGCGCCGCCATCGTCTGGCTCAGACGCTGCTCGGCCAACGATACCGCGCGGCGGGCCGCGGTGGTAACCTCGGCCCAGCCTTGACCCTCGACCAGCCGGTCAAGCCATAAATCGAAGGCAATCAAAGGCACGCCGGCCAGCACTATGCCGACGGCAATCGCAATAAGATTCCTGCGCGGAAATGCGCGCACCCCTAACCCCATCCTGGACCCGGCGAGCCAACACCCTACTGGTATTGGGCTAGTGAGCCATGGCCGACGTAAAGGCGGCCTTAAGCCTAAGCGGCTGGCGCAAAACAAATTCCTCGAATTGTGGACATGCGCTCCGCTATGGTTAGCGAATGGTAAATTTGCTGCGGCGAGCCCGCGCGCCGGACTAGAGTGAGCGGCTAGATATCCAAAGGAACCAGGCCATGAGTTTCTTTCCCGGCAAGGACCCGCAAGCGGGCGACGCCTATAGCTGCGAGGCCATTGCGCATGTGGTGGTGCCGCGCACCGTCGATCTCGGCGACGGCTTTACGGTGCGGCGCGCGCTGCCCTCGGCGCAGTTCGCGCATGGTCGGGCCGTTTATCTTTTTCGATCATTTCGGGCCGGCCGAATTCAAGGCCGGCAAGGGCCTGGATGTACGCCCCCATCCGCATATCGGGCTCGCCACCGTCACTTATTTATTCGACGGTGAAATCATGCATCGCGACAGTCTCGGCACCGCCGCGGCGATCCGGCCGGGCGAGGTCAACTGGATGACCGCCGGGCGCGGCATCGTGCATTCGGAGCGCACCGGACCGGAACTGCGCACCACCGGCAGCCCGATCCACGGCTTGCAGATGTGGGTCGGCGCTGCCCGCCGCCAAGGAGGAAATGGAAGCCGGCTTCTCGCATCATCCGACGACGGAATTTCCTCTGATCAAGGACAATGGCAAAACGGTGCGCGTGGTGGTCGGCTCGCTCTATGGCGCGAAATCGCCGGTGCCCACGACCATGGAAACGATTTTCGGCGACGTGACACTTGAGGCCGGATCGAGCCTGCCGCTCGATGCCGATCATGAGGAGCGCGCGGTCTATGTGATCGACGGCACCATCGACATTGCCGGCGACAAGTTCGAGCCGGGGCGCCTCTTGGTGTTCAAGCCGGGCGACCGCGTGACCATCGCGGCGGTGACCAATGCGCATTTCGTCATCGTGGGCGGCGCGCCGATGGATGGCCCACGCCACATCTGGTGGAATTTCGTGTCGTCGCGCAAGGAACGCATCGAGCAGGCCAAAGCGGAATGGACCGCCGGCCATTTCGGCAAGGTGCCCGGCGACGAGATCGAGTTCATCCCACTGCCGGAGAAGCCCGGCGTTAACTCAAGCGAGAAAGTGCCGCCGCTTTAATGCGCGTCATTTCTTCGGTAATTCGAGCCGGATATGCAGCTCCTTGAGCTGCTTGGGCGTGGCTTCCGACGGCGCGCCCATCAACAGATCCTCGGCGCGCTGGTTCATCGGGAACAGCACGACCTCGCGCAAATTCTCTTCGCCGGCCAGCAGCATGACGATGCGGTCGATACCGGGCGCGATGCCGCCATGCGGCGGCGCGCCGAGCGAGAGCGCGTGCAACATGCCGCCGAATTTCGCTTCCAATACGCTTTCGTCGTAGCCGGCGATGGCAAAAGCCTTTTTCATCACCTCGGGGCGATGGTTACGGATCGCGCCCGAGGACAATTCGGTGCCGTTGCAGACGATGTCGTATTGGATTGCCTTGATCGCCAGCAGCTTGTCATGGTCCTTCGGATCGAGCGCCAGAAATTCGTCGACATCCATGTTCGGCATCGAGAACGGATTATGCGAGAAGTCGATTTTCTTGTCTTCCTCGTTCCATTCGAACATCGGGAAATCGACGATCCAGCAGAAATCGAAACGGTCCTGCGCGATCAGGCCGAGTTCCTCGCCGACTTTGGTGCGGGCGGGGCCGGCGAATTTGACGAAATCCTTCGGCTTGCCGGCGACGAAGAAACAGGCGTCGCCGACCTTGAGGCCCAACTGATCGCGCGATCCGCTTGGTACGCTCCGGGCCGATATTCTTGGCGAGTGGTCCTGCACCGCCCTCCTCGCCTTCACGCCAGAAAATGTAACCCAGCCCCGGCTGGCCTTCGCCCTGCGCCCATGAATTCATGCGGTCGCAGAAGGCACGGCTTCCGCCGCCTTTTGCCGGAATCGCCCATACCGCATTGCCCGGCGTCTCGAGAATTTTGGCGAAAATCTTGAAGCCAGAGCCTCGGAACGCTTCGCTGACATCTTGCATGACGATCGGATTGCGCAAGTCCGGCTTGTCGGTGCCATATTTGCGCAACGCCTCGGCGTAAGGGATCATCGGAAACTTCGGCGTGACCGGCTTTACCTTTGCCGAATTCCTCGAACACGCCGCGGATCACCGGCTCGACGGCATCAAACACGTCCTGCTGGGTGACGAAGCTCATTTCGAGATCGAGCTGGTAAAATTCTCCAGGCGATCGATCGGCGCGCGCGTCCTCGTCGCGGAAGCACGGCGCGATCTGGAAATAGCGGTCGAAGCCCGCGATCATGATGAGCTGTTTGAACTGCTGCGGCGCTTGCGGCAGTGCATAGAATTTTCCCGGATGAATGCGCGACGGCACCAGATAATCGCGCGCGCCTTCCGGCGACGAAGCAGTCAAGATCGGCGTCTGGAATTCGAAGAAGCCGGACGCCTTCATGCGCGTGCGCAGCGAGTTGATGACCGCGCCACGCAGCATGATGTTGTTGTGCAGATGTTCGCGGCGCAGATCGAGAAATCGGTAAGTGAGGCGAATGTCTTCGGGATATTCCTGCTCTCCGAACACCGGCATCGGTAATTCGCCGGCCGCGCCCAGCACTTCGATTTCCTCGATATAGACCTCGACCTGGCCGGTCGGCAGGTCCCGGTTCTCGGTGCCGTCGGGGCGCTTGCGCACCTTGCCGTCGATGCGCACGACCCATTCCGAACGCAAAGTCTCGGCCAGCTTGAAGGCCGGGCTGTCGGGGTCGGCCACCACTTGGGTGAGCCCATAATGGTCGCGCAGATCGATGAACAGCACGCCGCCATGGTCGCGGATGCGGTGGCACCAGCCGGACAACCGCACGGACTTGCCGATGTCGCTTTCGCGCAGCGCGCCGCAGGTATGGGAACGATAGCGATGCATAGACATTCTGGGCGGTTCCGGCAGACGATTTAGGCTGGTTGCTGAGTGCCGGAAAAGCGCATGGGGACTATGCTTTGTCAAGGCAACGCTAAGTTAAGGGCAAGCGGAGCCACTCGACAGACTCGTATTTCATCTGCAATCTCAACCACAGTAACTGGAGCGTAGCCTTGCCCAAACGCAAAACCGCCAAAAAACCCCGTCCTGCTAGCGCCGCAGCCGACAACAGGGCGAAGCCCGTCTTCGCGGACAAAAGGGCCAAGCCCGTCTTCGTGGACAAAAGGGCGAAGCCCGTCTTCGCAGATATGTCCACCGCCGAGGCGACGGTGGAAACGCTTATCGCCCATGGGCTCGACACGATCTATGCACTGCCGGGCGTTCACAACGACCATTTGTTCGATGCGTTTCAGCGTGCCGGCAATCGTCTGCGCGTTCTCCACAGCCGGCATGAGCAGGGCGCGGCCTATATGGCGCTGGGCGCGGCGCTCGCGACCGGCAAGCCGCAAACTTATGCGGTGGTGCCCGGCCCCGGCCTGTTGAATTCCAGCGCGGCACTCCTCACGGCCTATGGCATGAACGCGCCGGTGCTGGCACTGATCGGACAAATTCCGGCCGGCGCGATCGGGCGCGGTCTCGGCCACCTGCATGAGATTCGCGACCAGGCTGGCATCATCGCGCGGCTTGTTGACCATTCCGCCCGCATCGATGGACCGGGCGAGGCTTCTCCGAAAACCGCCAAGGCGATTGCGTCGATGTCGAAAGGACGACCCGGACCGGCGGCACTCGAATGTGCCATCGATGTATGGGGCAAACGGGGCAAGGTCGCCGGCATCGTGCAACCCTCGCCGCCACGGCCGCCGCGGATCGACACCGACGCGGTGCGCAGGGCGGCCAAATTGCTCGGCAATGCCAAGCGCGTGCTCATCGTTGCCGGCGGCGGCGCGCTCGATGCGTCACCCGAAGTCACCCAACTGTCGGACCTTTTGCAGGCGCCGGTGCTGGCCTATCGGCGCGGGCGCGGCGTACTGGATGGACGCAATCCGTTCAGCGTGACGCTGCCGTTCGGCCACGAACTGTGGGACGAAGCCGACGCGGTGCTCGCGATCGGCACCAAGCTCAATCCGATGACGGCCTGGGGCATCGACAACAAGCTCGACGTGGTGCGTATCGATTCCGATCCGCAGGAACCTTCGCGCTACCGCAAACCCAAAGTGGCGCTGATCGGCGATGCGGCGCCTATCTTGCGGCAACTCATCGACGAACTCGCACATTTCAACCTGCGCCGCGCGCCGCGCCGCGAGGAAATGCAGGAACGCCAGGCCAAGCTGCGCCAGCGCTTCAAAAAACTGGCGCCGCAACTCGCCTTCCTCGACGTGATCCGCGCTGAACTCCCCGAAGACGGCATTCTGGTCGACGAGGTCACACAACTTGGATTTGCCGCCCGGCTCGCTTTCCCGGTCTATAAGCCGCGCACATTTCTCTCTCCCGGCTTTCAGGACAATCTCGGCTGGGGCTATGCGACCGCGCTGGGCGCGCAAGCCTCAAAGCCGGACGTGCCGGTCTTGTCGATCAATGGCGACGGCGGCTTCATGTATACCGCCAACGAGATGGCGACCGCCATGCGCCATCGCATTCCACTGGTAGCGATTGTGTTTGCCGACGGCCATTTCGGCAATGTGCGCCGCATTCAGCAGGAGCAATTCGGCAACCGCGAAATCGCCAACGACCTTGCCAACCCCGATTTCGTCAAATTCGCCGAGAGCTTCGGCGCGACCGGCCGCCGCGCGCACAATCCGGCCGAATTGGCCTAGCGTTGCGCGCTGCCCTCGCTGCGCGCGAACCGGCGCTGATCGAGGTCCCTGTCGGCCCGATGCCCTCGCCTTGGGAATTCATCCACATGCCGAAGCTGCGCGGAAAATAAAATCTTGGCAAAACAGTTGCCATTGCCGGCGAAGTTTAGGTTAGGTTCCCCCAGCAAATGCAGCCCATCACCACCACCGAGGAACTGACCCAAGTCTGCGCGCGCATGGCGCGGCATCGCTTTTATCACGGTCGATACCGAGTTCCTGCGCGAGACCACCTATTATCCCGCTGCTGTGCGTGGCCCAGATTGCTTCGCCCGACGAGGCCTTCGTGATCGACGCGCTGGCGCCCGGCATCGACCTGACTCCATTTTTCGATCTGCTGACCGACGAGAACGTAGTCAAGGTATTCCACGCCGCGCGCCAGGACATCGAAATCGTCTGGAACATGGCCAAGAAGATCCCGCATCCGATCTTCGACAGCCAGGTCGCCGCCATGGTGCTGGGCTACGGCGACTCGATTTCTTACGACCAACTGGTGCAACGCGTCACTGGCGACCTGCTCGACAAGTCGCATCGTTTCACCGATTGGACGCGCCGACCCCTTACCGACGCGCAACTCACTTACGCGGTGACCGACGTCACGCATTTGCGCGACATCTATGTCAAACTTTCGGCCGATCTCGAAAAACGCGGACGGCTGAATTGGGTCGAGGCCGAGATGGGCGTACTCACTTCGCCCGAGACCTATCGCATGGAGCCGGAGCGCGCCTGGGAACGGCTCAAGAACCGCGTGCGCAAGCCTAAGGAACTCGCCGTGCTAATCGAGATCGCCGCCTGGCGCGAGCGCGAAGCACAAAGCCGCGACGTGCCGCGCTCGCGCGTGCTCAAGGACGACGTGGTCGGCGATATCGCGGTGCAGGCGCCGACGACGATCGAGCGGCTCGGCCAGTTGCGCTCGCTGCCCAAAGGTTTCGAGCGCTCGCGCTGGGGCGAAGGCATTATCGAGGCGGTCAAACGCGGCATCGAGCGCGATCCCAAGACGCTGCCGTCGCTCGACCGTTTCCGCCCGGCACCGAATGGCGCGGCCACCGTCGAACTGCTCAAAGTCCTGCTGCGCATGACGGCCGAGAGCAATGGCGTCGCCGCCAAGGTGATCGCCACGGTCGATGAACTCGACCGCATCGCCGCCGACGACGAAGCCGACGTGCCCTCGCTTAAAGGCTGGCGGCGCGAATTGTTCGGCGAAAAGGCGTTGGCGCTCAAACACGGCAAGCTAGCACTGGCGGTAGAAAAAGGCCGCGTCGTAACCGTGGATAAACGGATCCCTGATTGAGCGCAATATAATCCGGGCTAGTCGCTACTCGCCGGCAGCCGCGGCGAGTGCCTTTTGATAGCCGCCGGCGGCGAGGCTCTTGGTAAGCCAGACATCGACGGCCGATTTCAAGGCCGGATCGCGCGTCATCCAATAGGCTTTGTCGAAATGGTCGAAGGAGTCCGCAACGGTAGCAGGGCACAAGACGCCGGGGTGCCGGCGCGCCTGGAAATCGACTTCGGCGCCATCGGTCACCATGACGTCGGCGCGGCCTGCTACGATCTCGTCGAAGATCGTGCGGTTGTCAGCATATACCTCGACGTGCGCTTTTGAGAGATTGGCCTTGGCGAAGCGTTCATTAGTTCCGCCGGGATTGACGATGACGCGGACCGAGGGATCGTCGATTGTTTTCACCGCGTTAAACCGCTCCTTGTCGGCGCAGCGAACGATCGGGCGCTTGCCATCGCCCATCACGGTCATCGAAAAATCGCCGACCGCGGCGCGGTCCGCGGTGACGCTCACGCCACCCATGGCGATGTCGAAGCGATCCGCAAGAAGATCGCCCTGCAGCGACTTCCACGCCGTCGGCACGATCTCCAGCGAGACGCCCAGCGATTTGGCGAGATCTTGCGCCATGGTCACGTCCGCGCCCGCGATCTTGCCGTCGGCACCGCGCAGCGAATACGGCGCATAGTCGCCCGTCAATCCGACCCGAAGCGTGCCCGCGGCCTTGATCGCGGCCAGCGGCCGCGCCTCGGCGATCGGCGGCGCAAGCCCGAGCAGTACGGCCCAGCCGACACCAAGAGCGTATGCTGACAGCCATTTGGCCATTCGTTCAATCCTAGCTCTCGATCGCCGGCTCGCGCCCAATCAGCCGTGCCAGTTGACGCAACCGGCTAAACAGCCGGTCGCTCGACAGCTTACTCAGCTTTCCGGGCAGCCGCAGCACCAATTTTCCGCGCCGCACCAGCATCGGCGTCTTCGGCAGCACGCCGTTCTGGCCGGCGGTCAGAACATAGGCGACGCGCATGGCGGCGCCCAAGACGCGCGCGCGATCGAGGATGCGCGGCGTCGATACTTCGCGCAGCCGCGGAGACAGTTCGTCCTCGCTCAAGCCGGCATGGCGGAAATAAACGGATAGCGCGAGATAGGCGCGGCCCGGATGGTCGATAGCGACAAAGGCGCCGTGCGCGATGATGTTCATCGACTGTTCGCCGCGGTAATCCGGATGGGCGCGCCAGCCGATATCGCCAAGCAGACACGCGGCGTGCCGCAGCCGGCGCTCGTCGGCGGATTCCTCCAGCCCCGATGACACCATGAAACGGTCGGTCCAAGCGATCAATTCCTCGCTATGGCGCGGCGAGCGCGAGCGCAGCAAATTGAGATCGGCGGCCGCCTCGATCAGCGGATCGAGCGCGCGCTCACTCGGCTTGAGCCGCGAGTAAAGCAGCCCCTCGCGCACACCCAGCACCGAGAATACGACTTGCTTGGGCTTGATCGTGCGCACCAGATTTTCCAGCACCAGCGCGGCGTAAGCCAGCAGCGGGCGGCGCGCGGCATTGACGACTTCGATCTTCGAGAGTGTCTCGGTGTCGACGCGGTGCACCAGCCGCGAGAAGTCGAGCGCCTCGCGCGCGGAGACGCGGTAATTGTGCATCACATGAAACGGATAGCCGGTCTGCCACATGTGCAGCCGCGCTAAGGCACGCCATGTGCCACCGACCGCATAGAAAGTGCGGCCCTCGCCGTCATGGAGAATATCGAGCCCGTCGAAAGCGTTTTCGACGATGCTCTCGGCTTTCTTGAGCGACTTGCCGGTAATGTCCTGCAGCGCCAACCCGCCAAGCGGCAGGGTCATGCCGCCGCGCACGCGCGAGCCGTGCACATCGACGAGTTCGAGCGAGCCGCCGCCGAGATCGCCGACAATGCCATCCGGTTTATGGATGCCGGAAATTACGCCGAGCGCGGTGAGCTGCGCCTCGCGTTTGCCGGATAATATTTTGATCGGCGCGCGGCAGATGCGGGAGGCTTTGGCAATAAAGCTGCGGCCGTTGCGGGCGTCGCGGCAGGCGGCGGTGGCGATTGCCCAAATCCGGCGCACATGCAGCGTGTCGCACAGCGCCCGGAAGCGCACGAGCGCGGCCAGCGCGGTGTCGATGGCGTCTTGCGCCAACAGGCCGGTGGACTGCACCTGGCGGCCGAGGCCGGCCAGCACCTTTTCGTTGAAGATGGGCGTCGGCGAGCGCGTCAGCCCTTCATAAATCACGAGGCGGACCGAATTGGAGCCGATGTCAACGACCGCGACTGGCGGCCCGTGATCGAGCCGGCCCTTGGCGGCGTGAGATTTGGCGAGCGCAGACTTTTTGGACGCAGGTTTTTTGGACGCGGGTTTGGCGCGCCTGCGTTTACGCGCCTTCAACGAGGCGGCGGATGAGGCTGCGCGGCGAGGATTCTTTGAGCGATTTACCACGGCCCGACAGACTCGGATTTGTCATGAAATACTTATGGGCGTTGAAGGGTTCCTCGCCCGGCGCGGCCTTTATGCGCGTGGAACTGCCATCCGGCAAGAGCTTCCAGCTTTGCTCGTTATCCTTGAAATTGGCCGCCATAATCTGGCCGAGAATCTGCTCATGCACGGTGGCGTTGAGGATGGGCGTGAGCACCTCGACCCGGCGGTCGAGATTGCGCGGCATCATATCGGCGGAGGAAATATATACCGCCGCCTTTGTGTGCGGCAGCAAATGGCCGGAACCGAAGCAGTAGATACGGCCGTGTTCGAGGAAGCGCCCGACGATGGATTTTACGCGGATATTGTCGGACAGGCCCGGCACGCCCGGCCGCAGGCAGCAAATGCCGCGCACCACCAGATCGACCGGGACGCCGGCGCGCGAGGCATCGTAAAGCGCGTCGATGATTCCGGGATCGACCAGCGAATTCATCTTCATCCAGATCGCGGCCGGCTTGCCGGCTTTGGCATTGGCCGCCTCTTGCGCGATGTGGCCGAGAATGCGGGCGCGCAAATTGATCGGCGAGATCGCCATTTTTTCAAGTTCGGCGGGCTCGGCATAGCCGGTGATGTAGTTGAAAATCCGGGCGACATCGCGCGCGATCACCGGCTCGGCAGAGAAGAACGATAGATCGGTGTATATGCGCGCGGTCACCGGATGATAATTGCCGGTGCCGACATGAACGTAAGTGGCGAGTGCGCCACCTTCGCGGCGCACAACCAAGGACAGTTTGGCGTGGGTTTTTAGTTCGATGAAACCATAGACTACCTGCGCGCCGGCGCGTTCGAGATCGCGCGCCCAGCGGATATTGGCTTCCTCGTCGAAGCGGGCCTTTAATTCGACCAGTGCGGTGACCGATTTGCCGGCTTCGGCGGCTTCCACCAGAGTTTTGACGATCGGGGATTCGGCGCTGGTGCGGTATAGCGTCTGCTTGATCGCGACTACATTGGGATCGCGCGCCGCCTGCTGGAGGAATTGCACCACCACGTCGAAGGATTCATAGGGGTGGTGGACCACCAGATCCTTCTGCCGGATGGCGGCGAAGCAATCGCCGCCGTGGTCGCGGATGCGCTCCGGATAACGCGGATTATAGGGCACGAATTCGAGGTCCGGCCGGTCGAGCTTGGTGAGTTGCGCTAGATCGTTGAGCGCAAGCACGCCATCGACCAGGAACACCTCGTCATCGGCAACCGCCAAGGCGTGCTGCACGAAGCTGCGCAGTTCCGCCGGCATGGTCGTGTTGAGCTCAAGCCTGATCACCGAACCGCGGCGGCGCTGCTTGAGCGCGGTCTCGTAGAGCCGCACCAGGTCTTCGGCCTCTTCTTCGATTTCCACTTCCGAGTCACGGATGACGCGAAACGCGCCCTGCCCCTTCACGGTGTAGCCGGGAAACAGGCGGCCGATGAACAGCGCGGTCGCCTGCTCCAACGTTATCAGCCGGATATTGTGGTCGGGCGCGTTGGGAAGTCGGATGAAGCGCTCGATTTTCTGCGGCATGCGGATGAGCGCGCTCATGGCCTTGCCGTCGCGCGTGCGCGATAGCTGTAGCGCCATCGAGAAGCCGAGATTGGGAATGAACGGAAACGGATGGGCTGGGTCGATCGCCAGCGGCGTCAGCAGCGGGAACACATGCGTGAGGAAATGTTCTTCCAGCCAGATGCGCTCCGCCTTTTTCAGGTCGGGCGTTTCGATCAGCGTCACGCCAGCGCCGGCCAGCGCGAGGCGCAATTCCAGCCAGCGGCGCTGTTGGTCGCTGGCGAGTTGCGCCACCGCTTCGCCAATGCGCAGCAATTGCTCTGACGGCGTGAGCCCATCCGGGCTCTGGGTCGTGATGCCTTGGCGAAGCTGACCTTTGAGGCCGGCAACGCGCACCATGAAGAATTCGTCGAGGTTGTTGGCCGAGATCGACAGAAAGCGCACGCGCTCCAAGAGCGGGTGGTTCTCATTGCCGGCTTCTTCGAGGACGCGCCGGTTGAAATGCAGCCAGGACAGTTCGCGGTTGATGAAGCGCTCGGGCATCGAGCGAAGTTGCGCTTCGGGCGCGGTTAGCGAGGCTAGCGGGGCCGCATCACGGTCCGCGACCGGAGCGATTTCCTCAACCGGAGCAATAGCTTGTGCGCGATCTGCCATATGAACGAAGGCCTGAAACAACCCTTCCCTAGCCGACAAAGATGGCGGCTGGATGACAGTTCGCGCCGGATCGGGCTAACGGTCAAGCCGGGATTGCGGTTGCGGTTAGCGAAACAGTTCCGCCGCCAGGGCCCGCGTCACCGGCCGGTGCTGGCGCATGGCCTCTTCGTCGAGCCTGGCCACCGCCAAATGGGTGGCGGAAAACGAGCGCTCGATGTGGTTGGCCAGATAATTCGCCACGCCCTCGTCAATCGAAAGCTGCCGGTCGGCGGCGAGCTTACCGATCAACTGGCGCAACAAGTCGTCGTCAGGCGCGGTCAATGTGACGCTTGGCAGCGCACGCAACCGCGAGTGCAGATCGCGGATGGTGAGCGCAAAACCGGCAGGCGGCGTGCGCGCCGTGAGCAGCACATAGGCGCCCTGCTCGCGCGCGAGATTAATGAAGTGAAACAGCGCGCGTTCGTCAAGGCCGATCGCTTCCAGGTCTTCGACCACCAGCGCGCCGGTTGCCAGCGCCGCCGGCGGATCGATTTCGGACAAAAGCCTTGCCGCCAGCACACGCGCACCCGACGCCTGCGCCCAGATCGTGGCGAGATGGCTCTTGCCCGAACCTTGCGGGCCGATCAACGTCATGATCCGGTCCGGCCAATCCGGCCAGCTCTCGACAAGCGTGAGTGCTGCGGCATTCGACGGGCCGCGCAGGAAATCCTCGCGCGCGAAGCTCACGGCATGGTCGAGCGCCAGCACGAGCTGACGCGGACCGAAAATATTGCCTAACTCGCCCACCTTGCCACTCAACCCGATTTCTCGCCGGTGTAGAGAGAGCTGTCCAGATAGTGCCGCAACGCAAAGCGCGCCAATACGCCGATCGTGGCCGCCAGCGGCACCGCCACCAGCAATCCGACAAATCCGAACAAATAGCCGAAGGCGAGCAACGCAAAAATCAACCAGACCGGATGCAGGCCCACGCTCTTGCCGACCAGTTTGGGCGCCAGCACATTGCCCTCGAGAAATTGGCCGACCAGAAATATGCCAAGCACGACCAGGATCGACGTATATTGCGGCCAAAACTGCGCCACCGCCACGCCGAGCGCGAGGATCAAACCGGTCAACGATCCAACATAGGGAATGAAGGTGATCAGGCCGGAAATCAAGCCAATCAACAGGCCGAAATTAAGCCCGCTCAGCGTCAGCGCCACGGCGTAAAACGTGCCGAGGATCAGGCAAACCAAGCTCTGCCCGCGCACGAATCCGGCGATTGCGGCATCAATTTCGCGCGCAAGCCGGCGCACGGTGGCGCGCTGATGGACCGGCACCCAGCCGTCCACGGTGTCGACCATGCGGTGCCAATCGTAGATCAGATAGAATGCGACCACCGGCGTCACGACGATCAGCGAGAAAAGCGATACCACCGCGCGCCCGCCCGACCACAGCGATTTGAGGAAGGTGGTCAGCCAACCGGCGCCTTGGGTGACCAGGTCGCCCAGAGATTTGTCGGCATTGAAGCCGGCGCCCAACAGTTTCTGCACCCATGGCCTGCTCGGATCGCTCAGCAGCGATTGCAGCTTGGTCACGTAGCCCGGAAAATTGCCGATGAAGGACGACAGTTGGCTGCCGAGAATGGGCGCTACCAGCAGAATAAGAAGCACGATGGCCATCACGACCAAGGTAATGATGATGAGGGCCGCGATCAGCCGGTTGACGCCGAGCCGTTCGATCCGGTCGGTCAGCGGATTGAGCAAATAGGCTATCGCCAAGCCGGCGACGAATGGCAGCAGGATTTCGCTGAGCAGCCACAGCACGAGAATGAAGGCGGCCAGCGCCGCCAGCCAGAACACAACTTGGCGCTGGAACGCGAGAGTGCGGCTCGCGGCGGGTTTGCGGCGCGTGCGCGGACGGGAACTCATTGGCCGGCCATCACGGAATTCATGTGACGCACCCATTCGACGAGATAGGCGGTCACCGAAAGCAGGGTCAAGATCGCGACCAGCCCCATGAGCACAAGCGTCAACGTGCTGGCCCCTATGTCGAAGCCGAGCGAGCCTAGCACCACGCAAGCAAACAATATCTGCGCCACGGTGTTGAGCTTGGACACCAGAAGCGGCTTGATTTTGAGCGGATTTCCGACGAGCCAAGACAATATGATCCCGCCGACGATCAGAATGTCGCGCGACACCACCAGGATGACCAGCCAGCGCGGAATGGCGTTATTGACGCCTAGCGTAATGTAGATCGAAACGATCAGTGCCTTGTCGGCAAGCGGATCGAGATAGGCGCCGAGTTCGGAGGTCATATTGAAACGCTTGGCGAGGTACCCGTCCACGCCATCGCTCACGCCCGCCACCACGAACAGCACGAAGGCTATCCACATGGCGCCGGGCGTCGCGATCGCCCAGACCACGATCGGCACCAGCAGAATTCGCCCCAACGTGATGAGGTTTGGAATATTCAAGGCAATCCCGGCATGTCGGCGCGCCCCGGCCCGTTCGGCCCGGAACGCGCCATTCCCAACGGCGGAGTATAACGATGGGCGGACCATTGCGCGAATTTCGATTCCCACGTAGGACCCCGGCGGCGGAGCAAGCACCATTATGGCAGAAAAGGAGCGCGGCCTCACTTACGCGCAAGCAGGCGTCGATATCGACGCCGGCAACCGGATGGTGGAGCTGATCAAGCCGCTGGTACGCGCCACCGCGCGCCCCGGCGCCGACGCCGAAATCGGCGGCTTTGGCGGGTTGTTCGACCTCAAGCGGGCCGGGTTTACCGATCCCGTCCTGGTCGCCGCCAATGATGGCGTCGGAACCAAGGTCAAAATCGCCATCGAGACCGGCGTGCACTCCACCATCGGCATCGATCTGGTAGCCATGTCGGTAAACGACCTGGTGGTGCAAGGCGCCGAGCCGCTATTTTTCCTCGATTATTACGCGTGTGGAAAACTCGAGCCCGAAATCGGTGCGGCCGTCGTCGCCGGCATTTCGGCCGGCTGCCGGCAAGCGGGCTGTGCCCTGATTGGCGGCGAGACCGCGGAAATGCCCGGCCTCTATCAGGCCGACGATTACGATCTCGCGGGGTTTGCGGTCGGCGCGGTCGAGCGCGGCGAGGTGCTGCCGCGCGCCGATATCGCCAAAGGGGACACAATCATCGGGCTCGCCTCCTCCGGCGTGCATTCGAACGGATTTTCGCTGGTGCGCAAGATCGTGGCCATGAGCGCGCTCGCTTGGAGCGCGCCGGCGCCGTTTGCGCCTACGCAAAGCCTGGGCGAAGCGATCCTGGCGCCCACGCGCATCTATGTGAAATCGTGCCTGGCGGCGATCCGCGAGACCAAGGCGGTGAAAGGTTTTGCGCATATCACCGGCGGCGGATTTCCCGACAATATTCCGCGCGTGCTGCCCAAGGGGCTCGGCGCCCGCATCGATCTGGCGCGCGTGAACGTGCTGCCGGTTTTCAAATGGCTGGCGCGAACCGGCGATGTCGCCGAGCACGAAATGCTGCGCACCTTCAATTGCGGCATCGGCATGATCGTGGTTGTCGCGCCGAAGGATGCCGGCGCCGTGATGCAAGCTTTCACCCGCGCGGGCGAAACGCCCGTCACCATCGGCGAAGTGATCGAGGCCGACGGCGAGGCGCGTGTTTCCTATAACGGTAATCTCGATCTCGCTTGATCCAAGGGGCGCCCATGAGCCGCAAGCGCGTCGGTATTCTGATTTCCGGCCGCGGCTCCAATATGGCGGCGCTGATCGACGCCGCCAAGGATGACTCTTTTCCGGCGGAGATCGTGCTGGTGGCGTCGAATGTGGCGGACGCCGGCGGATTGAAAACCGCGCGCGCGGCCGGTATCGCCACCGAAGTTGTCGAACATTCCCCATTTGGCAAGGATCGCGCCGCGTTCGAGCGCGCGCTGCAAGCGGTACTGGACAACCACCGCATTGAACTCGTGTGCTTGGCCGGTTTCATGCGGCTCTTGAGCGGCGATTTCGTCAATCGCTGGCCGCAAAGCCTGCTCAATATCCACCCTGCTCTTTTGCCGGCGTTCAAAGGCCTCGACACGCATAAGCGCGCGCTTGAATCGGGCGCGAAAGTCCACGGCGCCACGGTGCATTTTGTCGTGGCCGAGATGGACGCCGGACCGGTCATCATGCAGGGCGCGGTTGCCGTGCGCGATGGCGATGACGAAGCCGCACTGGCCGCCCGCGTGCTGGCAGTTGAACACCGCATTTATCCGCAGGCGCTCAAGCTGGTGGCGCAAGGTCGTGTGCAGCTGGTGGATGGCCGCTGTTTGATCGACGGCGTGCCGGTTTCCGACAGCGCTTCGCTTGTTCCCGGTGAATAGAACGGCTTTTTTCCCTGCACGAGCATGTGAATATCTCTAGGTTGCGCGGTGTTATAATCAGGGATGCCACCATGCAGAGTGGCGAGTACAGCAGGGGTAACGCCATGAATGGGACAAAACTGATTTTTCCGGGACTGGCCGGATTTTACGCGACCTGGCAGCCGATCGGCTACACGCTGGTCCGCATCGTCACCGGCTACATATTGTTCATGCACGGCTGGGGCAAGCTGACGGGGCCGGGCATTTCGGGCATCGGCGGCTTCATGGCGAAAAACGGCCTTGCTGCCGGGAGAATTGTTCGCCGGTGCGGCGATGTTTCTTGAAACGGTCGGTGCGGCGTGCCTCGTCATCGGATTATTCACACGCTTTTTCGCGGCCGCGCTCGCCATCGAAATGGGCATCGCCTTCCTGACCGTGCACCTGGCGAAGGGATTTGCGGCCGGCACCGGCGGCTACGAATATGTGCTCCTGCTGGGTATCGTTCTGTTCGCGATCGCCATTCGCGGCGGCGGTCCATACTCGGTCGATGCCAAGATCGGCAAAGAACTCTAGGCCTCGCGCCTCAGGCGGCGCGCCGGATCCACACTTTGTTGTCGTGGAACGCCGCGCCGCCGAACGGCGCAATCGAATCCGCGCCGGTCAGCGTATTGATGCCGCAGCCATCGGCGTAAGCGGAATTGGGCCAGATCGATTCCGCAATCAGCACGCCGCGCCGCACGCCATCGAACAGATGGGCGTGCAGCCGCACCTCGCCGCGCGTGCTGCCGAGCACGACATAGTCGCCCTCGCCGATGCCAAGCGATTTTGCGTCGTCGGGATGGATCATCACGGTCGGGCGTTTTTCCTGCGCCAGCGAGGTCTGCGTCTCAGTAAAGGTCGAATTGAGAAATCCGCGCGACGGCGACGTGGCGAGCCGGAACGGAAATTTCTCGTCCGCCGTTTCAATCGAGGCCCAGTGATCCGGCAGACCCGGCATCTCGGCCACCGGTCCGCTTAGACAGGGACTGCGGAACGGCACATTCGGCCAATCGGGCTTGAAGCGAAACTTGCCGTCCGGCCAAGCAAAACCGTCGAGATAATGCGATTGCCGGAACGGCGGCTGGCAGTCGATCCAGCGATTGGCTTCGATCTCGGCCAAGCTGCCGCGTTTCGAGACTTGCAGCATCTGATCGATCAATTCGCGCGGACTCATATCGAAGCCGCGATGCGCGGCGCCGACGCGCTTGGCGAGCGCCGCGATCACATCGTGATTATTGCGGCATTCGCCCGGCGGCTCGACCAGCTTGGGGCCGAGAACGAGATATTGATGCCCGCCGCCGCGATAAATGTCGTCATGTTCCGTGAACATCGTGGCCGGCAAGACGATATCGGCCATCTTGGCCGTTTCGGTCATGAACTGCTCGTGCACGCAGGTAAACAGGTCGTCGCGCGCAAAACCGCGTTTGACCAGGTTTTGGTCGGGCGCGACCGACATCGGATTGGTGTTTTGAATGATGAGCGCATTGACCGGGCCGCCGCCTTGCAGCGCCTCGCGCTCGCCGGTGAGGATCGCGCCGATGCGCGACTGATCGAGCATTCGGACGTTGCGGTCGATGCAATCGAGCCCCTCGATCAGCGTCTTGTCGAGTTCGAAGATGTCGGCATTCATGTGGAAGGCGCCGCCGCCTTCGAGCGTCCAGGCGCCGGTTACCGCCGCGATACAGCTTGCCGCGTGCATGTTGACGGGGCCGTTGCGCGAGCGCGCAAAACCGTAGCCGAGCCGGAAATAAGCGCGCTTGCGCTCGCCGATTAGTTTGGCGAATTCCTCGATCGTTTCGACGGGCGTGCCGGTGATAGCCGAGCGCCCAAGCCGGATCGCGCGAGCGCAGATGCGTTTCGAGTTCCCGCGGCGCGTCGGTGTATTTGTTGAGATAATCCCAATCGGCGTAACCGTCGCGAAACAGGCAATGCATCACCGCGCAGGCGAGCGCGGCGTCGGTGCCGGGCTTTACCAGCACCGCGAGATCGGCCTGCTCCATAGTGCCGTTCATATAAATATCCACCGCCGCGATCTTGGCGCCGCGATCTTTGCGCGCGCGCACCGCATGCGTCATCACATTGACCTGGGTATTGACCGCGTTGGTGCCCCAGATCACGACGAGATCGGACTTGGCCATTTCGCGCGGATCGGGACCCGCAACTTTGCCGGTGCCCGCGGCATAACCGGCATAGGCCGGGTTGACGCAGATGGTAGAATGGAAACCGGAATATTTCTTGGCGTGGCGCAGGCGATTGATGCCGTCGCGCATGACCAAGCCCATGGTGCCGGCGTAATAATACGGCCACACGCTCTGCGCGCCGTCGCGCGCCTCCGCCTTGAGGAAATTCTCGGCGACGATATCGAGCGCGTCGTCCCACGAGATCGGCGAAAACTGCGCCGGAGCCCTTGGTGCCGCTGCGCTTCATCGGGTGCAGCAGCCGATCGGCATGTTGGGCGCGCTCGGCATAGCGCGCGACTTTCGCGCAGATCACGCCGGCGGTGTAGTCGTTGTCCTTGGAGCCGTGCACGCGGCCGATGGTGTGCTCGTCGATAAGTTCGACTTCGAGCGCACAGGTTGAAGGGCAATCATGCGGGCAGGCGGAATAGCCGATCTTTTTAGCGCTGGGGAGCCGCACTGTCTGATTCATGGCGCCCAATATAGCCGATTGTTGTAGCCTTGTGTGCTAGATTTCGCTCGCTGTATTGAGCTTGGCGCGCCGCCACAGCCCGCCCACCAGCAGCACCAGCACGAGACCCAGCGCGGCGGCCCCATATTCGGCGTTATGCGCGAACGCAACGCCGTAATGCGTTGTCAGATAACCGGCCACGACCGGATCGGTGGCGATGACTTCGCCGGTGATCCAGCCGAGCAGCGCGGCACCCGCCCACACCAGGATCGGAAAGCGATCGAGGATTGCCATAATGGCGGCGGCGCCCGCGACGATCATCGGAATGCTGATGGCTAGTCCGATCACCAACAGCGCCATATTGCCGCCGGCGGCAGCGGCAATCGCGATCACGTTGTCGAGGCTCATGATGATGTCGGCGACGGCAACGATGCGCACCGCGCGCCATAGATGCGCGGCGGCCTGCGTCTCGTTTTCGTCCGCCTCGTCCGGCACCAACAGTTTGACGGCGATGTAGAACAGCGCCAGCCCGCCGGCGATTTTAAGAAATGGCAGCAGCATTAAGGATGCGACGATGCCGGTGAAGACGACCCGCATCAGCACGGCGACGCCGGAGCCGAGGATGAGGCCCCACAATCTTTGCGCGGGCGGCAGGCCACGGCAAGCCATGGCGATGACCAGCGCGTTGTCGCCTGACAGAAGGATATTGATCCAGATGATCTTGACGAGGGCCAGCCAGAATTCGTTGCGGTCAAGCCCGTTCCAGCCAGCGCCGATCATGGCGAACCAGGCGGCCGGATCCAGCATCTGCGCGATCGAATTCACGTCGCCCCTTTCAATCCGTTACGGGACGCAGCGCTAGCGCGGCCTCATCCCACGATTTCATTGGCGGAAAAGAACTGCGCGATCTCGATCGCGGCGTTTTCCGCCGAGTCGGAGCCGTGCACGGAATTCTCGCCGATCGACTTGGCGTGAACCTTGCGGATGGTGTTGGCGGCGGCCTTGGCCGGGTCGGTGGCGCCCATGACATCGCGGTATTTGACGATGGCACCCTCGCCTTCGAGCACCTGCACCACCACGGGCGCGGAAATCATGAATTCGACCAGTTCGCCGAAGAACGGCCGCGCCTTGTGCACGGCGTAGAACTGTTCGGCCTGGGCGCGCGTAATGTGCACGCGCTTTTGCGCGACGATGCGCAAACCGGCGGCCTCGATCATGGCGTTGATGGCGCCGGTCAAATTACGCGCGGTCGCATCGGGCTTGAGGATAGAGAAAGTACGCTCGACCGCCATCGGATAAGTCCTTCACTGGGATTGATAGGTGGGTTCAGCGACATTCATTTGAGTATCGGTGCCGCGGCGGCTTATACCGAGGTGTCTTTCGGGCGGCAAGTTCGCCTGCAGGAGGGACGCATGAAGGCCCGTTATACGATGTTCGCCGGCTATAATGCCTGGTGCAACGAGCGGCTCTATGAGGCGGTCGCGCCGCTGCCGGATGCCGAATATCGCCGCCCGCGCGGCGCCTTTTTCAACTCGTTGCACGGCACCCTTAACCATCTCCTGGTCGGCGACCGCATCTGGATGAAGCGGTTCACTGGCGCGGGTGAGCTACCACCAAGCCTGGACGCGATCCTTTACGAGGATTTCGAGGCGTTGCGCGCCGCCCGCCGCAGCCTGGATACGCTGATCGCCCGCTACGTCGACGGCCTGGGCGAGGACGACCTCAACCGGACCATCCGCTACCTCACCTTCGTCAAGCCGCAGACCATCGAACAGGCGCTATCGCCGGCGCTCGATCATTTTTTCAACCACCAGACCCATCACCGCGGCCAGGCCCATGCCCTGCTCTCCAGCGTGATCGGCAATGATGCCATGCCCTCCTTCGACTTGATCATTTACCAGCGCGAGACCGGAACCGGCGGTTTGCGCAAAATCGGTTAGCCGACCGCTCTGTGTCATTCCGGGGCGTTCGCCGGAGCCCGAAGGGCGAAGGTGGACGAACCCGGAATCCAGAAAATATCTCGGAGATCAGTTTCTGGATTCCGGATCGCGCTGCCGCGCGTCCGGAATGACGAATTGGGCATTGCGTCTTGGCGTCGGCTACGCCAAAAGGCGCGCCATGCTTATCATCGACGATCTCACCGTACGCATTGGCGGCCGTTCGCTGTTGGAAGACGCCTCGGCGCGCATCATTCCGGGCGCCCGCGTTGGCCTTGTGGGCCGCAACGGTTCGGGCAAATCGACGTTGTTTAACGTCATCACCGGCGAAATGGGCGCCGAGAGCGGCACCATCGAATTTCCGCCGCGCTGGCGAATCGGACGCCTCGCCCAGGAAGCTCCCAACGGTCCCGAAAGCCTGCTTGAGGTCGTGCTCAAGGCGCCGAGCGAGCGCACGCAGCTCATGGAGGAAGCCGAGACCGCGCAGGACCCGCATCGCATCGCCGAGATCCAGACGCGGCTTGCCGATATCGGCGCGCATGCGGCGCCCGCGCGCGCGGCCTCGATCCTCTCTGGCCTGGGATTTTCCACCGCCGATCAAGCGCGGCCCTGCTCGGAATTCTCCGGCGGCTGGCGCATGCGCGTCGCGCTCGCCGCGACTTTGTTTTCCGAGCCCGATCTGTTGATGCTGGACGAGCCCACCAACTACCTCGATCTCGAAGGTACGCTGTGGCTGCAGGACCATCTGGCGAAATATCCGCATACCATGATCATCATCAGCCATGACCGCGATCTGCTGGACAACGCGGTCAACCAGATACTGTCGCTCGAAGCCAAGAAGCTCACGCTTTACAAAGGCGGCTATTCGGATTTCGAACGCATGCGGCGCGAACGCCTGATGCTCGACCAGAAGATGATGAAGAAGCAGGATGCGCAACGCGCGCATTTGCAAGCCTTCGTCGACCGCTTCCGCGCCAAGGCCAGCAAGGCGCGCCAGGCGCAATCGCGCATCAAGATGCTGGCCAAGATGGAACCGATTTCGTCGCTGGTCACCGATGAAGTGCGACCGATCCATATTCCGGCGCCGGACAAATTGCTGTCGCCGCCGATCATCGCCACCGACGATGTCGATGTCGGCTACGAGCCGGGCCATCCGATCTTGTCGGGGCTCACGCTGCGCATCGACAATGACGACCGCATCGCACTGCTCGGCTCGAACGGCAACGGCAAATCGACGCTGGTGAAGCTGTTGGCCAATCGCCTTGCGCCCGAGCATGGCACAGTGACGCGTGCGGCGACGCTGCGCGTCGGCTATTTCGCCCAGCACCAGCTTGACGAACTCGACGAGGACCGCAGCCCCTACGACCACGTGCGCGATCTCATGCCCGAGCAGCCAGAATCGAAAGTGCGCGGCCGCGTCGGCGGCCTTGGATTTTCCGGACAGGCTGCCAACAACGCCGTCAAGACCATGTCCGGCGGCGAGAAAGCACGGCTGCTGATGGGTCTGGCGACATTCGCCGCGCCGCATCTCGTCATCCTCGACGAGCCGACCAACCATCTCGATATCGACAGCCGCGCCGCGCTGATCGAAGCGATCAACGATTATCCGGGCGCGGTGATCCTGGTGTCGCATGACCGCTATCTGCTGGAAGCCTGCGTCGACCGGCTGTGGCTGGTAGCGGGCGGCAAGGTCACGCCATTCGACGGCGACTTGGACGACTATCACCGCCAAGTTTTATCCGGCGCGAGCCACGGCATTACGGTCGGGTCGAAATCGACAACGCGACCCGATCCGGTGCAAGCGCGGCGCGCGGCCGCCGACAAGCGCGTGGAGACGGCGCCGTTGCGCAAACGGATTTCGCAGATCGAAGCGATCATCGCGCAGCTCACGCGCCAGCTCGGCAAGCTCGACACCACACTGGGCGATGGCGCGCTGTTTGCGAGCGACCCGGCGCGCGCCGCCGACTTGTCGAAGACGCGCGCCAATGTCGTCACGGCGCTGGCCAAAGCCGAAGAGGAATGGCTCGCCGCCAGCGCGGCGCTGGAGACGGCCTAAGATACGGCGCGTAGCGCCCTACCCTTCACTGCACGAAAGTGCGTTCGGGCGGTTGATTGGCGGCGGTCGGTTTAACCGGCTTCTTGCTAGTTTTCTTTTTCGGCGGCGGCTTGGGCGCTTCGGGCGGAATGGGCGCGCGGTCGATGACTTTGAGCCGACCGTCCGAGAAACGATAGATGCCCGGCCACGGGCCGCTGAGATAAGTGAGCACGACGTTACGCTCGCCCTGATCGCCGCCGGTGATGGCGACATTACCTGGCGTACCCGCGCGCGCCACCGCCTGGCATTCGGTCATGCCGAGCGCGATGCCGCCCATGACTTGCGGCGCGCCGGGTTCGGCAACCGGCGGTGCCGCGGCCATTGGCGGCATGGGAGCGCCCGCCAGATCGCCAGCCATGGAACCGACCGGGCGGTCGGCCGGCGGCTGGGCAACCGCGGGCGGCATAGCCTGCGCGGTCTGCTGCGCCATGGCGCAACGTCCATCGGCGCCCACCAGACTTTCGGCGCCGACCGGGCCGCGCGGCCCCAGGTCGGGCGTCTTCGCGATGCTATCGGGCTTGGCCCAGTCGGGCGTGGAAATAAACGGCTTCGAGAACCAGCTCTCATTATTGTCGGCGAACACCTGCGCGCGGTCCGAGCAGCCGGCAGCTCCGCAGCCGATCAGCGCAGCGCAAACCAGCGCAATTCTTGAAACGGCACACTGGCGCGGCAAACGGCGTCCCCCGGCTAATCTATCCCGTTGTCCTTTAAGCCAGATTTTGCGTCATCACCATGGCAAGGGGCAATCCGGGGCGATCGGGCAAAGGCCGCCGGCCGATGGCTTGGTTAACGCGGCCATTGGCCGATGGGTCTCTGGCCGACAGAGCGTCTGGCACGCGTCTTCGCCCGTGTCCTTTGCGGCCCCCGACTACGCCCATAGAGCGTCGAAGACGCGCGTAAACGCGCTTATGTGGGCTTCGGCGCGGCGCCAGCATTTTCCTGCGCAATACCAAATGGGCAAGCAATGGCGCCCCTCGGTGGACCGGACGGTAGTGTCTAGACACTACCAACCGGACAATTTGGAATATAAACCTAGTTTGGGATTAAAGTCGATAGACTTCTAGGCCTTTTTTACCCAGCGGCCCTGCTCGTCCGGCTGCCAATAGGTCGCTTCGAAGCCTTTGGCCTTGGCGTCGCTCCATTGGGCGCGCGCGGCGGTGACGGCGTCCTCGTCGTCGCCATCGAACACCAGCACAATGCGTTGGTAGCTTTGCGCATCCGGCGGCACGGGCGCACCCTCGATGAGAAAGCGCACATTGGCGGCATTGGGATTGCTCTCGGTGAGCGTGAGCAGCACTGGCTGCAAGGCGGCGTCGGGCTCGCGCCAGGTGCCATGCGGCAGGAAGCCATCGTCGCGGTAAGTCCACAGATGCGCGTCGAGCGCCTCGATGCGCTCCTCGGAGGCGCCCTGCACGATCGCCTTCCAGCCGCGATCGAGCGATTTCTCCAAAAGCGGCGTGAGCACGCCTTCCAGCTTCTGGCCTTGCAGGTGGTAGAAAAGAATTTCGGTCATGGGTTGGGATCCACTCGCCATAGAAGCAGGCCGGCGTCGGCTTGCATACTCATAGCGTGCGCCAATGTCCGCTTTATCCCTGCCGACTCAACCGATCAACGCAACACAGGCGTTAAATCTCTCTGCTGGTGTCTCGAATTGCAAGGTCTCACGGGGTCGTTCGTTGAGCTGGCGGGCGACTTTATTCAGATGAGTCTGTGAGTGCACCGATAGGTCGGTGCCCTTAGGGAAGTACTGTCTCAGCAGGCCATTGGTGTTCTCATTCGACCCGCGCTGCCACGGGCTTTGCGGATCGCAGAAGTAAACGTCGATGTTGGTTGCCAACGTAAATCGCCGATGATCGGTCAGTTCCTTGCCCCGGTCCCAGGTCAGCGACTTATAAAGCTCACTCGGTAGCTTCTTGGCCTGCTTGATGAGTGCGGAGATCGACCGATTGGGTGTCCTTATTGGCCACCTTCGCCAGCATCACGTAGCGGGTATGACGTTCGACCAATGTTGCGATATAGCTGTTTTTCGACCCGGCCAGCAGATCGCCCTCCCAATGGCCAGGCACCGCTCGATCTTCAACCGCCGCCGGTCGCTCACGGATTGAGACCAGATCCTTGATCCGCCCGGGTTTTAAGCGATTGGGGTCCACCCGCTGTGATCGACGGATCGTGCGCTTCGATCGAAGATAGCAAAGCAGCTCCTTCTTAAGCACCCCGCGGGCTTGAACAAACAGGCTGCGATAGATCGTCTCGTGTGACACGGATAATAACTCTCATCTTCAGGATGGGCTCGCTTAAGCCAGCCGGCGACCTGCTCGGGTGCCCAATTTGATCTCAGCTTCTTGGCCACCGCTCGCCGCAACCAAGCATTGGTCGCCAACTTACAACGTTTCGGACGACGGGCTCGAGCCCAGGCCTGGTCGTCCGCCAATGCTGCTCGATAGCCATCATAGCCACCATTGCGGCTGATTTCTCGGCTCACCGTCGAGGCCGAACGGCCCAGCAGCCTTGCCATCGATCGCGCCGATTGATGCCCCGCAATGCCCCGCGATATCTCCTCGCGTTCCGAGAGCGTCAATGCCAACCGCGAGCGACGCCGGGCAGCTGGACGAATCCCACCGTGCGGGGCCACCTGATTATAAATCGACGATGACGGCTTACCAAAAGCCCGCCCAATCGCCTTGAGCGACTCCCCGCGCTGCCAGCGATCCCATAACTCCGTCTTCTCGGCCGCGGTAAATCCTCGACGAAATCCCTGATCCATCGTCACACTCCATCTTTTCCCTCTAAGATAAAGTGTTGCGTCGACCCGTTGAGACCACCGTTATTAGCGAACAAATCAACCGCTGGCTAAACGCCGCCATTGTCTGCTCTTGTCCAAAAGCGGCGAAACGCCGGCACCGCTCTTACTTCTCATAATAATCCGCGACCAATTTATCCAACAGCCGCACGCCCCAGCCCGAGCCCCAGCTCTTGTTGATGTCGCTCATGCGGGAATCGAAGCCGGTGCCGGCGATGTCGAGATGCGCCCACGGAGTCTTGGCATCGACGAAACGCTGGATGAACTGCGCGGCGGTGATCGCGCCGCCCCAGCGCGAGCCGCCGGTGTTTTTCATGTCGGCGAATTTGGAATCGATCATCTTGTCGTAAGTGGCCGACAAGGGCATGCGCCAGACCAGTTCGCCGGTCGCTTCGCCGGCTTTGTGCAGGCGATGGCTCAGTTCGTCGTTATTGGAAAACATGCCGGCATATTCCTGGCCGAGCGCGATGATAATGGCGCCGGTCAGCGTCGCCAGATCCACCATGAATTTCGGCTTGAAGCGTTTGGCCGCGTACCAGAGCACATCGGCAAGCACCAAACGCCCTTCGGCGTCGGTGTTGATGATCTCGATAGTTTGACCCGACATCGAGGTGACGATATCGCCCGGGCGCTGCGCGTTGCCGTCCGGCATATTTTCGACCAAGCCGATCAGCCCGACCGCGTTGACCTTGGCCTTGCGCGCGGCCAGCGCATGCATCAGCCCGGCCACGCAGGCCGCACCCGCCATGTCGCCTTTCATATCCTCCATCGAGGCCGCGGGCTTGATCGAGATGCCGCCGGTATCGAAGCATACGCCTTTGCCGATGAACGCCAGCGGCGCGTCGCCCTTCTTGCCGCCGTTCCAGCGCATCACGACCAACCGGCTTTCGCGCGCCGAACCTTGGCCGACGCCGAGTAGCGCGCCCATGCCGAGCTTGGTCATGGCCTTGACGTCGAGCACCTCGACCGTAACGCCAACTTTTTTCAGGTTGAGCGTGCGCTTGGCGAATTCTTCCGGATAAAGAATATTGGCCGGCTCGTTGACCAAGTCGCGAGCGATCAGCACACCTTTGGCGATGGCGGCACGGCTCTCATAGGCCTTACGCGCACCGGCAACATCGCCAGCCGCGATAGTCATGTTGCGGTTGACCGGCGGCTTTTCGTCGTCCTTGCGCTTGGTCTTGTAGCGATCGAATGCGTAAGCGCGCAGCACAGCGCCTTGCGCCAGATCGGCGGCCTGGGCGGCGCTCATGGCGCCGGAAGACAACTCGGCAAACACCGTGCCGGCGGCGGTGGTTTTGGGCAGCTTGCCCATGGCGGCGCCGCCGAATTTGAGGAAATCCTTGGGCTCGAGATCGCCCGCCTTGCCGGTGCCGATCACCACCAGGCGGTCGGCCTTTAGCCCATCCGGCACGCTGAGTTCCAACGTGGAACCGCTCTTGCCGGTGAAATGCTCAGCCTTGGCGGCGCGTGCGACCAGGCCAGTGGCCGACGCCAGGGCTTTGGCGGTGGCGGGGCCGAATTTGAGGTGGTCGTCGCAAAACACGACCCATACGCCTTTGGCTGGGGCGGTGAACGGGCCAAACCCGAGCTTGAGGGCGTCAGTCATGCGTGGGGATCCTTGGGTCGGGGGGCGAAAGTTATCTCAACCCCGTATCGCGCGGACATAGGCCCTCTTCGGCGCTGTGCAAAGCCCAATTTCGGCCTGTTTTGCCGGTATTTCACAGGCACGGTTTTGGGCTCGCGTGAAAGCCGCAAAGGCCCCGGTAATCGCTTGCCAGAATCAGGAGAGGCAGGCCCGATTGAGCCTTAAGGCCCTGCTCCGCTTTAACTTTTTGTTGTGCATGTTCAACGGCTTTGCCTTTGCGAAGCCACTTTGTCGGGGGATCAAGGTAAACCCTAATGGGGCGTGGGTTTACTCTGGAAAAGCTTGACGTCCGGCGCCGTCGCCTGCCGCCAGGCGGGTGCTTGCCGGGACGCGGGGGACGCTGCGGATGGGGTCGATCAGCCGATATATTTTTCGCACCACGTTCGGTGCGTTTGTCGTCGTACTGGTGAGCCTGACCGCCGTCATTTGGGTCACGCAGGCGTTACGCGACATCGACCTGATGACCAGCCAGGGCCAGACCATCCTGGTCTTCGTCGGCATTACCGGCCTGATTATTCCGCTCTTGGTGCTGGTGATCGCGCCGATCGCGCTGTTGATCGCGGTCGCGCATGTGCTCAACAAAATGTCCTCCGATTCCGAAATCATCGTAATGAACGCGTCCGGCATGCCGCCGTGGCTGCTGTTTCGCTCATTCCTTACCGTCGCGCTGGTGGTGTCGCTGTTCGTGGCGGCGATCAGCGCCTATTTCGCACCCAAGGGCCTGCGCATGCTGCGCGACTGGCTCACCGAAGTGCGCGCCAATGTGGTGAGTACGATCGTGCAGCCCGGCCATTTCACCTCGATCGAAAGCGGCGTCACCATCCATATCCGCGAACGCGGCCGCAATGGACAGCTGCTCGGCATTTTCCTCGATGACCGGCGCAATCCGGCCGAGCGCATCACGGTTCTGGCGGAGGCGGGCGAGCTACTCGATAACGACAACGGCACGTTCCTGATTTTGCAGACCGGTCTGGTGCAGCGCTACGACCTCAAGGAGCGCGACCCGGCGATGGTGAAGTTCGACCGCTACGCTTTCGATTTGTCGCAGTTTGCCGGCGGCGCCCAGGCGGTGAATTATTCGATCCGCGAGCGCTATCTTTGGCAGCTCATGTTTCCCGATCCGAAAGACAAATTCTATATCGAGCAACCCGGCCAATTCCGCGCCGAATTGCATGACCGGCTGATCGCGCCGCTCTATCCGCTGGCTTTCGTGGTGATCGCCTTCGCCTATCTCGGCGCGCCGCGCACCAACCGGCAAAGCCGCACCATGTCGATGGTCGGCGCAATCGGGGGCGTGGCGCTGCTGCGCCTGATCGGATTTGTCTCCACCGTATTCGGCGCCACTATGCCCTGGATGCTGTCGCTGCAATATCTGGCGATGATCGCAGCTTTCGCCGGCGGATTTTTCGTGATCCGCCGCGGCCTCATTTTGGAGCCGCCGGCGTTCCTTATGAACTGGCTCGCCGCGCTCACCGAGCGCATCACCCAACGTTTCGCCACGCCATGATGTGACGCGAATGCAGATCTTTGGGGGAACATTGTCGCGATATATCGGGCTGCGCTTCTTGGGCGCGGTGCTGCTGGTATTCGCCGGAATTTTCGTGCTGGTTGCGTTGCTCGACTACATCGAGCTCATGCGCCGCGCGGCCGATATCGCGCATGTCTCGGCGGTCCTGGTGGCCAAGACATCGTTCTACCGGGTGCCGCAGGTGACCGAGCGGATCATGCCGTTCTGCGTGCTGATCGGCGCGATGTCGTGCTACCTCACTTTGTCGCGCCGGCTCGAACTGGTGGTTGCGCGCGCCGCCGGCCTGTCGGCCTGGCAATTCATCACGCCCGCGATCGTGGTGGCGTTTGCCCTCGGGGTCTTCGCCACCGCCGTTTACAATCCGATCTCGGCCGTCTTGCAAGAGCGCTCGAAGCGTTTCGAGGCCGAAGTGTTCGGCCAAAGTCCGACCGGGCTGCTCGGCAATGGCGGCACCTTTTGGGTTAGCCAACGCAGTGACGATGGCCAAGCCATCATCAGCGCCACATCGAGCCGCGACCAGGGCGCCGGCCTTAGCGGCGTGTCGGTATTCACCTTCGACAATGCCGGCCACTTCAAGCAGCGCATCGAGGCGCGCGCGGCGGCGCTGGAACCCGGCCGTTGGCTGCTGTTCGATGCCAAGGTCTACGAACTGGGCGTCCTGCCCGTCGACCATGCGCAGCTTCCCCTCAAGACCAGTCTGACGCCCGAACAGGTCCGCGAAAGCTTTGCCACGCCTGAAACCGTCCCTTTTTGGGAACTTCCATCGTATATCACAATCGCCGAGCGTGCCGGACTGGGTGCCGCAGGCTATAGATTGCAGTTTCAGAAGCTTCTGGCCCGGCCATTTTTACTTTCTGCCATGGTTTTCCTTGCCGCTGCCGTCAGTTTACGGTTCTTCCGCTTCGGCGGCGTCCAAAAGATGGTTTTAAGTGGCGTGGCTGCGGGGTTTCTGCTTTATGTTTTGTCGAAGGTGACTGAGGATCTGAGCAAAGCCGAGCTGATGCAGCCGATGGCTGCTGCTTGGCTGCCTGTGCTTGCCGGGGGCCTGACGGGGTTTATTGCGTTGTTGTATCAGGAGGACGGGTGATGGCGGGGCTGGTTAGCGCTCGTCCACCAGCGCCACGGCCTCACAGCCGCGGCGCCGCTCGGTTTGCTGTCCTCTGCCTTCTGGCGTGCGGCGGCTCGCTCGCGTTTGCGCCGGCCATGGCGCCGATCTTGGACCGCGCCATGGCGCAGGAACTGAAATTCCCGCAAGCGCCGCCGGCGCCGAAAAAATCCAAAATCGCCATCGACCGTGAGAAGTCCGGGCGACAAGCAGATGCTCGTGCAGGCGCGCGAGATCGATTACGACTACACCAATCATCGCGTCTCCGCCGTCGGCAACGTGCAGATTTATTATGGCGGCTCGACCATCGAAGCCGACAAGGTGATCTACGACCAGACCACCAAGCGCCTGCACGCCGAAGGCAATGTGCGACTGACCGAGGAGGACGGCAAAGTCACCTACGGCGAGATCATGGATCTGTCGGACGACTATCGCGACGGCTTCGTCGACTCGCTGCGGCTCGACTCGCCCGATCAGACCCGCATGGCGGCCGCCCGCGCCGAGCGAACGAGCGGCAACTACACGGTCTTTCATAACGGCGTCTACACCGCCTGCGCAGCCCTGCAAGGACGACCCGAAGAAGCCGCCGCTATGGCAGGTGAAGGCCGCGCGGATCATTCACGATCAGGGCGAGAAGATGATCTATTTCGAGGATGCGCGCCTCGAATTCTTCGGCAAGCCGCTCGCCTAGCTGCCCTATTTTTCGGCGCCCGATCCGACCGTCAAGCGCAAGACCGGCGTGCTGATCCCGTCGATCATCTCGAGTACCGATTTACGGCCGCGCGCTTGAAGTCCCCTACTACTGGGCGCTGGCGCCCGACTACGACGCCACCTTCTCGCCGATGATCACGACCAAGCAGGGCCCGCTGCTGCAAGGCGAATTCCGCCAGCGGCTGCTCAATGGCGCCTACTCGATCCGCGCCGCCGGCATCTACCAGCTCGACAAGGACGCCTTTGCGCCTCGGTCCCGGCGCCATCGCGCCCGGCTATCGCGACTTCCGCGGCAGCGTGGAAAGCTCCGGCCAGTTCGCGCTCAACGACAAATGGGTTTGGGGCTGGGATGGCGTGGCGCTGACCGACAAGACCTTCCTGCAAGACTACAACCCGCGCCTTTCGAGCTATCGCACTTCACCGATCCGTTCGGCGGCGGCCGCCAGCTCGGGCGTCTCGCAGCTTTATCTCTCGGGCAAGGGCGACCGCAGCTATTTCGACGCGCGCAGCATCTATTATTTCGGCTTCTCGACGGCCGACGTGCAGAGCCAAATCCCGGTCATCCATCCGGTCATCGATTACGACTACACGGTCGATCACCCGGTGATCGGCGGCGAACTCGGCTACAAGTTCAACTTCACCAGCCTGACGCGCGCACAGAGCGAATTTCGACGCGATCACCCAGACTGCGCTCACCGTAGCGTAACGGCGAGCCAATGCGTAACCGCCGACCCCGCCGCTCAAGACCCCGGCCAACTGCCTGCTGCGCGGCATTCCCGGCGACCTACAGCCGCTTCTCGGCAGAGGCCAATTGGCAGCGCACCATCACCGACTCAATATCGGCCAGATGTTCACGCCGTTCGTGTCGGTGCGCGCCGATGCCGGCGCCATGCAGATCAACGACGATCCCGGCGTCTCCAATTATCATCACCCCCGGCGACACCAACTTAGTGCGCGCCATGCCGACCGTCGGCCTGGAATACCGCTATCCGTTCATCAGCGTGCAATCTTGGGGCACGCAGACCTTCGAGCCGATCGGCCAGGTGATCGCGCGCCCGAACGAGACCGCAGGTCAACAAGCTGGCCGAACGAAGACGCGCAAAGCCTGATCTTCGACGACAGCAACCTGTTTCGCGTCGACAAATTCTCCGGCTGGGACCGCGTCGAAGGCGGCGGCCGCGCCAATTACGGCGTGCAGTACACCGCCCAGTTCAATCAGGGCGGCTTCGTCAACGCTCTGTTCGGCCAGTCCTACCAGCCTGTTCGGGCAGAACTCTTTCGCGCAAGGCGGCGTCACCAATACCGGGCTCGACAGCGGCCTCGATACCACGCGCTCCGACTATGTCGCACGGCGCCTCGTACCAGCCCAACAGCATCTATAAATTCACTTCGCGCTTCCGCTTCGACAACGACACTTTCACCGTGAAACGGACCGAGCTCGAGGCGAGCGCGGCTTTCGATCGATGGACTGTCACCCTGCTCTATGGCGACTATGCCGCTCAGCCTGATCTTGGCTTCCTTGACCGCCGCCAGGGCGTCCTGGGCTCCGCATCGGTCAAGCTAGACGCCAACTGGGTGCTGCTCGGCGCCGCCCGCTACGACCTCAACAATAACGCTTCGCCACGAATATGCTCGGTATCGGCTATGTGGACGATTGCCTTATCTTGGGCCTGAATTACATCACGGGTTACAGCTACGGGACTGGATCGCCGGTCCTCAATCACACGATCATGCTGCAATTGGCTTTGCGCACGCTTGGGACTACCTCGGTCAGCACAGCTGTCGGTGGGACGAACGGACAATGAATGAAACCGCCGGTGACGCAGTGGGCGCACCTTGTGCCTGAGCTATTGGGCAGCACGATGCCGGTATTGAGCACAAGACTTCAAAGCATACGCCGATGGCTAGCCTGCGCATTGATTGCCGCAGCGCTAGGCGTACCCAGCATCGCGCGCGCGCAAGTGGTGGTCCTCGCCAATGGTTCGCCGATCACCGAGCTTGATATCCAACAGCGCACAAAACTCGACGCCAGCGCGACCCACAAAACTCCTGCGCGCCAGGACGTCATCAACGAATTGATCGACGACCGGCTCAAAATAGCAAAAGCCAAAGTCTATGGGCTGGAAGTGAGCGACGCGGAGGTCGATGAGGCGTTTGGCAACATGGCCAAGCGCCAGAACATCACGAACGACCAATTCTCGCAGGCGCTAGAGCACGCGGGAATTTCCGCGGTTGCGCTCAAGGCACGCATCCGCTCCGAACTGACCTGGAGCCAACTGGTCCGCGGCAAGTTCGCGTCGTCGCTCCAGATCGGCGACAACGACATTGCCAGCGCGCTACGCGCGCACAACGAAACCGACACGGTGTCGGCCGGTTATATCTACACGCTCTATCCCATCATGGTCGTAGCCCCACGCGGATCGAGCCTGCAAATCATGGAGTCCAAACGCGCCGAGGCCGAAAGCCTGCGTGCCCGCTTCACGGCCTGCAATCAAGGCCTGGCTCTGGCGCGTTCGCTGCGCGACGTCGCGGTGCGCGAGCCGCTCAACCGCAGTTCGGGCGATCTGGTGCCGGCGTTACGCGATCTTTTGGGCGGCATGCAGATCGGGCAATTAACGACGCCGGAAATAACGGCGCAGGGCCTGCAGATGTTCGCGCTTTGCGGCAAAAAGGAAAGCAATGCGGAGTCTCCGCGCAAGCGCGAATTGCGCGAGGAGATCTACAACAAGCGCTTCGAATCCGAAGGCAAGAAATTCCTGGACGAAATCCGTAAACAGGCCATGATCGAATATCTCAAATGAGGATGCGCGCGCCCCTTCCCTTGGCGTTGACGCTGGGCGAGCCGGCGGGCATCGGCCCCGATCTTGCGCTCGCGATCTGGCAGCGCCGGGTCGAGCTCGATCTTCCGGCTTTCTATATCGCCGGCGATGTGGATTTTCTGAAAAATCGCGCGCGCGCGCTTGGCCTCGATATTCCGCTGAGCGTAATCGCGCCGGCCGATGCCAATGCGGCTTTTGAGCGCACGCTGCCGGTGGTGCCGCTCGGCCTCGCCATCACCGCGGCGCCCGGCAAGCCCGACGCCACCAGCGCGCCGGCGGCGATCGCTTCGATCCGCCGCGCCGTCGCCGATGTGTTGGCGGGTGCTGCCGCCGGCGTCGTCACCAATCCGGTCGCCAAGAATGTGCTCTACCAATCGGGCTTTGCCGAACCCGGCCACACCGAATTCCTGGGCCGGCTCGCCGCCGAAGCCACCGGCCAGCCGGTGCATCCGGTGATGATGCTGTGGTCGAGCGAACTGGCGGTGGTGCCGGTGACGATCCATTTGCCGCTGCGCGACGTGGTCGCCACGCTCACCAGCGACTTGATTGTGCAAACCGGGCGCATCGTGGCGCATGACTTGCGCGCGCGCTTTGGCGTGGCACGCCCGCGGATTGCCGTGGCGGGCCTAAATCCGCATGCCGGCGAAGATGGCGCGCTCGGCGGCGAAGACCGTATGATCGTAGCGCCGGCGGTGGCGCGTTTGAAAGCAGATGGCATCGATGCGCTGGGTCCGCTGCCTGCCGACAGCATGTTCCATGAGAAAGCGCGCGCGGCCTATGATGTCGCGATGTGCATGTATCACGACCAGGCGCTGATCCCGATCAAGACGCTGGCTTTCGATCACGCCGTCAATGTGACGCTCGGCTTGCCGTTTGTGCGCACCTCGCCCGACCACGGCACCGCCTTCGACATTGCCGGCACCGGCCGCGCCGATCCCACCAGTCTGGTCGCGGCGCTGGCGCTGGCTGCAAGATTGACGGCGGCGGCGCCGGCTCTCGTACCCGCCAAATGATCCTTCTTTGCGCATGATCTTATCCGAAAACCGGTTCCCACTTTTCGGGATCATGCGCTGATGCCCCAGATCGACGACCTGCCGCCGTTGCGCGATGTCATCCGGCGGCATGGCCTGTCGGCGAAAAAGTCGCTCGGCCAGAATTTCCTGCTCGATCTCAATCTGACCGCGCGCATCGCTCGCGCCGCGGCGCCGCTTGAGGGCGCAACCATTGTGGAAATCGGACCGGGGCCCGGCGGATTGACGCGCGCGCTGCTATCGCTCGGTGCTAACCGCGTCATCGCCGTCGAGCGCGACGAGCGCACAAGGCCCGCGCTCGAAGAGATCGCCGCGCATTATCCGGGACGTCTTGAGATCGTCTACGGCGACGCGCTGGCGATCGATATGCGCGAGCATCTCGCCGGCGCGCGCGCCAAGGTGGTCGCCAACCTGCCCTATAATATCGCCACCGCGCTGCTGGTGAGATGGCTGACCGCCGAGCCCTGGCCGCCTTGGTACGATGCCATGGTGCTGATGTTTCAGCGCGAGGTGGCGCTGCGCATTGTCGCCAAAGTAGGCGACGATGCCTATGGCCGGCTGGCGGTGCTCACCGGCTGGCGCTGCGAAGCCAAGATCATGTTCGACGTGGCGCCGTCGGCCTTCGTGCCGCAGCCCAAAGTCACGTCCTCGGTGGTGCGCTTCACCCCGCGCAACAGCCCGCTTGCCTGTGACGCCGCGACGCTGCAGCGGGTGACCGAGGCTGCCTTCGGCCAACGCCGCAAGATGCTGCGACAAAGCCTCAAGACGCTGGGCGTGGATGCCGGTGCGCTGCTGGCGCAGACCGGCATTGAGCCGACGGCGCGGGCGGAAGAAATCCCGGTCGAGGGATTCGTGAAGTTGGCGAATGTCTTTGCGGCGTCGAAGCCCTAAGGCGCGATCTTCTTGAGATCGGCGAGCAAGTTTCTCGACGAAGCTTTCGAGATTCGGCATTTTGACGCGTTTGAGCCGCTCCGCGGTCAGGATCGAGCGCAGCCGCGCAAAGCTCTTGTCGAGATCGCGATTGACCAGGATGTAATCGTATTCCTCCCAGTGCTGGAATTCCTCCGCGGCATTACGCAGCCGCTGGCCGATCACTTTGCTGGTGTCTTCGGCGCGGCGCTCCAGCCGCATCTTGAGATCGCCCGCCGTCGGAGGCAGCACGAAGACGCTGACCACGTCCTCCGGCATTCGCTCATAAAGCTGCTGCGTGCCTTGCCAGTCGATGTCGAACAGCACATCGCGGCCTTCGGTAAGAGCCTTCTCCACCGGCGCGCGCGGCGTGCCGTAGTAATTGCCGTGGACCTCGGCCCATTCCAGCAATTGGTTGGAGTCGCGCATGCCCTCGAACTGCTGCTTCGACACGAAGTGATAATGCACGCCGTCGATCTCGCTTGGCCGGCGCGCCCGTGTCGTTGCCGAAATCGACAGTTCAAGCTTGCCGGGATCGTCCTTGTTTTCCTGCTCCAGCAGATTGCGCGTCAGCGTCGTCTTGCCGGCGCCCGAAGGCGAAGACAATACGAGCATGATGCCACGGCGGCTGATGTCGGCCTGTTCGGTCATTCCAGATTCTGTACCTGCTCGCGGAATTGCTCGACGGTGCTTTTGAGCCCAAGGCCAATATTGGTGAGTTCGACGTCGTTGGACTTGGCGGTCAGCGTATTCGATTCGCGGTTGAGTTCCTGCGCCAGAAAATCGAGCCGGCGGCCGACCGGACCGCCATCGGCGATCATTTTCCGCGCCTGCTCCACATGGGAGGCGAGCCGGTCGAGTTCCTCGCGGATATCGGCCTTGGCGGCCATCAAGATGGCTTCCTGGTGCAGCCGGTCGGAATCAAAACGTGTCGAGGCCGAGAGTAGCGTCGCCACTTGTTCGGCCAGCCGCGCCTTGATGGCCTCAGCTTTACGGCCGGGGGCCGCTTCCGCGCGCGCGGCAAGCGCCGCGATTTCGTCGAGCCGGGCCGAGAGCAGACGGCCCAGCGTCGCGCCTTCCTCGCGCCGCATGACGATAAGATCGGCGAGTAGCCGGTCGAAGCCGGCGACAATGGCCGCCTCGGCGGCGGCGCGGTCCTCTTCGCGCTCATCTTCCTCGGTGATTTCGATCACGCCCTTGAGCGCGAGAATGCCGTCGAGCGTGGGCTTGGCGGCGTCCACTTTGCCGCTGAGCGATTTGAGTGTCGCCAGCACCGCGGCCAGCACCGGCTCGTTGACCTTGACGGTCGGCAACACGCCTTTGCGCTCGACCGTGAGATTGGCATAGACGGTGCCGCGCGAGAGTTTCTCGGTGGCGTTCTTGCGCGCCGGCACCTCGACCGCATCCCAGCCCGGCGGCAGCCGAAGCCGCAGATCGAGGCCCTTGGCATTGACCGATTTGATCTCCCAGCTCCAGGCATAGGGACCGCAGACGCCATGGCCGCGCGCGAAGCCGGTCATGCTCGACAGAACCATCGGATGGGTCTCGTCTGTTGGAACGGGGCGAAAGTGGCGGCGACCTTAGAGCATGCGCGGGCGCGGATAAAGCGTACCTAACGCCTACTTCTTGGCGGGCGGTGGCGGCGGCTGGCCGTTTTCGATCGCGCGCAGCCGCGCGACGTTCTTCTGATGCGCGTCGTAATTATCCGAGAACACGTGGCCGCCGGTGCCGTCGGCGACGAAATAGAGCTCCTTGGTGCGCGCCGGATTAGCCACCGCTTCCAGTGAGGCGCGGCCCGGATTGGCGATTGGGCCCGGCGGCAAGCCGTCGATCACGTAGGTATTGTAGGGCGTCGCCTGCTCGATCTCGCTCTTGAGGATCGGGCGCCCCAGCGCGCCTTTGCCGCCGGTCAGGCCGTAAATGATCGTCGGATCGGACTGGAGCCGCATTTTGTTCTTGAGCCGGTTCATGAACACCGCCGCGACCCGCGAGCGCTCGTCCGGCCGGCCGGTTTCTTTTTCCACGATCGAGGCCAGAGTGACGAGCTGCTCCGGCGTCTTGATCGGAATATCCTGCACGCGGTGTTCCCATATTTCGGCGAGCACGCGCTTATGGGCGGACTGCATGCGCTGCAATGATCTGTTCGCGCGACATGCCGAGGGTGAATTTATAGGTCTCCGGCAGCAACGTGCCTTCGCGCGGGATGTCCTTGATCTGACCGCTCAGCGCGGTGTTCTCCAATAGGCGAGCGACGATCTGCTCCGAGGTCAGGCCTTCGGGGATGGTGATCGCGTGCTGCACCACCTTGTTGTCGATGATGGTGTCGACCACGTCGGAAAGGCTGGCGTGTTTGGTAAATCGATATTCGCCATATTTGAGTTCGCCATTGGCCTTGAGCGCAATCACGCCGCCCATGAATACCCAGGGCTGATCGATGACGCCTTCGCGCTGCAATACATCGGCGATGTCCTTGATGCCGAGGCCGCGCGGGATATTGACCACCTTGTCGTCTTGCAAGGGACCGGGCGCTTCGAAGCGCTGCTTGCCGAGGAACAAAGCGCCGCCGACGGCTAACGAGAGCACCACGAGCACGGTGAAGATCGCATTGCCGGCGATGACCAGTGGATGGCGGACCCGTTTCGAGCGCAGGCGCGGCGGTGGCACCCGTTCCGGCTCGAGCGCGGCACGCGGGCTGCGCGGCGGCTTGCTGCTGGGCGGCGGCGGAACCGTGGCCGGGCCTTGCGCCAGCGGGCCGGCGCGCCCGCCATTCGATGGCGCTTGCCCCGGCGGCGGATAATCGCGCCCATTGCCGCCCGGTGGTGAGTTGGAATTCAAGCGACCGCTCCCGCCATGGATTTCACGCCGCGGCGCGATTCGAAGATTTCTTGCGGCTGTCGCAGGTTAGGAAGAATTATGGCGAAAGCTTGGGAGCGCCCGCAGGCGAAGCGACGTATTAGCCCAAAGGTCATGGGCTAGTTCACGAAGCGTCGGAAAATGAGCGAGGCGTTGGTGCCGCCGAAGCCGAACGAATTCGACAGCGCGATATTGATATCGCGTTCGCGTGCCTTGTGCGGCACCAGGTCGATCGGCGTTTCGACCGACGGATTGTCCAGATTGATGGTGGGCGGCGCAATTCCGTCGCGGATCGCCAGGATCGAGAAGATCGCCTCGACCGCGCCGGCAGCGCCGAACAGATGGCCGACGCAGGATTTGGTCGACGACATGGAAACCTTGCCGGCCGAATTGCCGACCAGACGCTGCACCGCGCCGAGTTCGATTTCGTCGCCGAGCGGCGTCGAGGTGCCGTGCGCGTTGATATAGTCGATATCGCTGACGGCGATGCCGGCGCGTTTGACCGCCATGGACATGCAGCGGAACGCACCGTCGCCATCCGGCGCCGGCGCGGTAATGTGATAGGCGTCGCCCGACATGCCGTAGCCGATCAGCTCGGCATAAATCTTGGCGCCGCGCGCCTGCGCATGTTCCAGTTCTTCGAGCACCACGGTGCCGGCGCCCTCGCCCATCACGAAACCGTCGCGCGCCTTGTCGTAAGGCCGCGAGGCGCGCTTTGGCTCGTCGTTGAAATTGGTCGAGAGCGCGCGCAGCGCGGCAAATCCCGACAGCGCCATGCGATTAACCGGGGATTCGCTGCCGCCCGCCACCATCACGTCGGCGTCGCCAAGCGCCACCATACGCGCGGCATCGCCGATGGCATGGGCGCCGGTCGAGCAGGCCGTGACGACCGCGTGGTTGGGACCTTTGAGTCCGAATTCGATGGAAACGAAACCGGAAGCGAGATTGATAATGCGGCCCGGGATAAAGAAAGGCGAAACCCGGCGCGGTCCCTTCTCGTGCAGGACAACCGCCATTTCGGCGATGCCTTCGATGCCGCCGATGCCGGAGCCGATCAAGACGCCGGTATTGGTTTGGTCCTCGTAGCTTTGCGGATGCCAGCCGGCATCGTCGAGCGCCTGTTTGGCCGCGCACATGGCATAGATGATGAAGTCGTCGACCTTGCGCTGCTCCTTGGGCAGCATCCACATATCGGGATTATAGGTGCCGTCGGTACCGTCGCCGCGGGTAATGGTGCAGGCGATCTGGCAGGCGATGTCGGAAACGTCGAAACGGTCGATTTTCTTGGCGCCGCTTTCACCCTTGATAAGGCGCTGCCAAGTCTGCTCGACGCCGCAGGCGAGCGGCGTGAGCATTCCCATTCCGGTTACGACGACACGCCTCATGACCGGCTCCGAGCGGAATAATACGCAAACGCAGTCGGGCAAACGCAGCCTGCGTAGATCTGTCTGCGCTTTGCGAACCGCGCATGGCTTGTAGGCCAATCACGTGTGAAGCGGTCTGGCAGCCGCATCGGCGGCTGATCAGCCTTTAGCGTTTTTTTCGAGAAATTTAACCGCATCGCCGACGGTAAGAATGGTCTCGGCGGCATCGTCGGGAATTTCGCAGTGGAATTCCTCCTCGAAAGCCATCACGAGCTCGACGGTATCGAGACTGTCGGCGCCAAGATCGTCAATAAAGCTCGCCGCTTCCGTCACCTTGTCGGGTTCTACCCCCAGGTGCTCCACCACGATCTTCTTCACCCGCTCGCCAATGTCACTCATCGTTCCAACCTCGTGCTATTTATATTGGGCTGCGATCCGGAGCAGATCGCAACCATCGCCAACGGCCTCGTCGTGGTTGACTTTGGTGCGGCTATACTCGATCGCGGAGCGCTTGATGCGACTTCCGCCATCGGCCACCCCAGCGGGCCGAATTTCGGTTAACATACTTCAAAAGCGTTGACTAGCGCGGGAAAGCGTAGCCGGGTAAGGCCCCAAAAGCCAACCATTTTGCCCACACTTACTAGAACATAGCCATCCCGCCGTTGATGTGCAGCGTTTGCCCGGTGATATAGCCGGCCTCGTCGGAGGCAAGATAGACCGCCGCCGCCGCCACGTCGGCCGGAGTTCCAAGCTTGCCCGCCGGCACGCGCCCCAAAATGGCCTCGCGCTGCTTTTCATTGAGCTTGTCGGTCATCGGCGTGGCGATAAAGCCGGGCGCGATGCAATTGGCCGTGACATTGCGCTTGGCATATTCGGCCGCCACCGACTTCATCATGCCGATCATGCCGGCTTTCGAGGCGGTATAATTGCCCTGCCCCGGATTGCCGGTGACGCCGACAATCGAGGAAATGCCGATCACCCGGCCGAAGCGCCGCCGCATCATGGTCTTGACCGCCGCGCGGGTGAGCCGGAAGGTCGCGGTCAGATTGACGGCGATGACCTGGTCCCAGTCCTCGTCTTTCAATTGCACGAACAAATTGTCCTTGGTGACGCCGGCATTGGCGACCAGGATGTCGAGCTTTTCCATTTTCTCTTCGGCCGAAGGCACCAGGAGTCTCGACCGCGTCCTTGTCGGCAAGATCGCAAGGCAACACATGCACGCGCGAGCCTAGTTCGCCGGCGAGCGTATCGAGGACCTCGCGGCGCGTGCCGGAAATCGCGACGGTAGCGCCTTGCGCGTGCAGCGCGCGCGCAACCGCAGCGCCAATGCCGCCGGTCGCTCCCGTCACCAGCGCGGTCTTACCGGTCAGATCGAACATTATGCGTTCCCCTTTATTTTGCGCATGATCCTATCCGAAAACCGGTTCCCACTTTTCGGAATCATGCGCGCGCTTTATATGCCGCAACATCTTCCGGCGTGCCGATCGCTGTTGACGTTGCGCCGTCCGCGATGCGCTTGATGAGGCCGCTCAAGACCTTGCCGGCGCCTATTTCATAGAAGGTTTTCACGCCGGCGTCGGCCATGAACGACACCGACTCGCGCCAGCGTACCGTGCCGGTGACTTGGGCGACCAGCGCGCGCACGATCTCAGCCGGTTCCTGGATCGCCTTGGCCAGCACGTTGGAAACCACCGGCACCACCGGCGATTTGACCGCGACCTTACCCAGTGCCTGCGCCATCACATCGGCGGCGGGCTGCATCAGCGCGCAATGGAAAGGCGCCGATACCGGCAAGATCATCGCGCGCTTGGCGCCTTTGGTTTTGGCGATTTCCACGGCGCGCTCGACCGCGGCCTTGTCGCCCGACACCACCACCTGGCCGCCGCCGTTGTCGTTGGCGGCCTGGCAGACCTGGCCTTGCTGCGGCTTCGCTCGCGACCGCGGCGGCAACATCGAATTCCAATCCGATCAACGCGGCCATGGCGCCGACACCGACCGGCACCGCCTTCTGCATCGCCTGCCCGCGCAGGCGCAGCAGCCGCGCGGTATCGGCAATCGTAAAAGCGCCAGCCGCCGCCAGCGCCGAATATTCGCCGAGCGAATGGCCAGCAACGAATTGCGCGTCGCGCTTGAGGTCGAGACCGGCTTCGGCCTCCAGCACACGAATGGTTGCAAGCGAGACCGCCATCAGCGCCGGCTGGGCATTTTCGGTGAGCGTGAGGGTTTCCTGCGGGCCTTCGAAAACGATAGCCGAGAGCTTGGCGCCCAGCGCGTCGTCCACCTCGGCGAACACCTGCCGGGCCGCCGCGAAATTCGCGGCCAGCGCTTTGCCCATGCCCACGGTCTGGCTGCCCTGACCCGGAAATACGAATGCGACCGCCATGTAATGAGCCTTTTGCCCCGTCCGCTCGTCGAAATCGGGCCGAAAGACACCGCGACGGGGGTTTGTGTCAAGTTAAGCCTGTCCAAGTCGAACCTTGCCAGTAACCAAGCGAAAAGACTCTGCGGCTAGTCTGGAGCATCACCTTTCAAGGGCTGCCGATGAGCGACTTGGTAACCGAGGACGATCTAGCGCGGGCGCGCAGCGACCCCGATTTTCGCCAGCAATTGATGGCGCAAAATCTGGAACGGTTGCTGGACGCACTCAACAAAATGCGCGAGGCCGAAGACGCCACGCCCAGCGCCGCCCGCCAGATCCGCGAGGGCGTCGCGCTCGCGGTCAAGCTCGCCGACAAACTGCAGCAAAACGCCTGCAATACCGGGCCAAAAGCGGCGTAAATTACTGCATTAAGCCGCTGTCCTTGTGAGCTTGCGTTTTAGCGCGAAACCCCTATAAACCGCGCATTCCGAGGTTCTGGTTGGGAGCTGAACGGACGGCTGTTTTATGACCCTCGGTCATGAACGGTAGGGCCCAGTGCCCGGCGTCCCGTGTTCCCGCCTACTGAGCATTCGAGCCTTTCCTGAAGGGCTCGTGGGGCTAGGCGCCAGGGTTTCGGACATGGGTTTAACAAGGAAAGGCACTTCATGCCGCTCTACGAACACGTCTATCTGGCGCGCCAGGATCTGAGCACGCAGCAGGTCGAGGAATTGACCGCGACTTTGTCCGGCGTCATCACGCAAAATGGCGGCAAGATCACCAAGACCGAATATTGGGGTCTCAAGTCGCTGTCCTATCGCATCGCCAAGAACCGCAAAGCACATTTGACGCTGCTCAATGTCGAAGCCCCGTCCGCCGCGCTCAACGAAGTCGAGCGCCAGGAGCGGCTGAGCGAAGACGTGCTGCGCTATCTCACCATCCGCGTCGAGGAGCATGAGGAAGGCCCCTCCGCCATGATGCGTAAGTCCGATCGTGACGATCGCGGCGACCGCGGAGATCGTGGCGACCGCGGTGACCGTGGTGGCGATCGTGGTGGACGCGAGCGCCGCCCACGGCGCGACGACGACGCCGTCGACGCCGTAGCCGGGGAGGATTAAGCCATGGCATTCGGATCATCCCAAGGTTCTGGTTTTGGCGCTGGCGGTGGTGGTGGTGGCGGCGGTGGCGCAGCGCGCCGGCCGTTTTTCCGCCGCCGGAAAACCTGTCCGTTCTCGGGCGCCGGTGCGCCCAAGATCGACTACAAGGACGTCAAGCTGTTGCAGCGCTACGTGTCGGAGCGCGGCAAGATCGTGCCGAGCCGCATCACCGCGGTGTCGGCCAAGAAGCAGCGCGAATTGGCGCAGGCGATCAAACGCTCGCGCTTCCTCGGCCTCCTGCCTTATGTCATTCGCTGATCCGCTACGCGGATCAGTTGCTGTCATTCGCTGATCCGCTACGCGGATCAGTTAGGTGATTAGGTAAAACAACGAGGCTTGCGGGATTGTCCCGCAAGCCGATGGTTGGGACGAACTTGGTTTCGTCTCTAACCGCTCGAAGAGCGGGACAGCTCGTGATGGTGCAGTTTGGACTCATCGGCTTAGGGGCTGGCGCCGCGGCGGCTTTATTGTTCGCCTCGGTGGTCTCCGGCTCGTGGCTGTCGGTCTTGCTTTTCTATCTGGCGCCGCTGCCGATCATGATCGCGGGTATCGGCTGGAGCCATTGGTCGGCGATGATCGCCGCCGTTACAGGCGCTGTTCTGCTCGGTTCGCTTTTGGGCACCGTATTCTTCTTTGCGTTTCTCGCAGGCGCCGGCGTGCCGGCCTGGTGGCTCGGCTATCTCGCCATGCTGGCGCGGCCCGCTGGCGGAGCCGGCCTAAACGGTGGCTCGAAAAGCGCCGCGCTCGAATGGTATCCGCCCGGCCGGCTGGTGGTATGGGCGGCCGTGTTGGCAGCCCTGATCGTGGTGGTCGCCATCCCAAATTTCGGCACCGATGTGGAAAGCTTCCGCGCCGGCTTGAGCCGCGCGCTGACCAGCATGTTGCAAGCCGAAATCGGCGACCGTGCCGGCGCGCCTTTATCGGTGCCGGGTGTCAACAATACCGGCCGGCTGATCGCCTTCCTGGTGGTCGCCGTTCCGGCGGCGGCGGCGATCCTTGCCACCATCACCAATGTGATCAACCTGTGGCTCGCCGCGCGGGTTGTGAGTTTTTCCGGCAGGCTGAAACGGCCGTGGCCGCAGCTCTCGGCCATTACGTTTCCGCCCCTGGCGGCGGCGGCGCTCGCCGTTGCGGTGGTCTTGAGCTTTTTCGGTGGATTCGTCGGCATCATTGCCAGCGTGCTGGCTGCGAGCCTGCTGATGGCCTATGGCGTGCTCGGCTTTGCCGTGCTGCACGCCGTGACGCTGGGCATCAAGAGCCGCGGCTTCCTGCTTGGCGGCATCTATGCCGCCGTGATCGTGTTCGGCTGGCCGGTATTGGCGCTTTGCCTGCTCGGCCTCATCGACACCGCTTTCGATCTGCGCGCGCGCGTCGCCAACACGCGCGGGCCCCCTGCTCCCATTTGAGGTTTTAAAAGTTTCACCAACACCCCGATCATCACATCAAGGAGTACACAAAATGGATGTCATTCTACTCGAGCGTATCGGCAAACTCGGCCAAATGGGCGACGTCGTGCGCGTCAAGGACGGCTATGCCCGCAATTTCCTGCTGCCGCGCGGCAAGGCGCTGCGCGCCAGTGCCGACAACAAGTCGAAATTCGAAGGCATGAAGGTCGAGCTGCAGAACAAGAGCCTCGAACTCAAGGGCGTCGCCGGCCAGGTCGCCGCCAAGGTCAACGGCAAGAATTATGTCGTGATCCGGCAGGCGAGCGAAACCGGCCAGTTGTTCGGTTCGGTGTCGACGCGTGACATCGCCGCTCTGATCGTTGCCGAAGGCGGCGAGGTAACCCGCTCGCAAGTGTCGCTTAATATGCCGATCAAGTCGATCGGCCAATACAAAGTGCCGCTGTCGCTGCATCCGGATGTCGAGGTTGGCATCACGGTCACCGTGGCGCGCAGCGCGGCGGAAGCCGAACGCATCGCGCGCGGCGAGGACGTGACGGTGCGCCGCGAGGATGCCGAAGAGGAAGCCGAAGCAGCGCTCGCGAATGCCGAAGCCTTCTTCGAGCCGGAAGCCATCAAGGCGCTCGAAGGCGAAGCCGCCGAAGGCAAGAGCGAAGGCGATGTCGCGGTGGCGGACGCCGACGCCAAGCCCGCCAAGGCGAAGAAGGCCAAAAAGAAAGACGACGAGGCCTGAGCGCTTACGAACTAGGGCTCTAGAAAAAATTCGGCCCGAATCCGAAATCGTCATCCGGTTTTGGATTCGAGGCCGGCTAAACTGAAATTATCGGTAAGTCTGATTCTGGCATTTGGCCGACAAACAGATCGCTGCCGAATTTGTCCGCATTCGGATCGAAACAGACAACGATGGGGTTTAGCCCTTCGCGGATTTGCCGCCTTTTGACCCAAAGCGAACGTTCACAATTAGATCGCTTCGCAAGAATTTGCTGTAGCGATGGCGGTACGTTCAGCGCGTTTTCACCATCAGCGAATCAACCGTAACTTCGATCTTTAGTCTTGCTTGTCGCCATCTAATCAATGGTGCATGAATAGGAGCGATGAGAATTTTGTACGCTGTGCCTTCTGATCAAAATGGGGGTCAAGCCCAATGGCATTTGATGTCGAAACCGTCACCTCTGAAAGCGTGAACCATCCATCGAAAAGGCATTTTTATCGATTTCATCTGCCGCACGCCCATTTAGGGGATGTGTTTGGCGGTGATTGGTTCGCTTTAAAGGCTGAAGCATTCGCCAGGTTTTTTGGTACGCCCATTTTTCTTATAGCCCAGACCGTCGTTGTCGGAGTTTGGATACTGGTCAACGTCGTAGGATGGGTATCGTTTGACATCTACCCGTTCATCCTCCTGAACCTGGCATTTAGCCTACAGGCGGCATATGCGGCGCCACTAATTTTGCTAGCTCAGACGAGGCAGGCTGATCGGGACAAATGTCACGCTCTAGCCGACGCTGAACATCGCGAAGATCTTCACCGTGCAAGTGAGGAGAGGCAGGCAGTTGCGGTAAAGCAAACGGCGCTGTTACTAGAAATGGTTCAGCAGAACACCATGCTCACCGAAACGATTAAATCGCTAACTGAACGGCTAGAAGCCCTGACGGTAGAGGTTCACCAAAGTGTAGTGCTTTCGAAGTAGGCCTAATCTAGCCGTGGCGGATTCGCACGCATGTTTTTCGTATGGGCCCACTTCGCAGAGGACTTCGTGACCGGCGACCGTTCGTGCAGCTTCAACAGCGTGAACAAATAGGCATTTAGTGACATCTCCAGCTATGTCCCACTTTGTCCTTAGTGGCACTTAGCGGCGTTTCGGACCTTTGCCCAAAACGACCGCCAACGGAGTGACGCGGACAAAGGTCGATTTCGGCCCACCACGGCCATGACGTGAATGATCCAAGGCGGACAATCGTAAGCAATCCAAAGCGACTTGACGGTCCGGGCGATTGCTGGTCCCCTTTAAATAAGAAATTAAAAACCATAGAGAGGAAACATGTTTTACA
>CAWEDE010000003.1:0-40591 GCA_963807665.1 uncultured Alphaproteobacteria bacterium | reverse complement strand
ATCGCCGTGGTCGAGGCGCACGCTCATGATGGCACTACTCGGCGGCCGACACGTTGCGGCGGCGTTGGTCGAAAGCGCCACGGTCGAGATCGCGGCTCACGAGACGCAGGATTTCGGCCGAGGCGTCGGCATGCAGCGCACGGTAGCCCGCGATCCAGCGCGAAAACATATTGTACATCACCACCGCCGGGATCGCCGCCACCAGACCAAGTGCTGTCGCAAGCAGGGCTTCCGCGATGCCAGGCGCTACCACGGCGAGATTGGTGGTGTGGGCTTTCGAAATGCCGATGAAGCTGTTCATGATGCCCCACACCGTGCCGAACAGGCCGACAAAGGGCGCCGTGGCGCCGATGGTGGCGAGAATGCCGGTGCCGCGGATCATCTGTCGTCCGGCAGCGGCCTCCAGCCGTTCCAGCCGCGAGGCGATGCGTTCCTTGACGCCGTCGGGCGATATCGCTCCAGCGGAGAGCTGCAATTCGGTGTCGGCGCTGCGGATCAATGCCGCCGTCGTGCCGTCGCGCGCCTTAAGGCCCGCGGTGGCCTCGCTCCACGAACGCGCCTTGCTGAGCGCGCCGATGGCGACGATGAGGCGGCGGCGGGCCAGCATGAGTTCGATCGCCTTGGCGAACCAGATCGTCCAGGTCAGCACCGAGGCGAAAACCAGCCCGACCATCACCGCTTTGACCACGATGTCGGCGGCCATGAACATGCCCCAGGGCGACAAGTCGCGCGGCAGGTTGAGCAGGACCGGCGACGTCGGCGCGGCCTCCGGCGTTTGCGCCAACGCCAAAGCGGGCAGCATGAAACCGAGGCTCAACACCAAGGCCCAAAACGCCCAGCGCCGCGACACGCGAAGAAAGCCGGTCATTTCAACATCGATCCTTTTTCGGTGGCCGTTCGGCATATTGTAACATTGTAACATATTTTGGACGCCATGGCGCTGCCGGCCGCTCAAGCGGGCACCCTATACAGGGCCCGCGCTCAAGAGAATAGAGAATCTTGGACAACATTTAGTTTTTAAGTATTCCAAACAGTAATAACTAGTTTAGAAGTGTTCTAATCCGATAGTTATGCTTGTATAACAACTAGTTCTTGACCCTGAATACAGAACATGGTTCGAATTGAACGTAGTAATCGCGCTGATTATTACGGTTCTAAAGTATAGTATTCGCGCGGGGGCGGCAAGATGAGTATCGTAGCGGCAAGTAATAATTCTGCGCGGTTTAGTCACCTCGCCGGCCGTGCGCTGATTTCGCAATCCGATAACGGTCATCTCCACGTCGTCACGCAATTCAAAACGCGGCAAAGCTGCGACACGCCGCTGCCCGCCAATATTCGGTTTCAGAATTCTCATCGCGCCGCGTCGCTCACGGCATTCGGCCTGGCGACGCTGATGACGTCCACCGCCTCGGCGCAGGAAGGCGGCAGTTCCGGCCTGCAACTACCGACGATCGACGTGACCGGCGACAAAGGCGGCGGCTACCAGGTCACCGAGCCTTCGCTCACACGTATGCCGATCCCGATTCTCAATACGCCGCAGTCGGTCAATGTAGTGCCCCAGCAGGTCATCCAGGATCAGAACGCGACCAATGTGAAGGACGCCTTGCGCAACGTCGCCGGTATCACCTTCCGGGCCGGCGAAGGCGGCAACCAGGGTGACACGCCCTATATTCGCGGCTTCTCGGCGCAGAGCGACGTATTCCGCGACGGCGTGCGCGACCCCGGCTGGTATACCCGCGACGATTTCGCCACTGACCGTATCGAAGTCTACAAGGGCCCGTCGTCGTTTCTATTCGGCCGCGGTTCGACCGGCGGCGTCGTCAATCTCGTGACCAAGACGCCATTCGATCAGAATTCCAACGAAGCCACGTTGACTGCCAATACCGGACCGGGAGTGCGTGCGACCGTCGACAGCAACACTGTGGTGAACGAGAACGTATCGGCCCGCATCATCACCATGGGGCAACTCTACGACACGCCCGATCGCGACCACGTCAAGCAGGACAAGTGGGGCTTCTCGCCTTCGGTAAAGATGCAGCTCAACGATTCAACCAAGCTGACGCTGAGCTACATCTATCAGCACGACAACAACATTCCCGATTATGGCGTGCCGTTTACAAATCCGGCCGATGGTTTGCCGCGCTCGCCGGCGCCGGTGGCGCGCAACACCTGGTACGGCATTCTCAGCGGGCCCAATCCGGATGTCGATCGGGTCGATGCCAGCGTTGCGACCGCCAAGATCGAGCATGAGATCAACAACCAGCTCAAGATCACCAACACCACGCGCTACACCGACGTGCTGCACTATCAGCTCAACGTGTTTCCGGAGCCGGCCGCGAACGTTCCGCTGCTGGCCAATCTGAATTCGCCGTGGATACCCAACCGTAACAGCACGGCCATCCACGCCAAGCTCCTCGCCAACCAAACGGACTTCACCGCTCGCTTCAATACCTGGAAACTCGAGCACACCGCGACGTTCGGATTCGACGCCCAGATCGAAAATCGCGATTTCCTGCGCCAGGCCTGGACCGGCCAGGTGCCAACTAATTTCCTCGATCCGGACCCGTACCGATCTGGCGGCACTCCTCTGCCGCCGACCGCTAACCAGTTGGCGACCGGCAAGTCCCAGGCGGCCGGCGCCTACGCCGCCGATCAAATCAAGCTCAACCGCTATTTCGATCTGCTCGGCGGGTTGCGCTACGACTATTTCCGCTTTGAACAACTTGCGCCGCTGGGTGATCCCAGCGTTCAGGACCTTGCCAGCGTCAACAATGTACTGAGCTGGCGTGTCGGGGCGGTGTATCACCCGATTCAAGACACCAGCATCTATGCCATGTATGGCACGTCGTTTAACCCGAGCGCCGACAACCTCACCATCAGCGTGACCACGCCGGCGACGGCCATCAGCCAGTTCGCGCTGCCGCCGGAAAAGAACATCACTACCGAGTTCGGCGCCAAAGCGGACGTGCTTGGCGGCAAGCTGAGTTTGGCGACCGCGGTATTCCAGATCGACAAGCTCAACATGCGCATCACCGATCCGACCACGTCGACTACGACCGTGCTTGGCGGTGTGTTGCGGTCGCGCGGCTTCGAGGCCAGCGCAACCGGCAAGCTTACGGATCTGTGGCAAGTGATAGCGACTTACAGTTACATCCACGCCCGCGTCATCAGCAGCACAATTCCGGTTCAACAGTGGCGTCGAGCCGACCAACACGCCGACGCACAGCCTTTCGCTTTGGTCGACTTACGATCTGACGCCGGACCTTCAGGTCGGCGGCGGCGCATTCTATGTCGGGCAGGTCTACGGCGATATTCCGACGGCATCGACGTCGCTGCCGCAAAGCAGCCTGGTCCCGGCCTATTGGCGCTTCGATGCCATGGCGGCCTACAAGTTCGACGCCAAGACCACGCTGCAGTTCAATGTCTACAATCTCACCAACGCTTTCTATTACGAGTTGGCTTACACCAACTGGGCGGTGCCCGGTGCCGGCCGTATGGCGGCGTTGACGCTGAAGCGTAAATGGTAGGCGCTCGCCGATGATGATCCATATTCCCGATGTGCTCACGCCCGAGCAAGTCAAGCGTTGCCGCGAGGTGATGGAAAAGGGCGCCTGGGTCGATGGCCGCGCCACGGCCGGTCATCAATCGGCGCAAGTGAAGCACAATCTTCAATTGCCCGAGGATTGCGCCGAGGCGCGCGAACTGGGCGCCATGGTGGTCGAGGCAGTCGCGCGCAGCAATCTGTTCATGTCGGCGGTGCTGCCCAAGCAGGTTTTCCCGCCGCTGTTCAATCGCTACGACGCCGGCATGACCTTTGGCGCGCATGTCGATAATGCCATCCGCGGTCATGCCGCCTCCGGCATGCGCATTCGCACCGATACATCGGCAACGCTCTTCATCTCGGCGCCGGAGGATTACGACGGCGGCGAATTGGTGGTTGAGGACACCTATGGCCGCCATACGGTGAAGCTGCCCGCCGGCGACATGATCGTCTATCCGGCCACGTCGTTGCATCACGTAACGCCGATTACGCGTGGCTCGCGCATCGCCTCGTTCTTCTGGACGCAAAGCATGATCCGGGACGAGGCCCAGCGCGCGCTGCTGTTCGATCTCGATATGTCGATCGTGCGCTTGTCCGGCGATCACCCGGATCACAAATCGGTGGTCTCGCTCACAGCCGTTTATCACAATCTGCTGCGGCAGTGGGCCGAGCTGTAAGGCCTATTCCTCGCGCCCGGCGGTATCTTGTTACAATCAGGCCGATTGAACCGCGCGCCCAATGCGTGCATCTTGCTCGCCGCTGGTCTCTCGCCAGACCCTCATTCATTGCGCAAGGATTTCCCTATGCCGTTTACAATGTCGCAAGCGTCCCTGCCGGTCTTCGAGATCGGTCTTAACGCCCTTATCGGCGTCCTGGACAAGGCCGCCGCCCATGCGGCGGCCAAGAAAGTCGATCAATCGGTGCTGCTCGGCTGGCGGCTGGCACCCGATATGTTCGCGCTTGTGCGCCAGGTGCAGGCGGTGTGCGATCAAGCCAAGAACGGCTCGTCGCGTCTTGCCGGCGTCGAGCCGCCGAAATTCGAGGATAACGAAACCACCATCGACCAGCTCAAAGAGCGGCTCGCCAAGACGGTGGCTTATCTCAAGACGCTCGACACCAAAGCCATCGACGCTGCGGCCGAGCGCGAGATCACCTTTCCGCTCGGGCCGACGGTCAAAGGCCAGATGACCGGCGCCGATTATCTCAACCACTTCGTGCTGCCGAATTTCTATTTCCACCGGACCGCCGCCTTTGCCTGTGTGCGGGCATTCGGGGCCGATATCGGAAAACGCGACTTCCTGGGCGCCATACCGATCAAGCGCATCTAGCGCTGCGGCGTCGCGCTCTATGAGCGTCTTTACCCAAAACAAAACCGCCTCGCGGGTTTCCCGGCGAGGCGGTTTGGTTTTTAACGGGGCGCGGGACGTTTAGTTGCGATAGGAAACCTGACCGCCGTCGTCACTTTCGCTCTCTTCGGCGGGCCCGCGTTCGCTCTCTACCGCAGGTCCGCGATATTCACGCGATCCGCCGCCGTAGCCGCAGTTACAGTTGACGCCGCGAACCTCGCGCCGCTCGACCACGTGACGAACGCTGCCACCGGCGTAACGGTTGATGGTTTCACGGCGGGTCTCTTCCTGCACCCGGTTGGTGGTGTTGACCCTATGCAGAACGACGTCCTTCACGACCGTGTTGGTCCGGTGCACGACCACTTCGCGGTTGATGACCGGCCGCACATGCACGATCAGGCGGTTTTCCTGGATCAGCCTTGTGTTGCCGCGCACCACGCGGGTGTGGTCGACATAGCGGGTGTGATTGACCACCCGAGCCGGCGCACGCTCGTAACGCCTTGTTTGATATTCGGAATCCGGTCGCCGGCAATTACAGACCGAGTCATAGTAGGTGCCGGCATAGGCCGTATCGGAAACAATGCCTGCCGCTGCGATCAGGAGCAGGGCAGCGCAGAAAGCTTTGGTTAGATGTCCCATTTTGGTACGCCCCGTTAACCATGTAAGTTGTGACGCTGCCTATACTTTTTCGTGTTTTTTGCCTCTTGTAAAGACAAAAATTAACCCTGTTTTTGCAAAGCTAGCACGCAAAAAATTGGCCCCAGGGAGGGCGCGCCCCAGGGCCAACCAACACCAGATATAGCGACCGGCTAATTTATTTGAGACGTTTTACCGCGTCTTTCACGAGGCTGAGGTCGGCGTATTTGTTGATGTCGATCTTCTTTTTCACGAAGCCAAGTTCACGCGTGACATCGACATTGCGCTGGAGCGCCACCAGGTTCGGGACCATGTTGGGGTCGCGATATTCGTCCTGCTTGGTGAACAGCCAGCCGAACCGATCCGGCGGCGCCTTTGTGATCTTGGAGGCGATCTGGGCGACCTCGTCGTGGTTCTTGGGATCCTCGAACCATTTTGTGATGCGCAGCATGTCCTCCATGAAATCGACCATGGCAGGACGGTTCTTCTCGATGAAGCCCGCGCGCGCGTTCCAGGAGATCATCTCGGTCACGCCGAGAATATCCTTCTGCTCGAACAGAACTTTGCCCTCTTCCTTGAGTTTCGGATTGAGCGCAAAGGGCAACACGGCCGGGATCAGGTCCACTTTCTTTTCCAAGAGCATGGCGGCCATGGCGGGTAAAGGGGCTTCCAGCATCGTATAGTCGCGCTTGTCTTCCAGGCCGTGCTTTTTCAGCATGGCCCGGATTGCGACATCGACCGCGCTGCCGGCGCCGTTGGTGCCGATCACTTTGCCTTTGAGGTCCTCGACCTTGTCGATGCCGGAGTCCTTGCGCACGTAATATTGGCTGCTGAAATAGCCGGGTACGCCGTCCTGGAATTCGTCGGCGATGACACGGATGTCGTCGAGTCCGGCGTTTTCAATGGCAATGGCCAGCGAGGAATAAGCGAGGTTGGAGATTTCCAGTTCGTTATTGGCGATCGCCGTGATCATTTGCGGCGTGCCCTGGAAGCGGATGGTTTCGAGCGTGTAGGACTTGCCCATGTGCTGGGCGAGGTCCTTCTTTTCCATCACGATCGAGCCCCAATTGGCGACCGGGGCCACCCATCCCAAGCGGATCTTTACCGGCTCCGCGCTATTGGCGGTGCTGGCGCCGAAAAGGCCAAGCGCGCATACGCCGGCCAGAATGCCGAATTTGGCAAGTTTCAAAATTCGCATTGTATCCTCCCAGTTTCGCCGGGCTTACGCTTTTAGCTGGCAAGCTTCACGCAGCGATCGAAAAGATTGTCGGGCGTCCAACCGATTTTGGCAAGCCGCACGGCGGGCCAATTTACCCGCCATGCGGTACACGTCTTGACTGACCGGGCATGCTGCCCAAGTCGCGATAGGCCCACAAGCCCTCGCGCGGCAGGCTCACCGGCGTGTCGGCGCCGACCGCCAGGCGGCATGAACCTTTCTCCAGGGGCGCGCGACTAATGGCTATCGGACGCTTCATTCGAACCCTGGAGAAGGCCATGTCACAATCCCACAAGCTCACCCTCGTTCTCGCCGCCATCGCAACGCTGGCTTCCAGCAGCCCTTGTTTCCGGCTCCGCCGACGCCATGGTCGTGCGCGGCCGCGGCGGCAACCCGCCGGTCATCCACGTCAACCATCCGCATTTCCACGAGCACATCCACGTCTGGCGCCTGCACGAGCGCGGCTATGTCCGCCCCGTCGGCTATGTCGAACCGGTGGTCGATGGCATCTGCAACTGCCTGACCAAGACCTACACGCCGGAAGGCCAGGTCGTGTTCAAGGATCTGTGCACCAAGGAAATGGCGAGCGCGCCGGTCGACGGTGCTCCCGCGCAGTCCAGCGAAGTGCCGGCTCCGAACAATTTCGCCGGCAAGACCTATCAGGACTATCTGGCCGCCAATCCGCAAGCCGCAGGCGCAACAGAAGAACTGATCGTCGATTAAAATGGAGGCCGCCTCGCGCACACGCGCCGGCGGCCTTCATGTTTCGAATTCACGCCGTTGCTCGGCTCGTTAGCTTCCTGATGCCAGATCAATAATCTTCGGCGCAGTATCGACATGGCCTTGACCAGCACATAACCGACCACGGCGATCTCGACGATGCCGGCGAATACGCCGGGCGAATTGGCAAAGCGCGAAGCCGTCATCATGGCGCCGCCCAGCCCGTATCCGCCCATCAGCATTTCGGCGACGACGGCGACAATCAATGTCAAAGGCAATGCAACCTGCAATCCGGTCATGATCTGCGGCAACGCCGCCGGCAGTACGATTTGCGTCAGTAATTCGCGCTTATTGGCGCCCATATTGCGGGCCGACCAGATCAGTTCGCGCTCGACGCCCTGGATGGCGATGACGGTGGCCGCGATCACCGGGAAAATGGCGTCGATGACGATGATGGTGATCTTGGACACATCGTAAACGCCGAGCCAAAGGATCACGACCGGCAGGAAGGCGATTTTGGGCATGGGAAAGCCGACCGAGATAATCGGATCGAAAAACCAGTTGACGATTTTGTTGCGTGACATCGCCATGCCGATCGCGACGCCGCCGACCGCGCAGATGGCGAAACTTACCAGCGCGCGATAAAGCGTAAGCCCGGTATTAATGGCAAGATCGCCCGACCTAGCATCGCTCCAGATGCGCTCCAGCACGAGGCTCAGCGCCGGCAATTGGTAAGTCGTGAATCGGCCGCTGCGCGCCAGCCATTCCCAGGCCACCAGCACGACGACAATGGAAAATACGCGCGCGCCCGCCCAAACAAGCTTGTGGGCGAAGCGCGCGGCGCGCTCCGGCAGGCCGTCGAGCGTTGCCGTTGCTATTCTCGCCATTGCAGCACCCGCCGTGTGATCAGCAGATAGAAGCGGTCGGCGGCAAAGCCCAGAAACGCCACCGTCAGCACTACGGCATACATCGCATCATAAGAGCCGTTGGCGCCGAATGAACCGATCAGAAAGCCGAAGCCCTTCTGCGCCACGATCAGTTCCGACGACACCAGCAAGATAAATGAGAGCGCCAGCGCGGTACGAATGCCGTTGAGCAGTTCCGGCATCGCACTCGGCACCACGACGTCCCACAACATCCGCATTTTATGCGCGCCCATGCTTCGCGCCGACCAGACCAGCACTTGTTCGCTCGAGCGTGCGCCGTTGAAGGCGCCAATTGTCACCGGAAGCATGCAGCCGAGAAAAATCAGCAGGATCTTGGAGGCGTCGCCGAAGCCGAGCCAGATCACGGTGACCGGTATCAGCGCCGATTTCGGCAGCGGATAGAAAATTTCCACCAGCGGCGCCATAAGCACGTTCACCGGCTTCGACCAGGCCATCGCAATGCCGAGCACGCCTCCGAACATGACCGCCAGCGCCAGACCCGCGCTTGCGCGGAACAGCGACGATGCGCCGTTGCTGATGAGTTCGCCGTCCTTGATCATGTCGATCCAGGCCAGGATCACATCGGACAGCGGCGGCAAAGCCGTGCTCGACACTAAATTGAGGCGCGCCGCCAGTTCCCAAGCTATGGCAATCAGCAAAAGCGGCGAGTAGCGAATGAACATTGTCATGGCGCGCGCGTGCCTTGCGCCTTGATGGCTTCGTCGCGCACCAGGTTCCAGAGCTCGTCCACTTTTTCAACGAAAGCCGGCGCCTTGAAGATGTTGGGATCGTTCTTGTCGAATTTGGTGTCGACAATGGTCTTGATGCGCCCCGGCCGCGCCGACATCACCGCCACGCGGTCGGCGAGATAGACCGCTTCCTGCACGTCATGGGTGACGAAGATGACGGTCTTGGGCGTGCGCTGCCAGATGCGCAACAATTCGCTCTGCATCAGGGCGCGGGTCTGGGCGTCGAGCGCGCCGAACGGCTCGTCCATCAGCAGGATTTTCGGATCGAAGGCGAGCGTGCGCGCGATCGCGGTGCGCTGGCGCATGCCGCCGGATAATTGCGAGGGGTAGCTGTCCTCGAAACCGGTCAGCCCCACGAGTTCGATGAAATCCCGCGCGCGCGTCTTCGCGCTCGGCCTTCGGCATGCCTTGGCGTTCGAGGCCATAGAGAATATTGCCGCGCACGGTCTTCCAGGGAAACAGCGCGAAATGCTGGAACACGATGCCGCGGTCAGGGCCGGGCCCGGCGACCGGATTGCCGTCCACCCGGATCGCGCCGGTCTCGACCGGCAAAAACCCGCCGATCAGATAAAGCAGTGTGGACTTGCCGCATCCCGATGGCCCGAGCAAAGCGACGAATTCGCGGTTGGCGACCTCGAGCGAAACCGCATCGAGCGCCAGCACCTCGCGTCCGCGCGGCGGGCGATACATATGACTGACGCGCTCGACGATGATTTGGCCGGACCCAGGCATGGTGGCATGAACCCTCCCTAACCGCCGGCTCCTGTCAAGCGCCGCGGTTGTGGTTGACCGCGCCCTATGTCCTATAATGCGGGACACTGGGAATTATGCGATACAAAACCAACAACACGTGAGAGGAACCGTCCCTTGTCCAATAGACTGATCGACGCGCGCCGCGAGCTCGCGCTCGCCAACCAGATTGTCGCCCATGAAGGCGTGATCGATGCCTTCGGCCATGTCAGCATGCGTCATCCCGACAATCCGAACCGCTATTTCCTGTCGCGTTCGCGCGCGCCCGAACTGGTCGAGCCGGACGATCTGATCGAATACGACCTTAATTCGCAGCCGATACGCGATCCGGGCGTCGGGCAATATTCCGAGCGGGTGATCCACGGTGAAATTTACAAGGCGCGACCGGATGTGATGTCGGTTTGCCACCACCATTGTCCGTCTTTCATGCCGCTGCTTATAACCGGCGCCGATTATGTGCCGGTATTTCATATGGGCGCCCAGGCCGGCATCAGGCCGCCATACTGGGATCAGCACGACGAGTTCGGCGACACCAATATGCTGGTGGTCAAGCCCGAGGAGGGCGCCTCGCTCGCCCGCGCGCTCGGCCCGCACTGGTTGGTGCTGATGCGCCGCCACGGAGTTACGGTCGCCGGCATCGGCGTGCGACATTGCGTGTTCCGCACGATCTTCTCGGCCCACAACGCCGAATTCCAAACGCGCGCCATGATGACCGGAGGCAGTATTGCTTCGCTCACGCCGGGCGAGACCAAGCTGGCCGGAGACCTCGTCAACAAGACGACGGGCCTGGCCCGCTCCTGGGAATATTGGTCGATGCGGGTGGCCAAAGCGGGCGGCATCTCTCCTGCATCCATGAAGCAAAAGCCGGGCAAGCCCGCCAAAAAGTCCGCGAAAAGAGGCAAAACCAAGCGCCGATGACACTTTAGGCTTCCCGGCGGGCAGGTGACGGTGTTGAATGCCGGTCAAGAGAGTGGGGCACCACTTCAACGAAAGAAAATTAAGGGAGGATACGAATGAAGACATTTAACGCCATTATCGGCGCCATCGGACTGATCATGCCGCTGGCGCTGGCCGGAACACCGGCATCGGCCGATGACACGCTCAATGTAGCGATCGGTCAGATCAACAACTGGGAAAACCAGCCGCCAACGCTCGGCCAGGACGCCGGCATCTTCAAGAAGCACGGCTTGGTGCTCAACAATGTCGGCACGCAAGGCGCCGGCGAGACCATCCAGGCGGTGATCTCGGGCTCGGCCGATATCGGCGCCGGGGTCGGCGCAGCCGGTGTGATGCGCGCTTTCTCGAAAGGTGCGCCGGTCCGCATTCTAGCGCCGGCCTTCACCGGCACCGGCGATCTGTATTGGTACGTGAAAGCGGATTCTCCGATTAAGTCGCTCAAGGACGCCACGCCCGAAACCACCATCGCCTATTCGACCAATGGCTCGAGTTCGAACAATATCGTGGTCGCTTTCACCAGCGAACTCGGCTCCAAGGCTAAGCCGACCGCGACCGGCGGGCCGGCCGCGACCTTGACCGCGGTCATGTCGGGCCAAGTCGATATCGGCTGGGCGGCGCCGCCGTTCGGCCTGAAGGAAATCAAAGAGGGCAAGATCCGCATCGTCGCGCGCGGCAGCGACGTGCCCTCGTTGCGCGGGCAGACCGTGCGCGTGCTGATCGTCAATTCGGAATCGCTCAAGACCAAGCACGATGCCATCATGCGCTTCATGGACGCCTATCGCGAGGCGGCCGACTGGATGTATGCCGACCCGAAGGCGGTCGAAATGTATTCGGCCAAAATGAAACTGCCGGTCGACTTGCTCAAGGAGTTGATGGATAAATTCCAGCCGAAAGAAACCATGCAGACCGACAAATTCGCCGATCTGGATGGCGCCATCGCCGACGCGGTCAAGCTGAAGTTTCTCGACAAGCCGCTGACCAAGGAGCAGATCGCGGAATTGCTGCAGATTCCTCCGCGCAAGAAATAAGCGGATCGGTCTTCCAAAATACCAACGGGCCGCTGCTAGGCAGCGGCCCGTTTTTTATTCGCAGCAAGCGTGAAAATTATTTCTTCATCGGCATTTTCATCGCCTTCTTGGCCTTCTTCTTGCCATGCTTCATGGCTTTCGCGGGCTTGCAGGCCTTCTGCGACTTCACGACGGCGCCGTCATTGCCGGCCCAGCAGGCGTTGCGGTATGTGAGGCTCATCTTGCCCTTGGTCGCGCAGACCGCCTGCGGCGCGGTGAACATGCAAGTGGCCGATACTTTCGGCGCCGGCGCGGCTTTTTTGCCTTTAGCTTCACTACTGCCGGCGGTGCCGAGCACCAGAGCGGCGGCGGCGACAGTCATAAACACGGCGTATCCTAGATTTTTTAGTTTCATGCTTTCCTCCCAGCATTATTGACACGTCACTGTAGGAGGGAATTTGCCGTGATTACAAGAAATTTACGCCCTTGCGCCGCGTCCTAATCTGAACGCGCGTTCATGTTTCCGCCGAACGCTCAATTCCGGTCTTTGGCCGCAGCACCGATGGCATTGAGCATCGCGGCGCGGCCGTCTTTGAGGGTCGCGCGCACGGCTTCCTGCTTGCCGATCGCTCCCATTTCGCGCTGGCGCTTGACGGTGGCGTCCACCATCAGGGGATCGAGGCCGAGTTCGCGCAAAGTGACCGAGGACTCTTCCATTTCCGCGGCGCGCCGCTCGCCATGGCTCGCCATGCGCTCGATGTTGTAATCGGCGATCTTGGTGAAATCGAGCGTTGGATAATTATTCTTGAGCGACGCCGTCACTTCTTCGAGCAGGCCGGCGCACGAGGCGGCGAGGAAACATTCGAGCGTAAGTGCCTCCATGCCCTTGACCATGACACTGCGGATCATTTTGATCGCAGCCGCTTGGCCGGTCCCGCCTGGGACGACGGATAGTTTCATTTCCAATTCAGCCAGCAGCGGCGAGATCTCTTGCGCATGCGGACCGGCAATCAGCAGTGGCGTGCGGTGGCGCGCCGGATGGATCGGCGCGATGACCGCGACATCGACATAACGCGCATTGCCGCCCAGAAGCTTTTCGGTCTCCTGCTTGCGGCCGGGCGAAACCGAATTGATGTCGAGATAATAGGGATTGCCGTTGAGGTGGGCCGCGACCGAACGCGCGGCTTCCAGGCTGGATGCTGCGGTGACGGCGGAGACGATCATGTCGGTTTCAATGACGGCTTCGGCTTCCGAAGCCGCCAGCCGCACGCCGATTTTTTCGCCCGCGGCCTTGAGGTGCGCGCCTTCGGCATACGGGAATAGAATGTCCCAGGCGGCGATGCGCTCAATGCCGGCATCGCGCAGGCCGGCGGCGATCGCCTGGCCGGCTTCGCCAAAGCCGATAAAGGATACGCGCGGGGTATTGCGGCGGGTCATGATTTTCAGGTCCTAGGTCTAGCCCGCATTCTAAATCGTTTTGACGGCTGCGTCCTGCCGGGTGGTCTGGAAGCTGACCGCCATCAGCCATTGGCCGTCGCGCTTGACGAAAACGCGGCTGACTTGCGCCGCTTTGCCGTGGAACGGCTGATGCTCGCAGGTCATCACCATAGCGCCGGCAAAGCCGAACAGCTGCGCCGAGACCAGCGGGGCGGGCGCGGAATGGGTGCCGCTGCGCTTTTGCTCTTCCAGCACCTTTTTGCGGTCGGCTTTGCTATGACGCCGCGTCGGGCCGTACACCATGAACTCATCGGCGATGTGGCGCGCCCAAACCTCGGCATCGCCCGCCATGACCGCGGTTTCCAGCCGCTGCCAGGCGGCCAGGCAGTCGCGCTCATCGGCGTTGCGCGGCGTATAGGGCAGCGTGCGGCATGGATTATCCCAGTCCTTGCGGCCCGGCCCGTGCGGCGCGGGCGGTAAATTCTGCGACACCTCATGAACCGCCAGCGCGCGCCAGGCGCCTTCGCGTTTCACCCAGATGCGCAGCACGAACACCTTGCCGCGTTCGGCGGTCACGACAGCGACTTCGCCGTAATGACGCGAAGCGGGCGATATCCCGGCCTCGTCGCCGAGCGCGGGCTTGGGCAAATCCCGCGCGAGCTGCGGCTTGGTGAAGACGCGCCCGTTGATATCGACCAACGTGAAATCGTCGTCGAGCAATTCTGCGGCCGCGCCCGCGTCGCCATTGGCCAGCGAAGAGACCAGCACGCGATCGGCTTGAATGAATCCCTCGTCCAGCCCCACGGCTCTCTCCGGCTAAAAGAATTGGCTCCGACTATTTCTTATGCGCCACCGGCGGCGTGCCGTGGGTATGAAACGACTCGATGGTCTGCAAGCCCCAGGCTTGGCCCTTTTTGCGCTCGGCCTCGGTCCAGGTGATCGGCTTCCAATCCGGCGCCAGCACCAGCCGCGCGCCGGCGCAGGCCACTTCGACCCGGTTGCCGCCGGGCTCATAGACATAAAGAAAGAAGGTCTGCTGGATCGCATGCTTATGCGGCCCGGTCTCGATGAACACGCCGTTCTCCAGAAAAATATCGGCGGCGCGCAGCACGTCCTCGCGTGAATCGAGCGCATAGGTGACGTGGTGGAAACGGCCCTTGGTGCCGGTATGGTCGCGCGTATAGGCGAAGTCGTAGGACTTATTGGTGGCGGTCATCCACATGCCGGCTTCGGTACCGTCATCGAGCACGATCTGCTCGGTCAGCTTGAAGCCGAGATAGTTTTCGAAGAATTCGCGGTTGGCCTTGATATCGACCGCCAGCCCGTTGAAGTGGTCGATGCGCCGCACATTGCAGCCGCGCGCCGGATAGCGTTGCGCCTGGTTTTTGAGCGCCGGCTTCTTGTCGGGCGGCGCGTCATACCATTCGGTGTCGTAATAAAGCTCAATGCGGTGGCCGTCGGGATCGTGGCACACGAAGGTCTTGCCGTGGCCGAGATCGCCATCGCTCCAGCCGACATCGAAACCCGAACCTTTGAGCGCCGCGGCGCGCCGCTCCAGCGCCTGCGGCGAACGCGTGCGGAACGCCATATGCTCCATGCCGGACGTCTTCGACGCGGTGAGCTTGAGCGAATAGCGTTCGTAATCGTCCCAGCCGCGCAAATAGACGCTGTCGCCCTTCTCGCCGCTTTGGGTCATGCCCATGACGTCGATGAAGAACTTCTGGCTCTGCGCAAATTTCGGCGTGAGCAGTTCGACATGGCCTAGATGCGCGATGTCGTGAATGGGTTCGCACTGCAATGGATCAGCCCGAGTAGTTGTTGCTTTTTCGGCCGCTATAAGGGCATGACCGCCCGCTTCGGTCAAAGGTCAATCTTGCTTCGACTGTTGGGCCAAACCTTATCGGCATGCCGCACATGCGGCAACGCCGACAGTTTGCGAACGAAACCGGTCGATGTCGTCAGCCGACAGCCGCTTGATGGTCAGCGTGACCTCGTCGAATTTGCGGCCCGGTGCTGAGGCGCAAACAAAACGGCTGATGCGGCCGCCCGCAATGCCCAAAGCATCTATGACACCTTCGAATGACATTTTGCCCCGGTCAACCTTAAGCCGCAGCTCAAGCGTCTCGGCTGCGGGCCTGATACCATTTCTCCAGAGGCTTAATACCGGCCAGGATCACCAGAATGATGATCGTTGCCGCGGCCGCCTCCGTATAGAGCCCGCCGCCGACCGCGAGCCCGATGGCCGCGACTGTCCAGAGGCTCGCCGCCGTCGTCAGGCCGCGAACCAGATCGCCGCGCAGCAGGATCGAGCCGGCGCCCAGAAAACCGATGCCAGAAACAACCTGGGCCGCGACGCGCGATGGGTCCAGCACGACGCCGGGGCCGATGACGGTCGTAAAACCATAGGCCGACACCACCATGAACAGGCACGAACCGACGCAAACCAGCATGTGCGTGCGCAAGCCCGCCGCCCAGATCAGGCGCTCGCGCTCGGCGCCGATCAGGCTGCCAAGCCCGGCCGCGATCAAAAGCCGCAAAACCAATTCCCAATGGCTCAGCATATTTGCTCCTTCCGGCGCGCAACCTTCGTCAACTCGCAACTATGAACCTTGTTCGGCCGCTTGCCCATCGTTGCGGAACCATGCCGCCCCTCAGGCTTTGTAAGGCATGGCCGTCACTCCCAAACTCGTGCAAAGCGCCGATAAGCTCAAGGAAAGCGCCGTCCACATCAAGGACAGCGCGGCCAAGACCGAAATCAGCACGGCGCGTATCGAGGACAGCGCCGACCGGCGCACCGAACTCTCTGCAGACCGCACGGTATTCGCAGCCGAGCGCACTTACGCCGCCTGGGTGCGCACCGGCCTGATGGCGATCGCCAGCGGCGTCGGCGCCAAGGCGCTGCTGACCGGCGTCCTGCCGCAATGGCTGATCTTGGCGACAGGTAGTGTGCTCATTCTATTTAGCGCGTTCTGCTTTGCCGCCGCGGTGTGGCGCAACCTCTATGATGCCGCGCCGCCCGTTCCGAGCGCGAAACGCCTGCATCCGGGGCTACTCATCGTCGTCAACGGATTTCTGGTGCTGGTGGCTATAGCCGCCTTGGTCGGAATTCTGTTCGACCGCGTTTCGCCTTAAGGCGGCCCATCCGTCGTATTGAATTTGTCATATTGAATTTGTCATGTTGAATTTGTCATGGCCGCGCGCGAAAATGCAGCCATGGCAACTCCTCCAATATCACGCGGATTTCGTGGCCGCGGCCCGGGCGCCAAAAACGCGCGCGTGCCGCCCGGCCAGCATCTGGTCACCGATTTTCCGGTGCTCTCAGCCGGTCCCACGCCCGAGCCCGATCTCAATGCCTGGCGCTTCACGATGGCGGACGGCGAAAGCCCGCTCGGCGAATGGAGCTGGGATCAGTTCAACGCGCTGCCGCAGACCGAACTCACCGTCGATATCCATTGCGTCACCACCTGGTCGAAGCTCGATACGAATTGGCGCGGCGTTTCCATCGACACGCTGTTGGAGGCCGCCGGTCTTAGCGAGCCGCCGGGACCGTTCACGCTCATTCATTGTGAGGGCGGCTACACCACCAATGTGCCGTCGGAGGATCTGCTCGACGGCAAGGCCATGGTCGCCACCCAATTCGACGGCGAACCGCTCGATCCTGAGCATGGCGGGCCGGCGCGGCTCTTGGTGCCGCATCTGTATTTCTGGAAGAGCGCGAAATGGGTGCGGCGCCTCCAATTCCTCGATAGTGAAGTGCCGGGCTTCTGGGAAGAAAACGGCTACCACATTTACGGCGATCCGTGGCGCGAGCAGCGTTATGACGGCGACTGAACCTTCGGTCGTCGCACCGAAGCGCTTGCAATGGATGACCGCGAGCATCCGCGAAGTCATCGAAGAGACGCCGCGCGTGCGTACGCTGGTGCTCGACGTGCCCGATTGGCCGGGACATCGCGCCGGCCAGCATGTCGATGTGCGTCTCACCGCCGAGGATGGCTATCAGGCGCAACGCAGCTATTCGATCGCCTCGGCGCCGGACGCGCCGTATGTGGCCTCACGGTCGAGATGCTAGTGGATGGCGAGGTGTCATCTTATCTCGCGGGCGAAGCGCGCGCTGGCGACAAAATCGAATTGCGCGGGCCGATCGGCGGCTATTTCGTTTGGACGGCTTCGCTCGGCGGCCCGTTGTTTCTGGTGGCCGGCGGCTCCGGCGTGGTGCCGCTGATGGCCATGTTGCGGCATTGGGCGGCGGCCAAGAGCGATGTCCCGGCGACGCTGCTTTATTCCTCGCGCAGCTTCGACGACATTATCTATCGCGCCGAACTCGATCAGCTGGCCGGGCAGGGCGTCAATCTCGTCCACACGCTGACACGCGCCCAGCCTGCGGGCTGGAGCGGGTTCAAACGCCGCATCGACCGCGCCATGTTAGAGAGCGTCGGCTTTGCGCCCGCCGCCAAGCCGCGTATTTTCGTGTGCGGGCCGACGCCGCTGGTCGAGAGCGCTGCCAGCGCTCTGCGCGACCTCGGCCACGCGCCGCAATTGATCAAGACCGAGCGTTTTGGTCCGACGGGAAAATAACGCGCTAGGCAAAACCGCCGCTATCGGATTAGCATTGCGGCAGATGATAAAATGGGGGTTCGTTATGATCATCGGTTTGTCGATTGAAACCTTCACCTTGCTGCACGTCGTCATCACGCTGATCGCCATCGCGAGCAGCTTCGTTGTGATGTTCGGTATGCTGGGCTCAAAACGGCTGCCGGGCTGGACCGCGATTTGTCTTCTATTCACCGTGCTCACGAGCGTGACCGGCTTCATGTTTCCGATTCATGGTTTCACGCCGGCGCTGGGCCGTCGGCGCCCTCTCGATGATCTTTTTGGCCTTGGCGCTCTATGGCCTTTACGCCAAGCATCTCGTCGGTGCCTGGCGCTGGATTTATGTGGTTACTGCCGTCGCCGCTTTCTGGTTCAATTTCTTCGTGCTCATCACGTTCAGTCGTTCGTGAAGTTGAAATTCCTCAATCCGGCGGCGCCGCAGCTCGCTCCGCCCTTCGCCGCAGCCGGCCAACACGCTATTTTGTGGTCGCCCAGGGCGTGGCGCTGTTGTTCTTCGTCGTGATGGGCTTTTTGGCCGCGAAAAAGTTCCATCCAGGCGTTGCTCAATAAGTCTGTCCGGCGGGGCAATTCGCCGATTTATCGCCTATTCCCATCCGCAACTGTTAGAGCCGTGGAACGAACGGGTGCCGCCGCAGGTTGTCTGTCCGGAACCCGACACACAAATGGAGGCGCGATCGCCTTTGTTCCCCTAAATCTCCGCAGCAGGCGCTGATTCGGCGCGCTGGTCACATGTTGCGGTTTCTCGCCCTCATCCGACGGGGGCTTGGAGAAACACCATGGACGCCAGGGTCTCGATTGGGACGAACAGCATATTGCAGCACCTATCAGCCAAGACGATGGCGCTGATCGAGCCGCATCTTCACAGAATGAGGGTCGCGCAAGGCGTAGTCCTGCAGGAGACCGGCGAACCCATCACCAACGTCTATTTTCCGCTCAGCGGCATGGTGTCGATGCTGGCGGTTCTCAAAACCGGCGCGGCGATCGAAGCCGGCATCATCGGCCGCGAAGGCTATGTCGGCGGCTATCTCGGCCCGCGCGGCTGGCGTCCGTTCGGCCACGCCGTCATGCAGATGGCCGGCGACGTCATGCGGCTCAATGTCCGCCATTTCAAGAAGGCCTATGACGCCAGCGATGAACTGCGCATTTTGACCAACGGCTATCAGTCGGTCGTGCATTTCCAAGCCCAACAAACGGCGGCCTGCCAGGCGCTGCATCAAGTCGAGCCGCGCATGTGCCGATGGCTGTTGCAGGCGCAAGACGCCGTCGGCGGCGACACGCTCAATCTTACGCAGGAATTCCTGTCGCATATGTTGGGCGTGCGCCGCACCAGCGTCTCGGGCAGTGCCAATAAGCTCCAGGCCGAAGGATTGATCAGCTACAAACGCGGCATCATCCGCATTCTCGACCGCAAGGCATTGGAAAAGAATGCGTGCGAATGTTACGCCGCCGTTCGCCACGCCATCGCCGACGCCATGCCGAAAGACTAGCCCTCAATTGGCGATACCGAGGCCCTTGAGTTCGCTCTTGGCGGCATCCCATTCGATAAAAGCTTTTCGGGCAATCGCCCATGGCGATTTTAAACAGCCGCGCCGCCTCGTCTTTGGTGCCTTGGCGCAGCGCCAGTTCGCCGCTGTAGAAATTGGCTTCGCACACCTGGTCGCTTTTCGTCTTGGGATCCGCGTTATCGGCGGCCGCGAGAACGGCGGCGGGCGTCAACTGACCGAGAAACATGCGGATAAGAGGCGCCGGCCAGACGGTCATGTCGATCTGCGGAACCGATTGCGCCAAACGGCTCGGCACTTTGTTGCGCTGCCCGATAATGTCGAGCCAAATCGCGTGATAGGCGTTCTTGGGATCGAGGTCGCTCGCCTGGCTGATATCGGCCAGCGCCTTGGGTAGCGCGCCGCTGTACAAAAAGGCCAGCCCGCGCGTGCGATAGGTATAGGAATTCTTCGGGTTGAGCTTGATCATTTCGCCGTAGTCGGCGGTGGCGTGTTCCATATCGCCCTTGGCGGCATAGGCGTTGGCGCGGTTGGTATAAAATCGCAACACCTTGGGATCGAGCCGGATCGCCTCATTATAGTCGGTGATGGCCAGGTCGTAGTTCTGTTTGCCGAAATTCTCATAACCGCGATTGTTGAAGGCGCTGCTGGATTTCGGGTCGAGCCGGATCGCCTCATTGTAATCGGCGATGGCGCGCTCGGAGTCCTTCGTTCTGCCATAGAGATTGCCGCGGTCGATGTAGCGGCCGGCGTTCGGCTCGAGCCGGATTGCCTCATTGAAATCGGCAATGGCGGTGTCCAGGTCGCCTTTGCCGCCATAGGCGTTGCCGCGGTTGGCAAAGCGGGCCGCGATCGGATCGATCCGGATTGCCTCGTTATAATCGGCGATGGCGCGGACGTAGTCGTTCTTGAGATAATAGGCATAGCCCCGGTTGTTATAGGCATAGCCGTTTTTCGGCTCGATGCGGATCGCCTCGCTGTAGTCGACAATGGCGCGATCGCTGTCGCCCTTCATGCGATAGACCAGGCCGCGGTCGATATAAGCGGTCGCGAATTTCGGATTACGGCTGATCGCCGCGCTGTAGTCGGCGATCGCGCCATCGAGATCGTTTTTGGCTTTATAGACGTCGCCGCGATTATCGTATGCCTTGGCATAGTTCGGATCGAGCCGGATCGCGTCGTTATAATCGGCCAAGGCGCGGTCGTAATCGCCTTTGTTGTAGTAGATCAGGCCGCGGTTGTTGTGCGGCAGGGCATAGTTGGGATCGAGCCGGATGGCCGTGGCATAATCGACCGAGGCGTGGTCGTAGTCTTTCTTGTCGAAATAGCGATTGCCCCGGTTGTTGTAGGCCAGCGCATATTTGGGGTTGATTTGGATCGCCATATTGTAGTCGACGATGGCCCGGTCAGGATCTTTCTTGTCGCCATAAGCGTTGCCGCGGTTGTTGAAGATAATCGCATCCCGGGGCGTGAGCCGCAGCGCTTCGTTGCAATCGGCCAAGGCTCGGTCTGGCTGTACTTTCGTATTCCAGAGCGCGCAGCGGTTTGTTAGCGCGGCCGAGCGGTTCTTGTTTGATTTCGCGGCCGTGCCAATATCCGCGTGCAGGCCGCGATATTTTGATCCGCCGCCTCGGCATTGTTGACGTCTTTGCACTGGTCCCAGTCGCGGTCGCTCGCAGCCTTCGCAGGACCCGCGAACGCAACGCTCGCAACGATCAGAAAAACCACCCGGCAACACGCATGACGCCCCCTGACAAACGAACCGCGAGACTATCATGGATTTTGCCGCCCAAAAGCCGCGCCGAGCTGGTTCACGGCGGTAGTAATGCCGGCCTTTATCGCGCGCCGCGCTAACTCAAACGTCTTCCGGATTATCGACATAAACCAGCCGGCCTTCGCCAGCGCCTCGCGCATATTGTACATGTCGAGGCCGAGCATGCCCGCGGCCAGCTTCTTGCGCTTGGCATCCTCGTCATCGAAACGCTTTTGCGCCTTGGCCGCGACCTCGACCGCGAGTTTCTTGGGCACGATCACGACGCCATCGTCGTCGGCCACCACCGCATCGCCCGGTTCGATATTCACGCCCGCGCAGACCACCGGGATATTGACCGCGCCGAGCGTCGCTTTGACCGTGCCTTTGGCCGAGATCGCCCGCGACCAGACCGGAAAGCCCATGTCCTTGAGTTCTTTCACGTCGCGGCAGCCGGCGTCGATCACCAGGCCCTTGACGCCGCGCGCCTTGAGCGAGGTGCCGAGCAGATCGCCGAACATGCCGTCGGTATTGTCGGCGGTGCAGCCCACCACCAGCACGTCGCCCGGCTGACACTGTTCGATGGCGACATGGATCATCCAGTTGTCGCCCGGCTGCGCCATCACGGTCACCGCGGGACCGGCAATGCAAGCACCAGCCCAGATCGGCCGCATGTAAGGCTTCATCAAGCCGGAGCGGCCGAGCGCCTCATGCGTGGTGGCGACGCCGAGCGCCTGCATGGTGCCGACGGCGTTGAATCGGCGCGTTTGATGTTGCGGACGACGACGGGTTTCATTTCAAGATCTCCTCGACGGTCGGGAACAGCCGCTGGTAGGCCTCGCCATAAGTCATCGGCACGCCGGTATTGCGCGAGCCCTGAATGCCGCGGTTGAGCGCGACGCGTTCGTAATAACTCCAGAGATGTTTTTGCGCGGCGAGAATCTGGAACGCCTTGTATTTCTGCTCCCACACCTCATCGATCTTGAGAATGAGGTTGGGCTTGTAGTTGCACATTTCGGGCTGGTGCGGCTCGAACAGAAATAGCGGCGGCGCCGAATATTTATATTGGGCACCCGGCTTGTGTCCCATGGCCTGCGCCACCACGCGGGTTTCCTGCGCGAAATGCGAGGCATTGGGATGGTCGAAATTATACGGGTCTTCCAGCGCGTGGCTGAGCACGAAGGACGGATTGAGTTCGCGGTAGATATCGACCATGCGGTCGAAATGCGCTTCGTTGAGCTTGAGCGGATAGTCGCCGCAATCGAAGAATTCGATCTCGGCCCCTAACAGAGCGGCAGCGCGCTCAGCCTCGTCCTTGCGCCCGGCCTTGACGGATTCCAGCGTAGCGCCGGCTTCCTTCCAGGCGAACTGGCTCTCGCCGCGCTCGCCGAATGACAGACAGACGATTTTGACCCGGTAGCCCTTTTTGGCGTGCAGGGCGATGGCGCCGCCGGCGCGCCAGACGAAATCGCCCGGATGGGCGGTGACGACAAGTCCGGTCTTTTGCCCGGTCTGTGGTTCCGGCATGAAGTCAGAACTCCTTATTGCGGCCTTTCGGGCAAGATTAGGCGCAATCAATATCCTACGATCAGGGCGGTCAAGTTCTTGGGCGCGTGGCGGGCTTTGCCGGCTGCCATGCGGATAACTGGCGAATAAACAGCCAAGTTTGCCTATTAATTAGGCTAGGCCTGCTGGTCGAAAACTAGGCAGTTCCCTTTTCTAATGATATACACCAATAATATCAGTAACTTAACTCCGTCCTTACGCCTTGGCACAGGGCTTGCGATTTGACGTCTGCGCGGAAGTCCGTCGAGACATCGCGCGCGTCAAACGCAGGGGATCTAACTCATGTTCAGCACGATTAAAACGGCCGTCCGCAGGCCGAATGCCCGTAAGTGGCTTTCGGTGGCGGCGGGACTGGCGTTCGCGGCCACTGGAGCGATCCAGGCCGCCAAGGCCGAAGATACGATTAAGGTCGGCATCCTTCACTCGCTTTCCGGCACCATGGCCATCAGCGAAAGCACGCTGAAGGACGTGATGCTCATGCTCATCGAAGAGCAGAACAAGAAGGGCGGCGTTCTCGGCAAGAAACTCGAAGCCGTCGTCGTCGATCCGGCCTCGAACTGGCCGCTGTTTGCGGAAAAGGCGCGCGAACTGATCTCCAAGGACAAGGTTTCGGTCGTGTTCGGCTGCTGGACCTCGGTGTCCCGCAAGTCGGTGCTGCCCGTGTTCAAGGAATTGAACTCGATCTTGTTCTACCCGGTCCAGTTCGAAGGCGAAGAAGGCGAGCGCAACGTATTCTACACCGGCGCCGCGCCGAACCAGCAGGCCATTCCGGCCGTCGACTATTTGATGTCGAAGGACGGCGGCTCGGTGAAACGTTGGGTGCTGGAAGGCACCGACTACGTCTATCCGCGCACCACCAACAAAGTCCTCGAAGCCTATCTCAAGTCGAAAGGCGTCGCGGCTGACGACATCATGATCAACTACACGCCGTTCGGCTTCTCCGACTGGCAGACCGAGGTCTCCAAGATCAAGGCGTTTGGCTCGGCCGGCAAGAAGACCGCGGTGGTTTCCACCGTCAACGGCGATGCCAACGTTCCGTTCTATAAGGAGCTCGGCAACCAAGGCATCAAGGCGACCGACATTCCGGTCATGGCGTTCTCGGTCGGCGAAGAAGAACTCGCCGGTCTCGACACCAAGCCGCTGGTCGGCCATCTCGCCGCCTGGAACTACTTCGAGTCGATCAAGACACCCGCCAATGCCGCCTTCATCAAGGAATGGCATGAATTCACCAAGAACCCGAAGCGCACCACCAACGATCCGATGGAAGCTCACTACATCGGCTTCAATATGTGGGTGAAAGCGGTTGAAAAGGCGAAGTCGACCGATCCGGACAAGGTGATCGCGGCGTTGCCGGGCATCAAGCAGGCCAACCTCACCGGTGGCGTGTCGGAAATGCTGCCGAACCACTACATCACGAAGCCCGTGTTCGTTGGCGAAATCAAAGCTGACGGCCAGTTCGACGTGGTCTGGAAGAGCAAGGGCCTGGTCCCGGGCGATGCATGGTCGCCCTATCTGCCCGGCTCCAAGGATCTGATCGCCGATTGGGTCAAGCTGAAGTGCGGCAACTACAACACCGTCACGAAGAAGTGCGGCGGGGCGTCCTAACGCCAGGCCAGCGCGGATAGCGCGACTGACTTAAACGACCAACGGAGGCGGCGGCATGCCGCCGCCTCTAACCTTCTCTAAACAGTGGCGCCGGGATCGAATGGCAATGCGTAATTTCTACGATCGCGTCGTAGCGCTCGTATTCATCCTCGGACTCCTCGTAGCAAGCGCGGGCCTTGCCCATGCAGGCCCCTACGAGGATGCGCTCGAAAAATTCACCACCGACGATTACGCCGATACGGCCGATGCGGTGACGGCGGTCGCCACCAGCGGCAATCCCCTGGCGGCGCCTTTGATCGAGGCCCTGCAAGATGGCCGGCTGCTCTTTAGCGCCAAGGACAAGAAGGTCTTCATCAAGACCAAGGACGACAAGCTGCTCGACGCCGCAACTGGAAAGCCGGCCGAGGGCGCAGCCCCCGACGATCTCGATAGCGTGCGCCTCAACAACCGATTGCGCGGCACGCTCGACGCGGCCAAAGGCGCGCTGACGCTGATGGCGCCCGATCCCAAACTGCGTTACGCGGCGGCCCAGGCGGTATTCAAATCGCGCGAGGCCAGCGTCATGCCGGCGCTCGACAAGGCGCTCGCGGCGGAATCCGTCGCGCGCATCAAGAAGGCTATGACCGAGGCCCGTGCCGCCATTGTGCTGGGCCAGGATGACTCCAGTGCTCCGGACAAGATCGCCGCAATTGCCGTGATCCGCGAACGCGGCGATCAGGATTCGCTCGGCCTTTTGGATAGCATGGCCGCGAACCAGCCGCCCGACGTTCTAGCCGCCGCGGCAGCCGCCAAGCTCAAGATCAAGCGCACGCTGGCGATCTGGGACACGGTGCAGAACCTCTGGTACGGCCTATCGCTCGGCTCCGTGCTGCTGCTCGCCGCTATCGGCCTTGCCATCACCTTCGGCGTGATGGGCGTCATCAACATGGCCCATGGCGAAATGGTGATGCTGGGCGCCTACACGACCTTCGTGGTCCAGGAAATCATCCGGCAGAAATACCCCGGGCTGTTCGATTATTCGCTGGCGATAGCGCTGCCGCTTGCTTTCATCGTCGCCGGCGCGGTCGGCATCCTGATCGAGCGCACCGTGATCCGTTTCCTTTACGGGCGGCCGCTGGAAACGCTGCTCGCCACCTGGGGAATTTCACTCGTGCTGCAACAGGCGGTGCGCGGCAGTTTCGGGCCGACCAACAAGGAAGTCGGCAATCCGTCCTGGATGAGCGGCGCCTTCGACCTCGGCGGCATCTTGATCACTTATAACCGCATGTGGATCATCGTGTTCACCGGCTTGGTGTTCGTCGCCTTGCTTGGCATGTTGCGGTTCACCCGCCTCGGCCTGGAAATGCGGGCGGTGACGCAAAACCGCTCCATGGCCGCGGCGGTCGGCATCCGCACCGCGCGCATCGACGCGCTCACCTTCGGGCTCGGCTCCGGCATTGCCGGCATCGCCGGTGTTGCGCTCTCGCAAATCGACAATGTCAGCCCGAACCTGGGCCAGGGCTACATCATCGACTCGTTCATGGTGGTGGTGTTCGGCGGCGTCGGAAACTTGTGGGGCACGCTGGTTGGCGCGCTCACGCTCGGCATCGCCAATAAATTCCTCGAGCCGTTTGCCGGCGCCGTGCTCGCCAAGATCGCCATCCTGGTGTTCATCATCCTGTTCATCCAGAAACGGCCGCGCGGCATGTTCGCGCTCAAGGGCAGGGCGATCGAGGCATGACGTCGCATCCGCTTATCCGGCTGCTCGACCGCGGCTCCACACTGTTCTTGGTGCTGCTCGCCGCTTTTGCAATCACCATCCCGGTGCTCAATCTGCTCGTGCCGGATGGCTCCGCGCTGCATGTCTCGACCTATTTCGTCGCGCTGTTTGGCAAATACATCTGTTACGCGCTGCTGGCGCTCTCCATCGACCTTATCTGGGGCTATGTCGGCATCCTGTCGCTCGGCCATGGCGCCTTCTTCGCGCTCGGCGGCTACGCCATGGGCATGTATCTGATGCGCCAGATCGGCACCCGCGGCGTCTATGCCAATCCGATCCTGCCCGACTTCATGGTGTTCCTGAACTGGCCGGAATTGCCGGTCTTTTGGTACGGCTTCAATCATTTCGCCTATGCCATGCTGATGGTGCTCTTGGTGCCGGGCCTGTTGGCCTTCGTGTTCGGCTGGTTTGCCTTCCGCTCGCGCGTCACCGGCGTCTATCTCTCCATCATCACGCAAGCGATGACCTACGCCTTGTTGCTGGGCTTCTTCCGCAACAATTTCGGTTTCGGCGGCAATAACGGGTTGACCGATTTCAAGGACATTCTCGGCTTCAATGTGCAGTCGGAAGCGACGCGTAATTCGCTCCTCGTGATCTCCTGCCTCATGCTGGCGATCTGCTTCCTGATCTGCCGGGCCATCGTCACGTCCAAATTCGGCATGGTGCTGGTGGCGATCCGCGACGCGGAATCGCGCACGCGCTTCCTCGGCTACCGGGTCGAGGCCTATAAACTGTTCGTGTTCACGCTCTCGGCCTGCATGGCGGGCGTCGCCGGGGCGCTTTACGTGCCGCAAGTCGGCATCATCAATCCGGGCGAATTCGCACCCGCCAATTCCATCGAAGCCGTGATCTGGGTGGCGGTGGGCGGCCGCGGCACGCTTACAGGCGCGGTATTGGGCGCCTTCGTGGTCAATTACGCCAAGACCTACTTCACCTCCGGATTCCTCGCGCCCTATTGGCTGTTCATGCTGGGCGGGCTGTTCATTGGCACCACGCTGCTGATGCCGCGCGGCATCATCGGCACCTACAATAATTGGCGCGGCAACCGCGGCGAGGCGCTCAAAGAAGCGGCCCAGAGTGCGTCCAAGGAAGCCGGCACCGGGACGGCGGCATCGCCGCATGCGGCGGAGTAGGGCGCATGACCGAATCCACCACCGCCACCCAAACCGACCGGAAAATCGAAAAGCAGACGACGTCGGCGCTGCTCTATCTCGACGGCATTTCGGTTTCGTTCGACGGCTTCAAGGCGCTCAACGAATTGTCGTTCATCATCGAGCCCGGCGAAATGCGGGCGATCATCGGCCCCAACGGCGCCGGCAAGACCACCATGATGGATGTGATCACCGGCAAAACACGCCCCGACACCGGCGACGTCTATTTCGAGGAGGGCAAATACGATTTGTCCAAACTTGACGAGACCGAGATCGCCATGCTCGGCATCGGCCGCAAATTCCAGAAGCCGACCGTGTTCGAAATGCATACGGTCGAGGACAATCTGTTGCTCGCGCTCAAGAACGACCGCAGCGTGCGCGCGACGCTGCTGTGGCAGGACTCAGCGCCGCAGGAAAATCGGATCGAAGAGGTGCTCGAGACCATTCGGCTCACGGCTGTGCGTTCGCGCGTGGCGGGCGGCCTGTCGCACGGCCAGAAGCAATGGCTGGAAATCGGCATGCTGCTGGCGCAGGAGCCAAAATTGCTGCTGGTCGACGAGCCGGTCGCCGGCCTCACCGATGTCGAGACCATGCAGACCGCCGAACTGCTCAAGGAAATCAACAAGACCAAGACCGTGGTCGTGGTCGAGCACGATATGGCTTTCGTGCGCGAACTCGGCGTCAAAGTGACGTGTCTGCACGAAGGTTCGGTGCTGGCGGAAGGCACCATCGACCAGGTCTCGACCAATGATCGCGTCGTCGAAGTGTACTTAGGCAGATAAACATCATGCTCGAAGTCAACGCCATCAATCTGCATTACGGCGCGGCGCAGGCGCTGCGTGGCATTTCGCTCAAGGCCGAAGTCGGCAAGGTGACCTGTGTGCTCGGCCGCAACGGCGTCGGCAAGACCAGCCTATTGCGCGCCATTGTCGGCCAAAAGCCGGTTAGCGCCGGCAGCATCACTTTGGACGGCGCCGACATCACCAAGCTGCCGACGGTCGAGCGCGCGCGCAGCGGCATCGCCTTCGTGCCGCAGGGCCGCGAGATTTTCCCGCTGCTCACCGTCGAGGAAAACCTGGAAACCAGTTTTGCGCCGCTCAAGCGCGATCAGCGAACCGTGCCGGACGACGTGTTTACGCTGTTTCCGGTCCTCAAGAGCATGCTGGGCCGGCGCGGCGGCGATCTGTCGGGCGGCCAGCAGCAGCAATTGGCGATCGGCCGCGCGCTGGTGATGCGTCCGCGCCTGTTGCTGCTCGACGAGCCGACCGAAGGCATCCAGCCCTCGATCATCAAGGATATCGGCCGCGCCATCAGCTATCTGCGCTCGCTCAAGGAAATGGCGATCATTCTGGTCGAGCAATATCTCGATTTCGCGCAGGAACTCGGCGACCACCTTATCGTGATGGACCGCGGCGCCATCGTCTATCAGAGCGACAAGGCCACGATGGACGAGGCCGCGATCAAGCGCGCTTTGGCGATTTGAGGAGTGTACGGCGTCGTCCCCGCGAATGCGGGAACCCAGAGCGCCGTACGCTATCGCCTTTAGCGATGCCTTTGTGTTTAGCGTGGATGCCCGCACATGTCGCGGGCATGACGGCGAAGGGTTTGGGCGGTGCTGACCACGACTATAACTGTCCAGAGACACTTTCGCCGCCAATCGTGCAACCGGCCATATAGTGCTGAGCGTCGCGTCGGCGGGCGGCGTCACGCGCCGCGAAAGCGTACATGAAGACGGTTCGCTGCGCGTGCGGTTTCCAAATGTCAGTGCCGGGCCGCTGGAGGCCGTGATCGTCAATACCGGCGGCGGCATGACCGGCGGCGACCGCTTCGCAATCGAAATGGCCGTGGGCGCGGGCGCCCATCTGATCGCCGGCACCGCGGCCGCCGAAAAGGTTTACCGCTCGAACGGCCCCGACGCCGAAATGAGTGTGAAGCTTGATATCGCCGAGGGCGCCAGCCTCGCCTGGCTGCCGCAGGAGACCATCCTGTTCGACCAGGCGCGGCTGTCGCGCCGTATCGACATCGAATTGGCGCCCAATGCGTCGCTGGTGATGGCGGAGGCGGTGGTGCTTGGCCGCGCCGCATCCGGGGAGATGATGAACGAGGGCTTCTTTGCCGACCGCTGGCGCCTGCGCCGCGACGGCAAGCTGATTTACGCCGACACCGCCTGGCTCGAAGGCGCCATTGCCGCGCGGCTGATCGAGCCCGCCGTCACGCGAGGCGGCATCGCCATTGCCACAGTGCTGATTACGCCCTGCGACGAGGCCAGGCTTGCTTCGGTGCGGTCTCTGCGCGAACATTTTACCGGCGAGGTCGGCATCTCGGCCTGGAACGGCATCGCGGTGGCGCGGCTCTGCGCCAAGGACGGCACGGCCTTGCGCCACGATCTGATCGCAGTGCTGGCCGCGCTCAACCAGCCGGTGCCGCGGCTTTGGCTTAATTGAGGACTGCGCATGATTCCGAAAAATGGGAACCGGTTTTCGGATAAGATCATGCGCAAAAGGAAGAAACGATGAACTCTAACGCCGCGCGAAAAAGACAAATTGCTGATCGCCATGGCCGCGATGGTGGCGCGCCGCCGCCTGGAGCGTGGCGTCAAGCTCAACCATCCCGAGGCTGTAGCGCTGATTTCCGATTTCATCCTGGAAGGCGCGCGCGACGGCAAAAGCGTCGCTGAACTGATGCAGAAGGGCGCCCATGTGATCACGCGCACTCAGGTGATGGATGGAATCCCGGAGATGATCCATGACATCCAGGTCGAAGCGACATTTCCCGACGGCACCAAGCTCGTGACCGTGCACGACCCGATCCGATGAGAGGAAAACCGATGAACAATTTTCGCTGGAAAAACGACCCCCACCTTAATCCTCCCCCTTTCAGGGGGAGGAAAGTGCGTGGGAAGCCATTCTCCCTCCCCCTGAAAGGGGGACGGTCGGGGTGGGGGTCTGTTGCGTTAGTTATCGTGGCGACGATGGTCGTTTCGACCCCCGCGCTCGCCCATGTCGGCGTCGGCTCAACCGAATCCTTTGCCGCCGGCATCGCGCACCCGCTCAGCGGCCTCGACCATATGGCGGTGATGATCGCGGTCGGACTTTGGGCCGCGCTTAAAGGTGGCCGCGCGCTGTGGGTCTGGCCCTGCGCCTTTGTCGGCGTGATGCTGGTCGGCGGCGCGCTGGGTATGGCGCATGTGCCGGTGCCTTTCGTCGAACCGGGCATATTGGCGTCGGTGGTGGCGCTTGGATTGCTGGTGGCACTGGCGGTCGATCTGCCGGTCTGGCTTGGCGCGGCGGTGGTCGGCGTATTCGCGCTGCTGCATGGCCACGCCCATGGCAGCGAAGTCGCCGAGAATATCGGCGGCATCGAATATATGGCGGGCTTTGCGCTTGCCACCGCCGCGCTGCATCTCACCGGCATCGGCTTTGCACTCACGATGCAGCGCGCGCATATGCGGCCGGTTATTCGGGTCGCGGGTGCGGCTTGTGTGGTGATTGGGGCCGGTCTCTACGCGGGGGTAATCCAATGATCCCATTAGCTGTCATTCCGGGGCGCGGACGTAGTCCGCGAACCCGGAATCCAGAGCCCCTGGATTCCGGGCCCGACGCTTTCGCGTCGTCCCGGAATGACGAGAAAAAGGTGCTCTCATGATCCCCGGCGAAATGTTCATCCAGGACGGCGACATCGAACTCAATGCCGGCCGCAAGACCGCGACCGTGACCGTCGCCAATACCGGCGACCGGCCGATCCAGGTCGGCTCGCATTATCATTTCTTCGAAACCAACGCGGCGCTCGCGTTCGACCGGAAAAAAGCACGCGGCATGCGGCTCGATATCGCCGCCGGCACGGCGGTGCGTTTCGAGCCGGGGCAGACGCGCGATGTCACGCTGGTCGCGCTCGCGGGCAAGCGAACGGTCTATGGTTTTCGCGGCGATGTGATGGGGAAGACTGTTGAGTGCGCAATGGAAAGAATTGAGCGACCCCCAAAAGCCATAACGGGCGGACCGTCGTCCACCCGTCACAAGCTCTCGGATCCATTTCCGGCACCTACGGGCGTGAGCCCTTCGGCGTCGTACCCAGTTACTGAGAGCCAGGGCCGGCAAACATGGACCACGAATACTGCAAGCAGCACCCACGTCCCATGCCCGCTCCGGTCATGGCGGCCATCCGTGTCCAGCGTGAGCCGAAGATGGCTGACCTGTCGATAAGCTTAGGCATCTACGCGCACGAGGCAAGCGAAAGAAAATCGCCGGTGTTAATTGCGAGGATAAGTTCGGGAAAACGATTGTGAGCGCTACACTTAGAAACGGGCCTGTCAGGGATGCTGTCCTTTGCGCCGTAAACGGCCTGGGGCAGACCCAATCAATGAGCGGAGTTTAATCGTGGCCATCTCAATGAAACGCACGGCTTACGCCGACATGTTCGGGCCCACCACCGGCGACCGCGTGCGGCTCGCCGACACCGATTTGATCATCGAGGTCGAAAAAGATTTCACCGTCTATGGCGAGGAAGTGAAATTCGGCGGCGGCAAGGTCATCCGTGACGGCATGGGCCAATCGCAGATCACCAACGCGCAGGGCGCGGTCGATACCGTCATTACCAATGCGCTCATTCTCGATCACTGGGGCATCGTCAAAGCCGACGTCGGCATCAAGGCCGGCATGATCGCCGCCATCGGCAAGGCCGGCAATCCCGACATCCAGCCCGGCGTCACCATCATCATCGGCCCCGGCACCGAGATCATCGCGGGCGAAGGAAAAATCCTCACCGCCGGCGGCTTCGACACCCACATCCATTTCATCTGCCCGCAGCAGGTGGACGAAGCGCTGATGTCCGGCGTCACTTCGATGCTGGGCGGCGGCACCGGGCCGGCCGCCGGCACCAATGCCACCACCTGCACGCCGGGGCCGTGGCATCTGGGCCGCATGATCCAGGCGGCGGATGCCTTTCCCGTCAATCTCGGTTTTGCCGGCAAGGGCAATGCCTCGCGCCCGGCGGCGCTGGAAGAAATGGTCAAGGCCGGCGCCTGTTCGCTCAAGCTGCACGAGGACTGGGGCACGACGCCGGCGGCGATCGATTGCTGCCTGACGGTCGCGGAAAAATACGACGTGCAGGTGATGATCCATTCCGACACGCTCAACGAAAGCGGCTTCGTCGAGGACACCATCAAGGCCTTCAAGGGCCGCACCATTCATGCGTTCCACACCGAAGGCGCCGGCGGCGGTCATGCCCCCGACATCATCAAGGTGGCGGGGCTCAAGAACGTGCTGCCGTCCTCGACCAATCCGACGCGGCCCTACACCGTCAACACGCTCGACGAACATCTCGACATGCTGATGGTGTGCCACCATCTCGATCCCGCGATTGCCGAGGATCTGTCCTTTGCCGAAAGCCGCATCCGCAAGGAAACCATCGCCGCCGAAGACATCCTGCACGACCTCGGCGCGCTCTCGATGATGTCGTCGGATAGCCAAGCCATGGGCCGGCCTGGGCGAAGTCATCATCCGCACCTGGCAGACCGCCGACAAGATGAAAAAGCAACGCGGTTCGCTGCCTGGCGAAAAGGGCCAGAACGACAACAAACGTGTCAAGCGCTACGTCGCCAAATACACCATCAACCCCGCCATCGCGCATGGCGTGTCGAAGCACATCGGTTCGGTCGAGAAGGGCAAGCTCGCCGATCTGGTGATCTGGACTCCGGCGTTTTTCGGCGTGAAGCCCGACATGGTGATCAAGGGCGGCACGATTGTCGCCGCGCAGATGGGCGATCCGAATGCCTCGATCCCGACGCCGCAGCCGGTGCATTACCGGCCGATGTTTGGCGCCTTCGGCAAGGCGCTCACGGCGTCCTCGCTGCTGTTTGTTTCGAAGGCAGCGGCCAAGAGCAATCTGCGCAACAAATTGGGCGTCGAGAAGAAATTCGTCGCGGTTGAAAACACCCGTAAAATCAACAAAAAAAGCATGATTCACAACGACGCCACGCCCGATATCGAGGTCGATGCCGAGACCTACGAGGTGCGCGCCGACGGCGAATTGCTCACCTGCGCGCCCGCCGATGTGCTGCCGATGGCGCAAAGGTATTTCCTCTTCTAATGTGAGGAAATGAGACGCGTTGCTCGCATCATTCCCGCCGCGGAATTAACGACGGCCGCCATTGATCGCGTCACGCTCGACGGCCTGCGACCGCAACCGGCGGCGCATTGTCATGCGCGGTGAAAACGGCACGGAATTTTTGCTCGATGAAGCCGCGCCGGTCAGCCTGCGCGACGGCGACGGCCTGATGCTCGACGACGGCTCGATCGTTCTGGTGGCGGGCGAGGCGGAGAAGCTTGTTGAGATTTCCGCCGCCAACGCGTTTGAAACCGTGCGGCTCGCCTGGCATCTCGGCAACCGCCATACCGATGTGCAGATCGTCGGCGACAAAATTCGCATCCGTAGCGATCACGTACTCGAAGACATGCTGCGGGGGCTGGGCGCCAAGCTTGCGCCGCTCGAAGCGGCTTTCGATCCGGAATCGCCGGCGCCGTCGCATGGGGACGGCCATCATCATGGCGGATGAAAACCTGCAACCCGCTTCCCTCTACCGCCTCATGGCCTGGCTCTCGCCAGCCTTTCCGGTCGGCGCCTTCTCATATTCGAGCGGCATCGAATGGGCGGTCGAAGCCGGCGACATCACGGACGCCGAAACGCTCAAAGCCTGGCTGTCCGTCATGCTGTCGGCAGGCGGCGGCTATTGCGACGCGGTGCTGTTCGTGCACGCGCATCGTGCGGCGAGCGGCCCAGACGACAGCGCATTGCGCGCCGTCGCCGAACTCGCCGCCGCCTTCGCGCCGTCGAAGGAGCGCCATTTGGAAACCACCGCGCAGGGCAATGCCTTTGTCGAAGCCACGCGCGCCGCTTGGGGTTGCGGGACAATCGAGCGGCTCAAGAAAATCTGGGACGGGCCGGTGGCCTATCCCGTTGCCGTCGCCGTTGCCGCGGCCGGCCACGGCATCGCGCTGGACCCGGCGCTCGCCGCTTTTTTGCAGGCGCTTGCCGCCAACTGGGTGTCCGCCGGCGTGCGGCTGATTCCGCTCGGCCAAAGCGATGGCTTGCGCGTGCTGGCCGCGCTCGAGCCCATCGTCGCCGCCACCGCGCAGCGCGCTCTGGCCACAAAGCTCGACGATATCGGCTCGTCGGCCTTCCGCGCCGACCTCGCCTCGGCCCGCCACGAGACGCAATATACGCGGCTTTTTAGGTCGTGATTTAAATCACAATTAGGCTCTATATTGCGCGTTTCTTCAAACTCACGCCGGCCGGCGGCGGCATATCGTCCGGTACGAAAAAATCCACCTGCAAGGGCTGGCTTGGATTGACGCGGTACTGGTCGAAGTCGGTGACGCCTTCGCCCGCCAAGAAAGTATCGTCGATCAAAAAATTCCCGGTGAAAGTCTTCGGTTTTTGAAACAGACGATAGGCGGCATCCGCCAGAATTTCCGGCTTGCGCGACATGTTCATCAGCGCGTCGCCGCCGAGCAAATTTTTCACCGCGGCGGTGGCAATCGTCGTGCGCGGCCACAGCGCATTGACCGCAATCTTGCCGCGCTGCTCACCGGCGAGGCCGAGCACGACAAGGCTCATGCCGAATTTCGCCATGGCATAAGCAGTCGCCGGCGCAAACCACTTTTCTTTCATATCGAGCGGCGGCGACAGCATCATAATGTGCGGATTTTCCGCCTTGAGCAGATGCGGAATGGCGTATTTCGACACCATGAAGGTGCCGCGCGCATTGATCTGATGCATGAGGTCGAAGCGGCGCATGTCGGTCTGCTGCGACGGTGTGAGCGAAATCGCGCTGGCATTATTCACCACGATATCGATGCCGCCGAATTTCGCCGCGGTCTCGTCGAGCGCCGCTTTCACCGCCGCCTCGTCGCGCACATCGACCGCGAGCGCCAAAGCGTGGCCGCCGGCCTTCTCGATTTCGGCGGCGGCGGTGTGAATGGTGCCTTCGAGCTTGGGATGCGGATCGACGGTCTTGGCGGCAATCGCTACATTGGCGCCGTCGGCGGCCGCCTTGAGCGCAATCGCAAGGCCAATGCCGCGCGAACCGCCGGTGATGAAAAGCGTTTTGCCCATTAGTGACATCGATGTGCCCTCTTCAATAAAAACCCGGAACTCTTAGATAGGCTGGTAACCGATATCACAGCCGCCGCCCTTAACGAGGCTCCAAATGCAGCTTTCCGGCATCCATCATCTCACGGCCGTTTCCGCCGACGCCCCCGGCAATGTGGCGTTTTACACCAGGCTTTTGGGCCTGCGCATGGTCAAGAAAACCGTCAACCAGGACGATGTTTCGGCCTATCACCTGTTTTATGCCGACGGCGTGGCCTCGCCCGGCAGCGACATCACCTTTTTCGATTTTCCGGCCGCGCCCGAAAAGCGCGGCAACAACACCATCACCCGCACTGGCTTTCGCGTGAACGGCGAGGCGGCGCTGGAATGGTGGCATGCGCGGCTGCTCAAAGCGGCGGTGAAAGTCGGCGACATCGCCATCGTCGATGGCCGCGCCACGCTGCCGTTCGAGGACGGCGAGGGCCAGCGCCTGGCGCTTATCGACGATGCCGGCAAGGGCGCCTCGCATCCGTGGGACAAAAGCGCCGTGCCGGCCGAGCATCAGATCCGCGGCCTCGGCCCCATTATCATGACGGTGCCGGATCTGCGGCCGACCGACCTCGTGCTCACGCAGGTCATGAACATGAAACAAGTGCGCGATTATCCGCATCCGGAATCGAAAGGCGACGGCGTTCACGTCTATCAGATGGGCGACGGCGGTCCCGCCGCCGAATTGCACGTCGCGGTGCGGCCTAATCTTGCGCCCGCCCAGCCCGGCGCCGGCGGCGTGCACCACGTCGCGTTCCGCACGCCCGATGTCGATTACGATTCCTGGGCCGCGCATTTGAAGGAGTTGCGCATTCCCAATAGCGGCAAGGTCGACCGCTATTGGTTCCACTCGCTGTATTTCCGCGAGCCCAACGGTATTCTGTTCGAGATCGCCAGCGACGGACCGGGCTTCGCGGTTGACGAGCCGCTCGACAAATTGGGTGAGACGCTGGTGCTGCCGCCGTTCCTCGAAGCGCAGCGCAAGCAGATCGAAGCGGGGTTGAAGCCGCTCTAGCGTTTGCGCGACATGAAGGCCATGAAGGCCGCTTGCGCTTCCGGCGATTTCAGCCGCGCCTTGAATTCTTCGGCTTCGGCGTCGATGCGCGCGTCGATTTCGTCGGGCGAGCCGCGCATCAAGCGGCGCGAAGCGAGCACGGCTTGCGGCGGCAATGCAGCAATCGCAAGTGCGGCTTTCATCGCTTCGACTTCAACTTGCTCCGGCGGCGCGATGACATTCACGAGCCCGGCTTCTTTTGCTTCTTCGGCATTGAGCGGCTTGCCCATCACCAGAAGCGAAAACGCGCGCGCCTGTCCCATCAGCCGCGGCGCGATCAGGCTGGACGCGGCTTCCGGCACCAGGCCCAGCGAAACAAACGGCGTCGAAAATCGCGCTTCGGTACTGGCGACGATATGATCGCAATGCATCAGCATCGTCGTGCCGACGCCGACCGCATTGCCTTGTACGGCGGCGACGATGGGCTTTTCGCAACGCGCCAGCGCATGAAGAAAGCGCAAAATCGGTTCGCCCAAGGCCGCCGCCCATCGCGGCTTGCAGAAAATCACCAATATCGTTGCCGGCGCAAAAAGCCGTCGGCGCGCCGCCGATCAACAAACAGCGCTGGTTTTCGCCCGCCGTTTCGATGCCTATCGCCATGGCGTCGTACATCGCCATGGTCAGCGCGTTCTTCTTCTCCGGCCGGTTCATCCGGATGGTACGGACGGGACCTTCGTCGGAGACGATAACTAAGTCGCTCATGAAAGCGCCGCTTGCGCGTTGTTGATGCTCTCGGCGCCTTCGGTCACGCTGCGCTCAAGGCCTGTGGCCTGCCACCGCGATATTCTCGGCAAAGAAACGCGCCAGCGCGATGCGCGCAGCGCCGTCGCCCGCGCGCAAACCAGCGAGCGCCTGATCGGCCAGCATGCAGCCGCCGGCGGCATTGCCGAACATGCGCAGATAGGGCGTCGCGCCTGCGAGCGCGGCTTGCGATCCTTTTTGCACCAGCAGCCATTGCGTTGCGCGCTCGAGACTATCGACTGCTCCGCCGAGGCGCGCCGCGGTTTCGCCGAAAGCCGGCGCGTTGCTCTCTTTGAGCGCCTTCACGGTACCGCGCAGTTCGTCAATATAGGCCGCAACCGTCTTACCGTCATTGAGCGGCAGCTTGCGCGCCACCAGATCGAGCGCCTGAATGCCGTTGGTGCCTTCATAGATCGCGGCGATGCGCGCGTCGCGGAAATGCTGAGCGGCGCCCGTCTCCTCGACATAACCCATGCCGCCGTGCACCTGCACGCCGAGCGATGCGACCTCGATGCCGATATCGGTGGAAAACGCCTTCGCCACCGGCGTGAGCAGCGAAGCGCGTTCATAGGCAAGTTTACGCGCCGCGTCGGTCTTGCCGCGCTCGGCGTGGTCGATGGACACGGCCGTAGCGTAACAAATCGCGCGCGCCGCGCCGGTGAGCGCACGCATGGTCAGCAGCATGCGCTTGACGTCGGGATAATCGATGATAGCGTGGCCGCTCTGCTTGCGGTCGCGCGCATAGGCCATTGCCTGTTGCGTGGCGCGATCGGCAATCGCCACGCCTTGCAAGCCGACGGCGAGCCGCGCGCGGTTCATCATCGTGAACATCGCGGCCATGCCCTTATGCTCCTCGCCGATGAGGAAGCCGACAGCGCCGCCTTTGTCGCCATAGACCATGGTGCAGGTGGGCGAAGCATGAATGCCGAGTTTGTGTTCGACCGAATGCGCGCGCACGTCATTGCGCGTGCCGTCCGGCATGAATTTGGGCACCAGGAACAGCGAAATTCCCTTGGTGCCGGGCGGCGCATCGGGCAGGCGCGCAAGGACGAAGTGAATAATGTTGTCGGTCAGGTCGTGCTCGCCATAGGTGATGAAAATCTTGCTGCCGGTAATTTTGTAAGTCCCGCCGCCCGCGCGCACCGCCTTGGTGCGCAGCGCGCCGACGTCGGAGCCGGCCTGCGGTTCGGTGAGCTGCATGGTGCCCATCCATTCGCCGCTGATGAGCTTGGCGAGATAGGCCTGTTTGAGCGCGTCGCTGCCGTAAGCGGCGAGCGCGTCGATCGCAGCCATGGTCAGCACCGGGCCGATGCCGAAAGCCATAGAGGCCGCGTTCCACATTTCGATGCAGGCGGCGTTGAGCGCCTGCGGTAGTTCCTGGCCGCCCCATTGGCTGGGCGCGGCAAGTCCGTTCCAGCCGGCGGCGGCCCAGGACGTGTAGGCCGCTTTCCAGCCCGGCGGCGTGGTCACGACGCCGTCCTTGAACGGGGTTCCGAATTTATCGCCGACGCGGTTGAGCGGCGCGATCACGTCGGAGGCGAATTGCCCGGCTTCCTCCAGGACGGAATCGACGGTTTCCTCGTCGAGCTCGCCATAGAGGCCCTCGGCCAGCGCGGCTTTGAGCCCGGCGGCGTGTTTAAGCGCAAAAGCGATGTCGGCAACCGGCGCGCGGTAAGTCATGGCGTCAATCTAGCCGGGGCCCGCCACAGGTCAAAGCCGGCCTGGACGGCTCTGAAAACATTGAAGGAATGGCGCTTTGCGGGCGTTGATCGGGCAGGGCTGCGCCGCTATGGTCCGCCGCGTTGGGGCGTAGCCAAGTGGTAAGGCAGTGGATTTTGATTCCGCCATCCCCAGGTTCGAATCCTGGCGCCCCAGCCAACCAGTCCAATCTCTAGAGATTTCCCCTACAATTTAGCCAAGAAGCCCGCCGTTGGCGGGCTTCTTGCGTTAGGCGGAGAATCTCTGGGTCACCAAATTCGAATATTTTTCGTGCGGCTGTGCCGAAAATCTCCGCGTATTTTCGGCAAGGTGGCCGTTTTCTGGAGAAACGTGTCGGAGACTGGGTTCGATTGCACTGCGTGACCGAGATGCCAGTGCAAAATCAGCGAAGTTTTTGCAGTTTGCGAATATGCCGATTAGCCCAGGCGATATCATAAGCCTGCTGAAGCTAGGCTGGGGCGGTGTGGCCGGCCTCTGGAAGCTTGCGCGCCGAAACTAGCAAAAACTGACGCCGCAACAGAAACTCGAACGGCGTGTGAAATGGAAGCCGCAGTTTGGCGACTATTTAACGAAGCTGTTCATGGAGCAGCTTCGCGGCGATGTCATCATCCGCGACATGCGTCTAATGGACACCTACCCAGACGTCTCTAAAGGGAGAGGCATCTCATCGTGGTTTCGACGCGGCCTCCTAGATACCTATGAGCGCGGCATCATGGTTGGGCTGCGCTGGGAAGGAATTACCAAGGTCGAAGAAGGCTACCGCTATGGCGACTGGACGAACGGGGAGGAAGGCGAGCTAACGGCGAGGAAGGCGAGCTAAAAGTTCTGCTGACCGGATTCATCCCTTTCGAAAACATCGAAAGCGTTGATTGGGATGGCGACGGCTACTACGACTACCCGTACATCTACTGCTATTTTACATTCAGCGGAGAGCCTTACGAACGCGTAGCATTTTGTACGAAGAGGCAGAATCCGGGGGGTCAGCCGTTCTATACGGAAGTTGTGGACGCGACTTCCGTTATAAAAATTAGCAAGAAGTTTGGAATTTCCCGGTAGCGGCAGCCCCGCATCTTCAAATGAATGCCCGCTAAGGAGAGTTAAAGCCGCTCGAGTGATATGATAGATACAATGAGTGGTTGTCAGTGATCCGGGGGCTGCTAAGTGGCCCGTAAACGGCAGGCCGACAGTGAAAAGAAAATAGGCGTCGGTTTGTGCGTAAAGCGGCCGGCGAGCCGCTGGGGGGAATGTTATGGCGTCGGTCGCAATCCGCGACGTCCGCAAGGCTTTCGGTAAGACCGAGGCCATCCACGGCGTAGATATTTCCATCAAGGACGGTGAGTTTGTTGTCCTCGTCGGCCCGTGGGGTGCGGCAAATCGACTTCCTGCGCATGATCGCGGGGCTGGAAAATATCACCGGTGGTGAAATCAGCATCGGCGACCGCATCGTCAACAACGCTCCGCCGAAAGAGCGCGATATCGCGATGGTTTTCCAGAACTACGCCCTTTATCCGCATATGACGGTCGGCGCGAACATGGGCTTCTCGCTAAAGCTGAGAGGCGCACCAAAGCAGGAGATCGATGCCGGCGTCATGGGCGCCGCGGAAATTCTCGGGCTGACGCGCTTATCTCGTCGCTATCCCCGGCAGCTTTCCGGTGGCCAACGGCAGCGCGTAGCCATGGGTCTGGTGCGATCGTGTGCGATCCACAGGTGT
>CAWEDE010000002.1:0-73012 GCA_963807665.1 uncultured Alphaproteobacteria bacterium | reverse complement strand
ACGAGCAAATGTGGGGGATGGTGCCCTTCTTCTTCGTTCGGCTGGTCTGTGCTAACGGCACCTATAGCTGGAAGGAAACGGTCGGCGACAATTTGATTACGCCGGACGTCACCGGCCAGAAAATCCACATCGAGGGCCGCATCATCGACGGCGACGGCCAGCCGATCAACGACGCCATGATCGAGATCTGGCAGGCCGACAGCCAAGGCCGCTACGCCCATGCGCGCGGCAACGGCCGCGCCCGAACGCGAAGTTCACAGGCTTCGGCCGCTCCGCCACCGACAAGAGCGGCGTCTTTTCCTTCGACACCGTAAAGCCGGGCGCGGTCGCCGGCCCCAATGGCAAACCGCAGGCGCCGCATATCGTGGTCTGCATCTTCTCGCGCGGCATGCTGCGCCAGGTCTATACGCGGCTTTATTTCTCGGACGAGGCGGCCAACGGTGCCGATCAGATTTTGAATCTGGTGCCGGCGGACCGGCGCGGCACCCTGATTGCCCACAAACAGCCGGGCGAAGTGTCCCGCTCTACCGCTTCGACATCCGCGTTCAGGGCGGCAACGAGACGGTTTTCTTCGACATCTGAATATGTTGGCGGACAGGCGGCTTTAGCCCTGCCCACTCGTCGGTGGGCAAAACGTAGTGATTCTGCCCGCGATTGAATGCCAAATGGCAGGCCTTCAGCGATATCACAGAAACGGTAATATAAGCCACTTGGGCTTTCGATGGGAAATTGCCCACGATTATTGCCCATCTTTTATGAGCAAAGTTTTGTGGTTGACGGCTAGGGGAAAGCTTGGTTCGCTCGCGGATAAATCGGCGGCAAAAGCGCTGGGAAATCCATGCCAGGGGAGCGCGACATGAACGAGCAGATCCTGCAGGAGATCTCCGATTTCTGCCGGCCAGCGCGGGCTCGCCGAATCGACCTTCGGCCGCCGCGCGGTCAATGACGGCAAGCTCGCCAGCCGGCTGCGCAATGGCGGCCGCATCACCACCGATACCCTCGATCGCATCCGCAGCTTCATGCGCGTCGAACGGCGACGCCGCGCCGGTCGCGCCGCCGTATTCTGTTCGAGCGGCGCCGCACGCCGATCGCCGCCGAGCCATCGAGTCCGCGGCACCGCCAGCGCTCGGCGCGGCGCCCGACGATCCGCAGCGCAATTTCCGCTTCTACGACAACCGGCAGAAATATCTGCTGTTCGTCAACACCTGCAGCGAGAAGTGGGTGGTCGCCAACCGCGTCGCGCTGGAACTCGCCAACATCCATCCGCGTCCGCCGGCGGTGCGCCTGTTCGACGCCGGCGTCGGCGACGGCACGGTGCTGGCGCGCGTGATGCGCTCGATGCATCGACGCGCTTCCCGACCATGCCGTTCTATATCGTCGGCAAGGAAATCAGCCTCGAGGACGTGCGCCTGGCGCTCGAGAAGATGCCCGACCGCTTCTTCGAGCATCCCGCGACCGTGCTGGTGCTGACCAACCTCGCCTACGCCGAGGCGCCCTGGCTGACGCCGAAATCGGTCACGCGCGGCGACCAGCCTGGTCTGGCACGAAGTGGCGCTTGCCGGGCAACACCGCGCACGAGTTCGAGGAGCAGATCACCGAGTCTCGAGCCGTTCCTGGCGCAGAACTGGCAGGCGCAGGTCAGCGCCAAGACGCGGCAACCCGGTCTACGAGAAGCCGGTGGTGCTGGTGCATCTATCGCGAGGACCACCGCTTCCTGCTCGACGCGTGCGTCCGCAAGCCGGGCGGCACCCGCGCCGATCTACGACCTGGTCATCGCCTCGCAGCCCTATCGCGCGCGCGCCTCGGTCGAATTCAAGGCCAAGCGGGTGATCGCGCCGCTGGCCCGCGCGCTCGGGCCGGGCGGCCGCCTGATCGGCATCCATTCGCATGGGCAGCGACCCGGGCATGGAGATCATCCAGCAGCGTCTGGCCCGACGAGAATCCCTTCACGACCGACCGCCACGATCTGCTCGAAGGCCACCAAGGCACGAGCTCGGGCCGGCCGGGCGCGACCTCAATTTCAACGCCTATTCCGATGCAGCGCTCGCTGTTCCGCTACGACATGCACACGCTGCCGTCGGAAATCAGCGCACCTCGATCGGCACCTCGACGCTGTTCGCCGCCTGGAACGCCGCGATCTACGTCGCGCAGATCGAGGATGATCGGCTTGGCGGAGGTCGACCGCCGACAGCCGCTACCTCGAAGCCACGCGCGACGTGCTGCAGAAGACACGGCGGCCTGTGGTTCTGCGACAAGTCCTTCGTGATCTCGCATCGTCGCGAATAAGCGGGCGGAAAAGGGTGTCGCAAATTTCTCGCTGGAAGCGACGCGCCCCGGCGCGGCCGAGATCGAGGCGCTACGCCGCATATTGCCGCCGGCCACGCCGGTTTTTCTCACCGCGGTGCCGACCGTTCGGCCGAACGAAGTCGTGGCCGCGGCCGCCGGCTTGCGCAAGGCCGGCCTGGAGCCCGTCGCTCATATCGCCGCACGGCGTCTGACCAGCGCCACGCAACTGAGCGAGCTGCTTGCGGGATTGCGCGGCGAAGCGGACATGCGCAGGCTTCTAGTGATCAGGCGGCGATGTGGACGCAGCCGGCCCGTTCACTGACGCGCTGGCGCTCATTCAAAAAGGCCGGTTGCGCGAGTTGGGTTTCGAGGCCGTCGCCGTCGGCGGTTATCCAGAAGGCCATCCGCGCATTGCCCAGGCCGTGCTGGAAGCGGCGCTCGACCAGAAAATCGCCGCCGCGCGCGCGGCCGGGCTCAACGTCACCATCGTCAGCCAATTTTCGTTTTCGGCCGAGCGCATCCTGGCGTGGCTTCGCCAACTGCGCGCCTGCGGCATTACTGTGCCGGTGAAAGTGGGGCTGGCCGGCCCCGCCAGTCTGACGGCGCTGTTGCGCTACGCCAAGCGTTGCGGGGTTTCCGCCTCGCTGCGCGGCTTGATGACGGGGGCGGCGACCGGCCTGATCGGCCACACTGGCCCCGACCCTATAATTGAGGCTTTGGCGGCTGCCGGCGACTTGAGCGCGGGAGACTTGGGCATCGCGCCACATTATTTTTCGTTCGGCGGGGCGGTTGAAACCGCCCGCTATGCATGCCAAGCGGCGGTGGGACGAATTGCCGCCGGCCGTGCTATGGCACAATCTACAAACTAATAAAGCCCCGGCCGCCAGGCGCACGGGTCTAGGAGGAAACCATGACGCAACGGACCAAGCCGCCTTTTCGCGCCGACCATGTCGGCAGCATTCTGCGCACCGCCCCGGTCAAGCAAGCGCGTGCGCAACACGAGAAAGGCGAGATCACCGCGACCCAGCTCAAGGCGGTTGAGGACCGTGAGATCGAGAAGATCATCAAGAAACAGGAAGAGGTCGGGTTGCAACTGGCGACCGACGGCGAGTTCCGCCGCGCCTGGTGGCATTTCGATTTCTTCAGCATGCTCGACGGCGTCGAACTTTACGAACTCGATCACGGCATCCAGTTCCAGGGCGTGCAGACCAAAATGCAGAGCATCAAGGTCACCGGCAAGATCGGCTTTTCCAATCACCCGATGCTGGAGCATTTCAAATTCTTGAAAGCGCACACCAAGGTGATGCCGAAAATGACCATCCCGGCGCCGAGTGTGATGCATTTCCGGCTTGAGCCCGGCGCGGTCAGCAAGGATTTCTACGCCAGCCGCGACGCCATCTTCGACGATCTCGCCATGGCCTACCAAAAGGCCATCATGGCCTTTTACGATGCCGGCTGCCGCTATCTGCAATGGGACGACACCGCCTGGGCCTATCTGTGCTCGAAAGACGAACTCAAGAAGGCGAAAGACCGCGGTCTCGACGTCGACCATCTGCAGGAAACTTACACCGCCTGCATCAACAAGGCGCTCGAAGCCAAGCCCGCCGACATGACCATCACCACGCATGTTTGCCGCGGCAATTTCCGTTCGACCTGGATTTCGTCCGGCGGCTATGAGCCGGTGGCGGCCAACATGCTCGGTAAATGCAATTACGACGGCTATTTCCTGGAATACGATTCGGAGCGCGCCGGCGGTTTTGAGCCGCTGCGCTTTTTGCCCAAGGGCAACAAGATCATAGTGCTGGGGCTTGTGACGTCGAAATCCGGCCGGCTGGAACCGCGCGACGACCTCAAGAAGCGAATCGACGAGGCGGCCAAGATTGTGCCGCTCGAGCAACTCGCGCTTTCGCCGCAATGCGGCTTTGCCTCCACAGAGGAAGGCAATGTGCTGGCCGAAGAGGAGCAGTGGGCCAAGCTCAAGATGATCGTGGAGCTTTCGAAAGAGGTTTGGGGCCGTAATTGCCGTCCCCGCCAAGTCGCGGGAAGTGCGGCCCGATGACAGGCTCCGGCGGGGACCGGGCAACCCAAGTCTTTCAGAACAGCCAATGCCTGTGTTTACTGGATGCCCGCCTTCTAGGGCATGACGGTGGAAGAACGACCGGAGAGAAACAATCATGACTCAACGCACATCGCCCCCCTTCCGCGCCGATCATGTCGGCAGCCTGCTACGGCCGCCGCGCTCAAAGATGCGCGCGCCAAATTCGCCAAAGGCGAAATCGGCGCCGAGGCGCTCAAGGCCGTCGAAGACCGCGAGATCGAAACCGTCATCAAGAAACAGGCCGAAGTGGGCCTGCAGCTTGCCACCGACGGCGAATTCCGCCGCTCCTGGTGGCATTTCGATTTCTTTCGCGGGCTTTCCGGCGTCACGCCGATATCGACCGACAGCGGCATAAAATTCCACGGCGTCGAGACCAAGCATGAAGGCATCGCGATCACCGGCAAGGTCGACTTCGTCGGCCATGCGCAGCTTGAACATTTCAAGTTCCTGAAGGCGCACACCAAGGCCGTCGCCGAAAATGACAATCCCGGCGCCGAGCACGTTTCATTTCCGGCAGGGGCGGGCGGCGATCGGCAAGGCTGCCTATCCGAGCCTCGATCCGTTTTTCGACGACATCGCCGCCACTTGGCGCAAGGCCATCCGCGCCTTTTACGATGCCGGCTGCCGCTATCTGCAACTCGACGACACCGCCTGGTCGATGATGTGCGATCCGAAAGAGCGCGCGCAATCCAAGGCACGCGGCGACGATCCCGATGCGCTGCCCAAGATCTATGCGCAGGTCACCCGCGCGGCGCTCAGCGCCAAGCCCGCCGACATGGCCATCACCATGCATTCCTGCCGCGGCAATTTCCGCTCCACCTGGCTCGCGCAAGGCGGTTACGAATTCGTCGCCGAACAGTTGCTCGCCAACACCAATCTCGACGGTTATTTCCTCGAATATGACAGCGACCGCGCCGGCGGCTTTGAGCCGCTGCGCTTCTTCCCCAAGGGCAGCAAGCAACTGGTGCTCGGTCTGGTCACGTCGAAAAACGGGCGGCTCGAGCAAAAGGACGACATCAAGCGGCGCATCGACGAGGCCACGAAATATATAGCGCTCGATCAGCTCTGCCTGTCGCCGCAATGCGGCTTTGCCTCAACCGAGGAAGGCAATGTATTAGCCGAAGATGAGCAGTGGGCAAAATTGCGCATGATCGTCGAGGTCGCCCAGGAAGTTTGGGGCAAATATTGACCGGACCGTCGCCGGCAAAACGGCCATCGTGACCGGGGCCGGGCGCGGCATTGGGCGCGCGATTGCGCTGCTACTGGCGGCGCAAGGCGCGCGTGTCGTGGTTTGCGATATCGGCGCCAGCCTGCAGGGCGCGGGCCTCGATGAAGGGCCGGCGCAAGAGACAGTGGCGGCGATCAGACAAGCCGGCGGCGCAGGCCATTGCGTTCGACGCTCTCCATTGTCGAGCCGAAGAACGCCGAGCAGATCGTCAAAACCGCGCTCGACGCCTATGGACGCGTCGATATCCTGGTCAATAATGCCGGCATTCTGCGCGATGTCATATTTCACAAGATGAGTCATTCCGACTGGTCGGATGTCATCAGCGTGCATCTCAACGGCGCGTTCAATATGAGCCGGGCGGTCGCCGGCCATTTCCGCGAGCAGAATTCCGGCGCCTATTTGCACATGACCTCGACCTCGGGCCTCGTCGGCAATTTCGGCCAAGCCAATTACATGGCGGCCAAAATGGGCATTGTCGGCCTGTCGCGCGGTATCGCGCTCGACATGGCACGTTTCAATGTGCGCTCGAATTGCATCGCGCCCTTTGCCTGGACGCGCATGATCGAGTCGATACCGGCGCAAACCGAAGATGAAAAGCGCCGCATCAAGGCGTTCCAGGAAATGACGCCGGACAAGATCGCCCCGCTCGCGGTCTATCTGTCCTCGGACGCCGCCGCCGGCATTTCTGGGCAGATTCTGTCGGTGCGCAATAACGAGATCTATCTGTTCAACCAGCCGCGTCCGATCGGCACCATTCATAGCGCCGATGGCTGGACCCCGGAAAAGCTCCAGGCGCAGTTGAAAACCGCCTTTGCCGGCTCGTTGACGCCGCTGGAGCGCTCGGAAGACGTATTCAACTGGGACCCGATTTGAGCTTTCGTGTCCCGGGCGCAGCGCAGCACGAAGTGGTGCGCTGCAGAACCGGGACCGTTCCAAGTACCGATTTTCCGGGACACGTTGCCGAGCCTGTGGCGAGTGTGTCAGTAAATAGAAATGACCAAACCGCGTCCTGAATCCGACGACCACGCCGACATCCGCGCGTCGGTGCGCGCGCTATGCGCCAAGTTCCCCGGCGAATATTGGCGCGCGCTCGACCGCGAACGCGGTTACCCGACCGAATTCGTCGCGGCGCTCACGCAAGCGGGCTATCTCGCCGCGCTGATCCCGGAAGAATATGGCGGCAGCGGCCTCGGCATCGGCGCCGCCTGCGCCATCCTGGAAGAAGTGCACGCCTCCGGCTGCAATGGCGCCGCCTGCCATGCGCAGATGTACACCATGGGCACGATCCTGCGGCACGGCTCGCCGGCGCAGAAAGCAAAGCTATCTGCCGCAGATCGCCAGCGGCGAATTGCGCCTGCAGGCCTTCGGCGTGACCGAACCGACGTCCGGCACCGACACGCTGTCGCTGCGCACCACGGCCAAGCGCGAAGGCAACGACCACTACGTCATCAATGGCCAGAAACTCTGGACCTCGCGCGCCGAACATTCCGATCTCATGCTGCTGCTCGCGCGCACCGAAACCAAGGAGAAGACCAAAAAACGCACCGACGGATTGTCGGTGTTCCTGGTGGACATGCGGCTCGCCGCCGGCACCAGCATCAGCATCAATCCGATCCGCACCATGATGAATCACGCCACCACGGAAGTGTTTTTCGACGACCTGCGCGTGCCGGCGGAAAACCTGATCGGCGAGGAGGGCCAGGGCTTCCGTTACATTCTCGCCGGCATGAATGCCGAGCGCATTCTGATCGCGGCCGAATGCATCGGCGACGCCAAATGGTTCATCAAGCGAGCAACGGACTATGCCAAGGAGCGCGAGCTATTTGGGCGTCCCATCGGCCAGAACCAGGGCGTGCAGTTTCCCATCGCGCGCGCCTATGCGCAGATGCGCGCCGCCGAATTGATGGTGCACGAGGCCGCCGCCAAATACGAAGCAGGCCACGATGTCGGCGCGGAAGCAAACATGGCCAAGCTGCTCGCCGCCGACGCGTCATGGTTTGCCGCCGACATGTGCCTGCAGACCTTCGGCGGCTTTGGTTTCGCCGAGGATTACGACATCGAGCGCAAATTCCGCGAAACCCGGCTCTATCAGGTGGCGCCGATCTCGACCAACATGATCCTGTCCTATCTTGGCCGAGCATGTGCTCGGCCTGCCGCGGTCGTATTGAAATGCCGCTCCCGCTGGAAGGCCTCCTGGTCGTCTCGGTCGAACAGGCGGTGGCGGCGCCACATTGCAGCTGCAAGCTCGCCGACGCCGGTGCGCGCGTCATCAAGGTCGAGCGCCCGGAGGGCGATTTCGCCCGCCGCTACGACAGTCTGGTGCATGGCGAGAGCGCCTATTTCGTCTGGCTCAACCGCGGCAAGCAATCGGTCGTGCTCGATCTCTCAAAGCCCGACGACAAGATCCGTGCTCGAGGCCATGCTCGCCAAGGCCGACGTGTTCATCCAGAACCTCAAACCCGGCGCGATCGCAAAGCTTGGTTTCGCGTTCGCCAGGCTGCGCCAGGATTATCCGCGGCTGATCTGTTGCTCGATTTCAGGCTATGGCGAATCCGGTCCTTACGCGCAGCGCAAGGCCTATGACATGTTGATCCAAGCCGAATCCGGGCTGTCGTCGATTACCGGCGGCCCGGAAGCACCGGCGCGCGCCGGCGTCTCGGTCGTCGACATCGCCGCCGGCATGAACGCCTATGAAGCGATCCTGGAAGCGCTGATTGCGCGCGGCCGCACCGGCGAGGGCGCTTCGATTGCAATTTCGATGTTCGACGCCATGGCGGACTGGATGGCGGTGCCGCTGCTCCAGCACGAGGGCGGCGACACGCCGCAACGCATCGGTCTGGCGCACACCTCGATCTCACCTTATGGCGCCTTCAAGACCAAGGACGGCGGCGACGTGCTGATCTCGATCCAGAACGACCGCGAATGGCGCGTACTGGCGGAACACGTGCTCGGCGACAAGGCGCTCGCCGCCGATCCGAACTTCGCTACCAATGCCGAGCGCATGAAACGCCGCACTGAGACCGACGGCAAGGTCGCTGCGGCGTTTGCGAAAATGGCTGTCGAGCCACTGGTGGCGAAACTGGCGCAATACGATATCGCCTTCGGCCGCATCAACGATCTGAATTTACTGGCGACGCATCCGCATTTGCGCCGCGCCGAAGTCGGCAGCCCGACCGGGCCGGTCAGCATGCCGGCGCCGAGCGCGATTCATGGCGGTAAGCCACGCAGTTACGGGGCTGTGCCGGCTCTTGGCGAACATAGCGACGCAATTCGCAAAGAGTTCTCGCCGCACTAGCGATCAATCCATCGCGTGCGCGACGGCAGGTTTTGCACCCGGCGATTTCTGCGCGGTGCTGATCAGTAGCACCAGCGGAACCGTAGCCAGCGTCAACACCATTAGCAGCTTGTAATCGTTGAGATAGCCGATCAGTGCCGCCTGCTGGGTCACGATGCCGTCGAGCATCGCTTTGCCGGTATCGGTGTTCAAATTCAAGGTCGAGGCCACGTCCGGCATTTGCAGCGCGTCGTTGAACGGCGTCACGGTTTCGACGATGCGCTCATGCATCAGCGTGGTCTTGCTGGTCAAATTGGCGATCATCATGGAAATGCCGATCGATGAACCAATATTGCGCAGCAGCGTCGTGATCGCCGTCGCACCGTTGCGCATTTCGCCCGGCAGCGTATTGAATGCAACCGACGTGACCGGCACAAACAAGCAGGCCGAGGCCGATGCCCTGTAACACGCTGACAATCACGATCGTGCGCTGCGTGGTGTCGAGCGAAAATCCGGTCATTTGATAAAGCGTGGCGGCAGTGATCAGCAGCCCGCACAGGATGAGATAGCGCGGCTCCACTGCCTTCATCAGCCGCGGCGCCGCCAGCATGGTCAGCAAAGTGCCTACGCCACGAGAACCCAGCAGGAATCCGGCGGTCTGGATCGGATAGCCGAGCAGGTTCTGCATGAAGGGCGTGACCAGCGCCATGGTGCCGAACAGCACCACGCCGATCACCGCCATGAACACGCAACCGGAAACGAAATTGCGGTCCTTGAACATCTCGAAGCGCACGAACGGCTCCGCCGTGGTAAGCGAATGGGCGAAGAAATAATAAAATCCGGCCACCGACACGATCGTCTCGACCCAGATCTCGTTGGCGCCGTACCAGCCGACCTGCTCGCCGCGGTCGAGCAGCAATTGCAGCGCGCCGATGCCGACGGCCAGCGCGATGAAGCCGAACCAGTCGAAACGCATATGCGCTTTGCTTCTTGGTCTCGGTCATGAAGGCCATCAGGCCGAAGCACGGTGGCGATGCCGACCGGCAGATTGATCAGGAACACCCAGTGCCAAGAATAATTATCGGTGAGCCAGGCGCCGATGGTCGGGCCCATGATCGGGCCCGAGCATCACGCCGATGCCCCAGATCGCCATGGCCTGGCCGCGCTCCTCGATCGGATAGGCGTCGAGCATCACCGATTGCGACAGCGGCACCAAGGCCGCGCCCGCACATGCCTTGCAGCAGGCGGAACAGCACCATCTGCTCGATGTTCTGCGCCAGCGCGCATAGCAACGACGCGACGGTGAAGCCGGCGACGCAGATGATGAACAGTTGCTTGCGGCCGAAGCGGTCGGCCATCCAGCCGACCGGCGCCGTCATGATGGCGGCGGCGACGATATAGGAGGTGAGCACCCAGTTGATCTGGTCGAGCGAGGCCGACAGCGAACCCTGCATATAGGGCAGCGCCACATTGGCGATGGTGGTGTCGAGCGCCTGCATGATGGTCGCCGTCATGGCGCAACACCGTCACCAGCAAGCGCCGCAGCTTGGGATCCATCGTTGCGGCAGCGGGGCTCATCGCGCGTTGCTGAGCTTGGCCGACATGAAGGGAATGCGGCTGTGGCCGGTGTCGATATCCACGATGACGCTCATGCCGGCGCGCAGCAGCCTGCACGTCCTCGCCTTTATCGAAGGCGATGCGCACCGGAACGCGCTGCACCACCTTGACCCAATTGCCGCTGGCGTTCTGCGGCGGCAGGATCGAGAACTGCGCGCCGGTGCCGGGGCTCACCGCCACCACCGTGCCTTTGAAGGTATGGTCCGGGAAAACTATCGACATCGAGATCCGCCTTCTGGCCGACGCGCAAATAGGTGATGTCGGTCTCTTTCGGATTGGCATCGACCCAGGGCGCCTGGTCGTCGATCACGCTCAGGATCGGCGAGCCGGCGGCGACAAAGCGTCCGAGCTGGATATTGTCGACCTGGGTGGCGGTGCCGGAAATCGGCGCGCGCAGCGTGGTAAGATTGAGGTTGCGTTGCGCATCGTCGAGCGCCGCCTTCGCCTGGGCATATTCGGGAAATTTCTCGACCGGCAGCTTGGCATCGTCCAGCAACAAACTGAGCGTCGAGTTCGCGCTGTTGGATGGTGAACTCCGCCTGCAACTGCGCGGTCACCAGCGCGCCCAACGCGGTATCGACATCGGCTGCCGAGCCGGCCTGCGAGGCGGCCAGCTTGGTCTTGCGGTCGACGTCATTTTGCTTGAGCTCGACATTCTTTTGCGCCAGGTCCGCCAGCTTGGTGAATGAGGCGAGATTGGACTTGGCCTTGTCGTAATCGCTTTGCGCGGTGTTGAGCTTGGCTTTCGCCTGGTCGAGGGCGAGTTGGTAGGGCACCGGGTCGAGTGTGAGCAGAATGTCGCCGGGATTGACGTGCTGGCCTTCGCGCACCGTGATGCCGACGACCTTGCCGGAAATATCGGGCGTGATCAGAACCTTCTGCGCGCCGATAAAGGCGTTGTCGGTCGAAATATAGCGCCCGCCCAACAGATAGATGGTGAGCCCGATCAGCACGGCGATCGTCGGCAGCACGACCAGCAGGAACATGCGCAAACGGCCGGTGCCGATGCGCGCCATCAGCCCGGATTTCGCCGGTGCCTGGCTTGCCGCGCCCGGCGAAGTTTTGGATTCCGGCGCGGAAACGACTTTCAGATTCTTCTCACTCATGACGATCAACCATTGGCTGCTTGTTGGGGTGACGGATTGCGGTTGATGGCGCCGCGCAGATTCTCACGCATCGTCTGCAGATCGCTTAGCAGCCGTTCGACCGCGTTGCCGTCGAGTCCCTCGAGTACCGTTTCCATCATGCCCTCGCCAAGCTTGGTGAGCCGCTCAAGCAACGGCCGCGCCGCCGGCGTTAGGAATAACCGGTTGGCGCGCCGATCGTTCGGATCGGGGCGGCGTTCGATCAAACCATTTTCGGCCAGGCGGTCGAGCAGGCGGGTGAGCGAGATCGGCTGCAGATCGAGCAGTTCGGCGAGTTCCGACTGCTTGAGGCCCTCGGAGCGGTCGAGGCGGAACAGCACGGCCCATTGCGCCCGAGTCATGCCGTATTGGCGCGCCCGCTGGTCCACATGAGTTTTCAGCAGCCGTGCTACGTCCATGATAGTAAAGGCGATTTCGCGCTGAACGGTAGGCAAACAAAATACTCCAGTTTCTCTATCGGTGCTTATAATAAGGAAGCTTATTATTTCTTTCAAGTGGCCTTTCGGCCAATGCCGCAGTTCTGGCGCCCGGGATGACGCCACCGCCGCCGTGGGGCAAAGTCGCCGCCCGCAGCCGGGTAATGGGAATTCACAGCATGGAAATCGGCTTTATCGGACTGGGCAATATGGGGCAGCCGATGGCACGCCGGCTGATCGAGGCCGGGCACACGCTGGTCATCTATGACACCCGCAACGACGCGGTCGCGCCGCTGGTGGCGCTCGGCGCCAAGTTGGCATCGTCGCCCCAGGATGTTGCCGACCGCGTCGAGACGGTGATGGCGAGCCTGCCGTCGCTGCAAATTTCGCAGCGGGTCGCGACCGGCGAAGGCGGCGTCATTCACGGCAAGCGCATCAAGCGCTTCGTCGATCTCTCCACCACCGGCTCGCGCGTAGCAGTCGAAATCGCGGCTGCGCTCGCCAAAAAAAACATCGTGCAGATCGACTCGCCGGTGAGCGGCGGCGTCGGCGGCGCCAACAAGGGTACGCTCGCGGTCATGGTGTCGGGTCCGCAAGCCGATATCGACGTAGTCAAGGACGCACTCTCGGTGTTCGGAAAGGTGTTCGTGATCGGGCAAAAGTCCGGCATGGCTCAGACCATGAAGCTCGCCAATAATTTCCTGTCGGCCACCGCCATGGCCGCGACCGCCGAAGCGGTCGCCATGGGCGTGAAGGCGGGCCTCGATGCCAAGGTGATGATCGACGTCATCAATGCCGGCTCCGGCCGCACCACCGCGTCCGACGGAAAATTTCCGCAAGCCATCCTGCCGCGCACCTTCAACTACGGCTTCGCCACCGCGCTGATGCTCAAAGATGTGCGGCTATGCGCCGACGAGGCGAGGGCGCTGGATACGCCCAACCATGTGATGAGCGCCGTGCTCGATCAATGGGAACTCACCAATACCGAATTCGGCGGCGACTCGGACTTCACCGCCATCGTCCAGATGATCGAACGGCGCGCCGGCGTCACCATTGGCGGGAAGAAAACATGAGCGACGATATTCATGAGGTCTATGCGGTCAGCTACGGCGCTCACGCGCGCAAGCGCGCCGAGAATTACGTGTTCGGCGATCCGCACGACGAGATGACGTCGATCACTTATTACGTCTGGGCGATTAAGGGACCGCATGGCAATTTTATTGTCGACACGGGTTTTGACGAGACCGCCGCCAAGGAGCGCGGCCGCACCATCCGTCATCCGGTGGGCGAGGGCCTCAAGGCGATCGGCGTCGAACCCGACAAGGTCGAGAACGTCATCGCCACGCATATGCACTGGGACCACGCCGGCAATTACGACCTGTTCCCCAACGCGCGTTATCATATTCAAGATACCGAAATGGCCTATGCCACCGGCCGCTGCATGTGCCACCCGATGCTTCGCATCCCGTTCAGCGAGGCCGACGTGCACGCTATGGTAAAAAAAGTTTTCGCCTATCGCTGCGAATTCCACGACGGCGCGGAGGAATTAGCGCCCGGCATTACCGTGCATAAGATCGGCGGCCATTCCAAAGGCCTGCAATGCGTGCGGGTGAAAACCAAACGCGGTGTGGTCGTGATTGCCTCCGACTGCTGCCATTTGTATTCGCATATCGACGAGGGCCGCGTGTTTCCGATCACCTATAGCGTCGGCGACACGCTGGAGGGTTATAAGACGCTGCGGAAGCTGGCGAGTTCGCGCCACCACATCGTGCCCGGCCACGATCCGGAAGTCCTCAAGCTTTACCCGGCGGCCAAACCCGGATTGGAAAACTGGATCGTGCGGCTGGACGAAGCGCCGAATGTCTGACTTTTTTGCCGCACTACCCCCGCTCGGAATAGACCTCGGCCTTGAGATCGACGCTTGAGCGCTGGCCGATATCGTCATAATGGGCGTCGAGGAAGCGGCGCGCCGCTCGCTGGCCAAGCTTGCGCAACAGTTCGAACGACTCGTAATCGTTGCGCGACTTGCCGGCCGCCGCGAAGCGCTCGCCCAGTCCTTCCAGCACAATGCGATGCACTTTGATCTGGCGGTATTCGTTGGGGCCATTGCCGTGCGGTAGCCGGCCCTGGTCGATCAGCCGGTTAACGAATTCGATGGCGCGCAATTCCGACAGCAGCGAGGAATTGAACGTGATCTCGTTCACCCGGTTCATGATGTCATGCGTCGAGGTCGGGATTTTCTTTCGCACCAGCGGATTGATCTGGACGATCAGCACGTCTTCGGTGTCGGTCGAGCGGAAGAACGGGTAGAGCACCGGATTGCCGAGATAGCCGCCGTCCCAATAAGGTATGCCGTCGATCTCCACCGCTTGGAAGACGGCCGGCAGGCAGGCCGACGCCATAATGACCTCGGCCGATATCTGCTCGCGCGAAAAAATATGCAGCCGTCCGGTCTGCACATTGGTAGCGGCGATGAAGATCGGGCGACCGTCGGCGCGCAGGCCCGCGAAGTCGACAAAGCGCTCGATCAAATCCTTGAGCGGATTGATATTGAGCGGATTGATGTCGTAGGGCGACAAAAATTGGGACCAGGACGACAGCCAATTGAATGCCGGCGAATCCTCGCCTGGCAAAAATGAAAACAGCCGGTCGGTCACCGCGCGCTGGACCGCCGGCAGGTCGCCGCCCAGGCTCGCCGCGCGCCAGAAATCGGCAAGCCGTTTGCGCGCTTCCTCGGGGCCGCCGCGCGTGAGCCCGTCGGCCAGCATCACCGCGTTGACGGCGCCGGCCGAGGTTCCGGAAATTCCTTCGACCGCCAGCCGGCCGTCTTCCAATAGATGATCGAGCACGCCCCAGGTGAACGCGCCATGCGCGCCGCCGCCTTGCAGTGCGAGGTTGACGCGCTTCTTACCCTTCGGCGGGTCCGCTTTGTCGCCGCCGAAGGCGCGCGCGAGAAATTCAATCATTGAGACCCATTATTGCGCGACCCAGCCGCCGTCGATGGAATAGGCCGAACCTGTGATGGTTGCGGCGGCGTCGCTACACAGGAATACCGCCAGCGCGCCGATACTTTCCGGCTTGGTAAACGAATGCATCGGCTGCTTCTCCGACAGCAGGGCGATTTCCTCGTCGCGTACCGACTTGCCGGACGCCTTGGCGCGGTCGTCGATCTGCTTTTGCACCAAAGGCGTCAGCACCCAGCCCGGGCAGATCGCGTTGCAGGTGACGCCGGCATTGGCGGCTTCGATTCCGACCACTTTGGTCATGCCGACGATGCCGTGCTTGGCCGCCACATAAGCGACCTTCTGCGCGCTGGCGACCAGGCCATGCGCCGAGGCGATATTGATGATGCGGCCCCATTTGCGCTTCTTCATGCCGGGCATGGCGGCGCGGATGCCGTGAAACGCCGACGACAGATTGATGGCGATCACCGCGTCCCATTTCTCGGGCGGGAAATCCTCGATATTGGCCACGAACTGAATGCCGGCATTGTTCACCAGCACGTCGAGCGAGCCGAACGTCTTCTCGGCCAGCGCGATCATTTCGACGATCTCGGCCGGCTTGCTCATGTCGGCGGGCGAATAGATCGCCTTGATGCCGAAATCCTTCTCGAGCCCGGCGCGCTCTTTTTCGATGTCGGCCTTGTCGCCGAAGCCGTTGATGACGATGTTAGCGCCTGCCTGTGCCAGCGCGCGGGCGGTGGCCAGCCCAATGCCGGAAGTGGAGCCGGTGACCAACGCTGTCTTGCCCTTAAGCATGGCTGTCCTCGTTTGCTTCGCGGCCGGAAATTGGCCGTCATTCCGGTTGTCGAGAGTGGCGGGGGAACCTGCCCCTATTTTTGTTGCAGTGCAATATATATGTTGGCAATAGCGCGATTCAACGCCGAACGGGTTAGACTAAAAGCGATGAAGCCCAAGCAAACCCAAGTCCAAGCCAAAGCGAAAAAGCCTCATTTGCACCTGGCGTTTCCCACGCCCGGCCACGACCATGACCGCTGCGCTAGCGACGCTATTGCGAATGCCGAAGCGATCTGTGCCGCGCGCAAGGAACGCCTCACGCCCATTCGCCGCAACGTGCTGGAGGCTTTGCTGGCGAGCCATGCGCCGCTCGGCGCCTATGAGCTGATCGACCGGCTGGCTGTCCGCGGCGCGCGCCCCGCGCCGATCACGATTTACCGCGCGCTCGATTTTTTGCGCGAGCAGGGGCTGGTTCATCGCATCGAAAGCCGTAATGCGTTTATCGCCTGCGTGCATAATCACGACAGCCACGACCCAGTGGTGTTTCTGATTTGCGAAAAATGCGGCGCGGTCGGCGAGGCCGCCTCGGCGGCGGTTGCCGACACCATTAAGACCGCCTCGCGCGCCGCCGGCTTTACGCCGAAAACCCCGGTGATCGAGATTTCCGGCATCTGCGCGCATTGCAAGGCGGCGTGACACAACCTTCGACCCATCACATAACCCGCCCGCTCGATCCAATCGCCGCGGCAATCGTGGTCGTGCTTTGCCTGTCCTGGGGCTTCAACCAGGTAGCGGTGAAGCTCGCCATCCACGACATACCGCCGCTGGTCCAGGGCACGATCCGCTCGCTGGTGGCATCGCTGATCGTCGCCTCCTGGTGCCGACTGCGCGGCATTCCGTTATTTACGCGTGACACTTCGTTGTGGCCTGGGCTGGCCGCCGGATTTTTCTTCAGCCTGGAATTCATTTTGATCTTCCAGGGCCTCGCCTATACGACGGCGACGCGCGCGGTGCTGTTCATCTATCTCGCGCCGTTTTTCGTGGTGCTGGGCGGGCGCATCTTTCTGCCGGCCGACCGCTTCGGCGCGGCGCAATGGCTAGGCCTCGCGCTATCCTTCGCCGGCATGCTGGTAGCCTTTGGCTTGCCGACGCCGGCGCTCAATCCGCACCAGACCGTCGGCGATCTGATGATGGTGGGCGCCGCGCTGTTCTGGGCGGCGACCACGCTGATCATAAAATCAAGTTCGCTCAACCGCGTGCCGGCCGAAAAGGTCATGCTTTACCAGCTCGTCGTTTCGGTGCCGCTTCTGGCGGCGGCCATGTTGGCTTTCGGCGAACGCATAACGGCCGTGCCGTCCGCGCTGGCGATCGGCGCGCTCGCCTATCAGACGATCTGGGTCGTGAGCGTCACCTTCGTGGTCTGGTTCGCGGTCATGGCGCGCTATTCGGCCAGCCGACTTTCGGCGTTCACATTCCTGACGCCATTATTCGGCGTCGCCGCCGGCCATCTGGTGCTGGGCGAGCCGCTGACGCCTGCCTTTGCCGCCGCCGTGGCGCTGGTGGCCGTGGGTCTGGTGCTGGTGAACAGGACGCGGTGATTGTGATATATTCGACGGGAACTGCACAGGCCGGAATAGCGCGATGACCACAAGCGCCCAGGAACGTCATAAAACGGTCGCCGTGGATGTCGGCGGCGTCACGGTCGGCGGCGGCGCCCCCATTGTCGTGCAGTCGATGACCAATACCGATACCGCCGACGTGGAATTGACCGCGCGCCAGGTCGCGGCGCTGGCGCGGGCCGGATCCGAACTCGTGCGCATCACTGTGGATCGCAACGAAGCGGCGGCCGCGGTGCCGCGCATCAAGGAGCGGCTCGCCCAGATGAATGTGGCCGTGCCGATTGTCGGCGACTTTCATTACAACGGCCACACGCTGCTCAACGATTATCCGGCTTGCGCCGAGGCGCTCGACAAATACCGCATTAATCCCGGCAATGTCGGTTTCAAGAACAAGCGCGATCCGCAATTCACCCAGATCGTCGAGATGGCGATCAAACACGGCAAGCCAGTGCGTATCGGCGTCAATTGGGGTTCGCTCGATCAGGAATTGCTCACAAAGCTAATGGACGAGAATTCGGCCTCGGCTACGCCCCGTGGCGCGCGCGAAGTCACGCATGAAGCCATGGTGCAGTCGGCGCTGTTGTCGGCCGCGCGCGCCGAGGAAATTGGCCTGGCGCGCAACCGCATTATTTTGTCGGCGAAAGTCTCGGCGGTGCAGGACCTGATCGCGGTCTATACCGAACTCGCGCGCCGCTCCGACTACGCGCTGCATCTTGGCCTTACCGAAGCCGGCATGGGCTCTAAGGGCATCGTCGCCTCCGCCGCCGCCATGGGCGTGCTGCTGCAACAGGGCATCGGCGACACGGTTCGCGTGTCATTGACGCCGGAACCCAATGGCGATCGCACGCTCGAAGTCCAGGTCGCGCAGGAACTGTTGCAGACCATGGGCTTGCGGACGTTTGTCCCTTTGGTCGCCGCCTGTCCGGGCTGCGGGCGCACGACGTCCACCACGTTTCAGCAACTCGCCGGCGATATTCAGGGCTTCATCCGCGACTCGATGCCGGAGTGGAAGACGCGCTATCCAGGCGTCGAGACGCTCACCGTCGCGGTCATGGGCTGCATCGTCAACGGACCGGGCGAGAGCAAGCATGCCGACATCGGCATTTCGCTGCCCGGCACCGGCGAAACGCCGACAGCGCCGGTGTTCGTCGATGGCAAGAAAGTCGCCACCTTGCGCGGCGCGACGCTGACCACCGATTTCAAGCAGATGGTGTTGGACTATATCGAGCGCCGCTTCGGCTCGCATAAACGCGCGGCGGAATGAACTCAAAGCCGTTCATCGCCGGCTTTGGCGCCGTTATCGCCATCATCGCTGCGGCATCGATCTATATGGCGGCAACGGTCGAGCACGCCGACAAGACGATCGTAACCGCCGTGTCGCCCGATGGCCGCTTCAAGGCGGTGCGCACCACGCTCGAACGCGGCGGCACTTCGCCGTTCTGCTTCGATACGATTGCGTTGTTGCCGGCCATCTATCCTGACGATTTCGACGAACACAAAAACGCCTATGAAGTTTACGCCGCGCCCTGCGGGCATTTTGCCGGCGGCGCGCCGTCGCCGACAGTCGAATGGCTCTCGCCTTCGGCGCTGCAAATCACTTATGCGGCGCTACCTAACGCCAAACCACCTCGAGCCAAGGATCTCGACATCACAAAGTCGGTGCAGGTGACGTTTGTGAAGCGGGAATAGCGGAACGATCTTTCTTGCGCTCTCGCCTAGTGGGAACCCGTAGCCCGGATGAGCGCAGCGAAATCCGGGTCTGCTGGCGCGAACTACGCGAGACCGGCGCGCGTCTAATCTACATCCAGCCACCGCCATCCGCGCCGCGATTGGCGACGGCGGCTTCTTCCAAATCCAATTCATATTCGATGCGCCGGCGAGCCTCGTCGGTGATCTTGCCTTCGCGCAACAACTTATAAATAAAATCGCGCTCGGATTTGATCAGGTCTCGTTTGAGCGCCGCGGTTTGCCGCATGTGAACGAGGCCCTCGGTCAGGTTTTCCGGCAGCACCTGCAGGCGGCTTTTATTGCGGGTGCGCAAATGCTCAATGGCGTCGGGCGGCAGACCGCAATTCTTGATGGCTTTCTCCAGCCGTTTTTCGACCTGTTTGAGCGCGGCCTGGCGCGCGTGCAACTCGGCCTTGATTTCGTCCTTGTGTTCTTTTTTGCCGAGCTGGCTCAGGCCAAGCCAGCGCACCACAAGAGGCAGCATCGAGCCTTGCCCGACCAGCGTGATGATGATGACGCCGAAGGTGACGAATAATATCAGGTCGCGGTGCGGAAACGGCGCGCCGCTCAAAATCGTGTAGGGAATGGCGAGTGCTACCGCGAGCGAGTCGACGCCGCGCACGCCGGTGAAAGCCAGGAAAAACAGTGCCTGCCAGGATGGCGACGGGTCGCGCTTGGCCAGCTTCGGGCTCAGCCAGCGCGGCAGATAGCTTGCCGGATATACCCACATAAATCGCGCCGCGATGGTGATCGACGTCACCCAGGCCGTCGCTACCAGAAGTTCATGGATCGAGAAGGCGTGGCCCTGATCCATAAGCGAGCGTGCCTGCAGGCCGGTGAGCAGGAACACCATGCCTTCGATCAAATAGACGATCAGATCCCAGAAGAAAATTCCCTGCAGCCGCGTGGCGGGCGGGATCAGCCGCGGCCCGACCCAACTGACATAAAGTCCGCAGGCGACGGTTGCCAGCACGCCGGAGCCGCCAAAATGCGCCGGCACCCAGAAGGCGAGATAAGGTGTCATCAGTGACAGCGTGATCTCGACGCGCGGGTCGTGCGCCGATCGCCGCAGATTAAGACTGAGCCAGCCAACCGCGAGCCCGAAGGCGATTTCGCCGACCACAATCAGCGCGAAAGTCCCGGCCGCATCCGATAGCGAAAACGTTCCTGTGCTCACGGCCACGACGGCAAACCGGTAGAGCACCAGCGCCGTAGCGTCATTGGCGAGGCCTTCGCCCTCCAGCACCACGACAATACGGCGCGGCAATCCCAACTGCCGCGCGATGGCGAGCGGCGCCACCACGTCGGGCGGCGACACAATCGCGCCCAGCAGAAAGCCGACGGCCCAGTCGAAATGCAGCAAATAATGCGCTGCGGTTGCCACCAGACAGGTGGTGAACAACACGCAGCCGAAAGCCAAAAGCGTAATCGGCCGCAGGTTGAAACGGAATTCGCGCCAGCTCATGGCGACGCCGGCCGAGTAGATCAGCGGCGGCAGGATCACCAGCAGCACGAGTTCGGGCGCCAGTTCGACTTTCGGCAGACCCGGAATCAGCGCCATGCCGATGCCGGCGACCACGAGCAATATCGAGGGCGCGATATGCAGCCGCCTGGCCGCGACCGCCACAACGGCCAGCACGGCCATCATGAATAAAATGGTCTGCGCAATCGCGGTCATATCAGGTTCGACACCATGTTCACGGTCAGCGCCAGCACGGTCAGATTAAAGAAGAACGACAACACGCCATGCATGGTGACCATATTGCGGATGGCCTTGCTGGTGACGGCGACGTCGGACACCTGGCTGGTCATGGCGATGACCAGCGAGAAATACAGGAAATCCCGATAGTCCGGTTTGGCGCTGCCGGGAAATTTAAGGCCGCCGAGTTTCTTGTCGCGGCCCTCGCCATAATATTCATGCGCATAGTGGATCGAAAAGATCGTGTGGATGAAGGCCCAGGACAGCAGGATGGTGCAGGCCGCCAGCAGCACCTGGCCGCCAGCATGGCCGGGCGTCGCCTGCTTGATGCCGCCCAGCTCGAACACGATCGCAACCAGGCTCGCGATGGTAGCGACAATGGTGAGCAAGAGAATGGCGAAGGCGCCTTCGTCCTGTTCCGAGGCGCGCTTGCGGATGCGGTCAATCCCGCAACGCATGAACATCGAATGCATCAGCACAAGATAGATCGCGACGCCGACATTCCAGCCGGCGAGCAGTTGCGTCGTCATGCGCCAATGGCCGGGCGCGATTACGCTCACCGCAATCCCGATAAGGGCGGCGATAATCAGCCTGGCGTGCAATTTGGCCAAGCGGATCGGCATCGGCCGCAACGGGGGAATTTGGACTGTAACTTTCTTGGTCATGGCTCGCGTCCGGCTTGCCCGCGTCCTAGTTTTGCCGCTGGGCGACGAAGCGGGCGGCGGCGCGCAGTGTATCGGCTTTCGCGCCGAAGGTCGCCAGGGCGGCGTCGGCTTGCTCTACCAAAGATCGAGGCGGCTGCGGGCCGCGCTCACGCCAAGCGCCGCGACCAATGTCGCCTTGCCGGCGGCGGCATCCTTGGCGGTCGCTTTGCCGATAGTGGCGCTGTCGCCTTCTACATCGAGCAAATCGTCAGCGATCTGGAATGCCTGGCCGATGGCCGCGCCATAGAGGTCCATTTGACCGCGGGCCTTGGCGTCGGCTTTGCCCAGGATCGCACCGGCGCGGCAGGCAAAGCGGATCAGCGCGCCGGTCTTCATGGCCTGCATAGTGGCAATCGCGTCTTCGCCGAGCGCGCGCTTCTTCTCAAAACGCCCTTCGGCGGCAAGATCGAGCATCTGCCCGCCGGCCATGCCGCCAAGTCCTGCCGCGCGCGCCAATTCCGAAATCAGCGCAATGCGCAGGTCGGCGTCGGCATGCACGTCGCGCCGCGCCATCACATCGAACGCCAATGTGAGCAGCGCATCGCCCGCCAGGATCGCGGTCGCCTCGTCGAAGGCCTTATGCACGGTTGGCCGGCCGCGGCGCAGTTCATCGTCATCCATGGCCGGCAGATCGTCATGCACCAGCGAGTAACAGTGCAGACATTCCAAAGCGGCGCCGGCCATGAGCGCGCCATTGCGCGATGCGCCAAATAGCGCGGCGCTCTCGAGCAGCAGAAACGGCCGCAGCCTTTTGCCGCCGCCAAGCACGGCATGGCGCATGGCGGCGAGCAGCCGTTGCGGCCGCGCGATTTCGCCCTCGGCTGGTTCTGCGCCAAGCAGGCGGTCGAGCAGCGCGTCGGTTTCAACGGCGGCTACGGCTAAGCGTTGCGCGAAGGGGTCTGGCGCGTTCATGACGTATTTCTGCCTTAGCGCCGCAGCCTCCGCAATCGGCCAGGCAATGGGCTAATATCCAAGCCATGAATCGCCCGGGGCGAAGGCTGAGCGTTGCCTATGACATGCTGCGGCTGCCGCGCCTGCCGAGGCTGCTGCGCGCGGTCGGCGTCGCCATACTCGTGCTATTGGCGCTGCCTTACGCGATCACGCCGTTCTACGCCGTGGTGGAGCCGATCTCGACCGTGATGCTGTGGCGCGACCTCACCGGCCAGCGGGTCGAGCGCCAATATGTCCCGCTTTCGGCCGTTTCGCCGGCGCTGTCGCTAGCGGTCATCATCGCCGAGGATGGCCGCTTTTGCAGCAATTACGGCGTCGACTTCAAGGAAATCCGCGACGCTATCGCCGACGCCGACGATCTCGATGATCTGCGCGGCGGCTCCACCATCACCCAGCAGGTGGCGAAAAACCTGTTCCTCTGGCCCGGCCGCAGTTTCCTGCGCAAGGCGCTGGAATTTCCCTTGGCGCTTTGGATCGATCTGGTGCTGTCGAAGCGGCGGGTCCTGGAAATTTACCTCAATATCGCGGAATGGGGCCCGAACGGCGAATTCGGCGTGGAAGCGGGCAGCCGTCACGCTTTTGGTAAACCGGCGCGCGACCTGTCGCATTACCAGGCAGCATTACTGGCGGCGATATTGCCAAATCCGGCCGTCCGCGACGCCCATTCGCCAGGTCCTGGCCTGCGAAGACTGGCCGGGCTCTATGTCGGCCGCTCGGCCCGCTCGCCGGAAGCGGCCTTTTGCCTGCGCCAAAACCGCTAGTTTTGCCCACTAGTGCCGCCGATTTGAAGTTCCTGCGGCGCTTGCGGCGAGTTCGTTCAGGAACTTCAAATCGATAAGCGGCACTAGATTCATAGACTTGCTAGTGCCCCTTTGTTTCCTAAGTTCGTGTCAGAAGGTGCTGCGAGGTATCACGAACTTCGGAAACGGGGCACTAGCCTTGGGCTAGGTCATCCTCTATAAGCCCGGCTTCCTATCGACATTTTGCTGATCTTTTTGGAGTTCCTGCCATGGCTGTGCCGAAACGAAAAACCTCGCCGTCGCGCCGCGGCATGCGCCGCTCCGCCGATGCGCTCAAGCGGCCGAGCTATATCGAGGACAAGGATTCCGGCGAATTGCGCCGTCCGCATCACATCGACCTGAAGACCGGCATGTATAAAGGCCGCCAGGTGCTGAAGGTGAAGACCGAGGCGTAATCGCCCGCGCATGATCCCGAAAAGCATGTCCTCGACCCCGATCGGGGATGGGAAACGGTTTTCGGACAAGATCATGCGCCAATAATACGGGGAAGTTGGTTATGTTCATCCTCGGCTTCCCTCTGCTGCTGGTCCCGTTCGCGATCTACAACATCGTCGCCTTCCTGATGCCGGGCCTTACTTGGACCGGCGCGGTGACGACCGTGCATCTGTCGTCCGGCGGCGATTGGTCGATGTCGCCCGGCGACATGTTGGTTGTCGTGGCCATCTTGACGCTGTTCGGCGAAATGATGAAGTCGACCCGCATCGGTATGCGCACGGTGGTCGATCATGGGCTCTCGCTGGTGCTGTTCCTTGTTTTCGTGGCTGAGTTCCTGCTGGTCAAACAGGCGGCGAGCGCGACCTTTTTCATCTTGCTGGTGATTAGCTTCGTCGATGTGCTCGGCGGCTTCGCCGTCAGTCTGCGTTCCGCTCAGCGCGGCCTCACAGTCGAAGGCACGCTGCCGAACATCTCGTCCTGACCCTCCCAAAAAAAGCAAATTATGAGCCGCGATTTTCAACTCCCCGGCCGCTCGCCCGTGATTGCCCAGGAAGGCATGGCCGCGACCTCGCATCCGCTCGCCACCCTTACCGCCATCGACACGCTGCGCGCCGGCGGCAATGCGGTCGACGCCGCGGTCGCCGCGACCGCGGTACTGGGCGTGGTCGAGCCGCAGAGCACCGGCATTGGCGGCGATTGTTTCTGCATGATCTCGCAGCCGGGCAAACCGGTGTGGGGCTACAATGGTTGCGGGCGCGCCGGCGCCGCCGCCTCGACCGAGGCGCTGCTCCAGCAGGGCCTCACCGAAATCGGCTTGTCGATCCATGCGGTGACGGTGCCGGGCGCAATCGAAGCCTGGGAGGCTATCCTCAAGGCGCATGGCCGCTTCGGGCTCGACCGTGCGCTGGCGCCGGCCATCCGTTTTGCCGAACACGGCTTTCCGGTTGCCGCGCGCATCGCCGATGCCTGGGCCAAGCAGAAAGCCAAGCTCGCCGCCGATCCCGGCGCCACAAAGCATTTCCTGTTCAATGGCGGCGCGCCCAAGGAAGGCGACGTGATCAAGTTTCCGGCGCTGGCGGCGACCATGAAAACGATCGCGCAAAAAGGCGCGCGCGCTTTCTATGAAGGCGAAATCGCGCAGGACATGGTCAAGACGTTGCGCGCGCGCGGCTCGTTCCAGACCGAGGCGGATTTCGCCGGCCATCGCGGCGAAGTCGTCACGCCGATTGCCACCAATTACCGCGGTCTCGATATTCTCGAACTGCCGCCGAACGGGCAGGGCCTCACCGCGCTGGTGCTGCTCAATATCCTGGAAAATTTCGACATGGCGGCGCTCGATCCGCTCGGCCCTGAACGTTTCCACATCATGCTGGAAGCGGCGCGCATGGCTTACGGCGTGCGCGACACGCATATCGCCGATCCGGCCCATATGCGTGTCGAAGTGCCGGCGCTGCTCGACAAAGCTTTCGCCAAACGGCTCGCCGGAAAAATCGACCTTACAAAGAGAAGCGCGCTGCCGGTCCATCCGACGCCCGACAACGATACGGTCTATCTCTCGGTGGTCGACAAGGACCGCATGGCGGTCTCCTTCATCAATTCGCTTTATTCGAATTTCGGCGTCGGCATCTGCACCGAGAAAACCGGCATCATGCTGACCAACCGCGGCGGCTGTTTCGTGCTCGATCCCAAGCATCCCAACACGTTCGGCGCCGGCAAGCGGCCGATGCACACCATCATTCCGGCGCTCGCCATGCGCAACGGACGCTGTGAAATGTCGTTCGGCGTCATGGGCTCGCATTTCCAGCCTATGGGTCACACCCAGGTCGTGCTCAACATGATCGATTACGGCATGGACGTGCAGCAGGCGATCGACGCGCCGCGAATTTTCTTCGAGGGCGAAGACACCATGCCGGAGCGCGGCGTGTCGCCGGCGACGCTCGAAGGTCTGCGCGCCAGAGGCCATAAACTGGTTACGGCAAGCTCGCCCTGGGGCGGCGGCCAGACCATCAAGATCGATTGGGATCGCGGCGTGTTGATTGGCGGCTCCGAGCCGCGCAAGGACGGCTGCGCGCTAGGATACTAACGCATCGACCGCGCGATAAGCGGCGATGGCATCGCCCGGTTCGGCGCGGCGGCGCTCGCGGGTCTGCGGACACTGTTCTTTCGTAGCGATGAGATGGGCAAGGAACGCAGGCTGGCGATAATTCGCGCCCTGGTTCACGCTCAGCCGCGGGCGCAAAATCTGACCCATGCACGACGAGTGCACGGCTTTCGCAATCCGGCGTGTCGGACGCCTGCGCTTCATTGTGCGCTGCCGCGCCGGTTTTCCGGTAAGCCGCTTGTTTGGTGCCTTCGACTCGCATAGGCCCTTCCTGTCTCACTTCGGGACAGGTTGATCCTGTCTCAGTTTAAGTTCGCAAGTGCCATGCCGTTAACCGAAGCCGCTGCGGGACGCCGTAACACCGAGTGTTTTTTCTATTTGTTTAAGGGTTGGCCGTAGTTTCGGCACGCCATCCACTCACAAGGCAACGCCCGATACGGCGTGGCGTTCCAAAAAGGGGCGCAAAAGGGGCAGAAGTGACCCGTTTCGACCAACCGTCAGGTCGCCCGGACGCCGCGGCAATTCTCGCCTCGCTCGGTGACGTCACCTATGAATGGCGGCTCGACTGCGACGCATTGAGTTGGAGCGCCAACGCCGCCGCGGTCTTCGGCGAGGCCGACATCGCCAATGGCAAAGCCTTTGCGCGGCATGTTGACTCCGACGGCGGCCAAAGCAGGGCCGACGCCATCCTGCTGGCCACGCAGCGCGATGCCGGCGACGGCGTTCCCTATCAGGTACAATACGCGCTCAAGCGCGGCGACGAGAAAATTTGGCTGGAGGATACCGGCCGCTGGTTTGCCGGTCCCGACGGCAAGCCGCTTCGCGCGCATGGCATTGTGCGCCCGATCAATGAGCGCCACGCGCGCGAAAGCCAGCTTTTGCAGCGTGCGAATTTCGATCCGCTGACCGGCGAACTCAACCATGTCCGCCTGATCGAAGTGCTCGGCGCCACGCTCGACGACGCGGTGAAATTCCGCGGCTCCTGCGGTTTCCTGCTGGTCGCCATCGATAATCTCGGCCGGCTCAATGAAGCCTACGGCTTCGATACCGCCGAGGCGATGATTGCCGAGGTTGCCAAACGCATCCGCGCGCGGCTGCGCGCCAAGGATTATTTCGGCCGCTTTTCCGGCAATAAATTCGGCGTGGTGCTGACCAGTTGCACGCCCGACGAATTGGCGATCGCGGCCGAGCGTCTGCTGGCCGGCGTGCGCGACGAGATCATTACGACCGACGCCGGCTGCGTGGCGGTGACGGTGTCGATCGGCGGCGTGACCGCGCCGCGCCACGCCCGCACGCTGTCCGAAATTCTCAGCCGCGCGCAGGATGCGCTGCATGCCGCGCGCGCCAAACGCCACGGCTCGTTCATTGCCTATCGCCCGAACGTCGAACGCGACGCCATCCGCAAGGAAAGCGCGCGCGCCACCGACGAAATCGTCGCCGCGCTTAACGAGCGGCGCATCGCGCTCGCCTTCGAGCCGGTGGTCGAGGCGCAAAGCCGCAAGGTGGCGTTCTATGAATGCCTGATGCGGGTCTATCGCCCCGACGGCGAGATCGCCCATGCCAACGAGATCATTCCGGTGGCCGAGCGCGTCGGACTGGTGCGCATGCTGGATTTTCGTGTGCTCGAACTGGTTGTCAACGAATTGGCCGCCGCGCCCGCGCTCACGGCCAGTGTCAATGTTTCGCCGGCTTCCACCATCGATCCAGATTGGTGGGCGGGCCTCGGCGCCCTGCTGCGCGCCAATGCGAGCGTGGCCGAGCGGCTTATCATTGAGATCACCGAAACCGCGGCGATTCAGGATGTCGACGATACGCGTGGTTTTGTGACACGCGTGAAGGATCTCGGCTGCCGCATCGCCATCGACGATTTCGGCGCCGGCCACACGTCGTTCCGCAATTTACGCAAGCTCGGCGTCGATATCGTCAAAATCGATGGCGCCTTCGTGCAGAACATCATCAAGTCGAGCGACGACCGTGCCTTCGTGCAAACGCTGGTCGATCTAGGGAGCCGCCTCGGCCTCAAAACCGTCGCCGAATGGGTGCAAGACGAGGAAGCGGCCAAGCTTCTGTCGGGCTGGAGCTGCGATTACCTGCAAGGCGCGCTGGTCGGGCTCGCCAATGCCGAGCGGCCATGGCTGGGCGGCAACGATCGCGCCGCCAGCGCCTAGCCTGATCCGTCACCCCAAGGTGACGGGTTTCCGGATTATTCCTTGCCGCCGAGCTTATCGAGACGCTTTTGCATCTCGTCGAGCTGCTGCTTGAGCTCGTCCATCTCGCTGCCTGAGCCTGATGCCGAACCTTGCGCCTTGTCGGACGCGGCTTTCGCCTGACCCTGCGCGAAGGGCGCGAACATGGCGAAGGTCTTTTGGAACATCTCCATATTGCGCCGCACCTGATCTTCCATCGTGCCGAAGCCGCCGGCGCCGAAGGCTTGCGTGATCTGTTCGCGGAACTTGTCCTGCTGGCTGGTGAGCGATTCCATCGACTGCTCGAGGAAGCTCGGCACCAGCATCTGCATGCCGTTGCCGTAAAAGCGGATCAATTGCCGCAGGAAGGCGATCGGCAGCAGGCTTTGGCCTTCCTTGTTTTCCTGCTCGAAAATAATCTGCGCCATTACCGAGCGGGTGATGTCTTCGCTGGTCTTGGCGTCAAAGACGACAAAATTGTCGCCGTCCTTGAGCATGGTGGCGAGGTCTTCAAGGGTGACGTAGGTGCTGGTCCCGGTATTGTAGAGCCGCCGGTTGGCGTATTTCTTGATCGTAATCGGCTCTTTTTCTTCTGCCATGTTGGTCGCTTATCCCCTGCCTAAGGCTCAAGCATAGCCGCAATACCGTGCTGCCTGCTACCGTTTTGTGGCAGCGCGGGAGACGGTCCACGCAATGCGGTATCCCTTGCGGAAAGTGCTAAAAGAGCCCAATTCTCGCAGATATTCGCGGGGTGACGTTGTTGACAGGGCTGCCTGGGTGGCCTGAGGATGCGGCAGTGCCATAAAGGCGACCTCGGCTTGCGGGCCACGCTTGCAAGCCTTGCCCCGCTTTCGCCTGCTAACAGGAGTTTCGCATGCAAGACGACATCGTCATCGTGAGCGCCGTCCGTACGCCGGTCGGCAGCTTCAACGGGGCTTTCGCGAATTTGCCGGCCCATGAACTCGGCAAAGCGGCGATCCATGAGGCCCTCAAGCGGGCAGGCGTCGAAGGCGGCCGCGTTTCCGAAGTAATCATGGGCCAGATCCTCACCGCCGGTCAGGGCCAGAACCCCGCCCGCCAGGCGTCGATCGCGGCCGGCATTCCGGTCGAAAGTCCAGCCTGGGGCGTAAATCAGCTATGCGGTTCCGGCTTGCGCGCGGTCGCGCTCGGCTATCAGGCGATCCTCACCGGCGACAGCGACATCGTGGTAGCCGGCGGCCAGGAGTCGATGAGCATGGCGCCGCATGCGCAGCATCTGCGCAACGGCGTCAAGATGGGCGCGTTCGAAATGGTCGATACCATGATCAAGGACGGGCTGTGGGATGCCTTCAACGGCTATCACATGGGCACCACCGCCGAGAACGTCGCCAAGCAATATCAGATCACGCGCACCCAGCAGGACGAGTTCGCGGTCAAGTCGCAGAACAAGGCCGAAGTCGCGATGAAGGCCGGCAAGTTCAAGGACGAGATCGTTCCCGTCACCATCAAGTCGCGCAAAGGCGACATCGTGGTCGATACCGATGAATTCCCGAAAGCGGGCGTGACGATCGAAGCGCTCGGCAAGTTGCGCCCCGCTTTCGACAAGGAAGGCACGGTCACCGCGGGCTCAGCTTCCGGCATCAATGACGGCGCGGCCGCCGTGGTGCTGATGAAGGCGTCGGAAGCCGCCAAGCTCGGCAAGACGCCGCTCGCCCGTATCGTTTCCTGGGCTCAGGCTGGCGTCGATCCCTCGATCATGGGTACCGGGCCGATCCCGGCCTCGCGCGCCGCGCTCAAGAAAGCCGGCTGGAAGCACGACGATCTCGATCTGGTCGAGGCCAACGAGGCCTTTGCGGCGCAGGCCTGCGCCGTCAACAAAGACCTCGGCTGGGATACCTCCAAGGTCAACGTCAATGGCGGCGCCATCGCCATCGGCCATCCCATCGGCGCTTCCGGCGCGCGCGTGCTGACGACGCTGCTATACGAGATGGGGCAGCCGCAACGCCAAGAAGGGCCTTGCAACGCTCTGCATCGGCGGCGGAATGGGCATTGCCATGTGTGTTGAGCGCGGATAGCGCGAAAACGCGCCATCCAATATGCGTGGAGCGTGGCTAGGCCACGCGAACACGCACTGGCAATAAGCGTCGAGCGCGGTTAAGCAATCTCCACATAACGCATCGCCCATTGTGCGCTGCGTCACATTTTGAGTCTTGTTATGGCCGGCTCGATCCGGCCATAACTATTATAAATACTTTGGGAGGGCTGGGTTATGTCTCGCGTTGCATTGGTCACTGGCGGCACCCGCGGCATCGGGGCCGCGATCGCCAAGGCGCTCAAGGCCAAGGGCTATAAAGTCGCGGCCAATTACGCCGGCAACGACGAGGCCGCGCAGAAATTCAAGACCGAGACCGGTATCTCGGTGTTCAAGTGGGACGTATCGTCCTACGACGCCTGCGTCGAGGGCGTGAAGCAGGTGCAGGCCGAACTCGGCCCGGTCGAGGTGCTGGTCAATAATGCCGGCATCACCCGCGACGCCATGCTCCACCGCATGAAGCCCGAACAATGGAACGCGGTGATCAACACCAATCTCGGCTCGCTGTTCAACATGACGCGCCAGGTGATCGAGGGCATGCGCGCCGCCAAGTTCGGCCGCATCGTCAACATCTCCTCGATCAACGGCCAGAAGGGCCAGATGGGCCAGTCCAACTACTCGGCCGCCAAGGCCGGCGAGCTCGGCTTCACCAAGGCACTGGCGCAGGAAGGCGCGCGCGCCGGCATCACCGTGAATGCGATCTGCCCGGGCTATATCAACACCGAGATGGTGCAGGCGATGCCGAAGGAAGTGCTGGAAAAAAACATCCTGCCGCTTATCCCGATCGGCCGCTTGGGCGAACCGGAAGAGGTCGCGCGCTGCGTGGTGTTTCTGGCCAGCGACGAGGCCGGCCTGATCACCGGCTCGACGCTCACCGCCAATGGCGGGCAATATTTCGCTTAAGGATCGTCTATGACCGGCACGCTGCCCTTAATCGCGTTGGCATAGGCTTCATACGCCACGCCGCCGTCGGCTTGGATTGGCGCCGTCTGGCGAGCGCACTCGCGCAATTTATCGCGGTCGCCTGCCGACATGTCGGCGATGAACTTTCCTTGCGGTCCGGACGGCAGCGAAATCCAATTCCAAAATTCATCGAAGTTTGGGAACACAATTGGAAGCGTGAACACGCGTGTCTCGATCGACTGCATGCCGGTATTTCGCCAAAGAGCGAGCATCGTCTCTTGCTTCGATGTGCCGGGATTCGGCGGCAGCGGGCGCTCGATGCCCATGGACTGGAAGGCGGGGTAGAGCGGAGTTGTCGGCATGCCATGCGGGATGTCCCACATGTAAGTCGCAACGCATCCGCCAGACTTAACCACGCGCGCCAAGCCAGCGACGGCTTTCTCCGGCTGCGGAAGAAAGGCGATGACCAGAGCCATGACAGCGGCGTCGAACGTGTTGTCGGCAAACGGCAATGCCTGTGCATCGCCGACCTGGAATTGCGCCATTTTGGTTCCGGCCCGCCTGCGTGCGTAGTCGATCTGGCCTTCCGACGGATCAACGGCCATCACCGCAGACGGCGCAGCGTAGGCGATCAATTCTTCCGTGAACGCGCCGTTGCCGCAGCCGGCGTCGAGCCATTGCTTGCCTTTCGGGACGTCGAGCCAAGCCAGAAACGACTTGCCGACAACGCGGCTCCATCGGCCCATCAAGCGTTCATAGATTTCGCCGTCGTCGAACTGGCCGGACATTCTTGCCTCCCGAGACGCTAGAAAAATCCGACCGACTCGCAGCCGGTTCCGGCCTTGAAACTCTGCTTGTGGCGGCGCTGCGGGATGTCGATGACGTGCATCGAACCGTCGCCCTGGCAGCCGACGAATAATTCGTCGCCGTGAAAGGCGAAATCCATCGGCTCTTTGCCGACCGGCACCGCGGTCTGGTTGGCGAATGAGGCGTCGCTGAGCGTCACCATATTGCTGTTCAGACTACTGACGACGACCAGAGTGCCATCGGGCGAATAGCGCGCGATTTGCGCCGCTTTCGGCACGCCTTCAAGCCGCACCTCGCGCGTGACTTTTCCAGCCGTCGTGTCGATCATGAACGCTACCGGATCTATATCGCTGACCGCTACGACGGTACGCCCGTCGCCGGAGACTGCGATCCCGGCGAGCGCCTGCGGCGTCTTGATTTGACCGAGCAGTTTGCGGTTCGGCACGTCAATCACCGACACCGAGGCGTCTTCCTCATTGTCGGTATAAAGCCGCTTGCCGTCAGGCGCGATGGCAAGCCTGTGACCGTTGGTCGAGCCGGAATCGATGGCGTCGATCATCTTGTTGGTTTTCGGATCGATGACCGCGACCTTCGCGCTGTTCTCGCAGGTGATATAAATCAGCCCGTCGGAGCCGCGCCGCACGGTGTGCGGCGCGCTCAGCGGCGAAAGATCGATCGAGCCGGCGACCTTGCGCCCGATTAGATCGATCACATGCAGGACATGGCCGGGGTTCGGGTTACGGCCATGAATGCCGTCGCCGAATATCGGCACATAGGCGAGGGCGGTCTCCGGGATCACCAGCAGTTCGTGAACGGTGCGCTGGAAACCGTCGAGCACGGTCTCGGTCTCATAAGTCCGCGGATTGAGAAACAGGATCTTGCAGCCGATCTTGTCGACCGCGATCATGCCGCGCACGCTACCAGGGCTCGTCATCGCCTAGCTTTCGATTTCTTTTTGGCGCCGCCTTTGGCCGAAGATTTTTTTGCCGCCGCGGTTTTGGCTTTGGGCGCGCGCCAGTTGCCTTCCGCCTTGTCGAGGCGAATCGACCAATATTCCCATGCGCGCATAACCGGACCGGGTTTCAAATTATAGGCGCTGGCCAGTTCGGTCTCGGTCGTGCTGAGTGGCGACACATGACCGAGCCCATAGGCCTGGATCTGCATCGCCGCGTTGCGCGCGGCGTAGATGGTGCGGAAGGCGAGTTCCTCCAGCGAACTGCCGGCCACGGTTGCGCCGTGCCGGCGCATCAGCACCATCCAGTTTGGCCCGAGCGCGCGCGCCAGCGAGGCGCCTTCCTCGGGCTTGGCCACGATCAGTGTGGTATCGCCGAAATCGTCGCGGCTATCCCAAAACGGCACTTTGGCGCCCATGGTGGCGCCCAGATGATAGACGGGTTTGAGCTCCATGCCGGAAACGCAAAACGGCAGGACCGATGGCGCGTGGTGGTGGCAGACCGCCATGACTTCCGGCCGCGCTTTGTAGATCTCGCCATGAATTACCCTCTCGCCGTAAAGCCGCGGCTCGATCGGCGTAACGATCTGCGAGTTGAGGGTGAATTCGTGAACGTCCTCCGGCTGCACCAGTTCGGGCGCGCGCGAGCGCGACATCAGATAGCGGCCCGGATCGGTCGGGTGCCGCATGGTGACGTGGCCGAAGGCGTCGAGCACGCCTTCGTTGGCGATCATGCGGTTGGCGCGCGCGATCATTTCGCGCGCTTCATCGAGTGTGGACACCGGCGTTTCTCCCCGTCTTTTTTTAAGGTCCGGGCTTGTCCCGGACATCCACGACTTGCTTTATGGATATCATCAAAGGCGTGGATGCCCGGCACTAGGCCGGGCTGACGGAAACATTACCGCGTTTTCCGGCGCGGCGACCAGCCCGCCGGCGCTAGTTCGAAACCCTCGAACATGAAGCCGGGCGCAACCGTGCAGCCGACCAGGCTCCAGTCGCCCAAGGATTCCGCCGCCTGCCAGGCGCGGGCCGGCACGGTGACTTGCGGAATTTCATCCGCCGAAATATCGGCACCGAGCCGGAAGACGGCTTCGGCCGCGCCATCGACCACCGACAAAGCGAGCGGGGCGCCGGCGTGGTAGTGCCAGATTTCGACCGCATCGACGCGGTGCCAATGCGATCGTTCGCCACGCGCCAGCAGAAACAGGATAGCGGTCGAGGCGGCGCGGCCATCAACGAGGCGCGGTCGCGGAAGGTCTCGCGGTAATGGCCGCCTTCCGGGTGCGGCTTTGAGTTTGAGTTTGGCGATGATTTCGGCGGCGGTCGGGGGCATGGGCGCTGCTAGAACTTATTCTTCCTCGCCCGTATTTCGGCAAACACCTGCGCCGGCTGTTTGCCGGTCATGCCAATGCCATCGGCGACTTCCGACACATCAGCGCGCAGAAACGGATTCTCCTTTTTCTCGTCGCCGATGGTGGTGGGGATTGTCGGCTCACCTTTCGCGATCTGCTCTTTTGCCTGCGTCTCGCGCGCGGCGAGCGCCGCGTTGTTCGGCTCGATGGTGCGGGCGAATTTGATATTGGCGGCGGTGTATTCGTGGCCGCAATAAATCTTGGTGTCGTCCGGCAGATCGCGCAGCTTGCACAATGAGCGCCACATCATGCCGGGCGTGCCCTCGATCACGCGGCCGCAGCCGATGGAAAACAGCGTGTCGCCGACAAAGACCAGCTTGTCGGCGTGAAACCAGTACGAGATATGGCCGGTGGTGTGGCCCGGCGTCTCGATCACATTGGCGGAGAGTTTGCCGACCGTTACCTTGTCGCCCTCGCGCAGCGTCAAATCCACACCCGGAATTTTCTCGGCCTCGGCGGCGGGCGCCACCACGCGGCATTTGTATTTTTCCTTGAGTTCCAGAATACCGCCGGTGTGGTCGGCGTGGTGGTGGGTGACCAGGATGTCGGTGAGCTTCCAGCCGGTGGCTTTGAGGGCGGCCTCGATCGGCGCCGCCTCCGGCGCATCGATGGCCGCGGTAGCCCCGCTTTCCGGGTCGTGCAGCAGCACCCCGTAATTGTCCTTCAGGCAGGGAAACAGACGGGTTTCCGCGGGCATGGGCTTGTTCCTCTTGCAGTCCTTGACGTTGTTAACCGTACCACGCGGATGAATTGCCGTGCACGGGTCAAGGTGCACGGATTTGGCGCCCGCGTCGTGCTAAAATCGGCGCATGTCGATCGACGTCGTAGACCTGCGCAATTTCTATGGCCAGCGGCTGGGCGTGGTGGCCCGCCGATTTGTCGGCCGCGGCATTCGCAGCCTGTGGCGCGATTGCGCCGGCCAGCGCGTGCTCGGCATCGGCTATTCGACGCCCTATCTCGGCCTGTTCCGCGAGGAAGCCGAACGCTGCTTTGCCTTTATGCCGGCGGGGCAAGGCGTCGTGAAATGGCCGACCTCGCGGCCGGCGCTTTCCGCTCTGGTCGACGAGAACGAATTGCCGCTGGCCGATTCGGCGGTCGATCGCGTGTTGCTGGTGCATGGTTTGGAAATGACCCATGACCCGGCGGCGCTATTGCGCGAGGTGTGGCGGGTATTAGCGGCGGGCGGGCGCTTGCTGGCGGTAGTGCCGAACCGGCGCGGGCTATGGGCACGCATGGACACGACGCCGTTCGGCCATGGCCGGCCTTATTCGCGCAGCCAGATCAATCAGCTCTTGCGCGAGACTTGGTTCACGCCGACCGGCTGGAGCGAGGCGCTCTACGTGCCGCCGGTCGCGCGCGGCTGGTTCTTGCGCTCCGCAGTGGCCTGGGAGCGCACCGGCGCAACCCTGTCGGCGCCGTTTGCCGGCGTGCATCTGGTCGAAGCGACCAAGCAGGTCTATCGCGCGATTCCGGCACGCCGCGAAAAACGGCGTCTGGTGCCGGCGCTTGAGCCGGTGCTGGCGCCGTCGGCCGGCGCGCGGCAAGAACAATCCTCAATCGGGAATAATTTATTCCGGCTGACGCGGCGGTTCGTCGCCGCCTTCGCCGGGCGCCGACGGCGCTGCGCCCTGCGGCGCGACATTGCCGAAATTATCCGGCCGGTTGTTGAAGCTGCCGCCGCCGCGATGGCGCCGCCTGCGGCGGTGGCCGAAACGATCCTGTCCACCGCCCTGGTCGTGGCCGTTTTGCCCTTCGACCGGGACATTCGGCTGCGGCTGGCCGCCGCCGCCGGTGATGAAGGCCGGCAGGCCGCCGACATCCGGCGCGGCGGTATTGCCGTCCTGGCGCGGCTGCACATAAGGCTGATGCTGCGGCTGCGGCGTGTGCTGCTGCGGACGGTGCTGCTGCTGGTCGCGCGGCGGAAACGGTTGCGCGTCGCGCGGCAGATAAGGCTGCGCCTGCGGCACATGTTGGGTGCTTGCGGCTGCGGCGCGAAGCCCGGCTCGTTCACGCCGGCGAACGGCTGGCCGTCATCGTCGTCGTCGTAATTGTCGTCCGCGGCGCCTTGCGGCGTGGCTTGCTGGCCCTGCGGGTTGGGCTGATTGTTGTAATAGGGATTCTGCTGGCGGAACTGTTCCTGCGCCACCGCGATCAGGCGGAAATAATGCTCGGCGTGCTGATAGTAATTCTCAGCCGCCACCGGATCGCCGGAGCTCTGCGAGTCGCGCGCAAGCTGGATATATTTTTCCGCGATGTGCGAGGCGGTGCCGCGGATTTTAACGTCGGGCCCGTTCAACTCGTAGACCCGCGTCAGCGGATTTTGGCTTTTGCGGTGGTTGTTGTTGTTATTGTTATTATTGTTGTTGTTGTTTCGACCGCGCATGCGTTTTTGACCGTTTCTCATGATGTGCCTGTTCGCAGACCTTTCGCTTCGCTTTACGGTGGCGTTTTTCGCCGGTTGATCACCTGAACTCACAAATCCACACGAACTCCACGGCGCGGCCGGATAGGCCACAACGTGGACATCGCTTGGACGTCACTCGTCCGCGCAATTGTTCGAGCGCTTTCGATCTTTTTTATCGCGATTGCTACAGCAACCCCATTACCGCGGTTTCAGCCCCCGGCGCTGTCAAACTTCTCGTTCCACGCATCTGTGCTCAAGTTTTAAAATTTTGATGCGCCCAACCGGTGAAGCATCCAAACCCGTCTCTGGCGATTTCGATTGCCGTCTTGTTTCCGGCTCGTCGTCATCGGTTTTGCGCCGCCGCCGCACAGAGCGTCTTGGCTCCGGGGTTTCGTGGCGACGCACCCTCACGGGTCGATTCCGTGAGAGGAAGCTAGTCGTTTCCGCTTGGCTTTCCAAGTGGTTTTTTCGGACAAAATGAGCCCTGCGCAATTGCCGGACCGCAATGCGGCATGCTCATAACGCGATTGAGGCGCTAAGCGCGCGCGGAATTCCGGCCAAATCGGCGCGCGCGGCGCCCACATTCAATCCCGCATTGGTAAACAGCGCGCGAACGGCGCCTTCCTGGCCCGCGCCTAGTTCCACGATCAACCGGCCGCCGCTTGCCAGCAGACCGCGGGCGTCTTGGGCAATAGCGCGGTAACCATCAAGACCGTCGGCGCCGCCATCGAGCGCGAGTGCCGGATCGTAGTCACGCACCTCCGCCGCCAGGCCCGCAATATCGCCATGCGCCACATAGGGCGGATTGGAGACAATCAAATCGAATGGGCCGGGCAAGCCCGCGGCGAAATCGCATTCGACAAAGCTGGCGCGCGCGGCGAGCCCGTGGCGTTCGGCATTGGCGCGCGCGACGGCCAGCGCCGGCGCGCTGATATCGGTGCCGGTGCCTCGCGCATTGGGTAATTCGCTGAGCAGCGCCAAGAGCAGCGCGCCCGATCCGGTGCCGATGTCGAGAATGCGCAAGGCATCCATGCGCCGCCCGTCCCGAATAATAAAGTCGAGCGCGGCCTCAATGACGGTCTCGGTTTCCGGCCGCGGCACCAATACGGCTTCGCTGATTTGCAGCGGCAAACTCCAGAATTCCTTGAACCCGAAGATGCGCGCGACCGGCTCGTGCCGGAGCCTTCGGGCGCCAAGCGCGTCGATCGCCGCAATTTCCTTGGCGTTCAATTCGCGCCCGCCATCGGAAATCAAACCGGCGCGGTCGATGCTCAGCGCATGCGAAATCAACAGGCGCGCATCGGCTTCGGCAGAATCAATTCCAGCCTGGCGAAATTTCTCGGCCAAGGCGCTGCGCGCGCCCGCCAAAGTGAGGCCGGCAGCGGCCAGCATCAGGTCGCGCCCTCGGCGGCGAGCAGCTCGGCCTGGTGCTCAGTCACGAGCGCGTCGATGAGTTCATGCAAGGCGTCGCCTTCCATTACGGCCGGCAATTTATGCAGCGTGAGATTGATGCGGTGATCGGTGACGCGCCCTTGCGGAAAATTATAGGTGCGGATGCGTTCGGAACGATCGCCCGAACCGATCTGGCCTTTTCGCTCGGCCGCGCGCTCCGCATCGAGCTTGCTGCGCTGTGCGTCGTAGAGCTTGGTGCGCAAATAGGCGAGCGCCTTGGCTTTGTTCTTGTGCTGCGAGCGTTCCTCCTGCACGAACACGATGGTGCCGGTCGGAATATGCGTGATACGGATGGCAGATTCCGTCTTGTTGACGTGCTGGCCGCCGGCGCCCTGCGCGCGCATGGTGTCGATCTTGAGGTCATCCTCGTTGATCTTGATGTCAACGTCTTCCACTTCCGGCAGCACCGCGACGGTAGCCGCCGACGTGTGAATGCGGCCCTGACTTTCGGTGTCGGGCACGCGCTGCACGCGGTGCACGCCGGATTCGAATTTGAGCTTGGCGAACACGCCGCGGCCATGCACCTCGGCGATCACCTCCTTGAGGCCGCCTTTGGTGCCTTCGCTGAGCGACAAAACCTCGGTCTTCCAGCCCTGCTGCGCGGCATAGCGCTCATACATGCGGAACAGGTCGCCGGCGAACAGCGCCGCCTCGTCGCCGCCGGTGCCGGCGCGAATTTCCAGAATGGCGTCGTGGTCGTCCATCGCGTCCTTGGGGATGAGCGCCAGGCCGATCTGGTGTTCGAGCCGGTCTTTGCGTGCCTGCAAGGCCGGCTTCTCGGCCTCCGCCATCTTGCGCATCTCGGCATCGTTCGAAGGATCGGCAATCATAGCGTCGAGTTCGTCAATTTCGGTGCCGACCGCGCGATAGGCCTTGATCGCCTCGATCACCGGGCCGAGTTCGGAAAATTCGCGCGACAGCTTGACGTAGTCGTCACGGCTTAAATTAGTCGCAAGCTCGCTTTCCACCAAAGCATGGCGATGAAGCAGGGCGTCGAGCCGGTGCTGCGGAAGCGCGATCAAAGCTGCAGCCCTTCGGCCGCCGCAAAGCCCTCGAGCTTGTGACGGATCGACACGCTGCCGACCGGCTGCTCGAGGAACGGCAGTATGGCGGCCGCGCCTTTCTTGCAGTCGAGTTCGAGCAGCATGGCCTTGATCGGCCCCACCGCCGAGGGCGACAGCGACAGCGAGCGATAACCCAGAATGGTCAGGGCCAAAGCGCCGATCGGTTGCGAGGCCATTTCGCCGCACAGCGCCACCGGCTTGCCGTGCTTTTCGGCCTTGTCGGCGATTTCCTTGAGCGCACGCAACATCGGCGCCGACAGCGTATCGAAACGATGTGCGACATGGGCATTGCCGCGGTCGGCGGCATACAGAAACTGCATCAGGTCATTGGAGCCGACCGAGAGGAAATCTACCCGCTCCAGCAGTTCGTCTAGCTGGAACAACAGCGACGGCACTTCCAGCATGGTGCCGATCTGCACCCGCTCCGGCAGGGCATGGCCATGGCGCCGCAAATGGGTCAGCTCCACTTCGACCAGCGACTTGGCCTTGTCGAATTCCTCGACCTCCGAAATCATCGGGAACATGACACGTAGTTCGCGCCCGCCGGCGGCGCGCAGCAGCGCGCGCACCTGGCTGCGCAACAGACCGGGGCGATCGAGCCCAAGCCGGATCGCGCGCCAGCCGAGCGCCGGATTCTCCTCTTCGACGTTACGCATATAGGGCAGCACCTTGTCGCCCCCGATATCGAGTGTGCGAAACGTCACCGGCCGTTTGGCGGCGGCATCCAGCACTGTGCGGTAGAGCGCAAGCTGTTCGCCGGTGCGCGGCAGCGTGTCGGCCACCATGAACTGTAGTTCGGTACGAAATAAGCCTATGCCGGCGGCGCCGGTTTCATCGAGATGCGGCAGGTCGATGGTGAGACCGGCATTGATCATCAACGCGATTTTCTGACCGTCCTTGGTGACGCAGGGGCGGTCGCGCAAAGCGCGGTATTGCGCCTGGCGCCGCGCGCGCAATTTCACCCGCTCGCCATAGGCCGCTTCGATATCCTGCGGCGGGCGCATATGTACGTGGCCGGTCGTGCCGTCCACGATGACGGCGTCGCCAGGTTCGACCAGGCCGGTAGCATTGGCGATCTCGCCCACGGTGGGAATGCCGAGCGCACGCGCCACGATCGAGACATGCGAGGTCGGCCCGCCTTCCTCCAGAATAAGTCCGCGCAGTTTCTTGCGGTCGTAATCGAGCAGAGCCGCCGGGCCCATGGAGCGAGCGACCACGATGGCGTTATCCGGCAAATTCTCCTTGCCGGGCGCATGATCCTGGCCCATCAACCCGCGCATCAGGCGGTTGGCGAGATCGTCGAGATCGTGCAAGCGGTCGCGCAGATACGGATCGGACGCGCGCAGCATGCGTGCGCGGGTATCCGACTGAACGCGCTCGGCGCCGGCCTCAGCGGTAAGACCGGTCGACACCGCCTCGCGAATGCGGTGCAGCCAGCCCTGGTCGTAAGAGAACATGCGGTAGGCTTCCAGCACATCGCGATGCTCGCCGCCGTCGGCGACGTCGCGATGCTCGACCATGCGGTCGAGATCGGCGCGCAAAGTGGCGATCGCCGCATCGAGGCGTTTGAGTTCGCGCGGGATATCGTCGGCAATGACATTGGTGACGACCACGCGCGGCTCGTGCAAAACCACGTGGCCAAGCGCGATGCCGTCGGATAGCGCGACGCCTTGCACGTGCATGGTGTGGCGCGCGGCCGGTTCGGCGCCTGGTTTGGCGATCGAGGACAATTCGCCGGAGGCGATCATCTCGGCCAGCACCATCGCCGTGGTTTGCAGCGCTTCTTCTTCTTCTTCGGTGTAAGTGCGGCGCGCGCGGTTTTGCACCGTCAAGACGCCAAGCGTGTTGCCGGCGCGTAGTACCGGCACGCCCAGGAACGAGTGGTAGATTTCTTCGCCCGTCTCTGGCCGGAACGAGAAGGCCGGGTGGTTTTGCGCGTCCGACAGGTTGATCGGATTGGCCTCGCTGGCGACCAGACCGACCAGGCCTTCGTCGGCTTTCAGCACGGTCTCGTGTACGGCTTCGCGCTTGAGGCCTTCGGTGGCGTATAGCTCAAGGGTTCCGTCCACGCGCAACACGTAGACAGAGCAAACCTCCGCCACCATGTTGGCGGCGATCAACACGACCACCTTGTCGAGGCGATCCTGCGCGCTGACCGGCTCCGCCATGACCTCGCGAAGCCGGCGTAACAGCACGCGCGGACCGCCGAGCGCGCCACGCATATTAAGGTCCTTTAGAAACGCAACCGTGGGTCCGGCGACCCCGGCCGCGTATGCCTCAGGCTATACCGAATGGAACGGGGCAGGGGCAAGCTTTCCCCGTTTTCCCGCCCGCGGGGTAAAGCCCTACGCCCTATCCAGCCCGTAAAGCGTATGCAGCGTGCGCACCGCCAGGTCGGTCTGCGGCGCCTTGATCAGCACCGAAAACTTGATCTCCGAAGTGGTGATGGCGAGGATATTGATCTTGTGCTCGGACAGCGCCTTGAAGGCCATGGCGGCGACGCCGGCATGGCTGCGCATGCCGATACCGATGACGGAGACTTTGGCCACTTCGGTATCGCCGTCCAACCGTTCGAATCCGATCGAGACCTTGGCTTTTTCGATGGTGGCGCGGGCGCGCTCATAATCGGCCGAAGGCACCGTAAAGGTGAGATCGGTGGTGGCGCCGTCGGCCGAGACGTTCTGCACGATCATGTCCACATTGATGCTGGCGTCGGCGAGCGGGCCGAAGATCGCGGCGGCGACGCCTGGCTTGTCCGCCACGCGGCGGATCGAGATTTGCGCCTCATCCTTTGAGAAGGCGATGCCGGTGACGACTTGCTGTTCCACGATGTCTCCTTCGTCGCAAATGAGTGTACCCGATGGCGGCTTGCTCGGGTCGATATCCTCCGGCCGCTCGAAGCTCGAGCGCACAAAGATGCGCATGTTGCGCACCATGGCCAGTTCGACGGAGCGCACCTGCATGACCTTGGCGCCGAGCGAGGCCAGTTCGAGCATTTCCTCGAAGGCGATCTTGTCCATGCGGTGGGCTTTCGCCACCACGCGCGGATCGGTGGTATAGACGCCGTCGACGTCGGTATAGATGTCGCAACGCTCAGCCTCGATCGCAACGGCGATCGCCACCGCCGAAGTATCCGAGCCGCCGCGACCGAGCGTGGTGATGCGGTTGGTCTCCTTGTGGACACCCTGGAAGCCGGCGATCACTGCCACTTGCTTGTGTTCGTTGAAACGCTTGATCAGCTCCTCGCCGTTCACGCCCAGAATGCGGGCGGAGGCATGCGCATTGTCGGTGAGGATCGGCAACTGCCAGCCCTGCCAGGAGCGCGCATTGACGCCCATGCCTTCCAGCACAATAGCCAGTAGTCCGGCGGTAACCTGCTCGCCGGTCGCTACCACCGCGTCGTATTCGCGCGCGTCATGCAAGGGAGCCGCCTGGCGCGCCCAATCGACGAGTTGATTGGTCACGCCCGACATGGCCGAGACCACGACGGCGACGTCATAGCCGGCATCGACCTCGCGCTTGACGTGGCGCGCGACGTTGCGAATGCGGTCGATCCCGGCGACCGACGTTCCGCCGAATTTCATGACGAGGCGAGGCATAACTATATTGGCCCGACGTTCCCAGAAGCGGCAAAAGGCGCGTATACATACCGGCGGGGTGGCTTACCTGCAACTTTGGCCGTGCCACGCGCAAAACGCTCTGCTAGATGGTCCGAATGGTTAACACCAAAGCCCGCGCCGCCAGCATCGATAGCGCCGAAGTCGAGCGCTTTTCGCGCTTGGCCGCGGACTGGTGGGACGCGCGCGGGCCGATGGCGGCGCTGCATAAGTTCAACCCCATTAGGCTCGGCTATATCCGCGACAAGGCGGCGGCGCGCTTTGGGCGCGATGCCAAGAAGCTCGACTGCCTCAAAGGCCTGCGCATGCTCGATATCGGCTGCGGCGGCGGCATCCTGTCGGAGCCGCTGGCGCGGCTCGGCGCGCAAATGGTCGGCGCCGATCCGGCGGCGGAGAATATCGCGATCGCGAGCGAGCATGCGCAAGCGAGCGCAATTGAGATCGACTACCGCGCCACCACGGCGGAGGCGTTGGCGGAAGCCGGCGAGCAATTCGACGTGGTGCTGGTCATGGAAGTGGTCGAACATGTCATCGACGTGAAGGAATTTGTCGGTACTTGCGCCTCCATGGTCAAGCCGGGCGGGCTGATGATCGCGGCCACCTTGAATCGCACGCTCAAGAGTTTTGCGCTGGCCATTGTCGGCGCCGAATACGTGCTGCGCTGGCTGCCGCGCGGCACGCATCAATGGGACAAATTCGTGACGCCGAATGAGCTCGAACTCGCCTTCGAGCACGGTGGGCTGCAAGTGACCGGCGAACGCGGCGTTATCTACAATCCGTTTTCCGACCGCTGGCAATTGTCGTCCGACATGGATGTGAATTACATGCTGGTCGGACAGCGCGCGTAATGCTCTGGACCGTTTTCACGCTGATCGCCGCCGCCGCGCAAACCGCGCGCAATGCCATGCAGCGCGAGCTGACCGCGACACTGGGCACGGTCGGCGCTACTCATGTGCGTTTCCTGTTCGGTTTTCCCTTCGCGCTATTATTTTTGTCCGGCGTCATAATCGCGACCGGATTCGATCTGCCGCACACGCCGCCATTGTTCTGGCCATGGGTCGTGGCCGGCGCGATCACCCAGATCGGCGCCACCGCGACCATGTTGTCGGTGATGGGCGAACGTTCCTTCGTGGTTGCCTATGCCTATATCAAGACCGAACCCGTTCAGGTCGCGCTGTTCGGCTTGATCTTCCTGGGCGACAAGATATCGGCGCTGTCGGGCGCCGCCATTTTGATCGCCACCGCCGGCGTGATCGTGATCTCGCTCAAGCCCGGCGCCGGCAGCGTCAGCACACGGCGCTCGACGGTCACCGGCATTCTGTCGGGCTCGTTGTTCGCGCTATCGGCCATCGGCTATCGCGGCGCGATCTTGTCGCTGCAATTGCCGCATTTTGTCATGGCGGCGACCTTCACCCTGGCGGTCGGGCTGGTGATGCAGGCGGTGCTGTTGTCGGCTTATCTGGCGCTGCGCGACCCGGGCGTGTTGCGCGCCATCGCCAAGGCCTGGCGGCCGTCGCTGTTTGCCGGCTTCATGGGCTCGTTTGCTTCCGAATTCTGGTTTCTCGCTTTTGCCATCACGACGGCGGCGAATGTCCGCACGCTGGCGCTGGTCGAGGTGCTGTTCGCGCAGGGCGTGACGCGCTTCGTATTCAAGCAGCCGACAACCCGGCGCGAATTGGCCGGCATCGTGTTGGTGGTGATCGGCGTCGGATTGCTGGTGTGGGCCTATTAGTCATTCCGGGACGGTGCGAAGCACCGGACCCGGAATCCAGAAACAGATTCTGAGATTGCATCTGGATTCCGGGTTCGCGCCTTCGGCGCGCCCTGGAAAGACCGTCAATTCCGCTCTTCCGGCAAAATCGGCAGCGGGTGGAATTCGATGCCTTCGTCGAGCAAGTCCTTGGCGTCCTTGGGCGAAGCCTCGCCGTAGATCGAACGATGCTCGATCTCGCCGTAATGCATTTTGCGCGCCTGCTCGGGAAATTTCTGTCCGACATTGTCGGCGTTCTTGGTGAGATGCTCGCGCAGCTCCTTGAGCTTGGCGCGGATCTCGTGCTCCTGCGGCGAGATCATCGCGACACTGGTATTTTCCGGCGCATTGGCGGCAACCGGCGCTGCCACCGCGGGCGCCGGCGCTTCAATCGGGTCCTTGCGTTTCTTGCCCGATGACAGCCGCGGCGCCATGATGGCTTTCTCGACTTTGGCCGAGCCGCAATGCGGGCAGGTCACCAGGCCGCGTTTGGCCTGCTTGTCGTAGGCCGCCGAATTCTGAAACCAGCTTTCGAATTCATGGCCGCTTTCGCAAACCAGTGCGTAATGGATCATTCGGCGCTCCGCACGACATGCAGATGCGCATGCTCCGCCATCGGCTCCACGATCTCGAAGCGTCTGCCGTGCTGCAACGAAGGAATGCGCGAACGCGCCTTCGCCACTTCGCCTGGGTCGATTTCGGCCATTACTATGCCGGGCTCGCTGCCGCCTTCCGCCAGGATGCGGCCCCAAGGGTCGACGATCAGCGAATGGCCATAGGTCTCGCGGCCGCTTTCATGCGTGCCGCCTTGCGCGGCGGCGAACACGAAGCAGCCGTTTTCGATTGCGCGGGCGCGCAACAAAACATGCCAATGTGCTTCGCCGGTCTGGCGGGTGAAAGCGGAGGGAATAGCCAGCATGGTAGCGCCGGCCTCGGCCAGCGCGCGGTAGAGCGCGGGAAAGCGCAGGTCGTAGCAGACGGTCAATCCAAGCCGGCCCCAGGGCAGATCGGAAATCACCGCCTGTTCGCCCGGCCGGTAGCTGCGCAATTCGCGGTAGCTCTCGCCATTGCCGAGATCGACATCGAACATGTGGATCTTGTCGTAGAGTGCGGCGATGCGGCCCTTTGGGTCGATCAGGAACGAGCGATTGGCCGCTTTTTCCGGCGAGAGCTTGATCGCTAGCGAACCGATATGGATGAAGATGCCGAGCTTGCGGGCGAGTTCGCGGAACGTGGCGAGCGAAGTATCGGCCTCTTCCTCCACGATATTGGCGAACAGCCGTTCGCGCTTGACCTCCATGATGTTGGTCATTTCGGGCGTGAGGACATAATCGGCGCCGGCCGATTTCGCTTCGCCGATCAAGGTCACGGCGGCGTCGAGATTGGCGGCTGGCGCCAGCCCCGAGCGCATCTGGATCATGGCGGCCTTGAAACGCGCTGCCGTCATGCCGTCGCCTCGTGGCCGGGCGAGTTTTTTCCGGCCAGCAGGGCATCAAGCTTGCCGGCACGCTCCAGCGCGTGCAGGTCGTCGCTGCCGCCGACATGCACCGGACCGATGAAAATCTGCGGCACGGTCATGCGTCCGTTCGAGCGCTTGATCATGGCGTCGCGCTGCTCCCAATCGCCGCTCACGTCGATCTCAGTGTATTCCACGCCCTTGCGGGTAAGCAAAGCCTTGGCGGCGCTGCAATAGGGGCAATAACGGGTGGTATAGATTTCAATGGCGGGCATAGGGCGTCCGTTGGCAGGTCCGGCGTTCTTTATATGGTAGCCCGCAACGGCGCGACAACCCGGGCGAAGACCAGCACATCGACATGGGCCGCGCCCGCCCGCAAAAGCGCGCGGGCGCAGGTATCGGCGGTGGCGCCCGAGGTCAATACGTCGTCGACCAGCACCAGCCGTCTGCCGGCGATGTCGGCCTTGCGCTCTTGCGGCACGCGGAAGGCGCCTTGCACATTGTCGGCGCGTTGCGGTTTCGACAGGCCGACCTGCTGCGGCGTGGCGCGCACGCGCGCTATCGCGCCGTGGAGCACCGGCACCTCGGCGATTTCCGAAATCGTGCCGGCCAGCGCCGCCGCCTGGTTGAAGCGCCGTGCCCATAACCTGCGCCAGTGCAGCGGCACGGGCAGCAGGGCATCGGCATCGGCGAGCAATTCGCTGCCGGCGCGCGCCATCCAGCGCCCCATCATCGGCGCGAGATCCAGCCGGTCATGGTACTTGAACCGCTGCACCAGCGCGCGGGCGACATCGTCGTAGCGCACCGCCGCGCGCGCCCGGTCATAGGCCGGCGGAGCGGCGATCGCTTCCATCGACAGAATGCCGGGACCGGGATCGTAGGCGAAGGGAATGCCGAGCCGCGCGCAGTACGGCTTCTCGATCAGCGCTAGCTTAGACCAGCAGGGCGCACACAGCCCGACGCCGTCGCCAAGCGGTTCGCGGCAGGACGGACATAGTGGCGGCAAGGCGATGTCGAGAATAATTTTCCCGCCGCGCCGCAGCGCAGCGGCGGCGCGTGACATCGTTGGGGTTCCTACGGTACTTCGGATGGTCTGCCGGAGCGCTTGCATTGACACAACCAATAAGCGGAAAAGCGGAAACAGCGAGACGAACAATGCTTATAGATAAGCATAATTCGATAATCACCGCGAGTCGCCGCGAAATTCTTAAAACTAGCCGTGTCGCGACGCAGATTTTCCTGCCGCCGCGATCCGATTGGGGCTGCGCGTTTGCGCGGGAACGGCTAGCCTAGCGTCTATGCCCGGCCCCACGATCTTCGACCGCAAGATGCTGCGCATGCGCCAACAGCGTGCGCGTGCGTTTGGGGCGGAGACTTTTCTGATCGACCGGGTTGCCGGCGAATTGGGTGAGCGGCTATCCGCCGTGCTGCGCCAGTTCGAGCGTGCGGCCGATCTCGGCACGCCGACCGATGCGTTGCGTCGCGTGCTGGCCGCCAGCGGCAAGGTCACAACCTTTGTCGGCGCCGACAGCGTCACCATTGACGAGGAGGCGCTGCCTTTCGCCGACGGCTCGCTCGATCTGGTGGTGTCGGCGCTGTCGCTGCAATTTGTGAATGACTTGCCGGGCACGCTGATTCAAATTCGCCGCGCGTTGAAGCCCGATGGTCTGCTGCTCGCGGCAATGATCGGCGGCGACAGTCTTGCCGAGCTACGCGAAGCCTTTGCGCATGCCGAAGCCGGGATCGAGGGCGGCGTCTCGCCCCGCGTTGCGCCTTTTGCGGATGTGCGCGAACTCGGCGCGCTATTGCAACGTGCCGGCTTTGCACTGCCGGTGGCCGATTCTGACCGGCTCACGGTGCGCTATCCGACCGTGTTCGCACTGATGAACGACCTGCGCCGCATGGGCGCGACCAATTTCCTGAGCGAGCGGCGCCGCGTCCCGCTCAGGCGCGCGACCTTGCGGCGCATGACCGAAATCTATGGCCAGCGCTTTGCCGACGCCGACGGGCGCCTGCGCGCCACTTTCGAGATTGTTTGGCTGTCGGGCTGGGCTCCGCATGAGAGCCAGCAAAAGCCGCTCAAGCCCGGCTCGGCCGCGCAGCGGCTCGCCGATGCGCTCGGCGCCAAGGAACTACCCGCCGGCGACAAGGCCGGGCGATAAGCCCGCGCCGCCTTGAGCTTAGCCGTCAATCGCGGCCTTGAGGTCCTGCCTGAGGCCAAGCGCCATCAGCACCTCGGCCATGATAAACATCGGCCCGATAAAGGCCTGGAACAGATTGTCGGCTAGCGCCGGGCGGCGGCCTTCCCAAACATGTCCGACGAGTTGGAATGCCCAGCCGCCGATGAAGAAGATCGCAAACACGATCCATGCCGTGCCGCTGCCATAGCTGCGGGCAATCCATTCGGCGACGAGCCACATCGGCAGCATCATCGCGATCATGGCGATGCCGATAGTCCGGTCGAGGGCGATCCATCCGATCAAGGCGACAACCGCGACCACAACGGCGGCGGAAACGCCCGCCACCTCCACAAGCGCCAGCGGCACCAGAATCGAAAACACGATGGCCGGAATGCCGATGAAATGCGTGGCGCGATTGCGCTCGTCGCGATGATAGCTGGCATAGGTCGCAAGCTGGCGCGTGAAAAAGCTGTCCATCGGAGTATTCATAGCGCCCTCCCAAAGGCGGCCTCTGCGGGCCGTCCCCGGCAGTCTATCGCAGGGCACTCTGGATTACAGCAGCGCCATCAAATGCGACACCAGCGGAACATCGGCCGGCGGCATCTCGTAATCGCGCAGCCGGTTCGGCTTCACCCAGGCCAGTTGCTGGCCTTCCAAGGCTGTGACCGTGCCTTCCCATTTGCGGCAAACATAAAGCGGCATCAGAGATGAAAGTCAGGGTAGCTGTGGCTGGCGAAAGTGAACGGCGCCAGACAGGCCACATTGACCGTAATGCCAAGCTCTTCCTTCAACTCGCGGATCAGGCTTTGTTCCGGCAATTCGCCGTCATCGATCTTGCCGCCGGGAAATTCCCATAAGCCCGCCATGGCTTGCCGGCCGGGCGCTGTGCAATGAGCACGCGACCGTCGGCGTCGATCAGCGCGCAGGCGGCGACCAATACAGATCTTGAAGGTCACGGGGCATGCCCGATAATCGCCGTTGATGGCGATATATTCCTTGGTGAGGTCGCAGGTGAGCACGCGGTCGCGGCCCTTGCCGAGTCCGAGCGCGACTTTGAGATAGATCTCCGGCTTTTTCATTTCAGCGCTGACCTTGGCCTCGTCATAGCCGGGATCGCGCGCGCCCTTATGGGCGACACGAATGCCGCCGAACCAGATCGAGAGTTTGTCGCGGTTGGCCGGTTCGCCGGCCTTGCCGACCGCCATCACCACGCGGCCCCAATTGGCGTCCTCGCCGGCAATCGCGGTTTTCACCAGCGGCGAATTGGCGATCGACATGGCGATGCGCCGGGCCGAAGCCTTTGACACCGCGCCTTCGACCACGATTTCCACCAGCTTGCGCGCGCCTTCGCCGTCGCGCGCGACCTGCTCGGACAGATCGGCCAGTACTGCAAGCAGCGCCTTCTTGAACGCCTTGAGGCGCGGATCGCCGGCGCGCGCGATGCGCGGGCAACCTGCCGCTTTGCCGGTGGCAAACATCAACAATGTGTCGGAGGTCGACGTGTCGCCGTCGATCGTCACCGCGTTGAAGGTGTCGGTAACGCCGTCCTTGAGCAGCGCTTGGAGCGCGGCGGCCGAAATCGCGGCGTCGGTGAATACGAAGGACAGCATGGTCGCCATGTCGGGCGCGATCATGCCGGCGCCTTTGGCGATGCCGTTGATAGTGACCTTCGCTTTGCCGATTTTCGCGCTTGCCGTCGCCACTTTCGGGAAAGTGTCGGTGGTCATGATCGCCTTGGCCGCGGCGGGGAATTCGTTTGGCTTTGCGTCGGCGACCAATTTGTCCATCACGCCATCGAAGGCTTGCGCCTTCAACGGCTCGCCGATCACGCCGGTCGAGGCGAGAAAAATATCGGCCGGCTTGCAGCCGATGGCTTTGGAGGCGATTTGCGCGGTGAATTTGCAGGCCTCGCGCCCGCTCTTGCCGGTGAAAGCGTTGGCGTTGCCGGAATTGACCACCAGCGCGCGCGCCTTTCCGCCCTTCATGACCGAGCGACACCATTCGACCGGCGCCGATGGGCATTTCGACTTGGTGAACACGCCGGCGACCGTTGTGCCGGGATCGAACAGCGCCAGCAGCACGTCGGTGCGCCCGGCATAGCGGATGCCGGCCGCGGCGGTAGCCATACGCACGCCGGCGATAGCCGGCATATCCGGTACTTGTTTGGGGGCGAGGGGGGAGACGGAGCCAGACATAAATGTGGTTTAGCAGTTTAGCTCATCCCCGCGAAACAGAGGCGGGGATGAGCGGATGCTGCGGTGCCCTTATTTCTTCGCGGGCTCGGCCGGCTTGGCGTCCGGCGCCGCCGGCTCAGCCGGCGCTTCCACCTTGTAGAATTTTTCGATCTTGGCTTCGGCCCGCAATTTGGTGACCATTTCGGCTTGCGCCTTGCGCGTCACAAATTGCTCGATCTGCGGCTTGACCTCGTCGAAGGTCGGCTGCGGCTTCACGCGCAATTCGTCAACCTTGATCACATGCCAGCCGAACTGAGTCTTGACCGGACCGGAAATCGTGCCCGGCTTCAAGGCAAAGGCGATGTCGGAGAATTCCGGTACCATCTGTTCCTTGGTGAAAAAGCCGAGATCGCCGCCATTGGCTTTGCCGGATGGATCTTCGGTCACTTCGCCGGCCACTTTGGCGAAATCCTCGCCCTTGTTCAGGCGCACGATGACCGCCTTGATCTTGTCTTCGGCTTCCTTGCTGGCCTTCTCGTCGCCAGGCGCCGCGCGGATCAGGATATGGCGGGCATGAACTTCCTTCTCCTCGCCCATCTGCTTGATGGCGTCGTCATAGACCTTGTGCATCTCGGCGTCGGTCAGCGCCGCTTTGCCGACGGAAGTGAGCATGAGCTCCATCAACAGCTTGTTGCGCGCGAAGGCCAGCTTGCGCTTGAAGTCGGGCGTGTCGCCGAGCTTCTTGGCCTCGGCCGCTTTCGACACCAGCATCATGTCCGTTATGAATTGCACCAGATAATCCTTCTTGGCATCTGGCGACATCGGCGGAATCTGGCCGGCTTCCTCTTCGGCGACCGCGAGATCGCTCTGGTGGATTTCAGTGCCATTGACCTTGGCAATGAGCGGATCTTTCGCGTCTTGGGCGCGCAATGGGGCCGCCGTTGCCATGAGCAGCGCCATGGCGGCGAAACCGGCCCGGCGGGCGAGGAGGGAGAGGGTCATGATCTGTCCTTGGAAATGATGGGTCCGCTACACCGCGGACGGCGCGGACTTGTCACCCAACAACCGTGGCTTTGCAATGGCGTAGTGCCGGTAATGTCTTAACGTCCGCGTGACCCCATAACGGGCTCTTAGCCAGCGCCAAGGCGCTAGTTGACAGTAATCCGGGCCACTCCTATCTCTCGCCTAGGGTCGGCTGGTCGGTTTTAGAGGCGCACACCGCGTCGAATTTGCCCGAAAAGTGCCGTATTTCCGGAGCGCCGGAAGCAACATCCGGTCGCGGCGGCGTGCTAGAGCATGATCCCGAAAAGTGGGCACCGGTTTTCGGACCAGATCATGCTCAAGATGAAGATGCCGCCTGGCATAAATGAGGAGCTTTCGCATGATCGGCGCCGTTGCCCGCAAGCTGTTTGGCTCTGCCAATGAACGGCGGATTCGCAGCTATTTGCCGCGGGTCGAAGCCATCAATGAGCTTGAAACCGAAATCGCGGCGCTGTCCGACGACGCGCTGAAAGCCCGTACCGCCGAGTTCAAGAAGCAGGTCGCCGACGGCACCTCGCTCGACGACATTCTGGTGCCGGCCTTTGCCACGTGCCGCGAGGCTGCCAAGCGCACCATCGGCCAGCGCCATTTCGACGTGCAGTTGATCGGCGGCATGATCCTGCACGAGGGCAAGATCGCCGAGATGAAAACCGGCGAAGGCAAGACCCTGGTGGCGACGCTGGCGGTCTACCTCAACGCGCTCGCCGGCCGCGGCGTCCACGTCGTCACCGTCAACGACTACCTCGCCAAACGCGACGCCGAATGGATGGGGCAGATCTACAGTTTCCTTGGCCTGACCACGGGCAACATCGTCCATGGCATCGACGACGAGGCGCGCAAGAAGGCCTATGACTGCGACGTCACCTACGGCACCAATAACGAACTCGGTTTCGATTATCTGCGCGACAACATGAAGTACCGCATGGAGGACATGGTCCAGCGCGGTCACACTTATGCGATCGTGGACGAAGTCGACAGCATCCTGATCGACGAGGCGCGCACGCCGTTGATCATTTCCGGCCCGCTCGACGACCGTTCCGAATTCTATAACACCATCGACGGCTACATTCCGGCGCTCGACACCGGCGACTTCGAGGTCGATGAGAAACAGCGCACGGTGACGCTGACCGAAGCCGGCATGCAGAAGCTCGAAGACCGGTTGCGCGCCGCCGGCGAACTCAAGGGCGAGTCGCTCTACGACGTCGAAAACGTTTCGGTCGTGCATCACGTCAATCAGGCGCTGCGCGCCCACAAGCTGTTCCAGCGCGACAAGGACTACATCGTGCGCAACGGCGAGGTCGTCATCATCGACGAGTTCACCGGCCGCATGATGCCGGGCCGGCGCTATTCGGAAGGGCTGCACCAGGCGTTAGAGGCCAAGGAGCATCAGCCGATCCAGCCGGAAAACCAGACACTGGCCTCGATCACGTTCCAGAATTATTTCCGCATGTACGAAAAGCTCTCCGGCATGACCGGCACGGCGCTGACCGAAGCCGACGAGTTCTTCGACATCTACGGCCTCGAAGTGCTGGAAGTGCCGACCAATATGCCGCTGGTGCGCCTCGACGATGACGACGAGGTCTATCGCACGGCCAAGGAGAAATACCGCTCGATCATCACCTTGATCGAGGACTGCAAGCTGCGCGGCCAGCCGGTGCTGGTCGGCACCACCTCGATCGAAAAATCCGAGCAGCTTGCCGAGATGTTGCGCGAGGCCGGTTGGGAGGCACATGACTTTACCGATCCCAATGCCTTTGCCGCGCTCTATTCTGGCGACGATGGCGCCACCAAGACCAAGGTCTTCGCCATCCTCAATGCCCGCTACCACGAGCAGGAAGCCTTCATCGTCAGCCAGGCCGGCGTGCCGGGCGCCATCACCATCGCCACCAACATGGCGGGCCGCGGCACCGATATTCAGCTCGGCGGCAATGCCGACATGCGCATCCGCCAGGAGATCACCGATATCGAGGATCCCCGTGCGCGCGAGAAAAGCCCGCAGGCCGACGAAATCCGCAAGCAGATCGCGCGGCTGAAGGAAAAAGCGCTGGCAGCCGGCGGCTTGTTCGTGCTCGGCACCGAGCGGCACGAGAGCCGGCGCATCGACAACCAGTTGCGCGGCCGCTCCGGCCGTCAGGGCGATCCCGGCCATTCCAAGTTCTTCCTGTCGTTGGAAGACGACTTGATGCGCATTTTCGGTTCCGACAAACTCGATGGCATGTTGACCAAGCTGGGCTTGAAGGAAAACGAGGCGATCATTCATCCCTGGATCAACAAGGCGCTGGAGAAAGCGCAGCAGAAGGTCGAAGCGCGCAACTTCGATATCCGCAAAAACCTGCTCAAATACGATGACGTGATGAACGACCAGCGCAAGGTGATCTTCGAGCAGCGGCTCGATCTCATGCGCGACGAGAATGTCGACGAGACCGTCGCCGATATGCGCCATTCGGTGATCGACGAACTGGTCAGCAAGCATATTCCGGCCAACGCCTATCCCGAGCAGTGGGACATCGTGGGCCTCGACGCCGCGATCCGCGAGGTTCTCACCATCGATCCGCCGCTGGCGGAATGGGCCAAGGAAGAAGGCATCGCCGACGAGGAAATGCGCGAGCGCATTATTCGCCGCGCCGACGAATGGATGGCGGCCAAGGTGGCCAAGTGGACGCCCGACGTCATGCGCTATGTCGAGAAATCGATTCTGTTGCAGACGCTCGACCATCTTTGGCGCGAGCATCTCGTCATGCTCGAACATCTGCGCCAGGTGATCGGCTTGCGCGGCTATGGCCAGCGCGACCCGCTAAACGAGTACAAGGCGGAAGCCTTCAGCCTGTTCGAGGCGATGATCTCCAATCTGCGCGAGGCCGTCACCGGCCAGCTCATGCGCGTGGAGATCGTGACGCAGCCGCCGGCCGAGGACGCCTCGAAGCTGCCCTATATGGAAGCCCACAAGGTCAATCCCGATACCGGCGAGGACGAAATGGCCCTAGCGTCGGCTCCATTGGCGCCGGCGCTCGCAGGATCGGCGGCGCAGGCCGAGCGCAATCCCAAGAATCCGGCTTCCTGGGGCAAAGTCGGTCGCAACGAAGAATGCCCGTGCGGCTCCGGCAAGAAATACAAGCACTGCCATGGCAAGCTCGCCTGAAACCCAGATGGCGAATAAACTCGACGATATGACGTTGCGGCTTGCCGAACTCGGCAACGAGCGCGACCGTCTCGATACCGAAATCGAAGCGATGATTGCCGATATGGCCATCGAGCCGCTGGCGCAGCGCTCGGCGGGCGACTGGGCGCCGGACGGCGCCAAGACCCGGAAATATTTGGAATTGACGCAACGCCAGGCCGCGGTCGAAACCGAAATCATCGACCTGCGCCGCGCTATTGTCGAGGCGGACGAGCCGGCGTCGTCGCTTCACTAGCGGCATGTTGACCCGTGCAATCTTAAAGAGCTACCTGCTCGAAATGCCGCCGGGTCATATATTCGACCTCACCTACAAACTGTTCGCGGATGTATTTCCGCCGGGCGAGCCCGATGCGGGCGCGCGTGAGATGCTTCATGCGTTCGCCGATGAATGCGGCTGCGACGCGTTTAATCATCAAGCCGAAGGCCGCTACGACCTGACACGGCGGTGGGCCGCATGAGACTTCCCGCGGCGCTGCCTCTCCTCGTTGCGTCGACGCTGTTCATGGAACAGCTTGACGGCACCATTCTCGTCACTGCGCTTCCCGAATATTGCCAGTTCGTTCGGCGGAACGGCCGCGCAGCTGGATCTGAGCGTGTCCGCCTATCTGGTGACGCTCAGCTTCATGATTCCGGCAAGCGGCTGGATTGCGGACCGGCTGGGCGCCAAGCGGGTCTACGCATCCGCCATCGCGCTCTTCATTCTGGCTTCGATCTTGTGCGGCGTCAGTCAGACCGTCTGGCAATTCGTCGGCGCCCGCATTCTGCAAGGTTTTGGCGGCGCCATGATGGTGCCGGTCGGCCGGCTCATTGTTTTGCGCGAGACCGAAAAGAAGGATCTCATTAGAGCGATCGCCTATCTGACATGGCCGGCGCTCAGCGCCCCGCTGCTGGGGCCGCCTTTGGGCGGATACATTACCGCTTACGCGTCCTGGCATTGGATATTCTATATCAACGTGCCGCTGGGTTTGGTCGCGCTGTTTTTTGTCTGGAAGATCGTGCCAAGCAGCCAGGTAATCGAACGCCGCAAGTTCGACGCCGCCGGCTTTTTTCTCACCGGCACGGCGATCCTCAGCGTTCTTTTCGGAATCGAAATGCTGGGCCGCAACGACATCCCGATTCTCGCGGCGGCTACGCTTTTCGGCTTTGGCCTGGTTTGCGGAACCGCGGCGGTCCGGCGCGGCCTTCATGTGCGCGAACCTTTGATTTCACTCGCTGCCTTTCGAACCCTGACCTTCCGCCTCGCAATCCGAGGCGGCGGCGTGTTTCGCGGTTGCCTGGCGGCATTGCCGTTTCTTCTGCCGCTATTATTTCAGATAGGCTTCGGTCTCGATCCGCTGATATCCGGCACGCTCATTCTCGGCCTGTTCGCCGGCAATCTCGGCATGAAACCGGCGACGAGCTGGATTCTTCGCCACGTCAGAATTCGCCATACGATGCTGGTGAGCGGCTGCGTTGCGATTGCGACTATGCTCGCCTGCGCTTTGTTGACCGCGAACACGCCGCATGGGCTCATCGTGGCGTTGCTGGTCGTTTCGGGCCTGGCGCGATCCATGCAATTCACCACGCTAAGCACGATTGCCTTTTCGGATGTGCCAAAGCTCGCGATGGGCGGCGCCAATACACTTTTCAGCATGCAGCAGCAGGCCGCCAATGCGTGCGGCGTCGCGGTCGCGGGGCGCTTTTGCGGCTTGTTTCTCTTGGCCATGGCGGCGGCAACGCAGACCGTCGGGGATTTTCAGCTGACGTTTCTCGTGATTGCGATCATTGCGGCCGTCGCGATGGTCGATTTCGTTAAGGTACCGCAAAATGCCGGCGAGGCATTACGCTAGGCGGCTTCAGGCCGGCGTTTCGTCGTCAAAGCCAAACAAGCGGCGCGGCGTGTCGATAAACAGCGTGCGGCGCGCGGCCGCATCCGGAAACAGCAATTGCGCCAATTCGACCAGCGGGCCGTAGTCCTGCCGCCGCGGCGCGCGCAAGAATGGCCAATCGGACGCCCATAGACAGCGATCGAGCGTGAAAGCCTCGACGATGGCGCGCACAAAGGGCCAACAGTCATCGTATGGGTAGGGCAGGTTGGAAAATTTCGAATAGCCCGAAAGTTTGACGTGGACGCGTCCGGTGCGCGCCAGACGCAACAGCGCCTGGAAACCCGCTTGTTGCAGCCCAGCTAGCGGCGTTGGCCGTCCGCAATGGTCGATCAGCACGCGGATCGGCATGGCTTCGATTAAAGGTACGAACATCGACAGTTGGTCGTACTCGCTCTGGATTTGCAGGAACATGTCGAGTTCGGCGAGCCGCGCGATAAGCCCGGCGGATTGTTTGTAGTAATCGATGCCGTGAAACGTCGGGTTAAACGCCGCGCCGACGATGCCCTGGCGCTTTAAATCGCGCAGCGCCGCCAAACCGGTATCGAAGCCGATAATGGCGACGCCTTTGAAACGGCCTTGGCCGCGCGCAATCGTATCGAGCATGCAGGAATTGTCGCTGCCATAGCCGGAATTCGGCTGCACCAGCAGCGCCTGGCGCACGCCGTAGGTGGCCATGACCGCCGCAAGCTGCGGCGGCGTGCCGATCTCCTGGCCGGATGGCTTGTATTCGATGTCCTTGCCATAGGGAAAAGCCACCGGATCGAATACGTGGAGATGGCAGTCGATCTTCGGTTCGTCGAAAACGCTCATCAGGCGCTTTCGCTTTTCAGCCCTTGCGCCAGCTTTTTGCGGAATTTGCGGTCGCGCTTGAGATGCCATTCGCGGCTCATGGCTTCGCGGCGGGTCGAAAACCATTCCGAATGCAGCAGCACCCAACTGCGCCCGCGCGTCGTGCGCGCGCCCTTGCCGGTGTTGTGCTGCTTGAGACGCCGCGCGATGTCGTTGGTCCAGCCGACATAGGTCAGCGCCCGGTTGCTGGCGCGGTTGCCGAGGACATAGACGAAACAATCCATGGGCCGGCTTCGATTAACGCAAGCCGGAGAAACGGCTGTCGAAGGTGCCGGCGGGCACCACGGGCTGTGCGCCGGGCAGCAGGCCGTTGCCGCTCGCTGGCGGTGCCGAGAACGCAGTGCGCATTTCTGGTTCGGGCGCGCGCGGCGTTTCATTCTTCTCGGGCTGCTTCTCGGCCTGTTTTACGCGCGGCTTGGGCGAAGGCTCGGGGACGGCGGCGGCAACCGCCTTCGGCTCAGGCGCGGCCTTGGGTGTGGTATTGGGCGATGTAACGTTGTGCGGCTTGATCGGCGCTGCGGCGGTACGCATCGCCGGCTCGCGCTTAGGCTTCGCTGCGACTTCCGTTTTGCTGCTGCGTAACGCCATTGGCTCGCTCTGGGCGATCGGCTCCGCCTGCGCGGTTTGCGCCTGCGCGCCACCGAATATATTGCCGAGCAAACCCGCGATGCTGGTTGGCCGTTCAGGCGGCGCTTCGCCTTCCTTGGGTTGCGGCGCCGGCTGCGGCATCGGCACGCTGGCCATTACCACCGGCTCGCTTGCAGCTGGCTGCGGCGGCGGCGGGCTCTGGATGGCCTCAGCCGGCGGATTGGGCGTGCGCGGCAGCGCGCCGGGCGCCTGCGTATTGCCGGCAACCTGATACATGCGGCCGTCATTGCCGAATTCGATATGGTTGGCGAGCTTGGCCTCGAATACCGGATTCATGCCACCATCGACGCCGTGGCGCAAAGGTACGGTGGCGACATTGCCGGCGATATATTCGGCCATCTGAAACTGCTCTTGCCGGCGGTGTTCGAGCACCGCGTCGGCGACGCTTCTGTCGAGTTGATAGACCGGGCATTTGCCCTTGGCGTCGAACTTCAATGGCTTCGACGAATTTTCAGGCTGCGCCGCGTCGAACACATATCGCTTCTCACAGACGGCGACCTTCGGCTCCAACCGCGTGGCTTCGAAATTGTCATAGCCTTCCTTGAGCATCTTCCAGAACGCGAAGTTCGGATTGTTGCGATGCTTGGCCATGTTCAATGCCGTCATGCGGAACGGAAAGGCCTCCAGCTGGAACGCATTCTGGCCGCCGAAAAACGACTCGCGCGCCAGGGCATAGATTTCCTGGATCTGCTCGTCGGTCATGGCGTAACAGCCGCGCGACGAACAATCGCCATGGACCATCAGTTCGGAGCCGGTGTAGCCCCAGGCGCGGTCATAGCTGTTGGGAAATCCGGTGTTGAAAGCGAGGTAGTAATTGGAGGCCGGGTTCATCTGGCCGGGCGTGATCGTATAGAAGCCCTCCGGCGCCTGGCGGTCGCCTTCGCGCTTCTTGGGGCCGAGATCGCCCGACCAGCGGCAGATCGGATAGGTCTTGAGCAGCGCGTACTGGCCGTCGCGGTTCTTTTTCCAAACCTCCATTTCCGCTTCTTCCTTGAAGATGCGGGCGAGGATCGGGGAGTCCTTGTCCATGTTCTTGGACGCGATTTCGGCAAGTGTCTTTTCGGAGAGCGGCGCCTGGGCGCGCCCGTTGGTCGGGATGTCGCTGGGATTGCAGCCGGCAAGCGTCATGGCGGCGGCAACGGCCGCCGAGACCATCAGCGCTCGAACGTAGGGTCGTTTCAAACGCAGTACTCCCCAGACGGGCGGGCCCTCATTACGTAATCGTTATCCTTAAGATGTGGCCGCCGCAAGGCAAACAAGCGCGGCCCAGGCTACCGCTAAGCCTATGGTGAAGCGAAGGTAAACGGCTTAGCCAGGTTTGTGCCACGCTCGTTTGAGGCGCGCGATTACGGTCCCGTCAGCGGGCCGGGCGGCCCGCGATACGGCCCATTTTGAGGAATTTTTCGCGACGCTGCTGGCGTAACCCCTCGCGGTCGAGCGGCCGTAATTCGGCCAGCGCCTTGCCGATCGCATCGCCGGTGGCGGCAATCGCCGCGGCCGGATCGCGGTGCGCACCGCCGGTGGGTTCCGGAATCACGGCATCGATCACGCCGAATCGCACCATGTCCTCGGCGGTAATCTTCATATTGGTCGCCGCTTCCTGCGCCTTGGCCGTGTCGCGCCACAGGATAGAGGCGGCGCCTTCCGGCGAAATCACGCTGTAGATGGCATGTTCCAGCATCAGCACACGGTTGGCGCTGGCCAGCGCGATGGCCCCGCCGGAGCCGCCTTCGCCCAGAATCACCGCGACGCTCGGCACGCCCAGCGCCAGGCACGCATCGGTCGAGCGCGCGATGGCTTCGGCCTGGCCGCGCTCTTCCGCGCCGATACCGGGATAGGCGCCGGCAGTATCGACCAGCATGATCATCGGAATGCTGAAACGGTCGGCCATATCCATCAGCCGCACTGCCTTGCGGTAGCCCTCGGGCCGGGCCATGCCGAAATTATGCTTGAGCCGGCTCTCGGTGTCGGAGCCCTTTTCGTGGCCGATGACACAGACGCTTTCGCCGCGGAAGCGGCCGAAACCGCCGACGATGGCCGGGTCGTCGCCGAACTTGCGGTCGCCGGCCAGGGGAATGAAATTCTCGATCAGGCCGGCGATGGTATCCAGGCAATGCGGCCGCTGCGGATGGCGCGCGACCTGCGTCTTCTGCCAGGGCGTCAAATCGGAATAGAGTTCCTTGAGCGCCAGCGCCGCCTTGACTTCGAGTTTGTTGATCTCGTCGTCGACCGCGACCGCGCTGCCGGTCTCGGCCATGGCGCGCAGTTCCTCGACCTTGGCCTCCAACTCGGCCACCGGCTTTTCGAAATCGAGATAGCTGCGCATGACGATAATTATCGTGTTGAATAGAAGGTAAACGGGACTGTGCTGCGGTTCGCAACTGGCCCGCGGTTGGGCGCTAAGTCAAGCAAAGCCAATCATGCCGGAAAATGCTTAACGCCTTCGCCAAATTGCGATAGCTCCCGATAGCTCGATTTTAACCGCATTTCCCCTTTTGAGCCGGCCGCCTCGGCGTTTTTGCCGAGTTTTAACGGCAGCGGGCCATCGTCCGGCGTCAGGTTTTAAGCAGGGGACCCGCGGGACGCCATGTCGATTATCGACAGTCTAGGCAGCTTGCAGGCACGCGTGACCGGAGTCAGGTCCGCGGCCTCGCCGCGCGCTGCCACATTCGAAATTACCGATCTGCTCGCGGTGCCGCAGGCCGCCTGGGCCGATCTTGCCGCGCGCGCCATCGAACCGAACCCGTTCTTTCATCCGGCATGGGCTTGCGCGGTTGCGCGTCACGCCGAAGGCAAATCCGGCGCACGCGCTTTATTGGCGTGGGACGGCCCGGCGCACACGCGGCTCATCGGGTTGCTGCCGGTGATCTCAGCTTGGCGCGCCATGCACATGCCAATTCCGGTTTTTGTCGCGTGGCAGGCAATCGCACCATTGACCACGCCTCTGCTCGATCGCGGCGTGGCGGACACCGCCGCGCGTGGGCTCGTTGCCGCCGCCGCGCAAGCAGGCGCCATGGCGCTGCTGCTGCCATCGCTTGCCGAGGATGGGCCCGCGGCATCGGCGCTGCGTGGCGCCATCGCTGAATTCAATCTTTCGCCGATTGCGCTCGGCCGCCATCAGCGGGCACGGCTCGACGCTACACTGGATGCCGAGGAGGCGATCAAGTCGCTTGGTGCCAAGAAGGTCAAAGAGCTGCGCCGGCAGCGCAATCGACTGGCCGACGACGGCGAGGTTGCATTCAAGATCGCCGCGCAGGGCGCAGAAGCTGACACAGCGCTCGAGGCATTTCTTTCGCTTGAAGCGGCCGGCTGGAAAGGCGCAAGCGGAACGGCGCTCGCCAAGCAAGCCGGCCTCGCGGCATTCATCCGTAGCGCGGTGCCGGCCATGGTGAAAAACGGCGCCGCCGAGGTCGCGACGCTATCCTGCGGCGGCACCACGGTCGCCGCCGGCATCGTGTTGCGGCATTTCCGCCGCGCTTTCTTCGTCAAGATTGCCTACGACGAATCCGTTGCCCGAAGTTCGCCGGGCGTGCAACTCACCCTCGATATCACGCGCCGGCTATGCGCCGACGGCGGCATCGACGACGCCGATTCGATCGCGATCACCAATCACCCGATGATCGACCACATCTGGCGTTCGCGACTTGCGGTCTGCGACCTGCTGTTGCCGGTCCAGCCACGCAGGGCGCCGCTTGTCTTGTTGGCGGCACTGATCGGAGCGCATCGCAGTTTGAGGAATGTTGCAAAAAGTATTTTCCATTTCCTCCGCTTGCTGAAAGGAAAGCAACCATGACCGCTGTAGACGCAACGATCGAAGCCGCCAACGGCACCGCCTTCGCGAATGCGTTTCCGGCGCTGCCATTCGCCATCCGGCATAGGCTCGCCGGCGATCCGCTATTTTCGCTGGCGCGCATCGTCGATCTGGTGCGTAAGTTGCCGGCCGATTCCATCGAGTATAATTCCGGCAAGGTGTCGATCGGCCAGGACCCGAAGGCGATACCGGTGGTCGATCTCGATCCGGCCGAAGTCGTTCGCCGCATCGAGACCTGCGGCGCCTGGATGGTGCTCAAGCACGTCGACACCCACCCGGCTTATCGGGCCGTACTCGAACAAGCGTTGCTGTCGGTAGCGCGCGCCAACGGCCATGCAAGCCTGAAGGACGCCGGTTTCGAGGATATCCGCGGCTTTTTATTCGTGTCGTCACCCAACGCCACGACGCCGTTTCATGTCGATGCCGAGGATAATATTTTCGCCCATATCCACGGCGAAAAATATTTCACGATTTGCGATAATCGCGACGGTTCGGTGGTTTCCGACGACGAGATCGAGCATTCGATCACCAAGCACCGCAACGTGGCCTACAGCCCGGACTACGAATCGAAATCCACTTGCTATTCGATGCAGCCTGGCGACGGCGTCTTCGTGCCTTATCTATGGCCGCATTGGGTGCGCACCGGCTCGAAATATTCGATCTCGCTCGCCATCACCTGGAAGACCGAGGAAGCGATGCGAAAAAATGACATCACCGTCGTTAATTCGATGTTGCGCCGTATCGGCCTGCCGCAGCGCGCGCCGGGATACAATCCGCCGCTCGACGCCATTAAGCTCGCGCTGTTTCGCGCGGCCAAGGCCGCCGTCGAGCCGCTGCGCAAAAGCGTTGCGATCCGCGCCGCGGTGCGCCGGCTCGTGCTCGGCCGCGACGCCAATTATTACCTGAAGACCACCAAGCCCGCGGCCTGAAGCGTTCAACTATTTCCGGTCTGTCAGCGGATGCAGGTCGCGCACCAGCGCCTTGAGACGTTCTTCCAGCACGTGGGTGTAGATTTGCGTGGTCGATATATCGGCGTGTCCGAGCAGGGTCTGCACCACGCGCAAGTCGGCCCCGTTATGCAACAAATGACTGGCAAAGGCATGGCGCAGCACATGCGGGCTCAGACGGTCCGGTGCAATGCCCGACACTTGGCCCAGACTTTTGAGTTCGCGCGCGAAGTGCTGCCTTGTCAGGTGGCCCTGTTCGCCGAAGGACGGGAACAGCCATTTCGATGGCGCGTCGCTTTCGATCTCGCCGCGCAGCTTGAGATATTCGGCCATGGCGCGCTTGGCCGCCTGGTTGAGCGGCACCAGCCGTTCTTTGTTGCCCTTGCCGCGCACCACCAGCATGTTCTGGTCCCGCCGCGCGCTTGACGCCGGCAGCGCCACCAGTTCGGACACACGAAGACCGGTGGCATAGACCGTCTCCAGCAAACACAACAGCCGCGCCGCGCGCAAACGGCCGGCCGGCGGCTGTTCGGTGTTTTCCGCTTGTTCACGCGCCCGCGTCAGCAAGCCGTCGACTTCTGCAATCGAGAGAATCTTCGGTAGATTCCGCGCGCGCTTGGGGCCTTCCAATACCGCGGCCGGATCGTCGGCGCGTTTTCCTTCCGCATAAAGGAAGCGATAGAGCTGGCGCAGCGCCGACAGCCGCCGCGCCAGCGACGAGGCCGCAAAGCCGCGCTCGGCAAGCGAGCCCAGAAATCCGCGCAAGGCTTGCGTATCCGCGCCGAAAATCGTGACGCCCTTCGCGTGCAGATGCGCGGCGAGATCCGCGAGATCGTTGCGGTATGCCGAAAGCGTATTTTCGCCGGCGCCGCGCTCGGCCGCCTGCATGTCGAGGAATAATTCGACCAGGGTTTCGTCGGATGCTTGCGAGGGACGGGCGATCATGCGCCGCTAACGCTGCGGCTTGAGGAACTTGTCTTGCGGTATCGTCACGCTGATCTCGCGCTGCTTATAGGGCACGAAAGTGGCGAGCGAGAACACGGCCGCATAGGCCAGCCCGCCGAGTAGGCCGACGAAAACGAGGAATCTGAAGAGACTCGGCATAATAGCGATCCGGGAATCGCCGCGAACATTGCGGCTTTGATTCTGGTATATGGAACCCTGTCGTCAATTGTGACAATACATTTACGGCAGTCTTGTCGGAATTGAGCCTTTACCATGGTTAACAGCGTCGTTCAAAAGACCGCGGAAAACGGCCCGGAATCGGCTATGGCCGCGGCCATCGTGCGCGCGCTGGACAAGCGGTCCGTCGTGCTGGTCGGCATGATGGGCGCCGGCAAGTCGTCGATTGGCCGCAGGCTTGCGGCCAGGCTTGGCATCCCCTTTGTCGATGCCGACAGCGAGATCGAACGCGCCGCCGGCATGTCGATTCCCGAAATTTTCGCAAAACACGGCGAGCCCTATTTCCGCGCCGGCGAAGCGCGCGTGATCGCGCGGCTGCTCGATGGCGGTCCCAGTGTGCTGGCGACCGGCGGCGGCGCCGTCATGGACGAAGGCACCCGCGAATTGATCGGCGTCAAAGGTATTTCGGTCTGGCTCAATGCCGATATCGATGTGCTGGTGCGGCGGACCAAACGGCGTAACGACCGGCCGCTGGTCGAAAAGATCAAGGAACTGATGCCGCTGCGCGAACCAATCTATGCACTGTCCAACATCATCGTGCACTCGCGCGACGAGCCGCACGACATCATCGTCGATGAGATTGTCGCTTCGCTCGCAAAGCGTCACGGCCTGGTGGCGGGCGCGGAGAAGCAGCCATGACCGCGATCAAGACCGCGCCGCTGCGTCATGGCGAGCCGATTGTGGTGCCGGTCGCGCTGGCCGAGCGTACCTATGACATCGTCATCGGCCGCGGGCTGCTCGCCACGCTCGGCGCCCGTATCAAGGCGCTGCGACCGGGCGCCAAGACGATCGTGATAACGGACGAGACCGTCAGCACGATTCATCTGCCTGCCGCGCTCGCTTCGCTTAAAGATGCAGGCATAGAGACATCGAGCGTCGTGGTGCCGGCGGGCGAAAGCTCGAAAAATTTCGCGAATTTCGAATCGGTCTGCGAGGCGATCGTGGCCGCGCGCATCGAGCGTGGCGATCTCGTGATCGCGCTCGGCGGCGGTGTGATTGGCGATCTCGCCGGCTATGCCGCGGCCAGCGTGCGGCGCGGGCTCGATTTCGTTCAAGTGCCGACGACGCTGCTGGCCCAAGTCGATTCCTCGGTCGGCGGCAAGACCGGCATCAATTCGCGTCACGGCAAGAATCTGGTCGGCGCCTTCCATCAGCCGATCCTGGTGGTCGCCGACACCGCGCTGCTCGATACGCTGCCGAAACGCGAATTCCGCGCCGGTTACGCCGAAGTCGCCAAATTCGGCCTGCTGGGCGATGCGGCTTTCTTTGCCTGGCTGGAAGCCAATTGGCGGGACTTGTTCGCCGGCGGGCCCGCTCGCGAACAAGCCATCGCGGTTTGCTGCCGTGGCAAGGCTGGCATTGTATCGCGCGACGAGCGCGAAACCGGCGAGCGCGCGCTGCTCAATCTCGGTCACACTTTCGGTCACGCGCTGGAAGCAGGCGCCGGCTTCTCGCAGCGCCTGCTGCACGGCGAAGCGGTCGCGCTCGGCTGCGTGCTGGCGTTTGAATTTTCCGCCCGCCAAGGGCTGATCGGCGCCGATGTCGCGGCGCGGGCCAGCGCCCATTTGGCGGCGGTCGGTCTGCCTACGAAACTCACGGATATTCCCGGCGGCGTGCCGAACGAAGACCGCTTGATGGACCTCATCGCGCAGGACAAGAAAGTGAAACGCGGCAAGCTCACCTTCATCCTGGTTCGCGGCATCGGTCAGGCCTTCATCGAGAACAATGTCGATCCCGCGCAAGTGCGCGCCTTTCTCGCGGATAAAATTGCCCCAAGATGACCGGAAACGATTGGCTCTCCCTCGGGATCGTTCTCGTCTGCCTGTTACTGTCGGCATTCTTCGCCGGCAGCGAGACCGCGCTCACGGCGTCGTCGCGCGCCAGCATGGCGCGGCTGGAAAAACACGGCAACCGCCGCGCGGCCATCGTCAACCGCCTGCTCGAGCGGCGCGAACGCCTCTTGGGCGCGCTGCTGTTTGGCAATAATGCGGTCAATATCGCGGCCTCCGCGCTGGCGACCGGCGTGCTGCTGGCCTGGTTCGGCAGTGCCGGCGTGGTCTATGCGACCGTGGCCATGACCATATTGGTTGTTGTGTTCTCGGAGATCCTGCCGAAAACCGCCGCCTTCAACGCGCCCGACCGCATCGCGCTGGCGGTAGCGCGGCCGATCTATTGGATCGTCAAGGTTCTGGGCCCGGTGCTGGTGGCGATCGAAGCGCTGGTGCGCTGGCTGCTTAAATTTGTCGGCATGACGGTCGGCAAGGATCAAGAGGTGTTGTCGGCGCGCGAGGAATTGCGCGGCGCCGTCGATCTGCTGCACCGCGAGGGCGACGTCGAGACGATCGACCGCGACATGTTCGGCGGCGTGCTCGACCTGCGCGATCTCGCGGTCTCCGACGTGATGATCCACCGCACCGGCATGATCACCTTGAACGCCGACGAGCCGGCCGAGGACGTGGTCAATGCAGTGATTGCCTCGCCGGTCACGCGGCTTCCGCTTTGGCGTGGTAATCCGGAGAACATCGTCGGCATCCTGCATGTCAAGGATTTGCTGCGCGCGCTGCACGCGGTCGATGGCGACGCCGCCAAAGTCGATATCGCCGCCTTGATGGCGCCGCCCTGGTTCGTGCCCGACACAAGGCCGGTATCGGAACAGCTCAAGGCGTTCCGGCGCCGCAAGACGCAGATCGCGCTGGTGGTTGACGAATATGGCGAGGTGCAAGGCCTGGTGACGCTTGAGGATATTCTCGAGGAAATTGTCGGCGACATCACCGACGAGCACGACGTCGTCGTGCCGGGCGTGCGCCGCCAGCCGGACGGTTCGGTCAATGTCGATGGCGCGGTGCCGGTCCGCGACCTCAACCGCATCATGGAGTGGAATTTGCCGGACGCCGAGGCCACCACCATCGCCGGCCTCGTCATCCACGAAGCGCGCTCGATCCCCGAAGTTGGGCAGAGCTTTACCTTCCACGGCTTCCGCTTCCGCGTGCTGCGCCGCTCGCGCAACCGCATCACCGCGCTGCGCATCCAGCCGCTGCCGCGCAAAAAGCCGGTAGGGAAGTCATAAAACGCTTCGTGACCGAACAATCTCCGACATGACCGGCCGGCTATTCCCCCGGCGCCGCGGCGTGGATGGCGAGTGCGTGGACACCGCCGGCAAGCTCCTCGGCCAGAATACCGTTAATCAGGCGATGGCGTTCCACCCGGGTCTTACCTTTGAACGCCCCCGACACGATATAGACGCGGAAGTGGCTTTGCCCTCCCGCGCGGTGGCCGGAATGGCCTTCATGCAGGTGGGATTCGTCCACCACATTGACGCTCTGGGGGGCGAAAGCCTCGGTCAACTTTTGTGTGATCAGGTCGGCGGTCCGCATGCTGCCCAGTTAGAAGGCGGCCGTGCGCGGGTCAATGGCTGCGAAGCAGTGGAATTAATGGCAATGCGCCACAGTCAAGCCTTGAAGCCGTCACCTGCGCTGGCGCATAGTCTCCGGTCATGAAATCCGACAAGAAAACCCAAAAGCCCGATTCTCTATTCGATAAAATCCGCGTCAAACCGGATAAGGACCGCCGTGCCAAAACCGGCGGTCCGGTTTGCGAATGGCATGGCTGCAAGGAAAAGGCGACCAATAAAGCCCCCAAGGCGCGCGGCACCGAAAAGTCCTATTGGAACTACTGCCTCAAGCATGCGCGCGAATACAATCAGTCGTATAATTTTTTCGCCGGCATGAACGACGCCGCCGTGCTGGCCTTCCAAAAGGATGCGCTTACCGGCCACCGCCCGACCTGGAAAATGGGCACCGGCAAGCAGAAAATCCGTCCCGACCTGGGCGCGCTTGGACCCGGTGACGATCCGTTCGGCCTGTTCGGTGCCGGCATGAAGACCGAGCAGAAAAAACAGACCGAACAGCGCCAGATCCGCAACGCCGAACGCAAGGCACTCGACCGGCTGGGTCTCGATGTCGGCGCGACGCCGGCGCAGGTGAAGGTCCGTTTCAAGGAACTGGTCAAGCAGTTCCACCCCGATGTGAATGGCGGCGACCGTTCCACCGAGGACCGGCTGGTCGAGGTCATCCAGTCGTACAATTACTTGAAGTCGGCCGGTTTTGGCTGAGCGCTTTAAGAGCACAACGCAGGTCAGCCCCGCCGTTGCATGGGGCCTCCCAATCACCTATCTCATTGATATAATTGATGGTGTTATTCGCCGCAGCCCGGGTTTTTTGCGGCGCAATCGTCTGCTAGGTTGGCGCCATCAGCCGGACCGTACTAGTCGGACCGCATCAGGCTTCGGGGTGTCCCGAAGCCACGGAGGATCAATGACTGCCGCAGTGCAAGAAGTTACAGGCCTTCCCGACATGAAAGTGTCGATCCGCCAGGTTTTCGGCATCGACAGCGATATGGAGGTCCCGGCCTATTCCAAGCCCGACGAGCACGTGCCCGAGCTCGATCCGGATTACCGCTTCGACCGGCCGACCACGCTCGCCATCCTTGCCGGCTTTGCCAAGAACCGCCGCGTGATGGTCACCGGCTATCACGGCACCGGCAAGTCGACCCATATCGAGCAGGTGGCGTCGCGGCTCAATTGGCCGCTGGTGCGCGTCAATCTCGACAGCCACATCAGCCGCATCGATCTGATCGGCAAGGACGCCATCGTCATCAAGGACAATCAGCAGATCACGGAATTCCGCGACGGCATTCTGCCGTGGGCGCTCAAGCACAACATCGCGCTCTGCTTCGACGAATATGACGCCGGCCGCCCGGACGTGATGTTCGTAATCCAGCGCGTGCTCGAGGTTGCCGGTAAGCTCACGCTGCTCGACCAGAACAAGGTCATCAAGCCGCATCCTTCGTTTCGCCTGTTCGCGACCGCCAACACGGTGGGCTTAGGCGACACGTCCGGCCTCTATCACGGCACCCAGCAGATCAACCAAGGTCAGATGGACCGCTGGTCGATCGTCTCAACGCTCAATTATTTGCCGCACGACAACGAAGTCGAAATCGTGCTGGCCAAGGCCAAGCATTACCGCAACGAGCAGGGCCGCGACATCGTCAACAAGATGGTGCGGGTCGCTGACCTGACGCGCAACGCATTCATGAATGGCGACATCTCGACCGTGATGAGCCCGCGCACGGTGATCACCTGGGCGGAGAATTCTGAAATCTTCAACGACATCGGTTTCGCCTTCCGGCTCACCTTCTTGAACAAATGCGACGAGCTGGAACGGCCGATCGTGGCCGAGTTCTATCAGCGCTGCTTCGGGATCGAATTGCCGGAGAGTTCGGTAAACGTGGCGCTGTCGTAAGTCTGTTAGCGAGCCAAATGGCCTCGAACATAAAAAGCAAACCGTCGTCGAAGGAATCGCCGACCGAGCCGTTCAAGCGCGCGGTCACCGGCTGTTTGCGCGCGCTCGCCCGCAAGCCCGATCTGGAGGTTTCCTTCGCCGCCGAGCGCCCCGGCCTGATGGGCGGCAAAGTCCGCCTGCCGGAGCCGCCGCGCAAACTTACCAAGGCCGAGGCCGCCATCGTGCGCGGCAATGCCGACTCGCTGGCGCTGCGCATTGCCTGTCACGATCCGGCCATGCACCGCCGCTTGCAGCCGGCCGGCCAGCAGGCGCGCGCGGTGTTCGAAGCGGTGGAGCAAGCCCGCGTCGAGGCCATCGGCGCGCGGCGCATGGACGGCGTTGCGATGAATCTCACCGCCATGCTGGACGAGCGCTTTCACAAGGCCAAATTCGACGACATCACCGATCGTGCCGATGCGCCGATCGAAGACGCGCTGGCGCTGATGGTGCGCGAGCGCCTGACCGGGCTGGCGCCGCCCAAGGCCGCCAAAAAACTGGTCGATCTGTGGCGCCCGCTGATCGAGGACCGCGCCGGCAAAAATCTCGACGCGCTCGAAACCCTGGTCGAGGACCAGCGCCATTTTGGCGATGCCGTGCATGATTTGCTCGACGCCTTGGAAATGGGCGAAGACCGCAGCCACGATTCCGAGGATGAAGACGAGGAGGGCGAGGAGGATCGCCGCAAGAAGGAATCCGGCGAGGACGGCGACGCCGCCGATAGTGACGACATGCAGCGCTCGAGCATGGAGGACACGCAGGTGTCGGCCGAGGACATGCCCGATGCCGCGGCCGAAGCCGTCGATTTGCCGACCGCCGATATGGCCGACGACACCGACATGGGCGACGCCGAAACGCCGGGCGAGCCGCAGCGCCCGCGCCAATTCGGCGCCAACGAACCGCGCGGCCCGGATTATCGCGCTTTCACCGTAAAATTCGACGAAACCATCGCGGCCGAGGAATTGTGCGAGCCGGAAGAACTCGATCGCTTACGCAGCTATCTCGACAAGCAGCTTTCGCATTTGCAGGGCGTGGTCGCGCGTCTGGCCAATCGTCTGCAGCGCCGGCTGATGGCGCAACAAAATCGCTCCTGGGAGTTCGACCTCGAGGAAGGTCAGCTCGATCCGGCGCGGCTGTCGCGCGTCATCACCGATCCGATGCATCCGCTGACCTTCAAGTCGGAGAAGGATACCCAATTCCGCGACACCGTGGTGACGCTGCTGTTGGATAATTCCGGTTCGATGCGCGGGCGCCCGATCACGGTGGCCGAGCCACTCTATGGTTGCGTCTTCTCTCCCCTCCATCATCCGACGACGCAACCGGGAGCACGCGCACCAATGGCTCGACCCGTCACGCTCTTCACCGGCCAGTGGGCCGACCTGACCCTCGAAGTCGATCTGCCAGAAGGCCAGCCAGTGGGGCTACGACGGCATCGAGCTCCCCTGCTGGGGCGACCACTTCAACGTCCAGAAGGCCCTCAACGACGACAACTACTGCCAGGGGCGCCACGACCTCCTCGGCCAAATACGGCCTGAAGACCTGGGCGATCTCGAACCACCTGACCGGCCAGCTCGTGCTCGACGTCCTCGACGCCCGGACCGACGACTGGGTCCCCGCCGAGTTCCGGGGCAACTCCGAGAAGAAGCGGGCCTGGGCGATCCAGGAGATGAAGGACACCGCCCGGGCCGCCGCAGAAGCTGGGCGTGAAGGTCGTCAACGGCTTCACCGGCTCGTCGATCTGGCACCTGCTCTACTCGTTCCCGCCCGTCTCCGACGAGACCATCGCCGACGGCTTCAAGCTGCTGGCCGAGCGCTGGAACCCGATCCTCGACGTGTTCAAGGAAGTGCGGCGTCAAGTTCGCGCTGGAGGTCCACCCGACCGAGATCGCCTTCGACCTCTACTCGGCCGAGACGGCCCTCGAAGGCCCTCGACCATCGGCCCGAGTTCGGCTTCAACTTCGACCCCAGCCACCTGCTCTGGCAGTTCGTCGACCCCGTCGCGTTCATCCGGGCCTTCCCCGACCGGATCTACCACGTCCACGTCAAGGACGCCGCCCGGACGCTCGACGGCAAGACCGGCATCCTCGGCTCGCACCTGAACTTCGGCGACCCCCGCCGAGGCTGGGACTTCCGCTCGCCGGGCCGGGGCCAGGTCGACTTCGAGGAGATCGCCCGGGCCCTGAACACCATCGGCTACGAAGGCCCGCTCTCCGTCGAGTGGGAAGACCCCGGCATGGACCGCGAGTACGGCGCCGCCGAGGCCGCGAAGTTCGTCAAGACCAAGATGGGCTTCACCTCCTCCGGCCGAGGGTTCGACTCCGCCTTCGCCGAGGCCCAGGCGAAGAAGGACTGATCGGCGCCATGGGTCTCGCGAGGATGAATATCGCCCTCGCGAGGCCTGATGACCTGGAGACCGAGGAATGGAAGCCAGCCTGGTCATCACGAACCCGACCGACCGATTCATGCTCGTGTTTACGGGCACCCTAAGGCCAGGATTACTGGCTGAAACCCGGTGAATCGGTGGAGTTGAAGGCCGACATCGATTCACCCGACTGCGAATTTGAGATCGAGGGGCCGACGAGAAGGGCGTGACCGTCTGGCCTTCCAACGGAATGCATTACATCGCTACATACTCGGGCGACCAATTGCTGGAATGTGGCCACCAGCGCCCCGCGAGTTGGCCGGGAAAGAAGTGATCAGACGCCCGCCGACTTGTGCTCTTGGCCCGAACGTGTCAAGATTCATTGAAACCATCAGGGATGTCCACGACAAGCGGGCGGTTGGCTCCGCGGGCACTCATGGAGGTCGGGATCATGACCGTGGAACGATTCGAAGCGTTCTGCTCTGGTCGGGGCTCATCAACTACGGAATTCTCATCCTCTGGGTTCTGGCCACTCTTGCCGCCCGCAAATTTTACCATCGGATCGCCAGTTGGTTCGGCGTCTCGGCCGAGCATTTCGACCTGCTCAACTTCGTCGGGCTGATGTTCTACAAGCTCGCGATCTTCCTGTTCTTCCTGGTACCTTACCTCGCGATCCGGATCGTCGGCTGACGACTACTCGTGGCGGAGGGCGGTGACCGGGTTGACCCTGGCCGCATGGCGGGCCGGGTAGAACGCGGCGAGGGTCGTGACCAGGACGGTGAAAAACAGGACCGTGAATCCGATCCAGGGCGGGAAGACGAAGATCGAGCCCTTCATACCAGCGTTAAAAACGAGAGCCTGATTTCGCATGAGCTTAAGTGGTGCAAGGCATACGCCAGCAATGGGGATGTCGACGATTTTGACAGTTGCCATCGCAAATTGTCTTTTGCTAGCCTCATGTATATGAAAATCAGTTTATTGATTTTGTGCTCGATTCTTTTTGCCAGCTGCAGCCACATATCAAGGCGGGAAATCGCATCCTCGGTTCCGCCACTCGCCACCGATCAAACGGATTCGGCCGACCGGATTCGCTCAGATATTCAAACGCTTGTTTCATTCAACAATCGCAATTCGTGTGGAACGTCCGACAAGTCGGGAATCGCGCTCGCGAAGAAATGGATTGTGAACCAGTACAAGTCCATTCCCAATCTCTTGGTCTTTACCCAGAAGTTTATGCTGCAGGGGTGCGGAGATGCTCCGGTCACTCAAGAGAATGTCGTAGCGGTTCTCAAGGGTCGCAAGCTACCCAATGAGTTGATTGTTCTCGGCGGTCACTACGATTCGCGAACAATGGACGGCAGCGATGCACACTCAAGTGCTCCTGGAGCGAACGACTCCGCCTCGCAAACGGCGCTGCTTCTGGAGGTCGCACGCCGACTGCAAGGAGTTGCTCTAGATTGAACTGTGGTCTTTGTCGCGTTTGCTGGCGAGGAGCAGGGGCTCTATGGATCGAAGGCGTTCGTC
>CAWEDE010000001.1:0-72054 GCA_963807665.1 uncultured Alphaproteobacteria bacterium | reverse complement strand
GATCGCCAGCAATACGTTTTTTTTTTCTGACAACCGTCTACAACAGAATCATCAAATTTCCAGCATCTTCAACTTCAGTAGCCAACCCAAAAGCCTCGACCCCTCAACAGTAACAGATCATCTAAAGTCCAACCCAAAGGATTACCCAGTTCTTCGACGGTCCAGGACAGCACCATTCAGCTTGCATCATCCAGCAGTACCTGAACACCGCCAACCCCTCCACTCCAATATCGTCGTGCGCCTGTTTTGCGTACACGTTCAACCGTCTACCCGACCGTCCACCAAAATCAACCATTCCCACATCCCAAGATCACCAATCCTATAATCAAAATAGAAACCCACCAATCCTCTCACATCTCGAAATGCCGATTGAGCTCGTTCAATCTCTCCAACAGATTCACTGCGATTTCCAGCGCCACACACCAGCAACAGGTATGGAGAAGATCACATTCGAGATAGCGCGCGCGACCGCCCTCGACCACCAGGAATCCTCGAACTTGGCGCCGATGCCGTCCTCGCGGTCGGTCCGCCAGCCAGAGCCCGTCCGGCACCGGCGCGTCGCTCTGGCGGGTGTGGTTCCAGATCGGGGTGAGCACCGGGCGGCCGCGCTTGGCCGAAACGCTGCGCACGATGATCCAAGCGAGCGAGCGCAGGCTGAGGCCCCAGATCGAGACGCCGCGAAGGAACCACCCGGTCTCCTTGGTCAGCCGATGCCCCAGCACCATGCCAATATGCTTGCGGTGGCAATTCTCCAGGCCCTTGGCCTTGATCTCGGCATCGACCTGTTGGCAATCTCGCGCATGGTCAGGCCTTGTTCAACGCGGACCCGAATACGCGGAACTCGACGAGCGCCCGGTCGAGTTCGAGCGGCACGCTGCCGCCGAAGCTGGTGCAGTAGGAAGTATCGACGGTGAAGCCACCGAAGATCGGCGCGCAATCGAGCGTGACCGCATCGCCGGCCTGCAGCCGCCGCTCGGTGGGCGGCGCGCCCAATTTGCCGAAATCACCGGGATAGGCGGTGCGGTCACCGAACATCACCGCCGGGCCATGGAAGTGCCTTCGGAACCTCACTGCTCATCCGCTTATGGATGCGCTTGCCGACCATCTCTCGGTCTCGCCCTCGCGCAGATTGGCCTCTCGCTCTCCAGGATTTCAAAGCTCGAGCCGTTGGCACTGCCGAAATCCTCGAGGTAGGCATCACTGAACCGATTTTCCTGAATGCCGAACATGCGATCTCTCCCATCCCTAGTTATTTGTTTGCAAACAAGCAAATTTATTGCTGGTTGGCAAGTCGTCTGTTGCCTATCCTGGCGCCTGAACGAGGGGAGGGCAAGGGTTTGAGGGCGGAGCAGACCGAGCCGAACACCGGTGAGGAGCACCGGATCGTCCGGCGCGGCGATCCGGCTGGTGGCCGAGCGCGGCATCGCCGGGCTGACGCTGGCCGATGCCAGCGTGGCCGCCGGCTATAGCCGGGCGCTGCCGGCGCATTATTTCGGCTCGCGCGACGGCTTGGTCGCGGCTCTGATCGACACGGTGATGCAGCGGTTCGTGGCCCGCACGCCGATGCGCGAGCCGCGAGTTCGCCACTGGCGGCAATTCTGCGCACGGTGGAATTCTATGCGCCGACGTCGTGGCCGAGCCGGTCGGCTGGCGGGTCTATCTGGAACTGCTGCACGAAGCCATGATCAATCCCACCGTGGCGGCGGGCCTTGCCCCGCTGCACGCCGCGATCGACGGCCCGGAAGCGCTCATCCGGGCCGGCATCCTGGCCGGCGAAATCCGTGCCGATCTCGATCCCCGCGCCGAGGCGGCGATCCTGCTGGCCAATCTGCGCGGCTTGAGCGGATTGCTCGTGACCTATCCCGGCAATCTCGATTTCATCCGCGCGGCGGAATGCTTCACGCGCGGCGTTAATACCATTTAGAAATAAGCATTTCATATATTAATGAGTATTGAAATTAATATTAAATAATTATATGAACTCACAGTAAATTATTGCAAATTAATAGTCAAAATGTCAATGATAGTGATAATGAAGATTTTTCAGAATTTTGTGATTCAAAAATTGTGACAAATTTATATATTTCTGCTGAAACAAAGTTAATAATTACTTAAGTTTGGAGTTAATATCTAAAGTTTTAGATAATTATTTAATTAATTTTTGGCAAAAACATAGTGATATTTTCCCACGTTTTTCAAAAATAGCGTTTAAAATTTTTCAATTCCTGCCACTAATCTATCATCAGAACGTTATTTCAATTATTGCACAATGACTTTAACTGATAAACGTTCCGGCCTTTATTCTGAAAAGTTAACAAAATGTTATTTGTACGTTCAAATGTTGATTTGATGTAATTTTTATGTTTTTATTTTTTTACCGGCTTTTTTCCGGCCTTATAAATGAGTAGGCCGGTCCGGTAGAGTTACAACCGATGCACAAGCTACGTATGGAATTGGATCCTAAGTAATTGGCGGAAAAAATTGCAATCGGATTAGCTACAACTACCGTTGGTGTGGGCTTATTATTCGTTTGTCCTATTGCTAGTGTATTTATTACAGCATAGGACTATTGTTTTAATCGGACTAGGGGTCACTACAGCTGGTATTGTAGCTTCATTTGATAAATCTGCAAACAACAAAATTGATAATCATTTTAAAAATGTACTAAATTTTCTAATATCATAAATTATGTTTTATGTAAGAAGGCCAAATGAACTAAAATGTGATGCCGTATAATGGTTTTAAGAAGTTACCTATATATCAAAAGCTATAATGGTTTCATTTTAAATAGTTGAACAAATTGTTATTTAATTTTGCTTTATTGTTCAAAATTTTAATATTCTGTTCAATCTTGTATTTTTATTTTAATAAAAATGGATTCTATAAGTTGTATTAACACGAGGATAAAATGTTTTGTTCACAATACAAAGTGTTTATGTGCACTTTACTCGTTCAGTTACATATGCTGAAGGATGGCTGCGCGGCTCGGCGAGTCATTCAGGGTGTTGGACTAGATGTACCAGCAGAAGGACTGGAAGAAGCGGGCCAGTTTCCACGCTCGCCGAAGTTGCAGCATCTGCATCGTCGGCGAGCACTTCACCGAGAGCTCGGCAATGACTGGGAGATCCGTGAAGCGCACCGCCTCAACAAGCCGATCTTTCTCGTCGCATTGCGGTGACCGGCTCGCCCAAAGCATGCCGCGAGCTGAAAATCGATCCGGTTCATTCAGCCGACGGGCTAGCGATTCAAATCGTCGGGAGGCTTCGTCCGAAGCTTCTTCCAGAAGATTCTCCCGAAGGTACTCTTCCCGAACGCGTCTGGAATAATGGGCCGCCGACGCCAGATGCGGTCACAGCGGTACGATCCATACTTCGAAGCTGCGATGCTCTGAACTCGCAACGTCAGATGATGAATACAACTTATCTGTCGGCAGTGACTGCCGTGATGGCGGGCAGCACCCTCTTGCTGTCGTCCTTTGAAAAGATCGGCTATGCCTGGACGATGCCTGGTATCGCCTTTCTTTCTGCATTGGTTTTATGTGATGAGCTACAACTGGCGAAGCACAGTATCGTCATGCGGAACACTAAGTGGAGTGAAATGGAGCATCGTCACTGCTCTCGAATCTTATTTGCCCGCTCGGCTGTTCGACGTCGAATGGCAAGTGCTGGAGACCTATAGCATCGGTTAGAGCCAAATGTGGACTTCCATTTTGTTCCTTCTGGTATTCTGTTTGTTATTCGCACTACAGCGGAGCAGCAGTTGTCTGCAACTTGCACGGCTATGCGCAAACGGTTTGAGTGCCGATTGAAATGGGCGGCAATGAAAACAATCGCTCGACGACGACGATTGGTAGCGCGAGAAGCCGAGGCAGGCTGAGAGTACGGCCGCCGAATGGGACTCGATGAAACCATGATAGACCAAGTGGAACGATCCGTCAGGGTGACGCGTCGCTCCGCAACGGTCACGTCGCCAGCGACGCCGTGTGCGAACGGCAGCTCGGACACGTCGACGATCTTGTCCGCAGAGCGTCGCTGCGCAACGGAACCGTCGCGGTCGGGCGGTCTACCTGATACCCCGCCGCACGTCCGTCCTCCGCGTACGAGCCGCCGTGCAGCATGCCATGTCCTTGGCGTACCTTCGTTCAACTTTCGTGTATTCCTCATCACTTCATCGGCGATCCAGGCCGCAGTCCACAGACTTCGTAAGGCCACCGCGGCGGCCATCGGCGCACTGCCGGGTCGAAGGCCGCTTTGTGGGCCCAGGAAGAAGCTCGGCGTTGACGTAATAGACCAGGATCAGCAGACAGAAACCCGAAGCCAGGTGCTGTAGGCCTCCCATTTGAACCAGGTCAGGTTCGTCCGGCAGGTAGTCGGGCGCGACCACGAATTTGTGCATCTGGTAGAAGCCGCCGCCGTGCACCTGCCACGCCTCGCCCTTGACGCCGGCGCGTCAGCGCGGAGCGGCTTCAGGCTGGGGTCGAGCGCGATGAAGTAGAATGAGCTGCCGATCCAGGCGATGCCGGCGATGACGTGCGGCCAGCGAAGGATGGCGCTCAGCCGTTCGGTCAGGACGATTTCGAGGCAATTGACCTTTATAAACGCCCGGCCCGGCCACCATGCCAGATCGCCTACGGTTTGTTCAAGGGGCGTCGTCGCGTGGGGCCGATTCCCTGCTAACAGGGAAATAAACAGGGGAATTTCTGAAATCCGCTCGCAGCGCATAATTTTGATAGGTGGATTCTAATAAATTCAAAGACTTTGAGCAAAATTCCCTACGTAACAGAACAGGGAATTAATTTATGCGATCAGGGAATTTCAGCGGGGGAACAGGGAATTCTATCGGCAAAATGAAAAACCAACGTCGTGAATTCGGTGCACAAATCCGTGGGAGATTGTGCGTGCATCCTATGAAAGGAGAGCCTCATCCTTACCAGTTGCTTCGTCGGCTCCAAAACTACTATGAGCGAACCTCGAGCGTAACTTAGCGACGGTGCCTGACAATCCACGATAGATTGCGCCTCTAAGTACCTGATCTCGATTGGCTTCGTTTCGCAATTTCGCTTTATCGGCGCTGGGGCTTTTTCTCGAGGCGCACGCCATAGGCGCCGTTGTCGTCCTCGGTAAAGCGGATGCCGGCTTTGTGCAGGGCGTCTTGGATACGGGCAATCGTTGAGACGTGGCCCTGGGCCAGGCCTTCGCGTTGTTCGATCCGGGCAATGGTGGCGAGGCCAACCTTTGCAGCTTTGGCGAGGTCCTCCTGGCGCCACGCCAGCAGGGCGCGTCCCGCCCGTATTTGTCCGGCCTGAAGCATACAATTCGAGTGTTCCCGATTCGGTCAGGGTTGACAAGTATTCAATAACGAGTGAATTTCGCTCGTTGTTGCGTAACAGGAGTTAACCCCATGTCCCAGCTCGCGTTTTCCGCCATTAACTACCGCTCTATCCGCGACCGTATCCGCGCCCAAGACCCCGAGATCGACGAACAGACGCTTGCCGATACGGTTGAAGGGCTCACTGACCTAAATGAGATCGTTATAGCCCTCATCCGCTCGGCGCTGGCCGATGAGGCTCTGGTAAAGGCGCTTAAATGCCGGATTGCCGACATGCAGGGAAGGCTTGATAGGCTCCAGGATAGAGCCTCCAAGCGGCGCCAGATCGCCCGCGATGTCATGACGGATCTCGATCTTAAGCGGCTGATCGCGCCGGACTTTACGGCCTCAATCCGCGAGGGGATTCCCTCCCTGGTCGTGATCGACGCGGACGCGGTGCCCAAATCCTACTGGGAGCCGAGCGAGCCCCGCCTGAGACGCCAGGTATTGGCCTCCGACCTTAAACAGGGCGCCGAGATCGACGGGGTTGCCCTATCCAACCCAGAACCGGTCCTAAGCGTGAGGACACGGTGATGGGGTTCTCAGCAAAACAGACGCAGGCGCTTCGTCGTAATCTCGATCATCGCTACGTTCGCACCCGCGAGGCCCATGGCCGCGAGATCTCCTATATCGAGGGCTGGTACGCGATCGCGCAAGCCAATCGGATCTTTGGCTTCGACGGCTGGAGCCGGGAGACCGTCGAATCCAAGTGTGTGCTTGCCCGGGAAAACCGGGGATCGTTTAGCGCCATCTACACAGCTAGGGTCAGGATTACGGTGCATGCCGATGGCGCGACCATCATTCGGGAGGGCCATGGCACTGGCGAAGGTAGAGGAACGTTCCCAGGCGACGTCCACGATATTGCGTTTAAATCCGCCGAGACGGACGCCACCAAACGGGCGCTGATAACCTTCGGCAAGCCGTTTGGCCTGGCGCTCTATGGCGGTGCCAATCCTGCGACTGCCCTGAAGCCATCTGCACCTGAGCCAACTTACCCGGCAACTGAGCCAGAACATGAACTAAGACCGGTTCATAACGGCCAGCACGTTAGTCTTCCCCCAGACGACACCACGCCCATTCCCAGGCCATCGCGCTATTACGGGCGCCGCCAGGATCTGGTGACCCGCGACCGGGCGCAGGCTTTGCCTAAATTGGCTACCCAGACTTCGCTCAATGCCCCTGTCGTTTCCTCAGCCGATGCCCCAGTCGTGCCGTCCGCGCCCGATCTAGCCCCCGGCAAGATCGATAAAAGCGCGTTGACGTTCGGCGAACCCAAACGTCTGCGCGACAAAGCCCATCTGAGGTTCGTGGCATCCCAGCCGTGTCTGGTTTGCGGGCGCCAGCCGGCAGATCCCCATCACCTACGGTTTGCTCAGCCCCGGGCCTTGGGCCGCAAAGTCAGCGATGAGTTCACCGTGCCGCTATGCCGGGGTCATCACCGCGCGGTCCATCAAACCGGCAATGAACCGGCCTGGTGGGAGGATCTTGATATCAACGCGATGGAGATCGCCAAGGGACTCTGGGAGGAAAGCCATCTAAGGACTGCCGCCACAGAACCGCCCGGCACGACCAATGCCGCCGATGCTCCGGCCGAACCGAAGACCAACCCCTGATGGCCTCCGAAAAGCAGATTGCCGCCAACCGGCAAAACTCAAAGAAAAGCACCGGGCCCAAGACCGAAGCTGGCAAGCAGCGCTCGCGCCAGAACGCATTCCGCCATGGTCTGACGGCACAGACCGTCATCAGGCTTGTCGAGAGCGCCGAAGCCTATACCGACTTGGAAACCCTCATCATCGCCGACTACGAGCCCCAGACCACGATCGAGCGCGTTCTTGTCGAGCGGCTGGCCTCCCTGCTCTGGCGGCTTCGCCGCGCCGTCACGATCGAAACCGGGCTGTTCCAAGCCCAGGGACGGATCGCAGATTTAAGAAGAGTCGATCAATGCGGAACGGCACCAGACCCGCTGTGGGTATTCCGCAGTCTACTAAATCAAAACAAACCAGGGCTCTCGAAAGGCGCGATGGCGACGAGAGAACTAACCGAGCCTGCCGTCGAAACCGTTCCGAATAAACACGCGCCCACTGAACATGATCAGGCTCTAGAATTAGGCCGCCGCTTCGTGCGCGTTGCCAACCTCGACGACGAGATTCTCGAACGCATCATGCGCTACGAAGTCAGCTTATGGCGCCAAACCGCCCAAACAATGCTGATGCTCAACTCGATGCAGGCTGGATTGAAATTTTATGGCCGAAGTAGCTTCAGAAAGTATCCGACTTCCTGGAAGTGACGACCTTAATGCCCGAGCCGTTTTTTATAGGTCGGATGGTGCATTAAATTCCGACCTATCATCGCAAATACGAATATTACATTTTCAGCGCACGCCGAACCGCATCGATAATGCGGTCCTGGGTCCCTTCATCGAGATAAGGATGCATTGGCAGGCTGATGACTTCGCCGGCTAGCCGCGTGCTTACTGCGACGCCGCCTTTGCCGATCGGATAATGCTTATAGGCCTGCTGGAGATGCAGCGGAATCGGATAATAGACCGCGGTCGGGATGCCCTCCGCCTTGAGCGCGGCGGCGAAAGCCTCGCGTCGGCCGGCGCCAATGCGGATCGTGTATTGCGCCCAGACCGAGGTCGATCCTGCCGGCACCGTGGGCGTGATCGCGACACCCGCGAGGCCCTCATTATAACGGCGCGCCACGCGGTCGCGGGCCTCGATCTCGTCCGGGAAAATTTTCAGCTTTTCCAGCAGAATAGCGGCCTGCACCGTGTCGAGGCGCGAGGCCAGACCGATACGGATATTGTCGTATTTGTCGCTGCCGTGGCCGTGCATGCGCAGGCTACGCATGATGTCGGCCATATCGCCATCGTCGGTCATGACCGCGCCGCCGTCGCCGTAACAGCCCAGGGGCTTGGCCGGAAAAAAGCTGGTCGCGGTGGCATGGCCGAACGTGCCGAGCCGGCGGTTATTATAGGTGGCGCCGAAACCTTGCGCGGCATCGTCGAGGATGAACAGGCCTTCCGCGCTTGCAGCGGCTGCAACGGCCGCGTGATCCGCCGCCAAGCCCGAACAGGTCGACCGGGATGACCGCCTTCGGCTTGAGCCCCGCGGCTTTCGCCGCCTCAACCGCGCCGGCTATTGCCGTTCGCATCGATATTGAAGGTGGCGGCGTCGACATCGACGAATATTGGCGTGGCGCCGACCAAAGCGGCGACTTCGGCGGTCGCGCAAAACGTAAATGACGGACAAATCACGGCGTCGCCCGGGCCGATGCCCCTCGCCCGCAATGCCAGCACCAGCGCGTCGGTGCCGCTAGCGCAGGTGACCACATGCTTGGCGCCGCAAAATGCCGCGAGTTCGGCCTCGAAGGCACGCACTTCGGGTCCGAGCACGAATTGGCAATGGTCGAAAACGCGGGCGACTGCCGCATCGACAGCCGGTCCAAGCCGGCGGCGCTGCGCGGCCAGGTCAATGAACGGAATAGCCGGCGGATTGGTTCTCAAATTCATCAAATCGTCCGAAATAATGCTGCGGCCCGCGTCGTTCAGCCAGCGACGACGCGCGGGCCCTTGCGTTGCACGGGAGCAATGGTGGCAGGGCGGGCGTCAAGGCAGCGAATGGCGATTTCCAGGCTCGCCACGCCCTCTTCGCCGGTGACCGCGGGCGGCTCGCCGGAACGCACCGCGCTCACGAACGCCAGCAGCTCCGCACGCAGCGGCTCGGCATGGCCGACAGAAAGATGGCGCATCGAATAGCTGCCGTCCGGCTGGAAGCCGAAACATTCCGTGACCTGGCGCGTGAGCAAATCGCCCATGACGTATTTGCCGCGCGTGGCGACCGTGACGTTGCGCGCCTTGAAGGGCGTCAGCCAATTGGTGTTGATATGGGCGAGCACGCCGGACGCCGTGCGAAATTGCAGCAGCGCGATATCCTCGCGCTCGGCGACCGCGCTGGAAAGCTGCGGCTGCACTTCGACAATGTCGGAATCGGTGAACCAGCGGATCAGATCGATGTCGTGCACGGCAAGATCGATCACCACGCCGACATTCGACATGCGCGGCGGGAACGGACCCACCCGCGTGATGGCGATGGAAAGAATATCTTCGTTGCGGATCGCATCCTTGATCGCCTCGACGGCGGGATTAAACCGCTCGACATGCCCAACCATCAAGGGTCAGCCCGGCACGGCGCGCCGCATTGATGATTTCATTGCCTTCTTCCACCGAAGAGGCGATCGGCTTTTCCACCATGACGTGGACGCCGCGCGCAATGCAGCCGAGTGCGATGTCGCGGTGCAGATGCGTCGGCGCGGCGATCGTGATGGCGTCGATTTTCTGGTCGAGCAGTTCTTCGACCGTGGCATAGGCCGCGCAGCCAAGGGTACGAGCGACAAAGTCGGCCTGCTTGCGGTCGGGATCGGCGACACCGACAAGCTCGATGCCCGGCAAGCCGGCAAACACGCGGGCATGATTGCTGCCCATGACGCCAACGCCAACGACGCCGACACGTAAAACCCGTTCCGCACTCGGGACGCTCGCCTTAGTCATCGTCTGATGATTTCCCCTGATCCGGTATTCGGATCCAGCCTTCCCCTAGCATGCGGAAAGGCTGCCTGGCGACCACCCCCGGGAAACGGGGTGAACACGTTTTGATTCAAAGCGTTACAGGTAATAATTTATGCGAAATTCATAGGCGGCGGTGGCGCTCTATTCGGCCGCTTTTGCGGCCGGCACCGCGAGTTTCAAGCCTGCGGACAACAGCGTCTTCGCGGAAAGATTTGACGGCGCCGAGCGAGAGTTCGGCACCCGTTTTGGTTCCGAGCGCGGGCAGCTTTTTGAGCACGTCGGCCGGCGCCGTGATGATGTGGCAGCCCATAGTGTCGGCCTCCACCACGTTGAAGACTTCGCGCGTCGAAGCTTGGCACGCTGGGTTTGCTGGAAGCGATCCGAATCCTGCGCATGGGGCAGCGGGTCCGCTTTTATCAGGCCTCGACCTCGGAGCTCTACGGCAATACGCCGCCCCCGCAGAATGAAACGACACCATTTGCGCCGCGCAGCCCTTATGCCGCCGCCAAGCTCTACGCTTATTGGATCACGGTGAATTATCGCGAGGCCTATGGCATCCATGGCTCTCACCTGTACGTGGCTTTGCGCCGCGAGATTATAGATTTCGGTCGGCTGCGATTCCTGAATCAGGCGGATGAGATTGGTGGCATCAGTCATGTCGCCGTAATGCATGAAGAACTTCGTGCTCCGCTCATGCGGGTCGACATAGAGATGATCGACGCGTTGGGTATTGAGCGAAGACGAGCGGCGCTTCACGCCATGGACGGTATAGCCTTTCGCCAGCAGCAATTCGGCGAGATAGGCGCCGTCCTGGCCGGTGATGACGGTAATCAATGCAATCTTGTCCGTCATCTCGTCGCGTCCGAATGCTTGAATCAATTTATTTCAGGCGATGGTAGGTGCGATACCAGTCTATGAACAGGCCAATCCCGTCGGCGATCGGCGTTGCCGGCTTGAACCCGACATCGCGCACAAGGTCGTCAACGTCGGCATAAGTAGCGGGAACATCGCCCGGCTGCATCGGCAACAATTCGCGCTTTGCCTTCTTGCCGATCTTTTCTTCAAGCAGCCGGACGACTTCCAATAGTTCGACCGGATTATTATTGCCGATATTATAGACGCGCCACGGCGCCGAGCTTGAACCCGGATCGGGCTTGTCGCTCGACCATTTTGGATTGCCCGAAGGCGCGCGATCAACGAGCCGCACGATCGCCTCCACCACGTCGTCAACATAGGTGAAATCGCGCCGCATATTGCCGCGATTGAAGAGCTTGATCGGCTGCCCGGCCAGGATCGCGGCGCAAACAGCCACATCGCCATGTCGGGGCGACCCCACGGCCCATAGACCGTAAAGAACCGCAAGCCGGTCGTCGGCAGCTTGAACAAATGCGCATAGGAATGCGCCATCAGTTCGTTGGCCTTTTTAGAGGCGCCGTAGAGGCTCAACGGATGATCGACATTGTCATGCATCGGAAAACGGCATTTTGGTATTCGAGCCGTAGACCGACGACGACGAGGCGTACAAAAGATGGCGGCAGCCATTGTGCCGGCAGCCTTCGAGAATGTTGGTAAAGCCGACGAGATTTAAATCCACATAGGCAAAGGGATCGGTCAGCGAGTGCCGCACGCCGGCTTGGGCAGCGAGATGCACCACGTAGGGAAACCGGTGCTCGGCAAACAGCGCGGCCATGCCGGCGCGGTCGGCGAGATCGAGTTTGACGAAACGGAAGCCATCGAGTTTGGCCAATTCCGCCAGCCGCGCGTCCTTCAATTTCGGGTCGTAATAGGCATTGAGATTGTCGAGGCCGACAACCTTGCGGCCGCTTTCCAATAGCCGGCGCGCGACATGGTAGCCGATAAAGCCGGCCGCTCCGGTTACTAGGATGGAATCGTCAGACATGATTTATAGCCGCCACAGCTCGATCCCTTTCGGGGGCGACCAGAAGGATGCCTGGTCGCCGATGTTGACCACGGCAACGAAACCGCAACCGCAATCGCCAGACAATCGGCGAGTCGCGCCAGCCGCGTTCGGTCGATGGGGTATGATTTCAACACCCACGCCATGGCCTAGCCCGCGATCTGTTTTGCCGCGCCGCTCTTTGCTGAGCCGCAAGGCGCTATTGCCGACAGCCCGCGTTGTGCGCGCACGCTATGTCCGGCGACGATCCGGGCGAGCTTGCCTTCATTTTCCGGCAACTTGCGAGCGGTCGGCTTCCGCGTGCCAGAGATGAATGACACCGGTGGCGAACACGCCGTCCTTACGACGCACCCCGGCGTGCATCAGCCGCACGATGATGTCGGAATCTTCCTTGCCCCAGCCGCTATAGTCCGCATCAAAGCCATCGACGCGGTCGAGGTCGGCACGCCATATCGCAAGATTGCACGAGCGCGCGCCCTGCCATACGTCCTGGCGCGCAGCCGGCGCAACGGCCCAAGCGGCAAATGCAACAGTGCCGACAGACGATTGACGCCGCCGCGCAACCGCTCGGATGATCCAACGCACCAAACTCCAGTTTTCGGGCGTGAGCCTTTCGGCCAGCACTTTTCGCGGTCAGCTCTTTGCGACAGCAAAATGCGGTTGCCGGTGACGAAACCAGCCGCGCTCCGCCAAGCCGGCGATGGATGGCGACGAAATCGGGCCGCACAATGCAGTCGCCGTCGAGGAATATGCAATAGGTCACCGCGCGAAGCCAGCAGCGCGCGGTTGCGAATCTCGGCAGCGCGAAAACCGATGTCCTCGTGCCAGACATGTTCAAGCCGGTGGCCGAGTTTTGGCGCCCAGCCTTCGACCATTGTGGCCGTCGCCGGTCCCGAACCATCGTCGGCCACCACGACCTCGAAATTCGCATCGGTCTGGCGCGCGAGCGAGCGCAGAACCGCGTCGAGCGCGTCCTCGCGGTTATAGGTCGTGACGATGACGGAAATCAGCTCGGCCACGGGCGTCCCTTGCAACGGGCGTATTCTGCAAGATGCAGGCTTTACCCGATGTGGCGCGCCCCGACAAATCCCTAGGGCTGGCCCGCCCGGCAATGGTAGTTTGCGGCAGCCATCTGGGCCTCAACCGGCGACCGAGCGACCATGCAGAAGATTTCAGCCTATATCCTCACTTATAACGAGGCCGAAAAGATCGAAGCCGCGGTTTCCAGCGTGCTTTGGGCGGACGAGGTGGTGGTGATCGATTCGTTCGAGCACCGACCGCACCGCCGAGATCGCGACCGCGCTCGGCGCGCGCGTGGTCGATGTGGCGTTCACCGGCTTTGGCGAATTGCGCAACCGCGCCATTGAGGCCTGCCGCTACGAATGGATTTTCAGCCTGGATGCCGATGAGCGCTGCACCGAAGAAGTGCGCGATGAAATCCTCAAGCTTATCGCAGGCTCGCCGGCGCATGATGTCTATCGGGTGCCGCGCCGCAGCTACATGATGGGCCGCTGGATCCGCGGCTCCGGCTGGTATCCGAATTTCCGCCAGCCGCAACTCTTCCGCAAAGGCAGCATGCGCTACACGCTCGAGCCGGTGCATGAAGGCTATGAGAACTTGAGCGGCAAACCGCTCGGCACGCTGGAGAATGCCGTGTGGCAATTCCCGTTCCGCAATCTGGAAGAAGTCATCAAGAAGATGAACCGTTACTCCTCCTTGGGCGCGCCGAAACTCGCCGGCAAGCGCGTCTCGATGGCAAGCGCGCTCGGCACGGCCTGTGGTCGTTCCTCAAGCATTATATCTTCAAGCTCGGTTTCATCGACGGCTGGGCCGGCTTTGTAATCGCGTTCGGAAATTTCGAAGGCACGTTCTATCGCTACGCCAAGCGCTACGAAGAGACGCAAGACTGGCAGCCGCCGCCGGGCAAACCGATAAGGCGCGAGCCGTCTACTTAGCGCGCGAGCGCTCGACCATGGCGCTGGTCGATTGGCCGGGCACCAGTTCGATCAAGATGACTTCGCCGCCCAGCGCTTCGACGATGGCGTGGCCGACCACGTCCTCGCGCTTATAGTCGCTGCCTTTGACCAGAACCGTCGGCTTGACGCGCGCGATCAATTTTTCCGGCGTGTCTTCGTCGAACACCACGACCAGATCGACCGCTTCGAGCGCGGCCAACACTTCGGCGCGCGATTGAACCGGCTGCACCGGGCGGCCGGCGCCCTTGAGCCGCGTCACCGAGGCATCGCCGTTCAAGCCCACCACCAGCCGGTCGCAAGCCGCGCGCGCACCGGCCAGCAATTTGACATGGCCAGGATGGAGCAAATCGAAGCAGCCATTGGTAAAACCGACGCGCAATCCCATTTTGCGCCACTCAGCCATGTGCTCATCGAGCAGCGCCCAGTCGAACACGATTTTTTCCTCCGGCGCGAGCGTCGCCGCCGGCAGGATGCGCGAGCGCAATTCGGCCGCCGACAAGGTCGCGGTGCCGCGTTTGCCGACCACCACCGCCGCGGCGGCATTGGCGGCCCGCATGGCCGATTCAAGATCCGCCTTCATCGCCAGCATCGCGGCCAAGACAGCGACCACCGTATCGCCGGCGCCCGAAACATCGCGCACGCGCACCGGATAGGCCGGCACATGGACGACACCGCCCTCGCCCACCAGCGTCATGCCGGCTTCGCTGCGGGTCACCAGAACGGCTTTGGCGCCCAAAGCAACGCGCAGCTCGGACGCTGCGGAAGCGACCTCATCGTCGCTTTGCGCCACGCGATGCGTGGCATCGGCGAGTTCCTGCCGGTTCGGCGTGATCAAAGTTGCGCCCTTGTAAATGCTGTAATCGCGGCCTTTGGGATCGACCAGCACCGGCTTGCCAAGCTTGTTGGCGGCGTCGATCACGGCGCGGATGACGCGCGGCGTCAGCGCGCCCTTGGCATAATCGGACAGCACCACCGCGCCGGCTTTGGGCATCGCCTTGGTGGCAAAGTCGATCAGCGCATCTTCGACCTTGCCATTGATTGGCGCATCGGGTTCCCAGTCGGCGCGCAACAGATGCGCCGAATGATGTTCGGACACAAAACGCACCTTGCGGGTCGTACGGCGCCCAAGGTCGATGGCGAGATGGGCTTCGATGCCGGGAATTTTCGCCAATTGCGCTTTGAGTTCGGCGCCGCCGTCGTCGTCGCCGACCACGCCGACGAAGATGCAGCGCGTGCCCAGCGAAACCAGGTTGCGCGCCACATTGCCGGCGCCGCCGATCATGACTTCGCTTCGTTTGACGGCAATCACCGGCGTCGGCGCTTCCGGCGAGATGCGCGACACCTCGCCATAGACGAATTCATCGAGCATCAAATCGCCGACGCAAAGCACGGTCTGCCCGGCCAGATCGCTCAGATGTTTGTCGAAATCGAACATCATCTAGTTATATCTATTTGTACCTGTCGGCGCGATCGAGATAGCCGGTGACATAGTTGCCGACGGCGCTCTCAAGCGGCGTGAAGCCGGCGTTATAGCCTGCGCCGCGCAGATTATCGACCTTGGCTTGCGTAAAATATTGATATTGATTGCGGATCGCGTCGGGCATTTCGATATATTCAATATTGGCCGGCCGCCCGAGCGCCTTGAACATGGCGCCGATCATATCGCGGAAACTCTCGGCCTGGCCGGTGCCGACATTGAAAATGCCGTTGACCGACGACGTATCCAGGAGCCAGCGCAATACCGCGACGGCATCGTCGACATAAATGAAATCGCGGCGCTGCTCGCCATCGGCGATGCCGTCGCGATGCGACTTGAACAGCTTGACCGGCTGACCGGCCTTGGCGCCGTCGAACACCTTGGCCAGCACGCTCGCCATGTGGCCCTTATGATATTCGTTCGGGCCATAGACGTTGAAAAATTTCAAGCCGACCCAGCGCGGCGGCAATTTTTCTTTTTTGACATAGCGATCGACCAGCGCGAGATCGAACAGATGCTTGCTCCAGCCATAGAGATTCATTGGCTGCAATTTGCGCAGCGCCTCCGGCGACCAATCGTCGTCGAAGCCTTGCGCGCCGTCGCCATAGGTCGCGGCCGAAGAGGCATAGATGAACGGCGTGCGGGTTTGCGTGCACCAGTCGAGCAGGCGCAACGAAGTGCGAAAATTATTTTCCATCACCAGGTCGCCGTCGGTGGCGGTGGTGTCGGAAATCGCGCCCATATGGATGACGGCGTCGAGTTTGCGCCCATCGAGCCACGCCATCAGTTCGGCCGGCGGCACCAGATCGGCCACCTGATGCTTGGCGAGATTGCGCCATTTGGCGTCGCCCTGCCCGATCAAGTCGCTGACGGCGACGTCGGTCGCGCCCGCCTCGTTGAGGCTGGCGACCACGTTCGATCCGATGAAGCCGGCCCCGCCGGTGACCAAAAACATGGCCATCCTTTGCCTCAGTCCGTGGATTGGCGCAAATATTAGGGCCTAATGCCGCGCAAATGGCTCAGGACACGGTAAAAATTGCGGCTGGACAGTCTTAGGGCGCCCGCGGTAACGCCTGTTCTCACCAGACCGGAAAACATGCCGGACCGACGGGCGGCCGCCAGCTCATGGACCAAAATTCGAGCCTGCCAGCCGGCCCAAGGCCGGTCCTGATCGTCCCCTATGTCTGGATCGGGGATTTTGTCCGCTGTCATTCGGTGGTGAAGCTGTTGCGCATGGCCGCGCCGGATCGGCCGGTCGATATGGTCAGCAGCAGGCTGTGCGCGCCCTTGGCCGACTACATGCCGGGTGTGCGGAAAACCATCGTCATCGACTTCCCGCGCCGCCGCTTGGGCATCACGCTGCAACGCGAACTCGCGGCACAGATCGCGGATGGCCATTACGGCCAGGCGCTGGTGATGTCGCGCAAATGGAAAGCGGCATTGGCGCCGTGGCTCGCCGGCGTTCCGTTGCGCACCGGCTTTGCCGGCGAAATGCGTTTCGGCTTGCTCAACGATGTGCGTTTCGGCGAGCGCAAACTCGCGCGCATGATCGATCGGATGGGGTCGCTTGCTCTGCCGAGCGGCGCCACATTGCCGCCTGATTGGCCGCTGCCGGAATTGAAGATACAGCCAGAAGAACTAACGCGTTGGCGCGCGAACAATGGATTGTCGGAGCAGAGCAAGCCGATCGTCGCGCTTTCGTCCAGGCGCGGTCGGCGCCGGAAAGGCATGGCCGGTGTCGCATTACGCGGCACTCGCGCGTGCGCTGACAAATGACGGCGCAGCGGTCTGGGTTCTGGGCGGCCCGAATGAAGCGCCAATTGCCAAGCAAATCGCGGAGGTTGGCGGCAGCGGCGTGCGCGATCTTACCGGCAATGATTTGCGCAACGCCATCCTGGCGCTCGCCGCCGCGGATGTTTCCGTCACCAACGATTCAGGTTTGATGCATGTCTCCGCCGCCATCGGCACGCCCGACCGTCGCAATTTTCGGGCCCACCAGCCCGTGGCACCAGAAGCCGCTCAACCCGCTCGCCGCCATTCTGGAGCCGCCCGGCGACCAGGCAGCAGCGCAACGCGCGCGCACCGACGGCAATGAGGCGGTGGCGCATCGCCGGACCGACGATGTAGCACCGGCTTCCGTCCTAGCCGCCGTTAAAGAAGTGCTTGGTGCTCAAATTGGCCGCTCAAAAACCCTTTAAAGGCCGCGCCGGACCGGCGTTAACGTTTGGCTGCGCGCGAGACTGACGAAAAGCTTTTTCCGTGCTATCAAACGCACGAATAATCCAGGATCGAGACGACGCAATGGCCAAGCCGAAGCCAGCCGACATGAACAGCGACCGCGCGCAGGCGGCGATCGCCTCCGCGTTGCGCACGCTCAATTCGGAAGGCAGCGGCATCGACGCACTGGCGACTGCCTTGCGCGACGGGCTCGGCACTTCCTTTGCCGCCGCGATCGACCTGATCCGCGCCGCGCAAGGCCGCGTCATTGTTACGGGCATGGGAAAATCCGGCCATGTCGGTCACAAGATCGCATCGACCTTCGCCTCCACCGGCACGCCGGCTTTGTTCGTGCATCCGGCCGAAGCCAGCCACGGCGATCTCGGCATGATCACCAAGAGCGACGTGATCCTGGCGCTGTCATGGTCGGGCGAAACCGCCGAACTGAAAAATCTCACGGATTACTCGCGCCGCCACAATATTGGTTTGATCGCGATGACCGCCAGCGCGGACTCGACCCTGGCCAAGGCCGCCGACGTCGTGCTGGCCATGCCGCAAGCGGCGGAAGCCTGCCCGCATAATCTGGCGCCCACGACTTCGGCCTTGATGCAGCTTGCGCTGGGCGATGCGCTGGCGATCGCCTTACTGGAAGGCCATGGCTTTACCGCGGTCGATTTCGGCATGTTGCATCCGGGCGGCAAGCTCGGCGCGCTGCTAAAGACGGTGCGCGACCTGATGCATTCGGATGCCGCGGTGCCGCTGGCGCCGCTTGGCACCGCCATGTCGGACGCCATTCTTGAGATGTCGGCCAAGGGTTTCGGCTGCATCGGCATTACCGACACCCGCGGCATATTGGTCGGCATCATCACCGACGGCGATTTGCGCCGCCATATGCGCAACAATCTGCTCGATGCGCGCGTCGATGACGTCATGACGCGCGCGCCCAAGACGGTGCGGCCCGATCAGTTGATCAGCGAGACGCTGGACATTCTCAATTCGTTGAAAGTGACCGCGCTATTTGCGGTCGAGGCCGGCAAGCCGGTCGGCGTCATTCACGTGCACGATCTGTTGCGCGCGGGCGCAGCCTGACGATCTAGTGTCCCGGGCGCAGCGCGTCCACCGCTTGCATCACCTCTTCAACCGCCGGCGGCGCGCCATGCGTACCGAGGATGATGAGCGGCCCACTGCCGACCGGGCCGGTGAGCCGCGGCTGACTGCCGGAAAAAATCGCCACCAGCGGCACGCCGAGCGCGGCCGCCAGATGCAGAATTCCGGTATCCACGCCCACGACGAATTGCGCGCCGGCGATCAGCCGCGCGACTTGATCGAGCGGGGCGCGTTCCGGCACCCGCGCATGGGGGACCGCGGCGGCAATACGTTGCGCGCAAGCCGTGCTCCGATGGCGTACCCCATGGCAGCACGATTTCCAGTCCGTCGCGCGCGAGCATATTGCCGAGCGCGATCCAATTGGCCTCCGGCCATTCCTTTCCCGGCCGCGCGGTGGCGTGCAGCAAAACGGCGTAGAGCGTGCCCTCGCCGGCCAGACGCGCGCGATCCAGCCCGAAGTCGGGCGCGCCTTGCAGCTCATAGCCGAGCGCAAGCCCGGTAAGCGCCCGGTTACGCTCGACCGCGTGGCGTTTGCGGCTCACGCTGTGGCGAATATCGTAAAACGGCGCCGCCAACGGCTCGCGAATGCTGCGCAAATCATAACCGTGCCGCCGGCCATGCGCGAAACGGCCAATGAGCGCCGAGCGCAGCAGGCCCTGGCTGTCCACAATGTCGTCAAAACGATCGGCGCCAATGTCGCGCAGGCTGCCAACAATTTCACGCAGCGTCGCCGGCGACAGCAGCGAGTTACGCCAGCGCCGCCAGGCCACCGCGATAACCTCGTCCACCGCCGGATGCAGGCGCACCAACGGGGCATAGGCTTCCTCGACCAGCCATGCGAAACGGGCGTCCGGACGCTTGATGCGCGCCTCGGTCAAGGCTGGCATCTGATGGATCACATCGCCCAGCGATGAGGTTTTGATAAAAAGGATGTCGGCCATGGCGGGTCTTATTGGCGAATGTGGGGCTCGTATACCGACCATTAAGCATGCCCGCCATAACCATGACCACCCGCCGCGCGGCCTAAACGCCGATTCACCGCCATCCGCTACAAATTCGCGAGCATTCGAGGGGCATTCGTTATGACGATCCTGGTGACCGGCGGCGCCGGTTATATCGGCAGCCATATGGTGCATGAACTGGCCGACGCGGGCGAGCCGGTGGTCGTGCTCGATAACCTGTCGACCGGCTTTCGTTTTCTGTTGCCCAACGCGGTCCCCTTCGTCGCCGGCTCGACCGGCGACCGCGAACTCGTCGCCAACACGCTTCGCCGCTACAACGTCAGCTCCATCATTCATTTCGCGGCATCGATCGTGGTGCCGGACTCGATCACCGATCCGCTCGGTTATTACCGCAACAATACGATGAACACCTGCACCCTGCTCGATGCCGCCATCGAGGCCGGCGTGAGGCAGGTGATTTTCTCGTCGACCGCAGCGGTCTATGGTAATCCCGAACATAATCCCGTGCGCGAGGGTGTCGCTACCTCGCCGATCTCGCCCTACGGCACCTCGAAGCTGATGTCCGAGATCATGCTGCACGATGCCGGCCGCGCGCACGGCTTGCGCTTTGTGGTGCTGCGCTATTTCAACGTCGCCGGCGCCGATCCGAAAATGCGCACCGGACAATCGACGGCAGGCGCCACCCATCTGATCAAGGTCGCCTGCGAAGCCGCGCTCGGCAAACGCCCACGTATCGATATTTACGGCACGGATTATCCGACGCCGGACGGCACATGCATTCGCGACTATGTCCATGTCAGCGATCTGGCACGCGCGCATTCGGCAGCGCTCGCCTATTTGCGCCAAGGCCGCGAAAGCGTGACGCTCAATTGCGGCTACGGACGCGGCGCGTCGGTGCTGGAAGTAATCGACTCGGTGCGGCGCGCCAGCGGGCGCGATTTCCCGGTCGAAATAAGCGCACGGCGTCCCGGCGATCCACCCGCGCTGGTGGCCAATGCGGACCGCATTCGCGCCACGCTCGATTGGCGGCCACAGTTCCAGGACCTCGACACCATCGTCGGCCACGCATTTGCCTGGGAACGCCGATTACCGGGCAAGCGCGAAACCGCCGCGGGCTGATCGCGCGCGGAACCCCCGTTCGCGCCACTTTTTATGCATGTTTTGGCTTGAAATCTTGCTCCCTAACGGGCAAGGAATCGACCGCACCTGCCCCACGTCATATATAATTAGCCCGACAGAGGGTGGATGGACGATCTCAAATTGAATTTGACCGACGACGAGCGCTATCGCCCGTTTGCCTTGATCCGGCGTCTGCTCACGGAACAGGGCTTCGCGCATTGGCGTAAATACGCGGTCGCCTTTGTGTTCATGGCGATCTCCGCCGCCTGCACGGCGTTAAGCGCCTATCTCATCGGCGACGTCATCAACCAGACTTACGTCAATCACAATCTCACCGGCGTGATTGTTCTCGGCACCGTCACGGCCGCGCTGTTTGCCGCCAAAGGCCTCGCGACTTACGGCCAGACTGTGCTGCTCTCGCATATCGGCAACCGGATCGTCGCCGACAATCAGCGCGCGGTGTTTGCCAAGCTGCTCAACGAAGGCCTGAGTTTCTTCTCCGACCGGCATTCGACCGAATTCATCGCGCGGCTCACCACCGGCGCCGCCGCCTGCACCCAAGTGATCAACCTGCTGATCACGTCGCTGGGGCGCGATCTGTTGTCGCTGCTCGGGCTCCTGACCGTGATGATCGTGCAGGACCCGCTGATGTCGTTTTTCAGTTTCGTGGTAGCGCCGCCGGCGTTTTTGATCCTGCGCAAATTGATCCGCCGCGTCTATGGCATCGCGCGCAGCCAATTCCACGGCGGCACCCGCATCATCGAAACGCTGCAGGAGACGCTGCAAGGCATCCGCATCGTCAAGGCCTTCACGCTCGAAGACATCATGCGCGAGCGCTTCGACCGCAACGTCGCGGCGGTCGAGCATGAGGCCAACAAGATGGCGCGCATATCCGGCCGCGCCAGCCCGCTGATGGAAACGCTCGGCGGCTGCGCCATCGCCATCGCCATCATCTATGGCGGCTATCGCGTGATCGACACCGGCGCGACGCCCGGCCAGTTTTTCTCTTTCATCGCGGCCTTCCTGTTGGCCTATGAGCCGGCCAAGCGCCTGGCGCGCCTCAACATCGAACTCAACAATGCGCTGGTGGGCGTGCGTATTTTATTCGAGGTAATCGACAGTCCGCCGAGCGAGCCATCCGATATCGGCAAGCCGGAATTGCGGGTCGACGCCGCGCGGCTTGAATTCGAGACAGTCGACTTCGCCTACCGCAGCGATGAATCGGTTTTGCGTGGCATGTCTTTCGTCGCCGAGCCTGGCAAGCTGACCGCGCTGGTCGGGCCGTCCGGCGGCGGCAAGTCAACCGTGTTCAATCTGCTTTTGCGTTTCTACGATGTCGAGCGTGGCCAGATCGTCATCGATGGCCAGGACGTCAGCCAGGTGTCGCGCCGCTCTCTGCGCCAGCACATCGCCTATGTCGGGCAGGACGTATTCCTGTTCCGCGGCACGGTGCGCGAGAACATCGCCTTCGGTAAACCGGGCGCCGGCGAGGACGAAATCGTGGCGGCGGCGAAGGCCGCCTATGCGCATGACTTTATCCTTTCGTTTCCGCGCGGCTACGATACGCCGGTGGGCGAGCATGGACTGCAACTGTCCGGCGGCCAGCGCCAGCGCGTCGCCATCGCCCGCGCGCTGATCAAGAATGCGCCCATCATCCTGCTCGATGAGGCGACCGCCGCGCTCGATTCCGAATCCGAATTGCAGGTGCGCGAAGCCATGGAGCGGCTTTGTCAGGGCCGCACAACCTTGGCCATCGCGCACCGGCTGCACACGGTCTCGCATGCCGACCGCATCTATGTGGTTGAGGATGGCCGGGCGACCGAGTCCGGCCGGCACGACGAATTGCTGAGCAAGAATGGCCGCTATGCCGCTTTTTACCGGCTCCAGCTCAAGGAGCAGGAGCCCGCGCCTCCGGTCGCTGCACTGGCAACACCGGCGTAAGCGCGGGTTTGCTTTTCCGGCTTGTTCAAGCCGGGATAATACGATACCGGATGAGCCCGCCGGCTAACTTTCGACCCCGACAATCACAAAGGCGAAATTCCTATGAGCGCGGATTACGTCATTCCGGCTGCCCCGCAGGCAGTCATCGCGGTTGCCGGCACGACCAAGACTTTTCCCGTACGCCGCATCTGGTGCGTGGGCCGCAATTACATTGAGCACATCCGGGAGATGGGCCAGGACGAGCGCCTGCCGCCGTTTTATTTCGCCAAGCCCGCCGACGCGATTGTTGCCGACGGCGGCACCGTGCCCTACCCGTCGCTGACCAAGGACATGCATCACGAAGTCGAGCTTGTGGTCGCGCTCAAAAGCGGCGGGCGCAATATCCCGGTCGCCAAGGCCAATGACTGCATCTACGGCTACGCCGTCGGGATCGACCTCACCCGCCGCGACCTGCAGATCGCCTCGCGCGACCTCAAGCGGCCGTGGGAAATCGGCAAAGCCTTCGACCATTCGGCGCCCTGCGGCGCGATCAAGCAGGCCTCCGAGACCGGCCACCCGACCAAGGGCAAGATCACGCTCAAATGCAATGGCAAGCTGCGCCAGGACGGCGACCTCAACCAGTTGATCTGGAACGTGCCGGAAATCATTTCCAACCTGTCGGAAATGGTCGAACTGGTGGCCGGCGACATCATCATGACCGGCACGCCGTCGGGCGTCGCGGCGACCGTTGCCGGCGACAAGCTGGAATGTGAGGTCGAGGGTGTCGGCTCGCTGACCGTGACCATCGGTCAGCCGCTGAAATAAGCAACATCATACCGTAACGAGGTCATTGCGGGCCGCCTCCGCAATGACCGTTTTGCCCCGTATCTAAAAGCCATCTTGCGATGGAACCCGGACGGTCCTGCGCGGTTAACGACCTGTTAACAGCCGGGCCGCACACTGCGATATCGCATCGCACGGGACCAATCCGATGGGCGAAGCTTTTAGGATCGAGCCTCTTTCATTCGCGGCGTCGGCCGACCCGGTCAAGATGGTCGAACGCGTCTTGCAGTTTTCTCCCTCCACTGACGCCGAGGCGCTCAAATTGCTGCGCGCCAGTTTTCCAGGTTACCCGTTGAGCCTGCGCGTCGCAGCGCTGGGTCTGCTGATGAAGCGCCAATCGCGCGACGCAGGTCGCGGCTACATCCCCAGATAAGCCTGCCGCACGCGGTCATCGTTGAGCAGCGCAGCGCCCGTGCCGGCGAGCGTGATGCGACCGTTCTCCAACACATAAGCCTGGCTCGCCAGTTTGAGCGAGACGGCGACATTTTGTTCGACCAGCACGCAAGTAAGCCCCTCGCGGTTGAGGTCGCGCACGGTTTGCAGCATGCTTTGCACGATGGTCGGCGCAAGACCGAGTGAAGGCTCGTCGAACATCACCAGATCCGGCGCGCCCATCAGGCAGCGCCCGATAGCAAGCATCTGCTGTTCGCCACCCGATAATGTTCCGGCCGCCTGCTGGCGCCGCTCGGTCAGGATTGGGAACAGCGCATAGACTTTTTCAAGGTTACGCTCGCGCTCCTCGCGCGCGCGCGGCAGCATGGCGCCCATGGCGAGATTTTCCGCAACCGTTAAGAGTCGGGAAAACCTGGCGGCCCTCCGCGACTTGGCCGATACCGAGATCGCAGACCTTATGGCTCGGCCAGCCGGCGATGTCCAAGCCTTGATAATAGATGTGGCCGCGCGCGGGCTTGTGCATGCCGGCAATCGTGCGGATGAGCGAGGTTTTGCCCGCGCCATTGGCGCCGACAATGGCGACGATGCTGCCTTCCTCGATCTCGAGCGAAACGCCGTCGAGCGCCTGGGCGTCGCCGTAGAATACGTCGAGATTTTCGATCTTGAGCATCATGCTTTTTTCCTTCGCATGACCTTATCCGAAAACCGGTCCCCACTTTTCGGGATCATGCGACGTCCTCGACACCTAAATATGAATCGATCACCGCGCGGTCCTGCACGACTTGCGCCGGCGCGCCTTGTGCGATCGCGGCGCCGTGGTGCAGCACCAGGATATTACCGGCAAGCGCCATCACCGCGCGCATCACATGTTCGATCAGCAGAATGGTCAACCCGGTCTCGCGGTTGAGATCGCGTAAGATGGCGACGATGCGGTCGGTTTCGGTCGGCCGCAAGCCCGCCATCACCTCGTCGAGAAGCAGCAGTTTCGGATCGGTGGCGAGTGCGCGCGCGACTTCCAGCCGCTTGCGGTCGGGCAAAGTGAGCGAGGAGGCGCGTTGCGCGCGCTTGTCGTAAAGATCGAGACGGCGCAGCACATCCTTGGCGTGGGCGCGCGCGTCGTCCACGCGATGGCGGTGAAGCAGCGCGCCGACGATAACATTGTCCTCGACGCTCAGAGCGGGGAACGGTCGCACCAGCTGGAACGTCCGCCCGATGCCGCGCCGGCAGATTTTATCGGGCGTGAAGCCATCGATGCGCTCGCCGGCGAAAGCAATCGTGCCGCCATCGGGCTTGAACACGCCGGCGATCATATTGAACAGCGTGGTCTTGCCCGCGCCGTTGGGGCCGATGACCGCGAAAATTCCGCCTTCCGGCACTTCGAAACTGAGCCGGTCCACGGCCACCAGACCGCGGAACCGCTTGCTGACGCCGTCGATGGCGAGAAGCGCGCTCATTCGTTGCGCTCCTTCAAACCTAAACGTTTGGACAGCCACGGCCACACGCCCTCCGGCAGCGCCATGATCACCAGCAGCAGACAGATGCCGTAGAACACCTGTTTGGCGCCGGGCAGATCGATACCGAGGCCGGCGAGCGCCGAGGTGAGCGTTTCGCGCGAGACCCGTGAGCAGGAAGGCGCCGAGGATAGGCCCGAACAAGGTGCCTACGCCGCCGACAATGGGCGCCAGGATGATCTCGATCGAACGCTGGATGCCAAACACCTGCTCGGGAAAAAGATTGTTGTAGTAGAACGCATAGATGACGCCCGCGAACGCGGTCATGGCGGCGGACGTCACCACCGCGATCATCTTGTAGTAAAACGTGTCGATGCCGGCCGCGCGCGCGGCTTCCTCGTCCTCGCGAATCGCGCGCCAGAAATAGCCGAGGCGGCTTTGCAGCAACGCGCGGCAGAAAATAAACGCGAGCACGCAAGCGACGAGAAGAATGTAATAGAACATGATCGGACTGCCGCGCAGACGCCACAGATCGTTATGGGTATATTGCGAAACCGGCAGGAACAGGCCCGACGAGGCGTTGGTCCAGGCCAGATGATCGAAGCCGACGCGGGCAAATTCGGCGACCGCGATGGTCAAAATGGCGAAATAAACGCCGGCCACGCGAAAGCGGAACGCCAGAAATCCGATAAAGGCGCCGGCCAAGGCCGCGACTGGAACGGCAACAATCAGGCCAAGCCACGGCCCGATGCCGAAATGCACATAGAGCGCCGCCGCCGTATAGGCGCCCAAGCCGACATAGAGGGCATGACCGAGGGACAGTTGTCCGGCAAATCCCATCATGATGTTCCACGCCTGCCCGATATAGGCGAAGTACAAAATCAATATGAGCACGGTGAGCAGGTAGTCGCCGGCGATCAGTGGCGTCAACGACAATACCGCCAGCAGCAGGCCAAGCAGCAGCAACGCGCGGCGTGGCACTCCCTCGATCAGCCGGGCGATCATGTGCGCCTCATGATGCGGATCTCGTCATGCGGAGCGTTTTCCCATGATGCCTTGCGGACGGAACAGCAGCACCAGCACAAGGATGCCGAAGGCGAACATGCTTTTGGCCGACGGTGAAAACAGCAGGCCCGCCATGGCCTCGGTCAACCCGATCAGCACGCCGCCCAATAGCGCGCCCGGCATCGAGCCAAGTCCGCCGGTAATGACGATGACAAAGGCTAGCAATGTGTAAGCCGGGCCGAGCGACGGCGTCACATCGACGATCAGCACCAGCATCACGCCGGCAGCGCCCACGCAGGCGGCGCCGAGGCCGAAAGTGAGCGCATAGAGGTGCTTGACGTCGAGGCCGACCACCAGCGCGCCGGTATAGTTGTCGGCGCAGGCGCGAATAGCCGTTCCCAGCCGCGTGTATTTGAAGAATAAAAACAGCGCGAGCGCGACCACAAGCGCGGCCAGCGCCGCATAGGCTTTGGTCGCATCCACAATCAACGCGCCGATCTTGTAGCTGTCATAGGAATAGGAAGTCTGGACATTCTGCGCGTCCGGCCCGAAAACGATCAACAGCACGTTGACGATGATGATCGCCATCGCCACCAGCAGCAGAAACTGCGCGTATTCCGGCCGCGTGATGAAGCGGTTGATCACACCGGCTTGCAGCACATAGCCGAAGGCGAACATCACCATCGCAATCGGCACCAGCATCAGCAAGGGATCGAGATGGAAAGCGGCGAACAGCGTCACCGCGATATACATGGCGATCGTCATCATTTCGCCATGCGCGAAATTGACGACGCGCACCACGCCGAAGATCACCGAAAGGCCCAGCGCCATCAGGCCATAGACGAGCCCGGTGAGCACGCCGCCGACAGCGACATTGAGGTAGACGTCTGCCGGCACCGGGCGTCAGGCGCGCTGGTCGTAAGGCTTCAACGGCCATTCCGGTTTGGCGTTGGCCGCTTCCTTCGGCGCCACGGTGACCAACTTGCCGCCGCGGTTCTGGATGCCGCCGCCGACGATCTTGTCGTTCTGGCCTTTGGCGTCGAACTGGATGCCGGGACCGATGCTGGCATTGTCCTTGATATTGGTGGTGCGCACGGCGTCCGCCAGCGCCTTCGGATCGGCTGAGCCGGCGCGCTTGTAGGCGTCGGCGGCGATCAGCAGTGCCTCGAAGGTGAAGACGTGGTTGGTGTTCAAGTTGACGCCTGGAATTGCCTTGGCCAGCGCAGCTTCGAGCTGCTTCGAGAGCTTCTTGTTCGGATCGTACCAGGGCGAAAAGCTCAGCGGCCCGTCGGAAAGCTTGCCGAGCGTCTTGAGATACTGATCCTCGTACCAGCCTGGGCCCATGCTCATGATGGCCATCGGCGTCCAGCGCTGCTTGACCAATTCGCGCGTCAGCAGGATGGCGTCGTTGAGGCGGCTCACCAACAGCAAGGCGTCGGCGCCGGTAGCCTTGGCCTTGGAGATTTCCACCGACAGGTCGCGCGCCGCCGGATCGTAGGCGATCTCCTCGACGATCTTGTACGGCATATTGAACTTCGGCATCACCACGCCGATGCCCTTGGACATCGCGGTGCCGAACGTGTCGTTGACGTGCATGAACACCGCCGTCTTCGGCTCGGCCCCAACCGACGCGAAGACTTCCTTCTGGTCGATGAAGGCGTCACGCAGGATCATCGGAGCCGTAGGGAAATTGCGGAACACGAACTTATAGCCCTGCTCGGTGATCGGCGGGGCGGCGGCGATGTTGATGACGAAGGGGACGCCCTTCTGCTCGGCGACCTGGGCGATGGCCGTGGTCTGGCCGGAATCGAAGGCGCCGACCAAAAGCTGCGCGCCCTCGGAGATCAGTTTCTCGGCGCGCGAGCGGGCGGTATCGACATTGGATTCGGTGTCCGCGTTCATGATCTGCAACGATGGCAGACCGAGATCCTTGAGGATGCCGGCGGAAATATCGACGCCGCGCTGACAATCCTGGCCGATGCCAGCCTCGAATCCCGAACGCGGCAGCAGGACGCCGACCTTGAGGGGCGCGCCTTGCGCGCGCACGATGTTGAAGGGCGCGGTGCCGGCGAGCAGGCCGGCGGCGCCGATGCCGGCGGTAAAGGCGCGGCGGCTCACGCTTGCCGATTTAGCCTGCGATTTGCGTTTCATGGTGAAATCCTCCCTGGGTGTCAGCCTTTGGCCGTTATTGGCGGATGATGCCGGATTTATTGGGGTTTTAACAAGCTCGAAAACGGCCCTATTGGGTAAATTGACGCTCGATGGCTGCTGCAATGCGAAACAGCCGATGATCGTTGCCGTTGCGGGCCAAAAGCATCAATCCGACCGGCAAGCCGCTTTGGCGCGGCAGCGGCAGCGAAATGCCGCACAGGTCGAAGAAATTGCCGATGGTGGTGTTGCGCAATATGAGCGCATTGCGCGCCATGAAGGCCTTGGGGTCCGCCACTTCGTCGAAGCGCGGCGCGACGATGGCCGTCGCTGGCATGACCAGCACGTCGAGATCGGCCAGTCTTTCATCCATTGCGCGGATCAGCCCGGCGCGCGCGCGCACTGCGTCAACATAATCGGCGGACGAAATATCGCGGCCCTTTTCGAGGCGCGCGCGCACGATCAGATCGATGTCGGCGCCGCGGCGCGCCAGACGATCGCGGTGGATCGAATAGGCCTCCGCCACTAGGATGCTGGCGCGCGCCAGCACCTGCATCATGTTGTCGATGAGCGGTAGTGTTTCATTCGACAGATGCGCGCCGGCTTTCTCCAGCAGGTCGAGCCCTTCGGGGAAGCGCTTGGCCACCGTGTCGTCGAGATTTTCCAGCGGCATGCCTTGCGCAACGCCGATGCGCAGACCGGAAAGCGGCGCCGGCTCCAGCGTAACATCGGCTTCGCCCGCCATGACCGCGTCGGCTTTGGCGCAAGCCGCGACGCTACGCGCCAGCGAGCCGATGGAATCGAGCGAGTAGGACAGCGGGAAGGCGCCGTCGGTAGGAATGCGCTGGCGGCTCGGCTTGAAGCCGACGATGCCGCACAGCGCCGCCGGCGCGCGGCACGAGCCGCCGGTATCGCTACCGATGGCGACTTCGCACATGCCGTCGGCGGCGCAAACCGCGGCGCCCGATGACGAACCGCCCGGCGCCCGCGCGCGGTCGGCCGGATTGCCCGGCGTGCCGTAATGCGGATTGGTGCCCATGCCGGTGAAGGCGAATTCCGACATGTTGGTCTTGGCGATAATGATCGCGCCGGCCGCGCGCAGGCGGCGCACAATCGGCGCGTCGGCGAGCGCAGGTTTGCTTTCCTCGGCCAGAACCTTGGAGCCAGCACGCGTTACTTCGCCGGCAACGTCGAACAGATCTTTAATTGAAACAATGGTGCCGTCGAGAGACCCCAGCGAAATGCCTTTGCTGGCGCGCGCATCGGCGGCGTCGGCCGCGGCCGTCGCCTGTTCGCGATAGACCGTGAGGCAAGTGCGGGTGCCCTCGCCACTCGGCTCGTCGATGCGCGCCAGCGCTGCTGCGAGGCGTTCGCGGGCGCCACTCATTTAGAGAGCCCGCCTTTTTGCTGAATGAATTTGGCGATCTCGTCGACGCCTTTGCCCTCGCGCAAATTGGTGAACACGAAGGGCCGAACGCCACGCATTTTCTTGGCATCACGGTCCATGACTTCGAGCGAGGCGCCGACATAAGGCGCCAGATCGATCTTGTTGATGACCAGGAGGTCCGAGCGCGTGATGCCGGGCCCGCCTTTGGAGGGAATTTTGTCGCCGGCGGCGACGTCGATCACATAGATTGTGAGATCGGCGAGCTCGGGCGAAAAAGTGGCGGCCAGATTGTCGCCGCCGGATTCGATCAGCACCAGATCGAGATCGGGAAATTTGGCGCGCATCTCGGCGACGGCGGCGAGATTGATCGAGGCGTCCTCGCGGATCGCGGTGTGCGGACAGCCGCCGGTTTCCACGCCGGCGATGCGGTCGGCCGAAAGCGCGCCCGAGCGCACCAGAAATTCGGCGTCCCATTTGGTGTAGATGTCGTTGGTGATGGCGGCGATGTCGTAGGTGTCGCGCAATTTCTTGCACAGCAGGTCCATCAGCGCGGTCTTGCCGGAGCCGACCGGACCGCCGACACCGACGCGAAGTGGACCGTGGGGGTTTTTCATTTTCTGTTGTGTCCTTTTCGGCTCCACATTTCGTTATTCCGCGGCGGCGCGCAAGCGCCGGACCGGAATGAAAAGCAGGCATCCGAAAGCGCCCGTGTTTTTGACCGGCCCCGGGTAGGCCGTCGTCCCTGCCCCGCTTTCCTTCCCCTCGAAAAATCGAGGGGATGGAGCACCGAGTGGCGCATCCATTCCGTCTAGCCGCACCCTCTAGCGAAGGTGCGGGCGCCTCTCGGCGCTCCATCACGGCGTCTGACGAGGTCCGGTCCGCGCTTTCGACCAGGACTCCCCCGGGATAATCCCTTTGGGCCCACGCCGTCAGCGAGCTCCTCGCAGGGCACCCTAGTGTGCCCGGGCGGAGTCCGGCCTCGCCCGGGAGTGGGGGTACGTCGTCCCCCGCCCGCGGGCGCCGCGTCCTGGCTCCATCATCGCAACGTCTCGCGAAGACGCCCTCGATGAACCAGGCAAATTTAGGTATATAATCTCTAGGAATTTAAGGAGCATTATAACCTTGACAAAGCAGGCCACATCATCTAGTATTCCTGCATAAACAGGGAATACGGCCATGACCGACTTACTCAAAAACCCCATTTTCAAAGACGAAACCGCAGCCCGCGAATGGCTCGAAGCGCGCGTTTGGCCGGAAGGCCCGACTTGCCCGCACTGTGGCAATGCCGACAAAGCCAAAATAAAGCCTTGATGGCAAAGCGCACCGCGCCGGGCTGTATCAGTGCAAGCCGAGTGCCGCGAACAGTTCACTGTGACCGTTAAAACCGTTTTCGAGCGCTGCAAAATCCCGCTGACCAAATGGCTTGCCGCGCTGTTCCTTATGACGGCCATCAAGAAGGGCGTGAGCGCCCACCAAGTCCATCGCATGTTGGGCATGAGCTACAAATCAACATGGTTCATGATGCACCGCTTGCGTGAGGCTATGCGTACAGGCGGCCTTGAGCCCCGCTTGGTGGCCAGTGGCAAGTCGTTGAGGCCGATGAGACCTATTTCGGTAAGGCCGAAGTCTGCACGTCTCCGCATCGCGCAAGGCCGCCCTACACCAAGGGCGGCAAGTTCATGAACAATCGCCCCATCCTTGGGCTTGATCGAACGCGGCGGCAATGTCCGCATCGTTCCATGTTGCCGGAGCCGAGCGAAGACCGCGGTTCCGCAATCGTGCGCGAGAATGTTGAGCGCGAAACCCGTGTCCATACCGACGAAAGCAACCTCTACAATCGCAACGTCATGGACGTTCGCCGCGCACAAGCCGTGAAGCACACCGCTGGCGAATACGTGTCGCGGCGACGTGACCACCAATACGATTGAAAGCTACTTCTCAATATTCAAGCGCGGAATGCGCGGCACCTATCAACATTGCGCCGAAAAGCACCTGCATCGCTACCTTGCGGAGTTCGATTTCCGCTACAACAACCGCATCGCGTTGGGCGTCAACGACACCATGCGCGCCGAGAACATTGGCGGCTGGCATCGCTGGAAAGCGCCTGACCTATCGACGGCCTCACCAAGCCTGAATTTAAGCACCGCGCGGCCCGCTTTAAACGCTGGCGCAAGAAAGTTTGGAAGCCTCGCAAACCCCAATGGGTTCGCTATTGGCAGTCACGCAGGCCAGTGAAATAGTTGCCCCCGATGCGCTTGTGGCGGAATTGGCAGACGCATCCCACTACCAATGGGAATGACCCATCTGAGACGTGTGGGTTCAAAACACCATCAAAGCGCACACCAAAAAGCGAGGGCCGCAGTGCTGACCAACACCCGGCCCTCTATAGCTTTCAGAGACTGCCCATCTGAGACAAATCTCTACGCTCGTTACTTACATACAAATCGTTATTTTGCAACTTCCGCCGATAAGACCAGAACTGCACAATCGCGATAGTGCTTACATAGGCACCATTATGCACAAACCTGCATATTTTCGTAATCGACCGTACTACATCTAGTGGGTGCATAGTTCTACAACTCGACTGATAGTGCAGTTCCGTGTATGTTCTGTGCTGGTCGTGAGGTCGCATCCACGACCAGCGACGTCCATGCTCCCTCTGAAAAGGACTACACAGATGTCTTTTCTAGCCCCGGGTCGCGCCACCCCTTTCAAGCGCCACAGTCAATGCCGCCAACTATTAATTGGCATGGACGCAAGCGAGTCTATGGTTTCGAGCTTCACCCTATCGGGGTGACGTACCATGACCGCCCCGGCGTATATATTTTTTCTGCAAGCAGGCCCTCAACAGGAACTGGGACCCCGGCTATGTCGGAGAAACCGATAGTTTCTGGCGGCGCCTTACCAGCGAACTCATTGCCCACCATCAATGGCAACGCGTTCGGGCCTTCGGGGCCACTCACATCTGCACTCTCCATGTCCCCGGCGATAAAGCCTTGCGCTTGGCCGTCGAAACGGATCTTCGTCAAAGCCTTAATCCCCCGTGCAATCGTCAATAAACTAACGCCCAACTAGAAGCTCGGTTTCTATTTGCCGAGCTTCTTTTTGCGCTTGCGCAATTTCGATTTAGTTACTCGATGCTGCGGGGGGCTTTTTAGCCACCACCTTCAAGGCGCGCTCAAAGCGCGCCCATGCGTCGGGCTGAAGTTCAATTTTCTTAGACTTAGACGGTTTTGTCATGGCCATTAATGCGCGGTCGTTAATGATGAATAACTATGCGCTCCTCATGGAGGAGACTAAGCAGCGCATCGCTTGGCTGAACACACTCATATCAGGGGAAATAGCTCTCCCAAATACCGCATTACAAGAGTTCGGTTTTCTCCAGCTTCGAATAATTTGCGAACTTATCGCCTTGAGCTGCCTTACAGCTCACGGAGACTTACCCGCCACCAAACAAAAACGCCTTCGGGAAGAATGGAATGCAACCAATATTCTAAAGCGACTTGAGCAACACATCCAGATTTTTATCCGAAGACCCGTTCAAGTTCGGGAAATTGGCCCAGGACGCAAACATCTAGACGATGTTAGGCTGCCTTCCTATCCAAAGCCGAACTTATCACCCTGTACGGACGATGCGGCGACCTGATTCATAGAGGCAGCGTTTCTAAACTGCTCGTACCGGAATCCCGTGGCCCCTCGACAACACGGAGATGACAAGTTGGGGACAAAAAATAGCAGCGCTATTACGCCATCACGTCATAGGTCACATCGGAGGCGAAACGTATACTTAATTTGTGTGATGGAGAACCCAAGCGATTTTAATCGCGTACAGGTCACCTTGGCAATTCTCGACCGGTAGGAGACGTGCAATCACCTCCGCCTCCACCCCATCCGGCGGAAACTGATACTACCCGGTCTCCATCCCTCAATGCCGTGGAACAAGACCAAACGATAGGTCCAAATTCAACGAGCGCGGCAGCCATTGGAACAGGATGCTCGCCATCGGGTATATCTTGGGTCTGCTTTGTCATCGTTATAATGCTCAATTTAAGTCAAGAGGCTTTTTCTTTTTTCCCTCTCCCCTTGCAGGAGAGGGAAAGTAAGACGGCGTTTGCCCAATCGCGCCAAGCCACGTTAGAACAAGCCTATGTCCACGCTCCTCATCTCCCACCCCGCCTGCCTCAATCACCTCACCCCGCTCGGCCATCCCGAACGGCCCGACCGGCTGCGCGCCGTCGAGGAGGCGCTCGCCGACGAGCGGTTCCAATTGCTGGCGCGCGAACAGGCGCCGATGGCGCCGCAGGAGATCATCGCGCTGGTGCATCCGATGGATTACATCGAGTTCGATCCGCAACGCCTCGCCCGGCGAAGGCGAAGGCATGGTGCGGCTCGACGCCGACACTTCGATGTCGCCCGGCAGTTTCGAAGCGGCGCTGCGTGGCGCCGGCGGCGCCATAATGGCGGTCGACGAGGTGATGAACCAGAAGGCGGCCAACGCCTTCGTCGCCGTGCGCCCGCCCGGCCATCATGCCGAGATCGCGCGGCCGATGGGCTTTTGCCTGTTCAACAATGTGGCGATCGCCGCGCGCTACGCGCAGGACCGCTACGATGTCGAGCGCGCCGCCATCGTCGATTTCGACGTGCATCATGGCAACGGCTCACAAGATATTTTCTGGTCCGACAACAGCGTGATGTATTGCTCGACGCATGAGATGCCGCTTTTTCCCGGCACCGGCGCGGTGAGCGAACGCGGCGAGCACGACACCATCGTCAATGCGCCGTTGCGCGCGGGCGACGGCGGCGACAAATTCCGCGAGGCATTCGAGACGGTGATCCTGCCGCGCGTTGCGCGAGTTCAAGCCGGATATTCTGATTATCTCGGCCGGCTTCGACGCGCATACGCGCGATCCCCTGGCCAATCTCAATCTGGTGGAAGCCGATTTCACCTGGGTGACGCAGCGGCTCATGCAGATCGCGGATGAGACCGCGCAAGGCCGCGTCGTTTCGGTGCTGGAAGGCGGCTATGATTTGCAGGGCCTGGCGCGCTCGGCCGCGGCGCATGTCACGGCGCTGATGAGAGGTTAACGCGCCGTCAGGCCGCCATCGATTGGAAAATCCGCGCCGGTAACGAAGGCCGCCGCGTCCGACAGCAGATAGACGCATAGACCGGCGACTTCACCCGCTTCGCCCAGCCGGCCGAGCGGAATGTCGGAAGCGATCTTGTGGCGCACGGCATCCGGATTGCGCGTGCCCTGCGCGATTTCATCCACCATCGGGCCTTCGACAAAGGCCGGGCAGACGGCGTTGCAGCGCACCGGCGGGCGGTAGCGCGCGCCATTGAGCGCCACCGATTTGGTGAGCAGCGATACGCCGCCCTTCGAGGCATTGTAGGCGGTCAGATTAGAACTGCCGACCAGGCCCAGCACGGACGACAGATTGACGATTGAGCCGCCCTTCTTGCGCAACAGCGGAAAGGCATATTTGCAGCCGAGAAAAGTGCCGTCGAGATTGACGCCAAGCACGCGCCGCCAAGTGGCGAAGTCGGTTTTCTCGATGCTGGCGACCACGGCGATGCCGGCGGCGTTCACCAAGCCATCGAGGCGGCCGTGTTTTTGTTCGATATCGGCGGTGACGCGCTGCCAATCGGCCTCACTGGTCACGTCGAGCGCGGCGTCCATGCCGGCGGAGGCCAGATCGGTGGCAATCGCCGTGCCGCCGGCGCTTTTCACGGCTTGCGCCACAGCAGCGCCAATGGCGCCCGCGGCGCCTGTGATCAGGACGATTTTTTGCTGAAGATCCGCCATCGTGCGCTTTGCGCGCCCCCTCGCCTACGCTATGTTTCATAGTCAAACAGTCACCGCAAGAAGTCCCTGATGCAGCCCGTGTGCCTGATCACCGGCGCTTCCGCCGGTATCGGCGCAGCGCTCGCCCGCGTCTTCGCCGCGCATGGCCACGCTTTGGCTTTGACGGCGCGGCGCGAGGCGCCAATGCAGGCGCTGGCCGATGAAATCGCGGCCACCGGGCAAACGCGTCCGCATGTGATTGTGGCCGATCTGGGCAGCCCGGATGGCGCCGAGCGTTTGGCGCAGGCGCTGCTCGAAGCAGGCTTAGAGCCCGCAATCGTGGTCAACAATGCCGGCTTTGGCCTCCTTGGCGAGGCCGCCGAACTCGACCGCGCGCGCCAGTTGGCCTCGATCGATCTTAATGTGCGGGCACTCACGGACTTGTCGCTGCGCTGGCTCGAGCCGGTGACGCGCCACCGCGGCGGCATTCTCAATGTCGCCTCGGTCGCGGGCTTTGTGCCGGGTCCCGGCATGGTGGTCTATAACGCCACCAAGGCCTATGTGCTCTCGTTTACCGAAGCGATGCACCAGGAACTGGCAGACGTGGGCGTGCGCGTCTGCGCGCTCTGCCCCGGCCCGGTCGAGACTGAATTCTTCGCGCTGGCGGGTTTGCCGGACGACTATTTCCCGGCGTTCTTTAGCCGCTCGGCCGAGCGCGTGGCGCGTGAGGGCTATGAGGGCTTCATGGCCGGCCACCGCGTCGTGGTGCCGGGCAAGCCCAACCGCATCGTTACCCTGTTGCCGCGCCTGTTTCCGCGCGGCCTGGTTCTGGCGGTGGCCCAGCAGTTTCGAAACCAGGCGCGCGACCGCGGTTGACGCTGCCGCCGTTCTCCGCCATCCCATGGCGCGATTGACGGTATAAGATGCGCGAAACCACGCGCTGCCCCGGGAAGCGGATATGGCCGACACCACCAACCCTGACGTAAAGAAAATGCCCTTCGAGCGGGCGATCGAAGAACTGGAATCGATCGTCAAGCGGCTGGAGGAAGGCAAAGTGCCGCTCGAGGAATCGGTGGCGATCTACGAGCGCGGCGAGGCGCTCAAGAAGCGGTGCGAGGAACTGCTGCGGCAAGCCGAAGCGCGCGTGGAAAAGATAACGCTCGACGCTTCCGGTAAGCCGACCGGCAGCGAACCGCTCGATGTCGATTGAAGCGCCCGTGCAAGTTCACAAACGGCTGATCGTCCAGGTACAAGGTTACGATCTGCGCGGCGCGGAAGAATATTACACGATGTTCCGGCGCGAATTTGCTGCGACCTGCGAACTTTACGGCTTGAGCGGCAAAGTCGCCGACGCCAAACATGACCCAAAACGTTTCCGCACGCGCTGGGATGTGAGCACGCAAGGCGACGGCTGGGCGGTCGATACGCGTTATATGTTTCTCGGCATAGAAGACATAATCGCCACCGATCTGATCCGGCCGACCTGGTGGAAGATCGTGCAAATGTACCGCACCATCGGCGTCTCAGTGCTTAACGGCACGTTGCGGCGCCGGCTGTGGGCCAGCTGGCGCTTCACGTTGTTCGCGATCCATCCTTTGCTGCTAATAACCGCCTGGATATTGCTGGGCTCGTTTGTCGGTGTGCTGTGCAAGAATTTACTGACCGTGCTGCGCGCGCCCGAACTGGTGACTAACCTGGTCGGCGCCATCACCGGCGTTGGCATTTTCGGATCTTTGCTGTGGTTGACCGAACCAATCACCGGATTGCTGGGGCGTTGCGACGAGGCCGCTACCACCGACGAACTGACCAATCGCAAACGCAAGGACATCGAAAAGCGCCTGGACGGTTTTGCCAGTGAAGTGGCCGAAGCGGTGCGCATCAGCGATGCCGATGAGGTAATTGTCGTCGGACATGGTTTCGGTGCGTTCCTTGCCGTCGATGTCATGGGCCGAGCGCTCATTCGCGATCCGCAACTGGGCGAGCACGGCGCGCGCGTGGCGCTGCTCACGCTTGGCGCCAGCCTGCCCGTCATCGGTTTCGATCCGGAGGCGAAATGGTTTCGCAGCCGGCTGCGGCAACTGGCGGGCGAAAGCCAGATCGACTGGGCCGATTACCAGTCGCGCGACGACTTGATGAATTTCTGCCCGTACGATCCGGTCGAAGGTAACGACATTTTCCTGGAAGCCGATGAGCGTAAAAACCCACGGGTGGTGGCGGTGAGTTTCCGTGACCTGTGGAAACCGGGGAACTCGGCCCTGCGGCGCCTTCGCGTCGCCAAGACCCATTACCAGTTCCTGTCGGCCAATGAGCGGGTAGGAGCGGCCTACGACTATTATCTGATCTGTTGCGGGCCGCTCGATTTGGCGACCCGGGCGACGCAGCCTGAGGCTGCTATCGCCGCCGGCAGGGGCAAAAATGCGCCACAGCCGGGCACCGCAACTAACGCCTGAATTGCCCACCCTGGCCCATCTAGTGTAAGCCACGGGGAGCCGATGGGGGACTGATTTGGCGGCCGGTGCCGGTGTGCGCTTGCCTCATCGCGGAGTTGTTGTTTGTCAAATACTGCGAAAACACCGCTGCTCGACCGCATCCACGCGCCGCGCGACATGAAGAATTTGTCGGCCGCGCAGCTTGCCCAGCTTGCCGATGAATTGCGGCGCGAGACCATCGACGCGGTCGCCAATACCGGCGGCCATCTCGGCGCCGGACTCGGCGTGGTCGAACTTACCGTGGCGCTGCATGCGGTGTTCGATACGCCGACCGACAAACTGATCTGGGACGTCGGCCACCAGGCCTATCCGCACAAGATCTTGACCGAACGGCGCGACCGCATTCGGACGCTTCGCCAAGGCGGCGGCTTGTCGGGCTTTACCAAGCGCGCCGAGAGCGAATACGACCCGTTCGGCGCGGCGCACTCGTCAACCTCGATTTCGGCCGGGCTCGGCATGGCGGTGGCGCGCGATCTCGAGGGCAAGAAACATAACGTCATCTGCGTGATCGGCGACGGCGCCATGTCGGCCGGCATGGCCTATGAGGCGATGAACAATGCCGGCGCGCGCAACGAGCGCCTGATTGTGATCCTCAACGATAACGATATGTCGATTGCGCCGCCGGTCGGCGCCATGTCGGCCTATCTGTCGCGGCTCGGCTCCGGGCGCGCCTTTCTTAAATTACGCGATGTCGGCAAGCAGCTCACCAAGCAACTGCCCAAGAGCTGGGAGCGCGCCATTACCCGCGCCGTCGAGCATGCGCGCGGCTATATGATGGGCGGCACGCTGTTCGAGGAACTCGGCTTTCATTATTGCGGGCCGATCGACGGCCATAATCTCGATCATCTGCTGCCGATCCTGCGCAATGTGCGCGACGCCGAGATCGGGCCGATCCTGGTGCACGTCGTCACGCAGAAGGGCAAAGGCTACGCCCCGGCGGAAACCTCCGCCGACAAATATCACGGCGTGGTCAAGTTCGATGTCGCCACCGGCGCGCAGGCCAAATCCAAAGGCGGCGCACCGCAATACACCAAAGTGTTCGCCGAGAGCCTGATCAAAGAGGCGCGCAAGGACGATAAAATCATCGCCATCACCGCGGCCATGCCGGCCGGCACCGGGCTCGATCTGTTCGCGCAGGAATTCCCGGCGCGCTTTTTCGATGTCGGCATCGCCGAACAGCACGCGGTGACTTTCGCCGGCGGCCTGGCGACGCAAGGCTTCAAGCCGTTCGCGACGATTTATTCGACCTTTTTGCAGCGCGCCTATGACCAGGTGGTGCATGACATCGCCATCCAGCGTCTGCCGGTGCGTTTCGCAATCGACCGCGCCGGGCTGGTCGGCGCCGATGGGCCGACCCATGCCGGTTCATTCGACGTCGCTTATCTTGGCTGCCTGCCCGGCTTCGTGCTGATGGCGTGCGCCGACGAGGCCGAACTCGTGCATATGGTGGCGACGCAAGTGGCCATCGACGACCGGCCCTCGGCGCTGCGCTATCCGCGCGGCGAAGGTTTGGGTGTGGCGATGCCGGCGGAAGGCAAAGCGCTCGAGATCGGCAAGGGCCGCATCGTGCGCGAAGGCCACAAGGTGGCGCTGCTGTCTTACGGCGCGCGGCTCGGCGAATGTTTGAAGGCGGCGGATGAACTGGCCGCGCTTGGTCTTTCGACGACGGTTGCCGACGCGCGTTTTGCCAAGCCCCTGGATGTCGATTTGCTGCTGCGGCTGGCGCGCGAGCACGAGGTGCTGGTCACCATCGAGGAAGGTTCGGTCGGCGGCTTTGGTTCTTATGTGCTGCAAGCGCTGGCCGATCATGGCGTGCTCGATACGGGCCTCAAGATCCGCACCATGGTGCTGCCCGATGTGTTCCTCGATCAGGATTCGCCGGCCGCCATGTATGCCAGCGCCGGTCTTGACGCCCGCGGCATCGTCACGCGCGTGTTCGAGGCGCTTGGCAAGGACGCCGCCGCCGAGACGGTGAAGCTGGCGTAGCTTCGAGAGGCACATTTTGTCGACAAAAGCGCGCATCGATCGCCTGCTGGTCGAACGCGGATTATTTGACAGCCGCGCCAAGGCGCAGGCGGCGATCGAAGCCGGCCTCGTGCTGGCCGACGCGCGCGTGGTGCGCAAAGCGTCGGAAGAAATCGCGCGCGATGCCAATTTGCAGGCCAGCGCCGCGCATCCTTATGTCTCGCGCGGCGGCGTGAAACTGGCCGCGGCGCTCGACCATTTCGGCTTCGACCCGACAACCCGCATTTGTCTCGATGTCGGCGCTTCCACCGGCGGATTTTCGCAGGTTCTGTTGGCGCGGGGCGCGGCATTAGTCTACGCCGTCGATGTCGGACACGGCCAATTGCACCAAAGCCTGCGCGCGCGGCCGGAACTTGTCTCGATGGAGGAAACCGATATCCGAAATCTGTCCGCCGCGCAGCTTGATGAAGCGCCCGATCTCGTCGTCATCGATGTCAGCTTCATCTCGCTCAAGCTGGTATTGCCGGCGGCGCTGGCGCTCGCGAAGTTTCCGGCGCAACTGGTGGCGCTGATCAAGCCGCAATTCGAAGCCGGCCGCGCCGCGCTCAAGCGCGGAATCGTGCGCGACGCCGGCGTACAGGCGGCGGTATGCGACGAGATTTCGGCATTCGTTGCATCGCTTGGATGGCGCGTACTTGGCGTCATGCCTTCGCCCATTACCGGCGGCGACGGCAGCGTCGAATTCATGCTCGGCGCCGTCCATGACTGAGCAACTCACCATTGCGCGGCTGGGCCATCGCGGCGACGGCATCGCCGATACCAATACCGGGCCGGTGTTCGTGTCCTATACGCTGCCGGGCGAAGTCGTCACGGTCGAGCGCGTCGAGGGTCACGCCGACCGGGCTCATCTGCTCCATGTCGACACGCCCAGCCACGAGCGCATCGACGCCCATTTGCAAACATTTCGGCGTCTGCGGCGGCTGCGCCATGCAGCATTGGTCGCTCGCCGAATATCACATCTGGAAACGCGGGCTGGTGGTGGAAGCGCTCGCCGATGCCGGGCTAATCGCGCCGGTCGATGAGGTGATGGTCGACGCCCATGGCCAGGGCCGGCGGCGCGCGGTGCTGCACGCCAGGCGCGGCGCGCACGATCTGCTGGAAGTCGGCTTCTCGGCGCCGCGCGCGCACCATATCATTGCCATTGACCGCTGCCCGATCCTGGCGCCCGGTCTCGACGGCGCGGTGGCTGCGGCCTGGGCCGTGGCCGAAATACTCAAGCCCTCGAACAAGCCGCTCGATATTCATGTCACCGCGACCGATACCGGCATCGATATGGATGTGCGCGGCTCCGGTCCACTGTCGTCGCAGCGAACGACCGCGCTGGCGCGGCTGACCGAGAAACACAAGTTGGCGCGCCTCACCCGCCATGGCGAATTGGTGGCGCAAGGCAGCCAGCCGCTGTTGAAGGTCGGCAAGGCGCATGTCCAACTGCCGCCGGGCGCGTTCCTGCAGGCAACCGCCGAAGGCGAAGCCGTGCTGGCGAAGCTAGTGTTGGCACATGTCGGCGACGCCAAACGGGTGGCCGATTTGTTTTCCGGCGTCGGCACCTTTGCTCTGCGGCTGGCCGAGCGCGCGCGCGTGACCGCCGCCGATAATGAAAGCGGCGCGATCAAAGCGCTGGAACGCGCAGCTTCGACGACGCCGGGTTTGAAACCGGTGGAGGGGCAAACGCGCGACCTGTTTCGCCGGCCGTTCATGGCGGCCGAACTCAAACATTTCGACGCCGTGGTGTTCGACCCGCCGCGCCAGGGCGCAGAGACGCAGGCACATGAATTGGCCAAGAGCAAAGTGCCGGTCGTGGTCGCGGTGTCATGCGATCCTTCGACATTCGCGCGCGACGCGCGAATTCTGATCGATGGCGGCTATAAACTGGCGCGCGTCACGCCGGTCGATCAGTTCCGCTATTCGGCGCATGTGGAGTTGGTGGCGAAGTTCGAGAAGTAAGCGCCGGCGCTTAGCCTTCCAGCGCCTCGGTGCCGACGATCTCGATGCCGAAACCGCCAAGGCCGACATAAGTGCGCTTGCTTGAAGTCAGCAGCCGGATCGAGGAAATGCCGAGATCCTTGAGGATTTGCGCGCCCAGGCCGATCTCGCGCCATTGCTTGGAACGCGCGGCTTCGGTGCCGGTGTCGCTGTCATGCGGGATTTCGGCCACCGGCACGCCGGCGGTGCCGTCGCGCAAATAGACGATGACGCCGCGGCCTTCCGTCTTGAAGCGCGCAAGCGCGGCGCGGATCGATTTAGCGCCGCCGAACACATCGCCGATCACGTCGGCACGGTGCAGCCGCGCCGGCACGTTATTGCCGTCACCGAGATCGCCATAGACGAAAGCCATGTGATGCACGCGGTCGAACGGCGTCACATAGGCGTAGCCGTTGAGCGTGCCGATTTCGGACGCCAGCGGAAATTCGCCGACGCGCTCGACGAGCTTGTCGCGGCTCTGGCGGTAGGCGATGAGTTCGGCGATCGACACTTGCGTGAGCTTGTGCTTATCGGCGAAAGCCGCGACATCCGGCCCGCGCATCACGGTGCCGTCGTCCTTCATCAGCTCGGACAACACGCCGACCGGCGGCAATCCGGCCAGGCGGCACAGATCGACGCAAGCTTCAGTGTGGCCGGATCGCATCAGCACGCCGCCCTGGCGCGCGACCAGCGGGAATACATGGCCGGGCCGCACGAAATCGGACGCGCCGCTATTGTCGTTGGCGAGCGCGCGCACGGTGTTGGTGCGCTCCTCGGCCGAAATGCCGGTGGACAGGCCGTGGCGCACATCGACGGTGACGGTAAAAGCAGTGCCGAGCGGGGCGTCGTTTTCCGCCACCATCGGATCGAGATGCAGGCGGCGCGCGAGTTCGACGCCAAGCGGCGCGCAGACGATGCCCGAGGTATTGCGGATGATGAAGGCCATCTTTTCCGGCGTGCAGAGCGAAGCTGCGACGAACAGGTCGCCCTCGTTCTCGCGGTCGTCGTCGTCGGTGACGACCACGATCTCGCCCTTGGCGAAGGCCTTGATGGCCGCTTCGACGCGTTGATGGCTATCGGGCACTGATTGACCTCGATGGCGGCATTAAGCGGGCGGCTTGAACGGCCACGCCGTCCCGTCGCCCATCTGGCCGCGATGCATCAGATAGTGATCGGCCAGCACACATGCCACCATGGCTTCGCCGATCGGCACCGCGCGGATGCCGACGCAAGGATCGTGGCGGCCTTTGGTCGATACTTCGGTCTCATGGCCATAACGGTCCACCGTCTTGCGCGGATTGAGGATCGAGGACGTTGGTTTTACCGCAAAGCGCGCGACCACCGGCTGCCCGGACGAGATGCCACCGAGAATGCCGCCGGCATGGTTCGACAGGAACAGCGGCTTGCCGTCATTGCCCATTCTCATCTCATCGGCATTGTCCTCGCCGCTCATCGCAGCGGTGGCAAAGCCATCGCCGATTTCGACGCCCTTGACGGCGTTGATGCCCATGAGCGCGCCGGCGAGATCGCCGTCGAGCTTGGCATAGACCGGCGCGCCCAGGCCCGCCGGCACGCCTTCGGCCACGACTTCGATCACGGCGCCAACGGAGGAGCCGGATTTGCGCACGCCGTCGAGATATTCCTCGAAGAATTTCGCCTGCTTGGCATCCGGGCAGAAGAACGGGTTCTTATCGACCTCGTTCCAGTCCCAACGCGCGCGGTCGATTTTGTGCGGACCCATCTGCACCAGCGCGGCGCGCACGGTCAGACCAGGCACGATCTTGCGCGCGACCGCGCCTGCGGCGACGCGCGCCGCGGTCTCGCGCGCCGAGGCGCGCCCGCCGCCGCGATAATCGTGGATGCCGTATTTGACATCGTAAGTATAGCCGGCATGGCCGGGGCGATATTTGTCCTTGATCTCGGAATAGTCCTTCGAGCGCTGGTCGACATTCTCGATCAGCAGCATGATCGGCGTGCCGGTTGTGACCTGAACGCCGTCCTCGCCGGTGAAGACGCCGGACATGATTTTGACCGCGTCCGGCTCCTGGCGCTGCGTGGTGAAACGTGACTGGCCTGGACGGCGCTTGTCGAGATGCAATTGTATGTCGGCTTCGCTCAGCGCAATGCGCGGCGGACAGCCATCGACCACGCAGCCGATCGCCGCCCCGTGGCTTTCGCCGAAGCTGGTAAACCTGAACATATGGCCGAAGGTATTGAACGACATGAGGGTTTAGGTACAAGCAAGGCTTGCGGCGGTCAAATAGAGCCCGATGGCGCCGTTAATTCACGCGTATCGCGTCATGCGGCCGGCCGCAAACACATAGACCACGCCTTGCGCGATATCGGCCAATGGGGCGGCGGCTGGATTGGCGATGCCGAGATAGGCCATCAGCCCGCGCGCGGTGCCGCCATGGGCGGTCGCCACCGTGTCGCGCTCAAGGCTGCCATACCAGCGGCCCACGCGCTCCGACAGGCGTTTGTAGCTCTCGCCGCCCGGCGGCACGAAATTCCATTTGTCGTGCTCGCGCTGCGCGATGCGGACCGGGTCGCGCTCGTGCAATTGCGCGATGGTGAAGCCCTCCCATTCGCCGAAGGCGATTTCGGCTAGCCGCTCCTCGGTCGCATAGCCGTCCGCCGGGAGGCCCAGTTCAGGACGCAGCAGCGCCATGGTCTCGCAAGCGCGCCCGAGCGGGCTCGACACATAAGTGAGGTCGGCGGGCTTGCGGCCATCGCGCGTCAACAGGTCGCGCAGGATCGCGCCGCAATGGGCGGCCTGCACGCGGCCCGCGCGCATTGAGCGGCACGTCATGGCGGCCTTGCAGACGGCCGGTGACGTTCCACTCGGTCTGTCCGTGGCGGATGTAGTAGACGGTCGGCTGCGGCATTACCTGTCGGCTTTATGAAAGCGACGCGGGATTACTCGATCTTGCCGACCGCCATGTCGGGCGCGTCGGGATGTTTGATGCCGACGACGTGATAGCCGGCATCGACATGGGCGATTTCGCCGGTCACACCGCTCGACAAGTCGGAGAGAAAGAACACGCCGGCCTTGCCGACATCGTCGAGCGTCACGTTGCGGCGCAAGGGCGTGTTGTATTCGTTCCATTTGAGGATGTAGCGGAAGTCGCCGATGCCGGACGCCGCCAGCGTCTTGATCGGACCGGCCGAAATCGCATTGACGCGGATATTCTTGACGCCCAGATCGGCGGCCAGATAGCGCACCGAGGATTCGAGCGCGGCTTTCGCCAATCCCATGACGTTATAATGCGGCATCCATTTTTCGGCGCCGTAATAGGTCAGCGTGAGCAGCGAACCGCCATTGGTCATCAGTTTTTCGGCGCGCTGGGTGATCGCCGTGAAGGAGTAGCAACTCACCAGCATGGTCTTGGTGAAATTATCTTCGGTGGTATCGACATAGCGGCCGTCGAGCTGGTCCTTGTCGGAAAACGCGATGGCATGCACCAGGAAATCGAGCGAGCCCCAGGCCGATTTGACCGCCGCGAATACCGCGTCCAGCGAGGCCGGATCGGTGACGTCGCAATGGCCGACCACCAGGCCGTCGACCTCTTCGGCCAAGGGCTCGACGCGCTTCTTGAGCGCATCGCCCTGATAGGTAAAGGCGAGGTCGGCGCCATGTTCGCGGCAGGCACGCGCGATGCCCCAGGCGATCGAGCGGTTATTGGCCACGCCCATGATCAGGCCGCGCTTGCCGCGCATCAGCCCCGAGGATTCCGCCATCGATTGTCCTGCCCGCCGGTTAGCGCCGCCTGTCCCCGTATGGCATAGGGTCATAGGGTAAGCAAAGCGGCTTTGCCGGTAGCCAAGCGCCTTGGGCCGACCTCGATCGTCGGTAATTCGATTTGTTTGCGGGAATATGATCCTGATTGCGGGGTTATTCCGACATGCCGGAGCCTCTCATGTCCGGCCGCGCAGGTTACGATCACAGGAGGCCCGGTTGGGCACGTTTGCGCAGAACGTAGAGGCGACGATCCCGGCGCTGCGGCGCTACGCCCGCGCGCTGACGCGCGATTCCGATATCGCCGACGATCTGGTGCAGGACACGCTGGTGCGGGCGCTGCGCTCGGAGCATTTGTTTCACGGCGGAGAGATTCGCAGTTGGCTCTATACGATCCTGACCAATCTCAACCGCAACCGGCTGCGCTCGCTGGCGCGCCGGCCGTCGATGTCCTCGATCGAGGAAAACGACGCGCCTGACATGGCCGGACCCGAAGCCGGCGGACGCGACATCCAGCGTGCGCTGGCCACTTTGGTGGAAGACCAGCGCAGCGCATTGCTGCTGGTGGTGCTGGAAGGGCTGAGCTACCGCGAGGTCGCGGAGGTGCAAGGCGTACCGATTGGAACGGTGATGTCGCGATTGGCGCGTGCCCGCGTTCAAATCAAAACTTATCTCGACGGCGAGCGCCCGGCGCTGCGCCGCGTGAAATGACGGAGAAGGTAGACCATGACGACAAGCGATTCACCCGTGACCGAGGAAGAACTGCACGCCTATGTCGATGGCGAATTGCCGGCCGACCGTCACGAAGCGGTCGCTGCCTGGCTTTCCGCGCATCCCGACCAGGCCGCCCTGGTCGGCGCCTGGCGCACGCAGGCCGACAGCATCCGCGCGCGCTATGGCGCGGTGGCAAACGAGCCGGTGCCGGACCGCCTGCAACTCGACCAGGTGATGAAACAGGGCCGGCCGAGCGCGCGTCTGGGCGGCGGTCGCGGCCGCGGCGGTTATTGCGTTTACGCTTGGCGGAACGTCGGGCTGGATGGCGCGCGGCGCGTCCGGCGTAGCGCCCACCGGCTTTGAAAGTTTCACCGCCGACGCGCTCGATGCCTACAAGCTCTATGTCGTCGAGGTGCGCCATCCGGTCGAAGTGCCGGGCATCGGAACGCGCGCATATGACGCAATGGCTGTCGAAGCGGCTGGGCGCGGATCTGCGCATTCCCGACCTGCAAGTGATCGGGCTCAAACTGGTCGGCGGCAGGCTGCTGCCGGGGCCGACCGGCGCCGCGGCTTTCTATATGTATGAAGGCGCCTCGGGCGAGCGTTTCACGATCTATTGCGCCAAGGCGAAAGCGACCGAAACCGCGCTTCGCTTCAAGAGCCACGAAAATTCGGCGGCATTCTATTTCGTGGACGACAAGGTCGCCTATGTGGTGAGCGGCCCGGACGACCGCGAGGCGCTCGAGAAAGTCACCAAGTCGGTCTATGAGCAGGTCGACAAGACCGGCGCGAGGAAGTCGTAGTCTTGTCCCGGGCGCAGCACCGCGTCCGGGGCAAGATCACTCCAAATCCTCGCGCGGATCGTAGGGCTTGCTGTCGCGCAGCTTTTTCATCAGTTCCTTGAGCTCGTCGTCGATTTTTTCCGGCAGCACGATGCGCGCGGTGGCCAATAGATCGCCGGTCGCGGTTTTCGATTTGAGGCCCTTGCCCTTGAGCCTGAACGTGCGGCCGGAATCGGTGCCGGCGGGGATTGCCAGTTCGACCGCGCCATCGAGTGTCGGCACCCGCACCTTGCCGCCGAGCACGGCTTCATAAAGCGTGATCGGCAGATCGAGCCGCAGATCGGCGCCGTCGGGCGTGAACACGGGATGCGGCGCGACATTGACCGTGATCAGCGCGTCGCCCGCTTTGCCGCTGGCGCTTGGCCAGCCCTGGCCCTTGAGACGTATCTGCTGCCCGCTGGCGATGCCGGCCGGGATTTTCACCTCGACATCCTTGCCGGTAGGCAGATGCACGCGGGTCTTGGTGCCTTTGGCGGCGTCGCTCAACGTGACGGTAAGGCTGGCATGCAAATCCTGGCCGCCAGCGGGCGCGCCGAATTCCTCCGGCTCGAATTGCGAGCGCGCACCGCCGCGCCCGGCACCGCCGAACATGCCGCGTAGAAGATCGTCAATGCCGCCGCCTGCAAAACCGCCGGCCGCGCCGCCGCCGGTAGAGCGGCGCTGAAAACCGTCGGGACCGAAGCTGAAACTTTCGAAGCCGCCCGCGCCCGGATTAAAGCCGCCATGGCCGCCGCGCGGCTGACCGCCTTGGCCTTCGAAGCCTTGATGGAATCGCGGCTTGCCCTCGCCGTCGATCTCGCCGCGGTCGAACGCCTTGCGCTTTTCATCGTCGCCGGCGATTTCATAGGCGGCGTTGAGTTCGGCAAAGCGCGAGGCCGCCTTGGGGTCGTGTTTGTTGGCGTCGGGGTGCAGCTTCTTGGCCATGCGCCGGTAGGCGCTCTTGATCTCGGCCTCGGTCGCACCCTTGGAAACCCCCAAAATTTCGTAGGGGTCGCGCATCCGTTCAATCTCCGTGAAATCCCCTGCCGGCCGGCGGCTCTACCGGCGACTCAAGACATCAATGTGGGGTTCCGGGGGCTCCGATGCAACGCGTCTTCGCCCTGCGGGCTATAACGCGCAAGCCCGCCAGGCTCAGGAGCGTTTCCAGGGCTTGAGGCTGCGCACTTCCCAGGCGCCCTTTTGCTTGCAGGCCTCGCCCTGCAGCCAGGATTGCGCGGCTCCATTGACATAGCTTGCCAGGAAATCGCGGCAGGTCTGGCCGTCCTGGGTATAGGCCGAGGCGATCGGGGTCACGTTACCGCGCGCGCCGGAACGCGGATTTTCCCACGGCACGCTGGCGTCATTGCTGGGGCGGCTGAGCACGTCGCTGACCGCGGCGCGGGTGAAAACCAGGTCGCTGTCGGGCGGTAATTCGGCCATCTGCTTGGCGCCGGGCGGGGGCGAAATCGATCCGGTCTGATCGGATTTGTCGCCGCTGCCATAGATCGAATCGAGCGCGCCGATGCTGCAGCCACCACACGCCAATCCCAGCGCCACGGCAGCCGCCAAGGCCGAAGGGATGCCGCGCCATAGGCGCGGGCGGCCACTTCCACTATAAAGACTCCGGCATAGATGACGGTTCTTGGGACCGGGCAAACGAGATCTCCAAAGATGGCCGATACGGCGCCGATTGAACACATAACTTGGTTAACGAGTGGTGATTTCACCGCCGCGGACGAGCCGTTTGCCCTATTTGCCGCATGGCTGAAGGATGCCACCGCCTCGGAACCGCGCGACCCGACCGCCATGACGCTCGCCACCGTCGATGCCGACGGAATGCCGAACGCGCGTATGGTGCTGCTCAAAGGTGCCGATGAACGGGGTTTCGTTTTCTACACCAACATGGGCAGCCAAAAGGGGCGAGAGTTGGACGCCCACGCCAAGGCCGCGCTGGTGTTCCATTGGAAGTCGCTCAACCGCCAGGTCCGCTTGCGCGGAACCGTCGAGCGCGTCACCGACGCCGAGGCCGACGCCTATTTCGCCAGCCGGCCCAAGCAGGCCCAGATCGGCGCCTGGGCGAGCAAGCAATCCTCGCCGCTGGAAAGCCGGCTGGCGTTCGAGAAGGCCGTAGCGCTCTATGCCGCCAAATATGCGCTCGGCACCGTGCCGCGGCCGCCGCAATGGTCGGGCTACCGCCTGTTACCGCTGCGCATGGAATTCTGGCACGACCGGCCGTTCCGCCTGCACGACCGCGTCGAGTTCGTGCGCGACAGTTTAAGCGCGCCATGGACCAAGACGCGGCTGTACCCCTAGATGGCAATGATGAGTCCGACGATCAAACCAACCGAACCGTACGCTCCTCCTCACCGGAGCCAGCCGTGGCATTGGCCACGCGACGGTGAAACGCTTCTCGGCCGCGGGCTGGCGCGTCATTACCTGCTCGCGCCACGCGTTTCCGGAAAACTGTCCGTGGGGCGCCGGGCCTGAAGACCACATCCAGGTCGATCTGGCGAACGAGAGCAGCACCAACGAGGCGATTGCCGAAATCAAGCGCCGGCTCACAAATGGCGAACTACACGCGCTCGTCAACAACGCCGCAATCTCGCCGAAGGCCGATGGCGGCAAACGGCTGGGCTCACTCGATACCGCGACAGAAGTCTGGCAGCGGGTATTCCAGGTGAATTTCTTTGCGCCGATCATGCTGGCGCGCGGCCTCGTCGATGAATTGAAAGCCGCGCAAGGCTCGGTGGTCAATGTCACCTCGATTGCGGGCTCGCATGTGCATCCGTTCGCGGGCGCGGCCTATGCGACATCGAAAGCGGCATTGGCGTCTTTGACGCGGGAGATGGCGAGCGACTTTGGCCGGCTCGGCATTCGCGTCAATGCGATCGCGCCGGGCGAGATCGATACCGCGATCCTCTCGCCCGGTACGGAGAAAATCGTCGAGCAGATTCCGATGCGGCGCCTGGGCACGACCGACGAAGTGGCCAAGATCATCTATGTGCTGTGCACCGAGACATCGTCTTATGTGAACGGCGCCGAGATCCACATCAATGGCGGCCAGCACGTCTAATGGGACGTGCCGATCGCCCGGCGGCGATTGCCTATTCGAGTTTGCCGATCTTTTTGACCGCGCCTGCGCGCAAGACATAAATGCGCGCGCGGCACGACCATGTCGGCCGCCCTGCGTCAGGTCGATAATGAAAGGGTGAGAGCGCGGCCCCGGTCAGGCCGCGCGGGCCCGATTAATCGCGATCGTAGGGGATGCGATAAAACTGCGAGCCGGTCTGCTGATCGCCGACATAGTTGACCGCAGCTGCGACCGCCGAGATACCGATCTTGCCGTAGCGATTGTCGAGCTTGTGCTTGGTGTCTTGTTTCACGGAGTCTTGTTTCGCAGAATCTTGCTTCTGCTCCGCTGTCTTGCCTTGCATTTTCACGTCACGTTCTCCGATCCGTCCTTGGGTTGTCCTCGAAAGCGAATATGCGCGCCGACTGGGGCAGAATTGCGCAAGAAATCTTGTCCTGCGGTGGCATTCTGGCCAAAGCCCGGCGATTTTGCCGCCTATTTCTATAATATAGCGATATTTATGGTAAACCTTCTCTTAAGATGTTGCGGGCAAAGTGTTTTTTGTCACGGGCCCGGTTTAGCTAGGGGCCGGAAGGGCACCTAAAGTCGAGTGCGTCATTCCTGCAACAGCTTGCGGGAAGCTGTCTGTGGACAGGCCGGAAATCGTAGCTATCGCGGGACAATTTCGTTTAATTGCGCCAGAAGAATCTCGGCTGCGGGGCCTGCGCGAGACGAACTGGGAAGAGGACTAAAAATGGCGGCAAGAGGGTTATTGGCGGTTCTGTTTGGTGCTGGCTTGGTATTAGGCGGCTGCATGCAGTCCACCATCGAGCCGGCTTCGGAAGCGAATCTGACGCCGCGCGACAAGAAGCTGTTGGCGGCGGCGCCCTATGAAAAGGCGACGATTCCCGAGCCCTACCGCCGACATCTTGTCGAGTATCACCGCAAGGAAGTGCCCGGAACGATCGTGATCGATTCCGACGCGCGCTATCTCTATTACGTGCTGCCCGAGGGCAAAGCGATTCGCTACGGCGTCACCGTCGGCGAAGAAGCGCTGGCCTGGTCGGGCGTCGCCAAAGTCGGCCGCATGACCGAATGGCCGACCTGGACCCCGACCGCCGAGATCAAGAAGCGCATGGACGTGCCCGACTTCGTCGGCTCCGGCCCGCAAAATCCGATGGGCGCGCGCGCCATGTATTTGTTTGAGGGCAACAAGGACACGCTCTACCGCATTCACGGCACCAACCAGCCGGAATATATCGGCCAGGCGATTTCCTCGGGCTGTATCCGCATGACCAATGAGGACGTCATCGACCTCTATAAGCGGGTCAAAGAAGGCACCGTGGTCGTTGTGCTGGCGCCGCATCAGGGCGACTCGCCGTTTAGCCCGCGCGTGGCATCGAGCGGCGGTCTGTTCAACTAAATTGAGGTTGCGGCAATGAATTGAGACGGCGCCTTCGGGCGCCGTTTTCGTTTGTCTTTTATTGGCGCATGATTGTATCCCAAAACCGGTTCCGAGTTTTTGGGTTCATGCGTTACGCGCCCAGCGTGACGCGCACGATTTCCGGTGTCACGCCAATGCGCACCGGCACGAAGCTGGTCCCTAAGCCGCCCGGACACGATCATGTGGCGGTCGCGCTCGACGATGTGACCATAGGCGAAGCGCGCGCCATAGGCCGACGGTGCCCATACCGGCTGTATGAAGGGAAGCTTGATCTGGCCGCCATGGGTGTGGCCCGAAAGTGTGAGCGCGACGCGCGCCGGCACGTCGGGAAATATATCCGGCTCATGCGCCAGCAGGATCACCGGATCGTCGGTGTTTATTTTGGCCAGCGTGCCGGGCAGATCGTCCACGCCCTCGAAGCGTCCGTGGCCGAGACGATGGGCGATCTGATCGCCGAGCCCGGCCAGCCAGAACCTGGCGCCCGGTTTGCCGACCAGCACCGCGTCGTTTTCCATGAGCGGAATGCCGACCTGATGCATGGCTTTGCGAACGCCTTCGACATCGTACCACCAGTCGTGATTGCCGAGGATGGCGTAGCTGCCGAGCGGCGCTTTCAGGCGGGCTAGTTCGGCGGCCCAAGCGGCGTGAGGCACATGCTCGGTGATAAATCGATGGGTGGCGAAATAATCGCCCAGTATCACCACCAGATCGGAGCCGAGCGCATTGCCGGCATCGACCACCTGACGCACGCGCTCGATGCCCATATTGGGACCGCCGGCATGCAGATCGGCGATCACTGTGATGGTGAGCCGATGGCTGTCGGGCCAATTCGGCGGCACCGGTCGGTAATCGGTGATCACCAGTCCGTTGGCGGCCTCGACGGCGCCATAGGCGGCCGTGCCCGGCAGCACCAGGCCGGCAATTCCCGTCAGGCCGAGACTTGTTTTGAGCAGGCCTCGGCGGGTTAGCCCGCGCCGCTGCGGCGGCATGGCCGGCACGAAAGCTCTGGGGGAGTTTGTGATCATGCCGGACTAGCTAACCCCGGAATGATGAACGGAAGGTGGATTTCGATCACGGCTTTTGGCCAGGTATTCGGTCAAGATTGGGCGCATTCGCGGGCCGCGCGACCGGTAGCGGCACCGGTTTGCCGTCGATTTGGGCGCTGGCGACGGTTTCCGGTTTGGGCGGCGGCGGCGGCTCGCGCACGTCCCATTGGCAGATGCGAAAACCCCGGCTGCGGTCGGCCAGGTCGAGATGGATATGGGCTTCGTGATAACCATCGGAACCGGGGCCGAGTACGGTGGTGAAGCGGGCACAGGCGCTTTCGCGCAGCCCATCGCGCAGATCCTTGGGCGCCGTGATGTCGGTGAGTTCCATCACATGGCCGTCGGCGAGCGTGAAGGAGCGCACATCGACGGCATTGCCTTTGCCATGCTCGCTCATCTTGGCGCCGAAGACGCGGTTGCGGCCGCGGCAATCGAAATCGTCGTAAGTGTCGACACTGCGCAACGGCGTGCCGGCTTGCGCCACGCGCGGCGCGGCCTCGTTGCGCACCCAAAGCGTGAGCTGCTCGGCCATCTCGCAACGCAAGACCGGCGCCGGCTTGAGCGCGACGCGCGCATCGTCCGGCATCAGCACGGCGTTGAGCTGGACCATGTCGCTGCCGCCGCAGGCGCCCGGACCGATCAGGCGCGGGATCGGATCGACGGCCGCCATGGTTTCGAGCCGCGTCCGGCAAGCGGACGGTTCGCTGGTGACATCGGCGGAATTGAAATCGGGTCCGGCGGCCTCGCGGAAAGTATGCGGCTCGGCCCAGACCGGCGGTTGCGGCGGGCGCGGACGCGGCAAGGGCACTGGCTCGGTAATGGCGGCAACGGTGGACGCGATTTCGCCGGCTGCCACCATTGTGCCCGCGCAAGCCAGCCCCAGGATTGCGATTACCATCCTCATCGCGGCGATATTGGCCATAATTGCGGTATTTCTGCGGGACTGGTTTTTGCGGTATCGTGATGGTGGCCAGCGAGGCGCGCCGGCCCAAAAAGTCGATTTCCGGGAGGGACTTTCATGCTCGGCCTGATGTCGGATTTTCCGCTTCTGCTCCACCGCATCATCGACCACGCCGCCAAATTCCATGGCGAGCGCAAGGTCATCACGCGCTCGGTCGAGGGCCCGATCGTCGAAACCAATTACCGCGAGATTCGCGCGCGCTCCTTGAAGGTGGCGCAGCGGCTGGAGAAGGACGGCATCAAGCTCGGCGACCGCGTCGCTACGTTGTGCTGGAATACCTGGCGGCATCTGGAATGTTGGTACGGCATTCTTGGGCTGGGCGCGATCTATCACACCGTCAATCCGCGGCTGTTTCCCGACCAGATTTCCTGGATCGTCAATCATGCCGGCGACCGCATGATGTTTCTCGATCTGACTTTCGTGCCGCTGATGGAAAAAATCGCCGATAAACTGCCGAGTATCGAAAAATATATCGTCCTCACCGACGCCGCGCATATGCCCAAGACCACGCTGAAAAACGCGGTCGCCTACGAGGACTGGATCGGCGAAGTCGACGGCGATTTCCTATGGCGGCAGTTCGACGAGAATACCGCGGCCGGCATGTGCTACACCTCCGGCACGACCGGCGACCCCAAGGGCGTGGTTTATTCGCACCGCTCCAATGTGCTGCACGCCTTCATGGCGTCGCTGCCGGATTCAAAAAACCTCGCCTCCAGCGATGTCTGTCTGCCGGTGGTGCCATTCTTTCACGCCAATGGCTGGTCGCTGGCGTTCTCGACGCCGATGGTCGGCGCCACGCTGGTGCTGCCGGGGCCGAAGATGGATGGGCCTTCGATTTACGAACTGCTCAATACTTATAAAGTGACCTTCACCGCCGCGGTGCCGACGATCTGGCTGATGCTGTTGCAGGACCTGGAAAAGACCGGCGGCAAATTGCCGTTCCTCAAGCGCGTGGTGATCGGCGGCTCGGCCTGCCCGCGCGCCATGACCAAGACGTTCCAGGACAACTACGGCGTCGAAGTGGTGCATGCCTGGGGCATGACCGAGATGAGCCCGCTCGGCTCGCTCTGCACCATGAAGCCGGAATATGCCGGCCTGACCGGCGAAGCCAAACTCGATGTGCAGATGAAGCAAGGCCATCCGCCGTTCGGCGTCGATATGAAGATCACCGACGACGAGGGCCGCGATCTGCCATGGGACGGCAAGACCTTCGGCCGCTTGAAAGTGCGCGGGCCGGCGGTGGCGAAGGCCTATTACAAAGTGGCGAGCGACGCGGTGTTCGAGAACGACGGCTGGTTCGACACCGGCGACGTCGCCACCATGGATCAATACGGCTACATGCAGATCACCGATCGCGCCAAGGACGTGATCAAGTCGGGCGGCGAATGGATTTCCACCATCGATCTGGAAAATCTCGCGGTCGGCCATCCCAAGGTGGCGGAAGCCGCCGCCATCGGCGTCGCGCATCCGAAATGGGACGAGCGGCCGCTCTTGGTGATCGTCCTCAAGAAAGGCGAGAGCGCCACCAAGGAGGAGATCTCTGGGTTTCATGCAGGGCAAGATCGCCAAATGGTGGATGCCGGACGACGTGGCGTTCGTCGACGAAATTCCGCACACGGCGACGGGGAAGATTCAGAAGATGACGTTGCGCAAGCAGTTCGAGAATTACCGGCTGCCGAGCGTGCAGGCGGCGGAATAGGCCTATGTCCCTCGTCTACCGGCCTGCTTGCGAGCAGGATTTGGAACGCGCCGACGCGATAGTCGTTGCAAGCATCAATGTTCTCACTGAGCGTTACGCTTGGGCCGATGGCCGTTCACGCCCACCCTAATTTCAGTTATTTTCCTTAAGGACGATCCGGCGACCTTTCCGACGCGGAAGGACGCGAATCGTCGCCTTCGCCGGACTGGGTCTGCGGCGAATTGTGGTTCCTCGCCCAGTTATTCGTGGTGCCTGGCCAGCAAGGCCGCGGCATCGGGCAAGAATTGCTCAGGCTGAGCCTCGACCACGCAAAGGCAACGGGCGTGCGCACAAGGCATTTGATCACCTGCATTCTACAGGGTGTCGCACTCTATATCACGGCAAGGAATTTTCCCGCGTTTTCCGGTTTACGGTTTCAGGGTTGATCGCGAGCGGCTGCTGCCCATCTGCACATCGCGTGATCGCCGGCTGGGACGAAGGCGTCGCGACCATGAAAGTCGGCGGCAAACGCACGCTGATCATTCCGCCCGCGCTCGGCTATGGCGCCAGCGGCGCCGGCGGCGTTATCCCGCCCAATGCCACGCTCATCTTCGATGTCGAATTGCTTGGCGTGAAATAACCGGGAACCTCCCCTCGCTCGGGCGTTTTCCTGCGCACGCGCCGGGTGACAACCGGCCGTAATGGGGAAGACGGACGCAGCTTATTTTGCCGGTTTCTCGCTGCGGCAGCAACGCATCGGTACGCGTAGCGTCTAACCCATTCCCGGCGCGTGCGCTTCTTCCCCTCTCACCCCGACCCTTTCCCCAATGGGGAGAGGGAGCTGCGTCGTGTATGTGGCCGCGCTCCGTTCGGTAAGTCGCGATTGCCTCCCCCGCCCCTACCCTTTATCCCTGCGCCATGGGCGATCTTGAGGGCCAGCCAGTCGCGAGCGGCGGCGTGAAGTTTCTGGGCAGCCGGCGGGCCTATTGGCGGCTGCTCATTCGCGGCGGCATTTTGTTGATGGTCACGCTTGGCATCTACCGCTTCTGGCTCATGACCGACGTGCGCCGCTTTCTATGGGCCAATAGCGAAATCGACGGCGAGACGCTCGAATATTCCGGCACGCCGTTTGAACTGTTGCTCGGTTTCCTGGTCGCGGTCGCCATTCTCATTCCAATCTATGCCGGCTTCTTTCTGGCGGCACTCGATCTTGGCGTGCTCGGGAAATTGTCGGGCGCGATCGCTTTCGCGCTGCTTGGCGTGCTCGGCCAATATGCGGTCTACCGCGCGCGCCGCTATCGGCTCACGCGCACGATTTTCCGCGGCGTGCGTTTCCACCAGACCGGGTCGGCCTGGGGCTATTCGCTGCGCGCCTGCCTGTGGTGGCTGGCCAGCGGGTTTACGCTTGGACTGGCTTATCCGTTCCAACTCGCATTTCTCGAGCGCTACAAGATGCGCAACACATTCTATGGCGACCTCGCCGGCCGTTTCGAAGGATCGGGGCTCGCGCTTTTCCTGCGCGGCATATTGATGTGGATCGTCGTTGTCGCACCGATCGCGGTGACGGCCGAGGCCTTCATGGAAGTGGTCGACTGGAAGGCGCTGGCCGATGCGGCGGCGGCCGGTGGACCCGACATTGTCAGCCATATCGAAGCCAGCAATCCGGGCCTATATGGCGCCATCGTGTTCGCCATGTTGATGGGCGGCGCCAGTATCTCATTCGCCGCGCTGCTCTATCCGGCCTATCAGGCGCTGATGCTGCGCTGGTGGCTGGCCGGCTTGCGGTTTGGCGAGATCGAGGTCCGGACGCAGCTGCGCACGCGCCAGGTCTATGGCGCCTATATGCGCTTCCTGTGGTTCGCGATTTTGTTTTGCATCCTGGCCGCGATCGTCGGCTCGATTGGACTGCTGGTATTCGAACTGCTGGCCGGCGATCCCACAGGCACCGGCGGCGAGATCGCGGCGACCGGCTTGCTGCTCGTGAGCTATGTGTTCGTCGCGCTCGGCTTTTCGACGGTCTATCGCGCGACGGTGATGCTTTCGCTCTGGCAGTTGGGCATGGAATCGCTGCAATTATCGGGTCTGTCGGCGCTCGAACGGGTGAAAGCCACCGGGCGGCCGAGTTCGGCACTGGGCGAAGGCCTGGCGGACGCCCTCAATGTGGGCGGGTATTAGCGCGATGATACGCAAAAGCGGCGTTAAGAGCGGCAGATCGTAATGGCCTCCGGCCCGGCAATCTATTTCGACGGCATCACCAGCGCGCGCCAGGCGGCGTTTGCCGTGCTCGGGCAATCCGGCCTCCAGATCGCCGATCACGAGGGGCGGCTGGTGACCGAATGGCCCTATGACGACATCGAAAGCCTGGCGGCACCCGACAATGTGCTGCGGCTCGGGCTGCGCGGAAATCCGGCGCTGGCGCGGCTGGAAATTTTCGATGCGGAATTGGCGGCGGCCATCGACGCGCGCGCGGCCTATATCGACCGAGCCGGCATACGCCGTCGCCGGCAACGCGCCAGCGTCATCGGCTGGAGTATCGCCGCCACCGTCTCGCTGGTGCTGGTTGCGATGTTCGGCATACCGGCGATTGCCGCCAAACTGGCGCCGCTGGTGCCAGTCGTGATCGATCGGAAACTGGGCCAAGCGGTCGACGCGCAGCTGCGCTCCATCCTGGACACGCGAAATGCCGGGCCGGCTTTCGAATGCGGCGCCGGCGATACGGAAAAGCCGGGCCGCGCCGCGCTCGATAAACTGGTACATCGGCTGGAAGCGGCCGCCGCGCTGCCGGAACCGTTGCGCAGCTATGTGGTGCGCCGCTCCGAAGCCAATGCCATGGCGTTGCCGGGCGGCCAGATCTATGTGTTCCGCGGGCTTATCGATAAGGCCGACAGCGCCGATGAAGTGGCCGGCGTCATTGCCCATGAAATCGGCCATGTCGCGCATCGCGACGGTACCAGGGCGGTGCTCCAAGCCGGCGGATTGTCGTTTCTGTTCGGCATGCTGCTGGGTGATTTTGTCGGCGGCGGCGCCGTCGTGATTGCCGCCAAGAGCGTGCTGCAATCGTCCTATTCGCGCGAGACGGAAGCTGCCGCCGACGCCTATGGCACCGACCTGATGATCAAGGCGCATGGCAACGCGCATGCGCTCGGTGTCATGCTCGCCAAGGTTGGCGGCGCGACCGAGCCGGGCATGAAAATCCTGCTTGACCATCCCGAAACCAAGGCGCGCATTGCCGCGATCGACAAAATCGCCGGCACGCGGCCGGCGACTCCCTTTCTCAGCGCCGCCGAATGGGCGGCCCTCAAACATATTTGCGCGGGCTGACGGGCATGGTGCGGCGGGTAGTATTTGGTGACGAGCCCAGGTCCAAACTGGCCAATTGGTCGGGGCGCTTCGCGCTATTTGGGCTTGTGGTGGCGGTGCTGTCCGTCATCATCCTGCGCTCAGGCCTTTTGGAGATCGTGCCGGCGCTGGCGACGTTTGCCGCAGCGCTTATTTTCGCTGGGCTTGCAGTCATCCTGGCCCTTGCGTCCTTCGTGGTGATCTGGCGCCAGGGCCTCAAAGGGCTGGGGCGCGCTATCCTGGGGCTGTTTCTGGGCCTCATTGCTGCTCGCCTATCCGGCCTATCTCGGCTACCGCGCTACGGTTTTACCCGCGATCAACGACATCACCACCGATCAGGATAACCCGCCACGCTTCGAGGCGCTTTTGCGCGCGCGCCCGAGCGGACGGGTCAATTATCCGGGTGCCAAAACCGCGGCGCTGCAACGCGCGGCCTATCCCGACCTCGTGCCGCTGCAACTGAGCGTACCGCCCAAGACGGCTTACGATATCGCGCTGGCGCTCGTCACCAAACGTAAATGGCGGATCGCCGATGCGCGCCCGCCGGCAACTGGGCGCCGCGACGCAGTGATCGAGGCCGTGGCTCAGACCATGATTATGGGATTCCGCGACGACGTGGTTATCCGCATCAGCCCGCTGGGCCCCGGCTCGCGCGTCGATGTGCGTTCCGCCTCGCGCTTTGGCGACCACGATTTCGGCGCCAATGCCGCGCGCGTACGCGCCTTGCTGGAGGATATTGACGATGCCGCGGGCAACGCGCCGGAACCCAAGCCCGAGCCGGATAAAAAAGGCGCGGCGAAAAAGGCGACGGAGAAAAAGAAATAGGACTGTCCCGGGCGCAGCGCAGCACCCTAGTGATGCGCTGCAGACCCGGGATCGTCACGCATTCGGAGTTTGGAAAGACCCCGGATCTGCGTCGCACCACCCGCTTACGCTCGCGCTGCGCCGCGTCCGGGGAAAGTAAGCCATTACGCGCGCGCCAACCGATAAACCCCGTCGATGGCCGGCGGGCCGTCGGTTGCCACGACGCCGCGCGCCACCAGATCTTCCAGATGCGCCAGCACCGAGAGGCCGGCGGCGTTGATCAAACGCGGATCGATGCCGATATAGCTCGCGCGCACGATTGTGGGGATGTCGGTCGCGCCCTTGGCCAGGCGGTGCAGGATGGAATCTTCGCGTGCCTTGCGATGCAGGATGTAATAATTCACGAAACGCGACGCGTCGTTGATCGCGGGGCCGTGGCCGGGAAAATAAATCTGCTCCTTGCGTTTGGCGAGCTTGTTGAGCGAGGCCATGTAATCGCTCATGGCACCGTCGGGCGGCGCCACGATGGAGGTCGCCCAGCCCATCACGTGATCGCCGGCAAAAAGACATTCTTATCCTTGAATGCATAAGCCATGTGATTGGCGGTATGGCCGGGCGTGGTCACCGCCTCGACGCTCCAGCCGTCACCGGTCACGACCTCGCCGTCCTTGAGCATCACGTCGGGCTTGAAATCGCGGTCGCCACTGCCTTCGAGCGGATTATTCTCGCCGATATGCAAGGGCCGCGCGGCGCGGTGCACGCCTTCGGCGTAAACCGTGGCGCCGGTAGCTGCCTTGATCGCCGGCACGGCGGGCGAATGGTCGCGATGGGTGTGGGTGACGAAAATATGCGTCACCGTTTCGTTGCGCACGGCGTCGAGCAGCGCGGCGATGTGGCGCGGATCGTTGGGGCCGGGATCGACAATGGCGACCTTGCCCTTACCGATGATGTAGCTGAGGGTGCCCTTGAAAGTGAACGGGCCGGGATTATCGGCCATCACACGGCGCACGCCGGGCATCACCTCGTCCACCGTATCGGGCGCGAGATCGAGATTTTTGTCGAAGGGAATGTCGTCGGCCATGGCGGTGTTTATGAGCACGCCGCCCGGCGAATTCCAACCGATTTCTTTAACGGACGACCAGATAGCCCTGCGTTTCGGGATGGAAATCGTCAAAGAAACGGTAGCGCCCGGCTTCCAGCGGGCGGATGCGCATGACGATCGTGCCGCCGCCGGTAACCACTTTCTCGACGCGCAATGTATTACTTTCAAATTCGGCCGGAGCAGGGTCGAGATTTTTAAGCGTGATGACAATCGGCTTGCCGGCTGGCGCGTGCGGTTCGGCCGGCGAAAACTTGTGATCCTTGAGCGTAATCTGCACGCCAACGCTGTCCTCGGCGCGGACCGCCGGCCCCCACGCAAGCAGCGCTACAGTGAGAGCGGCAATGACGACGTAATAATTTTGTTTCATGTCTCACCCATTTCTTAGAACTCGAATTCGAGTTTCAGATTGGCGCGGTATTGGCTAAAATTCGTCAGATCGAGCGCCCGCGGGTCATTGACCGCGTGGCCCGCCACCTGCGCCATGAAAGCGGCGGCCAATAAAATCTTCTGCGTAAAATTGATCTGCAACGTCGGCCCGGCATAAAGCGCGTGGCCCAGGAAGGTCTGGAATGCCAGCCCGTCATAGGCGCGGTCATATTCAATGGCCGCGCCGACCGCGAGTTTCGGCGTCACCCGGTAGGCGAGCGCGGCCGACAGGCCGAGACCGGAGCTGTTTTGCCAGTTAACATCGGCGGCGCCCTTGGCGGTTTCCGGCACATAACTGATGTTGACGGCGGCAAAGAGCCGATTGGGAATGAGTTCGGTATCCGCTACGATACGGAAATCGGTATTGTAGTCTTGCGTCTGCGTGCCGTCGGTGCCGTCGATGCGCGACCATTCGGGCTCGGCCGAAATCGTCAAACCGATGGGCGAGCCGGGCCCGCGCCCAAGAATGAGATAGCGCAGCTTGCTCGAAGCGCCGCTAAACGATGTCCGGCTGATGTCGTCGAGGCCCTCGACGCCGCTGATCTGGTGGTTGGTGAAGTGCGCGCTCACCTCATAGGCGAAATTCTGCGTCACGACGTGTTCGAATTCGATCTCCTGCTCGATGGCCGAATATTTGCCACCGCGCCTTTTGAATTCTGCCGTCGTCTCGAACTCGATCGCCTTCTCGCCCTCATTGCCGATGTCGGCGCCATCGACGAAACCGAACATGTATTTCGATTCCGCCTCGTGAAATACATCGGCCGTCGATTGCGCACGGGCGCCTGCAAATGTCGCCACGCAAAACAGCGCGGCGAGCGCGCCTGTGCGCAGGTATAGATCGTTACGCATTGAACTGACCCAGCCGCCGCGTTCAGGGCGCGGCAAAATTACTTCGAATAATTTCAGGTACGAGTGTCAATCGCTCCGGCAAAGATTGGAGCAGTTCTAAATTATACCGGGTGGCATCCCGCTACTCAGCCGTGACCCCGGTTTCCTTAATGATGCGGACATATTTGTTGCTTTCCGCATCCACGAAGGCGCGGAACTGAGCGACCGTCATGGCATCGACCTCGGCGCCGGCATCTTCGAGCTTCTTGCGGGTCTCGGGATCGTTGAGCACCTTATTGATTTCGGTATTGAGCTTGGCAATGATTTGCTGGCGGCGTGCCGCGCGGCGCGAATATGCCGGCCCACAGCGTGAAGTCGAAATCCTTCATGCCGGTGGTCTCCGCGATGGTCGGCACATTGGGTGCAATCGACGAGCGCTTGGCCGAGGATACCGCCAGCATTTTCACCAGACCGGATTTCACCATCGGCATCGCCGCCGGCGTTCCCGGGAAATAAAGATCGACGTGATTGCCGATCAGATCGCTCAAGGCCGGGCCGGCGCCCTTGTAGGGCACATGGGTGAGATCGGCTTTGGTCTTGGCCTTGAGAAATTCGCCGGCGAAGTGCCCTGGCGTGCCGATACCGGCGGAGGCAAAAGTGAGCTTGGCGGTTTTGAGCGCCGTCAATAATTCCGGCATGGTCGAATAAGGCGCCTTGGCCGGCACCACCAGCGCGAGCGGCACCACGGCCAAGAGCGCCACCGGCATGAGATCCTTGTCGGGATCGTAACTGATGTTCTTGAGCCAATGCTGGTTGATGGCGACCTCAGCGGTCTGGCCGACCAGCAGGGTCAAGCCGTCGGGCGCCGCCGTGGCAACACTATGCGCGCCGATGGCACCGCTGGCGCCGGCGCGATTTTCCACAATCACCGACTGGTTGAGCGCGATCGACAGCTTGGGCGCGACAATGCGCGCCACCACATCGCCGGTGCCGCCAGCGGAATAGGCCACGATCAGATGAACCGGGCTAGAGGGGTAGGTTTGCGCAACTGCGGGAGCCGCCAATGCCGCCAAGGCACCCATAAGCGCCAATCCACGAAACTTGCGCAGCATGGTTCGTCCTCCCATCAATGCCTTAGTGGATCTCCGGCTCCGGGATTGCGCCGCCGGCTTTCAGGAAATCGAAATCGCAGCCGGTGTCGGCCTGGCCGATATGTTCCGAGAAAAGCGCGCCATAGCCGCGCGGATATTTCGGCGCCGGCGCCGTCCAGGCCGCCTTGCGCTTGGCCATTTCAGCGTCGCTGACATGCAAATGGATCATGCGCTTTTCGACATCGACCTCGATCTCGTCGCCAGTCTGCACAAAAGCGAGCGGGCCGCCGACGAAGCTTTCCGGCGCGACATGCAGAATGCAGGCGCCGTAACTGGTGCCGCTCATGCGGCCGTCGGAAATGCGGATCATGTCGCGCACGCCCTGCCCCAGCAGGCGCTTGGGAATCGGCAACATGCCCCATTCCGGCATGCCCGGCCCGCCTTTCGGCCCGGCATTCTTGAGCACCATAATATGATCGGGAGTGACATCGAGATCGTCGCGGTCGATCTCGCGCATCATGTGGTTGTAGTCCTCGAAGGCGATCGCCGGCCCGCGATGCTTGAGGAAGCGCTTGTCGGCGGCGGCCGGTTTGATGACGCAGCCATTGGGCGCCAGATTGCCGCGCAACACCGCGGTCGCGCCCTCGGCGTAAACCGGATCGTTGAGTGAATGAATGACGTCCGGGATGTGAACCTTGGCGCCTTCGATATTCTCGCCGATGCTCTTGCCGTTCACGGTCATGCAAGACAGATCGAGATTGTTGCGCAGGTTCTGCATCAAGGCGCGCAAGCCGCCAGCGTAGTAGAAATCCTCCATCAGATATTTGCCGGATGGGCGCACATTGGCGAGCACTGGAATTTCGCGCGAGAGCTGGTCGAATTTCTCCATGTCCATCGCGACGCCGGCGCGCCGCGCCATCGCCACCACATGGATGATGGCGTTGGTCGAGCCGCCCATGGCCATATGCACCTTGATGGCATTGTCGAAAGCCTGCGGCGTGAGGATCTTGGCGGGCGTCAAATCTTCCCACACCATGTCGACAATACGGCGCCCGGCGACGCCGCACATGCGCGGGTGATTGGAATCCGCCGCCGGGATCGACGAGGCGCCGGGCAGCGACAGGCCGAGCGCTTCGGCAATGGCCATCATGGTGGCCGCCGTGCCCATGACCATGCAGGTGCCGAAGGAGCGCGCGATGCCGCCTTCGATCTCGTTCCATTCGTCGGTCGTGATATTGCCGGCCCGCTTTTCGGTCCAGTATTTCCACACGTCGGAACCGGAGCCGAGATATTCGCCCTTCCAATTGCCGCGCAGCATGGGGCCGGCGGGAATATAGATCGCCGGAATTCCCATGCTGATGGCGCCCATGATCAGGCCGGGCGTAGTCTTGTCGCAGCCGCCCATCAGCACTGCGCCGTCGAGCGGATGGCTGCGCAGCAGTTCTTCCGTCTCCATGGCGAGGAAATTGCGATACATCATCGTCGTCGGCTTGACGAAGGTTTCCGACAGCGAGATCGCCGGCAGTTCGATCGGGAAGCCGCCGGCCTGCAAGACGCCGTGTTTGACGTTTTCCGCCCGCGCCCGCAAATGCGTGTGGCACGGATTGATCTCGCTCCAGGTATTGATGATGCCGATGACCGGCTTGCCGGTCCAATCCTCGGCGTCATAGCCGATCTGGCGCAGCCGCGAGCGGTGGCCGAACGAGCGCATGTCGTCGGCGCCGAGCCAACGGTTGCTGCGCAGATCTTCGGGACGTTTACGGGTCATGCGCGCAAATTCACGCGAGTTAGCGGCGTCATTCGATCGAAAGGTTAGCGGCGTGCACGACCTTTTCCCATTTGGCGGTTTCGTCCGCGAGCAGCTTGCCGAAATCGGCCGCCGAGCCGCGGAATGGAACGCCGCCGAGGTCTTTGAGCCTCGCCAGCATTTTCGGATCGTTGAGCGCCTCGTTGACGTTCTTGTTGATCAAATCGACGATCTCCTTGGGCGTGCCATGCGGGGCGACGAGGCCGAAGAAGGCGGTCGCCTCGTATCCCGGCACGGTGGCGCCGACGGTGGGAATGCCGGGCAGTTCATCGGAGGGCGACGCCGCGGTCACGCCGAGCGCGCGCAGCTTGCCGGCTTTGATGTGGGCGATCGAGGACGGCAGATTGTCGAAAAACACCTGCACCTGGCCGCCCATGAGATCGACCAGCGCTGGCCCGGCGCCTTTATACGGCACATGCGTCATCTTCACGCCGGTCATCATCATGAACAATTCGCCCGACAGATGAACCGATGTGCCGTTGCCGGACGACGCCATGTTGATCTTGCCCGGATTGGCTTTGGCGTAAGCGATGAATTCCGCGACCGTCTTGGCGGGCACTTCCGGATTGACTTCCATCACATTGGTGACCTGGATGAATTCGGCGACCGGGTCGAGGTCCTTGAGGAACACGAAGTTGAGATGCTTGTAGAGCGTCGCGTTAATCGTGTTGGCGGGGTTGGCAAGCAGAAGCGTGTAGCCATCGGGGGCGGCCTTGGCGACGGTTTCGGTCGCGATGTTGTTGCCGGCGCCGGCTTTGTTCTCGACCACGAACTGCTGGCCGAGCTTCTCGCTCAGATATTGGCCAAACAGGCGGGCAAGGATGTCGGTCGAGCCGCCAGGCGGATAGCCCACGATGATGCGCACCGAGCGGGTCGGATAATCGAGTGCCTGGGCGCTGCTATTGGCATAGGCCGTGACGAATAATGCGGCGCCGATAAGCGCGATTGCCGCGCGCGACAGCAAGCCGACAAGCCGTTGCATGAATTGTCTCCTCCCCTTGCCGGTCATGGATTCCGCCGGCATTGCTTCACCAAACCTGACGTTACGCGGCGCCACCTGCCCTGCACAAGGAGACTTATGGGTTGTAGGGCGGCTGGGTTGTAGGGCGGCGCGTGGCCGGCTTTGGCGGGACAGAAAGCCCTTGGAACCGCAAGTTTGGCGGTCGAAAAGCGGCGCAAATGTCTGGTTTAATGGTCGGAGTGGCAGGATTTGAACCTGCGACCCCCTCGTCCCGAACGAGGTGCGCTACCAGACTGCGCTACACTCCGACTGTCGGCGGCCTTATAACCCCGGCTCGCTCGAAGCTGCAAGCTTAAGGGATGCTCATGACCGCCGAGCCGGGAACGCGGGCCTTGAAGGCCGATGAGGCGGCAATCGCTGCCGCTGCCGCCTGCCTCAAGCAAGGCGGGCTGGTCGCGTTTCCGACCGAGACCGTCTATGGGCTCGGCGCCGATGCCGGCAATGGCGAGGCGGTGGCCAGGCTCTATGCCGCCAAGGGCCGCCCGGCCTTCAATCCGCTGATCGCCCATATCTCGGATGTGAATGCGGCTAAACGTTTGGCCTATTTCGATGCGGCGTCAGAAAAGCTCGCGGCCGCGTTCTGGCCCGGACCGCTGACGCTGGTATTGCCAAAGCGCGCCGATGGTGGCGTGGCCGATCTGGCGCTCGCCGGCCTCGACAGTGTGGCATTGCGCGTACCGGCGCATCCCGTCGCGCAAGCTTTGCTCGCGGCGTTCGGCGGTGCCGTGGTCGCGCCCTCGGCCAACCGTTCCGGCCATGTTTCGCCAACCAGCGCGGCGCATGTGATGGCGGACCTGCGTGGCCGCATCGATATGGTGCTCGATGGCGGCAATTGCGCGGTCGGTGTTGAATCGACCATTGTCGCCTGTCTTGGGCGAGCCGACGCTACTGCGCCCGGGCGGTTTGGCGCGCGAAGAGATCGAGCGCGTGCTCGGCCGTCCGCTGAGGGTTGCCTTGATCGCGGAGGAGATGCCGATCGCGCCGGGCCAGCTTGCCTCGCATTATGCGCCGAAGGCAAAATTGCGTTTGAACGCGGATTCACCGCGCGACGGCGAAGCCTTGCTGGCTTTCGGGCCGTCGCCCGAATTTTCCGGCACGACCCTCAACCTGTCGCCGCGCGGCGACCTGATCGAAGCCGCGGCCAATCTGTTTTCGCATTTGCGCGCGCTCGATGCCGCCGGCGCCAAGACCATCGCGGTGATGCGCGTACCGCAGGACGGCCTCGGCGAGGCCATCAACGACCGGCTGGCGCGCGCCGCCGCGCCGCGATAAGGAGCGATCATGAACTTCCAGTCCCCGGCCGCCTTGATCCCGCCGCCCGCGCCCGAACTGTTGAAGCGCTTCATCGACATTGTCGGTCAGAAATATGCGGTGACGGAACGCGGCGCGCAGGAGCCCTATCTCGTCGAGATGCGCGACCTTTTCCACGGCGAGACGCCGGTGGTGCTGCGGCCTGGCTCGGTGGCGGAAGTGGCGGCCATCCTCAAACTCGCCAATGAAACCAAGACCGCGATCGTGCCGCAGGGCGGCAATACCGGCCTGGTCGGCGGGCAAATTCCGCATCGTGGCGAGATCATCCTGTCGCTCAACCGGCTCGATAAAATCCGCGAGGTCGACCCCGTCTCCAACACCATGACGGTCGAGGCCGGCGTCACCTTGCAGCGCGCGCGCCAAGCCGCCGCCGACGCCGACCGGCTTTATCCGCAATTGCTGCCGTCGGAAGGTAGTTGCACCATCGGCGGCAACCTATCAACCAATGCCGGCGGCATCGCGGCGCTGGTGCATGGCATTTCGCGGTCGCACGCGCTCGGCCTTGAGGTCGTGCTGGCGGACGGGCGCGTGCTCAACAATCTCAATAAGCTCAAGAAGGATAATACCGGCTACGACCTCAAGAACCTGTTCATCGGTTCGGAAGGCACGCTCGGCATCATCACCGCGGCGGTGCTGCGCCTGGTGCCGCGGCCACGCTCGGTCGAGACCGCCTATGCCGGCGTGCCGTCGCCGCAGGCGGCGGTCGATCTTCTGGGGCTGGCGACCGAGCGACTGTCGGGCGGTGTGACGTCATTCGAAATGATGGTGCGCGCCGGCATCGAGGCCGTGGTCAAGCATGACAGCAAAAGCCGCGATCCGCTGGCGAGCCCGCACCCCTGGTACGTGCTGATCGAAGTGTCGTCGCAGCAGCGCACCGGATTGCGCGACGTGCTGGAGGAAATTCTAGCCGACGGCCACGCCAAGGGCCTGGTGCAGGACGCTACCATTGCCGACAGTATTGAGCAGGCCAAGGCGTTCTGGCGCATCCGCGAATTATTCGGCGAGGTACAGCGCCAAATCGGCGCTTCGATCAAGCACGACATTTCGGTGCCGGTCGCGGCCATTCCGGCTTTCATCGCAGAAGCCGACGCGGCTGTTATGAAATTCATTCCGGGCTCAAGGACGCTGCCCTTCGGCCATGTCGGCGACGGCAATATCCATTACAACGTCATGCAGCCGGAAGGCATGGATAAAAAGGAATTCCTGGCGCGCTGGGACGACGTGAACGCCGTTGTGTTTGCGGTGGTGAAGAAGCACGGCGGCTCGATTTCGGCCGAGCACGGCGTCGGCGTCATGAAGCGCGACATTCTGCATCTCTACAAGGACCCGGTGGCATTGGAATTGATGCGCGGGCTGAAGCAGATGCTGGACCCGAACGGGATTTTGAACCCGGGGAAGGTTTTGTAGGGCTGCGTTAAAACAACGCGCCCTGCCCGCTGGTCTTTTTGGCTTTCACGCGTTTGGCCGGCGCGGACTTGGCAGCCGCTTCGGGCTTTAGACGCGTGCGCAGGCTCCGCTCCCGGCACAAACAGATCCAGCAGTTTCGGATTGTCGTTGGCGACGCGGTTGACCGTCGGTGGAAACCGGATAGGCCTCGAGCAAACCCTCCGGCGCTGGCGCGATCAGCGCCGAGGCCGTCTTCGGGTCCACATTGGCAGCATCGAGCCAGAGGTCGAAAGCATCCGGCGGGACAACAACTGGCATTCGGTCATGAATCGGCGACAACGTCTTGTTGGCCGATGTCGTGACGATGGCCGCGGTCTCCAGTTCCTCGCCATTCGGCCCGGTCCAGGTCTCCCATAATCCGGCGAAGGCCAAGGGCGATCCATCTTTGGCGCGAATGTAATAGGGCTGCTTGCGCGGGGTGCCCGCCTTCCATTCATAAAAACCATCGGCCGGGATCAGGCAGCGCCGCCGCTTCATGGCGGCGCGGTAGGCCGGCTTCTCGGCCACCGTCTCGCCGCGCGCATTGATCAGCAGCGTGATTTTTTTTGGATCCTTGACCCAGGATGGCAGCAGGCCCCAGCGCACCAGGGCGAAGTGGCGTTTGCCATCAATCAAGCGAACGACAGGTATCGGCTGCGTCGGCGCAACATTGTAGCGCGGCGGAAAATTCGGCTGCTCGTCATAGCCAAACAGCGCGCGCAGCGCTTCCGGCGTAGCGATGATGGTGTAGCGGCCGCACATGATCGAAGCCTCGAACCGGCGCTGGTTAAGCGCGTCTTAACTTGGAACCATAATAACATGAGCCGCCAGTGGTATCCGGCGGCGGGGTTCGATGACATATCGATATTGCGGTCACGCAGCACAAGCATCCGAAGCGGCGGCGAGTGCCCCGCGGCTGGCCGACGCCAATATCAATCCGGCCACCGGGCTTGCCACAGATTATCTCAATCATTTCAACGAAGCCATCATGCTGCTCGAAATGGTTTCGGGCTGCCCGGAATGCCTCGAAGATTTCCTCGGCTGGCGTCCGATGAGCTACCGCGAGCATTTCGCCGCCTCGCGCTTTACTGGCCGCGACATGGCGATCGCCGCCTATGACACCGCCGATCCGGCTTTGCGCCAAAGCCTCGACGCGCTGGCCGGCTCGATGACCGCCGTGCTAGAGGCGACGCGCGCGGCGATGAGCACCGATATGCCGCGCGACGCGGCCGCCGTTCTCGCGGCTCACGCCGCTGCATGGCTCAAGCCGCTGGTGGCGCGCGCCGGCGCCCTGATCAACGGCGAGGCGCCGGCCGCCGATGGCCAGCCAGCCGCGCCGCAGGCAGTAGTCGACGTTTTGATGAAAACATAGATGAAAAGATAGAAAAGATAATTGAGTGGCCGACGAGCGAACTTACCCAACGCGCCCCTTCCTCGCCGTCAGCGCGGCGATTTTTCGCGACGGCAAGGTGCTGGTGGTGCGGCGCGCGCGAAAGCCAGCGCTCAATCTCTACACGATGCCGGGCGGCGTGGTGGAAGCCGGCGAGATGCTTATCGATGCGGTCAAAGCGCGAAGTGCGCGAGGAGACCGCGTTGGAAATCGAGCCGATAGCACTTGCGGGCCATCGCGAGGCGGTGATGCGCGACCGCGAGGGGAAGGTCGAACGCCATTTCGTCATTCTGTGTTTTGCCGCGCGCTGGGTTTCGGGTGAGCCGGCGCTCAATGAAGAACTCGACGATGCGCGCTGGCTGGCGCCTTCGGAACTTGGCGGCTTGCGCACCACCGACGGGCTGGCCGAGATCGTGGCGGATGCGGCGAAGATGCTTGGTCAGTAGCTTGCGAAGGCCTGCGGGCAAGGGCATATCACCAGCGTGAAAAAGATCCTCGCCATCGGCTCGATCCTGCTGTGCCTGACGCTGACTTTAGCGAGTCCTGGGCGCGCGGTGGAAGGCGGCCCGGCGCCGTTCGACAACGATTTGATGCGGCTCGCCGAAATCCTCGGCTCGCTGCAATATTTACGCGCGGTTTGCGGCGCCAATGAAGGTCAGAAATGGCGCAACGAGATGCAGACCTTGATCGACGCCGAGGCGCCCAATGGCGAGCGCCGGCGCAAGATCGTTGCCAGTTTCAATCGTGGTTACCGGGGTTTTCAACAGACTTATCGCACCTGTACGCCCGCCGCCGATGTGGCAATTCGCCGATATCTCGATGAAGGCGCTAAAATCGCCCGCGAAATCACCGCGCGATACGCCAATTAAGGCCGTCGTTATTAACCTTTCCTTTATGTGCGGGCTTGGAGGGCGTAGAGCCCGTGCTAACGTCCGTTCTGGGAATTGGGAGTGGTGTCCCGCTTGGACGCCAGGGGGACGAAGGTGAAAATGACGACGACGGGGCGTTCAACTCAGGCGCACGAGGCTTTGCCCGATCACGAGCAGAAGCGGGCCGCCTTGGGATATCTGCACGAGGCCTGGGCCGAAGCCACCCATGACGGCATCGACGGCGATTGCCTGGCGCAGGCCTGCCTGTTCGCGGCGCTGGCCGAATTCGTCACGACCTATGGCGAGGAAGCCGCCGCCACCTTCGCCGAACGGCTCGGTCCGCGCATTCGCAACGGCGAATTCACCATCGAGCAGTCGCGCCAATAGCGCGGAAAACCTAATTCATTCATTTTCAAAAGCGCGCTAAATGCGCGTCATGTTTAGGCCGTAATAGCGCTCCAGCACCGCATCGATATCGGCCGGATAAAACGGCTTCTTGAGGAAGGCGTGGGCGCCCAAGGCTTGTGCGCGTTCGGCGACGCCATTGTCGCCGGTTGACGACATCATCACCACGGCAACGCCGGTACATTCGCGCTTGATTTGCGCCAGCGTCTCGAAACCGTCGAGGCCGGGCATGTTGTAATCGAGAAATACCATGTCGAATTTGCCGCCGCGCAACTGATCGAGCGCGGCGTTGCCTTCGGCCACATCGTCGACATTCAATGCGAAATGGCTGGCTGACAAGATTTTGCGCACAATGGAACGCACAGTACCGGAATCGTCTACCACCAGTACGCGGGTGGGAATTTTCGCGCGCACGCAGATTTCAACCAGCTTGCCCGCCTCCTCCACGCTCGCCGGCTTGTTGAGCATGCCAACGATGCCGTCCAGGCGGTGCACGCCGTCGGTGCCGCACACAAAGATCAGCGGCGCCGGTTGCGCCGCGCGCGCGGCCGCGACAACGGAGTTCTTGTTCGCATCGGACAGGCCGCCATCCAGCACGCAAATATCCGCGCCAGTTTGCGCCAGCGCGCCGGTGGCGGAAGCTGGTC